>CAYTZG010000052.1:0-1709 GCA_964442435.1 uncultured Bacteroidaceae bacterium | reverse complement strand
ATAATGAAAAAACTGACCAAATGGGGGCTTCTGCTGTTGGCGGGAGCGTTGGGCGCGGGCCAAAGCCTGCAAGCCTGCACCAATTTCCTTGTAACCAAAGGCGCGTCGAAAGACAAGGCGACGATGATTTCGTATGCGGCCGACTCGCACGTGCTGTACGGCGAACTTTATTATTTCCCGGCGGCCACGTATCCGGAAGGCGCGATGTTGGATATATACGAATGGGACACCGGCCGCAAGCTCGGCCAAATCAAACAGGCGCGTCAGACCTATGCGGTGGTCGGCAATATGAACGAATTTCAGGTAGCCATCGGCGAAACCACCTATGGCGGCCGCGAAGAACTCTGGCATCCGGACGGCATCATGGACTACGGCAGCCTGATTTACATTGCCTTGCAGCGTTCCAAAACGGCGCGTGAAGCCATCCGCACCATCAGCGACCTCATGGATACTTACGGCTATGCGTCGGAGGGCGAAAGCTTCTCCATCGCCGACCCCAACGAGGTTTGGATTATGGAACTCATCGGCAAGGGCAAGAAGATTTTGGACAAGAACGGCAACGTTGACCCCAAGCGCAACACCAAGGGCGCCGTATGGGTAGCCTACCGCATTCCCGACGGCTATATTTCGGGCCACGCCAACCAGGCGCGTATCACGAAAATCAAACCGGCCGACGGCAAAACCTCCATTACGTCCAAGGATTTGGCCAAAAAACTGAACCTGCCCGACCTTGAATGTATATACGCTTACGACGTGGTGGACTACGCCAAGGCCATCGGCATCTATAGCGGCAGCTTCGCCGATTTCAGCTTCAGCGACGTTTACGCGCCGTTGACGTTTTCGGGCATGCGCGGCTGCGAAGCGCGGGTTTGGGCCGGCTTCATGAAGGCCAACCCGGACGCGGTGCGCGAATACGAAGACTATGCGCGCGGCGAGAACCCCACGCACCGTATGCCGCTTTGGATTAAGCCGAACCGCGAGCTGACGCTCAACGACGTGTTCGACTTTATGCGCGACCACTACGAAGGCACGTCGATGGACATGAGCAAGGATTTGGGCGCCGGCCCCTACGCCTGCCCCTACCGCTGGCGTCCGATGGGCTTTGAGCTTGACGGTCAGGAATACATTCACGAACGCGCCACGGCCACGCAGCAGACCGGCTTTTCGTTCGTGTCGCAAAGCCGCGGCAACCTGCCCAACGCCATTGGCGGCATCCTGTGGTTTGGCGTGGACGACACGTATTCGACGTGCTATGTGCCGATGTACTGCGGCATCAAGGAAATTCCCGAATGCTTCCGCGTGGGCAACGGCAACATGGCCGAATACTCGCCCACCTCGGCCTTCTGGCTGTTCAACCGCGTGACCAACTTTGTATATAGCCGTTACAGCGACATGATCAAGGACGTGCAGAAGGTACAGTCGGCTTTGGAGAACGATTTTCAAGCCAAGGTAGCGGAAAACGACGCCAAGTACGCCGGCGAAACCGATGCCGCCAAACTGTCGGAAGTGGCGACGGCTTTCTCGCTGGCTTGCGCCGACGAGATGTTCAAGGCCTGGAAGAACTTGGATGAATACCTGCTGGTGAAATACATCGACGGCAATATCAAGAAGGTGGATGAAAACGGCCGCTTCAAGACGACCGAATACGGCGAGGGCCGCATCGAGTTCCCCGACCAACCCGCCTATCCCGATTGGTATTACAAGAAGAT
>CAYTZG010000051.1:0-2428 GCA_964442435.1 uncultured Bacteroidaceae bacterium | reverse complement strand
TCGTGCCCTTGGGCCCGCGCAGGCGGCGGAATACAAAATCGTTCGTGGCGCTGTCGCCCACGGCCTTGAGCGTGTCGATGCGCACGATGCGGTCGCCCGACTGTATGCCCAGCTTCTCGGCGGGGCCGCCGGCGATGACATCCACGATAACGATCGTGTCTTTAAGGATTTGGAACGAGACGCCGATGCCGTCGAAATTGCCCACCAAGGGTTCGTTGGCCTTGGCCACATCCTTGGCCGAAATGTAGGCCGAATGCGGATCCAGTTCCTTCAGCATCTCTTCAATGCCCTTCTCTACGATGGGTTGCATATCGATGTCGTCAACGTAGGCGAACCGTATCATCTGCAGGAGTTGGTTCATTTTCTGCTCCACCTGCTGCGGCGCGTTGCGCTCGCTTTCCGCCGTGACGGGCGTCTGCGGCGCACGGGGTTGCGCCATAAGGGGCACGGTGTGGAGCAGCACGGTCAGTGCCGCGACGGCACCGAGCGTGCGGACGGCTGGAGTCTTGAGGATGTTATAAATCATATCGCTTTTGTTTTAAAAGGTTAAGGTGGGCCAGGCCTTGAACGCGGCGGGTAAGGCCGCCACAAGGTCACCGGCCACCAACGAGGCTTCGCCGACCTTGGCAGCCGCCTTGTCGCCGGCCCATCCGTGCAGGTAAACGCCCGCCACGGCCGCTTCCGCCGGCGTATAGCCCTGCGTCAGCAGGCCCAAAACGAGGCCGGTCAGCACGTCACCGCTCCCGGCCGTAGCCATGCCCGCGTTGCCGGTGGCGTTCAACAAGGCCGTGGGCGTGGTGCCGCCCGCAAGGGACGCGGTCGGGAACGTTATCAACGTGTACGCCCCCTTCCCTACAACGACCGTGCCATAACGGTCGGAAAACGCCTGTTGTTTCCGTATCCGTTCGGCGGCGGTACGCCACGGGCCGACTAAACGGCGCAGTTCGCCGTAATGCGGCGTGCAGACACTGCCTGCCAACGCGGGCAGACGTTTCGTCAGGACGGGGTACAGGGCCAAGAGCGTCAGCGCGTCGGCATCCAAGACCATGGGGCGGGAGGCGGTGCCGGCCCTTTGCAGCAGGTCGTCCAAACGAAGCGCGGCGGCTTCGTCCAACCCGAAGCCGGGGCCCACGCCCACGGCGGCATAATCCGCAAAGGGCCGTTGCGGCAGCGGCCCGTCCGCCACCATGGCTTCGGGCACGGCCGTCTGCAAGACAACGCGGTTGTCGGGCGTGGTGGCCACCGTCAGCAGGCCGAGGCCGCTGCGCAGGGCGGCGCGCGCCGCCAGCACCGCCGCCCCCGCCTTGCCCCGTGAACCCGCCGCCAACAGCCCGTGGCCGAAATCGCCCTTGTGGGCGAAACGGTCGCGTGGCCGATACAGCGCGCCCACGTCGCCGGCATCCGTCACGGCCACGTCAAACGGCAGGGTTTCCGACGCCCGCGTGGCGGGCCGTTCGGCAAGCGGCAAATAGGGGTTCAAGTCGCCCCACGTATGCAATCTGCGCATTACTATTTGGTTTTATGTATATTTTTATGTATATTTGCCCCCTTTTAGGCACGCGCGTAATGTATAGAGCGTGTAAAATTAGACTTTTTTATATGAACTTACAAGTGACGAGAAAACGTGTTTTGGAAAGCCTCTTCGGTCTACTGTCCGCGTTGCTTTCCGTCCATTTCGCGTTCGCTTCGCCGGATCCCGACCGGTTTCGGGAATCGGCTTTCAATACCCGGTCGAGGGCCGACAAGAGCAAGCCTGTCTTTTCGGACTTTACGGTGGCTCATGTCGATTTCGCCGATATGGCCGCCACGCTGACGCCGGAGGAAAAGAAACAAATCCGGGACAGCATCGAACGCCGTCTGCTGGACGAAATCTACATCTCCCGTTACCTGCGCTTCTTTGACGGCAACGCCCGCAACATCGACGCGCTGATTTATTACAACGAGGCCGAACTACCGCCCGCAGAGGAATACACGAACCCCGACTCCGTCTATCGCGAACGCATCGCGGCCTTGAACGCGCAGCAGACAATCCAAATGGCCTACAACGACCGCGTGAAGGTCTTTATCGAAGTATATACCATAAAAAAACGCAAGCAGTTGCACGTCATGCTCGCGCTATCGCAATACTACTTCCCCATCTTCGAAGAGGCCCTGCGCCGGGAGGGTCTGCCCGAAGAACTGAAATACATGGCCGTCATCGAATCCGCGCTCAACCCGCGTGCGGTATCGCCGGCGGGGGCGGCGGGCATCTGGCAGTTCATGTATCAGACAGGCCGGATGTGCCATCTTAAAATCAACACGAAGGTGGACGAACGGCTCGACCCCATCAAGGCGAGTATGGCGGCCGCGCTCTACCTCAAGGAGCTCCACAACTGTTTCAACGACTGGACGCTGGCCATCGCGGCCTACAACTGCGGCCCCGGCAACG
>CAYTZG010000050.1:0-2657 GCA_964442435.1 uncultured Bacteroidaceae bacterium | reverse complement strand
AACGACAGGCTCGTGAACAAGAAATCAGGGTTTCCGGCTATCATAGGCTTTCTCCTGTGCTTTTACGAACCGATAGTAATCGGTGATGAACGATTTGTATAACATCTTGCCCACCATGTCGGCGCCGGCGTCCGAAAAATGGATGTGGTCGGACGAAATCCATTCCGGATGGTCTTTCGTCAACGCCCACAAATCCCAAAAGACGCAACCCGTGGCCAAAGCCACCTCGCGCTGTATGTCGTACACCACGCGCAGGGCGGCGCGGCGGTCGTATTCGGTTTCCATGTCGTGGCGCGCGTCCACGGGGCGGGGCGGGATGCTGACGATGCAGACCGGCATCGTGGGGGCGATGGTATGCAGATAGGTGATTTCCTGCAACAACGCGCGCCGGTAGTAGGCTAACTCGGCCTGACGGAGGCTGTCGGTCTTGCCGGGCACGGCATTGTAAGGGATGAGGTTGGCGCCGAACTGGTAGATGATGAACTTGACATCGGCCAGACGGTAGCTTTCGCTCAGGAACGCGCGTTGTTGCGGACTGAAGATATAGCCCGAATTGCCGCGGTAGGGCAGGTTGTCGACGCAAATACCCGTGCTGTCGTTGAAGCTGACGGCATAGAGGTTGTGGTTGCGGCTCAGGCGCATCCGCAGGTCGCGGCTCTTTTCGTATTCTTCGCGTGCGAAGCGGAAGCGTTTGAGGCCGAAGCCCGTCTTTTCGGAGGGCGTCGTATCGGCAAACGCTTGGGCCGCCGCGCCGTCTTCGGTGCGGGCGTCCACACGCCAACTCAGGTTCTTGGCCGGCACATCCTCATGCACGAACACATCCACAAACGCACCGCCTTCCGGCTTGTTCCAGTCCAAACGGAAATGCCCGTAGTCGGCCGTGCGCAACAACGGTTGTATAAACCAGATGGCGGGCGGCATGAGATAGCCGCCGCTCAGCCCGTAGTTGCCGCGCCGTTTCTCCTGCATCAGGCTCACTTCCACCCATTCCTTGCTCTTCTGAAGCCGCAGACCGTGCGCCTGTACGTTTTGGTTGAGCGATACCAAGCCGCGGCCCGCGCCGCCGAACGCCCGTTGCATATAGGTGCGGAAACTGCCGCTGATGCGGTCGTTCTCAATTTGGGAGTCACCGTAATGCAGGATACGGATAAGGGGTTCGGGTTCGTCGTCCCATTCGTTCGTAAAGTCCATGAGCGCGGCCGCGAAACGGTCCGGGTCTTCACGGTAACGCAACAGCGTGTAAAGCGGCGCAAGCGGATGTTCGCTCAGCGCGGTGTCGTATTCAAACGGTCGGAACGGCACGGCCGAGAGTTCCGAACGGAAGAACAGGGCCGTATCGAATGCAAAGAAGCGGCGTTCCACGGCATCGAGCGAGTCCAGCACGAACTGTTCCCGCTCCGCGCGTTCCCGCGCGATGCGTTGCGCCTCCGCAACGGCCATCTCCCGTTGGCGGAAGTTATAGGCGAGCGCCGAGCACATCAGCAGCAAAACCAGCAGGAACAGAAAACTTTTGTAGGGTTTCATGTCGTGTCTAAGTGGTGGATGCCGTTGTCGGAAGCCTAATGAACCGGAATAATCAGGATTTGGTTCGGATAAATCAAGTTGCCGTTGCGCGAAAGGTTGTTCCGCGTAATGATTTCCTTGATGGACGAGCCGGGATGCTTGCGCCAGATGTCGTACAGCGTGTCGCCTTTCCGCACCTTGTATTCCACTTCGCGCCCCTTGGCGGAGGCCTGTTCGGCCGCCTGTTGCGCCTTGGCCTGATTCGTCTGAGCCTCCGTTTGGGGCTTCGGTTGAGGCGGCGTTTGCGGTTGCGCTTGCGGTTTGGGCGTAGCGGTGACGGGCACCGGCTGACTGTTCTGCGTTACTGCGGTCGGCGCGGTTGTTTGGGTAGCCGTTTCGGTGTCATTGGCTTGCGGACGGCGCGTTACCGTGGTCGTATGCAGGTCGGCCGGCAGGTGCATCGTTTGAATCGCGCTGTCCAACACCGTGTCGATGGGCGGCGGCAGCGTGGCGGCCGTATAACTCAGACGCGGCGCCTTCTCGCGCATCGTATGGATATGGAGCAGCTGGTTGGGATAGATGACCGTGCTACGCAGTTTGTTCCAACTCATGAGGTCGTCCACCTTGACGCTGTAGCGTTTGGCAATCGACGAAAGCGTCTCGCCGCGGCGCACGCGGTGCGAAATGATGACTTCCTCCCAAATCGGGTAGTAGTCTTTCCAAGTGGTGTCGGACAGAATCGCGTCCTTGTTCTCGATGAAGTCGCCTATCATCGAGGCCGGCAACCGCAGGCTGAATTCGCCGCCTTCATGCGGGATGACGTTGATTTTATATTGCGGGTTGAGGTCTTTTAGAATCTGGAGCGGCATATGCAGGCCGTCCGCCACCTGCCGCAAATCCAAATCGTGCGCGAAGAACAGCGTGTCGGTCAGGATGGGCGTGTAGTGCCGCGGCGGGCATTGGCCGTGTTCCTCGTGGTAATTGATGGCGTAGGCGGCCGCGATGAAGGCCGGCACGTAACCGCGCGTCTCGCGCGGCAGATACGGGTAAATCGTCCAAAAGTCGGTCTGCCCTTTGGCGCGGCGGATGGCCTTGTTCACGTTGCCGGGGCCGCAGTTGTAGGCCGCGATGGCCAGCGTCCAGTCGTTGAAACA
>CAYTZG010000049.1:0-2734 GCA_964442435.1 uncultured Bacteroidaceae bacterium | reverse complement strand
GGGTACGGTTTCGGGCGCGGGCAAATACGAAAAGGGCGACCAGGTCATGATTCACGCCAAGGCCAACAAGGGCTATCTGTTCAAGGAATGGCAGAAAGGCGGTCAAACCTATGCCACTGCGGCCGATTACAAGGCCACCCTTACCGAAGATATGACGCTTACGGCGGTATTTGAAGAACGGCCGCCGATAAAAGACTCCGTTACCATAACCCTTACGCCCAACGACGCCACGATGGGTACGGTAGCCGGTGGCGGGCGTTACGCCAAGGGCGAGGAAATAACCATTGAGGCTACCCCCAAATCCGGATATGCTTTCAAGCAATGGAAATCGGGCAACATCATCCTTTCGTCCAAAAAAGTACATACTTTCATCGCAAATACCGACAGCACGATTACGGCGGTTTTCCAACGCGAAATCGTGTATCGCGCTATGATAAACTGCACGGCCAAGCAGATATCCGCCACTGAGGTGCGTCTGAATTGGGAATGGCCGCAAGCACTCAAAGACGATTACCTGAAGGCGGATGGTTCAGGCATCTACTCCATTTCGCAGATTAACATCATGCGCAGGGCGGAAGGCCAAACGACAAACGCCACGAATGCCGGCACCGTACGTCCGAATGCCTATACCTTGCCGCCTACCTCCTATATTGACAAAAGCACCGAGGAAAGGCCGTTGGAAGTGGGTGCCACCTACAACTATTATTTGGAGGTGTATTACGAGAAGCCCGATTACAAAACGGTAACCGTCAATAACGACGGCAGCGACGAAAATCTTTCGGTCACGATGGAGGTGGACGTTGTGTCGGATCCGCGATACACCTTGACCCTTTTGTCAAACGATAATGAGATGGGAAGCGTTTCCGCTACCCCCGCTAACAGCCAATATTTCGAAGGGGACGAGGTTACGGTTACGGCCACCCCCAAACCCGGTTATCTGTTCCAATGCTGGAAAGAGGGCGACGAAGTGGTTTACAAGGCCGCCACATATCCGTTTACCATTACGGCAAACCGCACGCTTACCGCTGTATTCGTGCCGGCAACAGCAGTAACCAAAGTAACGCTGACCCTTACCGTTAACGATGAGGCGAGAGGCTCGGTTTCCGGTGGAGGCGAATTTGCGCAAGGCACTCTGGTTTCGGCTACGGCCTTCCCCAAAGCGGGCTATGTGTTCCAATGCTGGAAAGAGGGCGACCAAGAGGTTGACGACAAATTGGTATATACTTTTGAAATTACCGAAGACCGCACGCTCGAGGCCGTATTCGTCAGCAAACAGGCCGGCGATGAAACCGAAGTTACCGTTAGCCTTGAGGTCAACAACGCGACGATGGGTACGGTAAGCGGTGGCGGCAAGTACGCCAAAGGCAGCGAGGTTACGGTTACGGCTACGGCCAATGACGGCTATCTTTTCAGGGGATGGGAAGAAAACGGCCAGATGCTTCCCGGCGTCGGCGCCATCTATAAGTTCATGGCCAATGCCGACCGCACGCTCAAGGCGGTGTTCTCCGATTCGGTCGATGTTACGCTTAATGTAAACAACGCCGCTTGGGGCACGGTAACGGGCGCGGGTAGATACAAGATAGGCACGGAAGTCACCGTCAAGGCCACGCCCAAAAAGGGTTATACGTTCCAAAGCTGGACCGTTGGCCAGACCGTGGTTTTCACCGAAGCCGAATACAAACTGACGGTATATAGTGACACCACGCTGAAGGCCATGTTCGCGGTTGCGGAAATGGTAACGCTGACGCTTGACGTAAACGACGAAAAAATGGGTACGGTTTCCGGTGCGGGCGAATATGAAAAGGGTTCTAAAGTAACCGTTACGGCTACGCCCAACAAGGATTGCGAATTCCGCGCTTGGAAAGAGGGCGACGAGGAGGTTTCCACCGATGCCGAATACACGTTCGTCCTCAACGAAAACCGTGCGCTGACGGCCGTATTCGCTATGTCCAGTGGCATAGGCGACCTCGTAACGCTGACGCTTGACGTAAACGACGAGGTCATGGGTACGGTTTCCGGTGCGGGCAAGTACAAAAAAGGCACGGAAGTAACCGTTACGGCTACCGCCAACAAGGGCTACGTTTTCCGCGCTTGGAAACAAGGCGAGGAAGTGGTTTCCACCGAAGCCGAATACACGTTCGTTATGGAAGCGGACCTCACGCTGACGGCCGTGTTCGTTGAAGGAGACGCCAACGAATACGTTGAGCTGGCGGCTTGGGATGTGTTTGCCGAAAACGGTCATATTGTGCTGCGCAGCAACACCGACTGCCGCTATGAAGTTTACACGGTGGGCGGCATCTTGGTAAAACAAGGCATAATGAACACAAACGCTTGCAGCATTGCCGTTGACCACAACGGGCTGTATATCGTCCGCCGCATTTCCTCTACCGGTATTTCGGCAAAGAAAATCGTGGTACACTAAGAAGATTTTCGAAAGGCGGCATCCGGACATACCGGATGCCGCTTTTTTTATCAATTTAAAATCATACAGATGAGAAAATTATTTTACGCGTGTTTTGCGGCACTGATGATGCTTCTCGCCTCAACGGGTTGGATGCGGGCGCAATTGGTCTTGTCGCTTGAGCTTTACGGCGTCCAAGGCGACCAATACGGGATGTATGTGCCGTTTAAGGCCAAATTGACGTCTGCCGGCGTAGAACAGCAGAACTTTGAGGTTTATTACACCTTGGCCGGTGCGCCCCCCACCAAAGACCTCTTTCAGGCGGGCGAAGAA
>CAYTZG010000048.1:0-2735 GCA_964442435.1 uncultured Bacteroidaceae bacterium | reverse complement strand
CTACGGGCGGAGGCAGCCGATGGGGACCACATAGATGCCGTCGGCACGCTGATAGGCTAAATCGCCTACACCCGTCAGTATCATACGGAATGCGGGGGCTTTCATCCGGGAAGTGTCTATAACCGATGTAAGGGCCGTGAGTGTTTTGGCGGCTTCCTCTATCAAGGTTTGGCCGCCTAACTTTATCTCTATCAGACCATAAGAGCCATTGCGCAGATGTATGACGGCATCGCATTCCAAGCCGTTTTTGTCGCGGTAATGGTAAACCGTACCATCCAGTGCGTCTGCATAGACCCTTAGGTCGCGGACGCACATCGTTTCAAAAAACAGTCCGAATGTCTGTAAATCGTTGATAAGGTCGTTGGGGCCAAGACCAAGCGCGGCAACGCCAATGGATGGATCCGTATAATACCTTGTATCTGAGGTTCGAATAGCGGCTTTACTTCTTAAATTCGGATTCCAAGCCGGCATATCCTCTATAACGAATATCTTGCGCAGGGCGGTAAGATAGGATGCAATGGTCTCATCACTGATATCATCCGTTTCATTAGCCGAAATGTCGGCCAAAATCGTGGCAAGACTGGCTTGGGTGCCTTGATGCCGTGCATAGGAGCGCATAATCCGCTTGGCACGATTTGCGTCTCGCCTAGTGTTATCAACGCGCGATATATCGCTATTTGTGATAGCCTTATAGTATTCCGAAACTTGAGAAAGGGCCGCTTTTTCGGTTTTGTGCATGGACTTCGGCCACCCGCCACGACAAATAACAAACGCCAACCGCTCTAACGTCAGCTTGCTTTCCGCACCTATGGGGCCCGGCGCTTGAAATAAATCCGACAGACGGATAGCACCGGTTGAGTCCCCTGATTCCCACAAACTCATAGGACGCATGATAAGCCATCCATAACGGCCGGTACCCGTATGATGGATTTCTTCGGAATGCACAGGTACGGCCGATCCGGTAAGCATGAATTGCCCCTCGCCAGCCCTATGATCGACTTCAAAGCGGATAGCATCCCAAAACTGAGGTATTTCCTGCCATTCATCAATCAGGCGAGGGGTTTCGCCCTCAAGCAAGAAACGAATGTTGGTTTGCGCCATCTGTTTATAGTAAGCGCGTCTATTGGGCTCATCAATATAGATGACGCTCTTGGCCTGCTGCTCGGCCGTTGTCGTTTTACCACAGGCCTTGGGCCCCACTATCAAAACCGCCCCCATCGCCTCCAATATTTCTTTCAATAAAATATCGGCTACCCGAGGGGTATAATTTCCGTCTTTTATCATGGATGCAAAGATAAGTATATTTTTCTAATTACAACCATTTTATAAAAAATATTTGGCAATTTGGCGGAAATTCGTTTGGCAATTTGGCGCGATTTTACTTGGGAATTTGGCCGAAATTCGTTTGGCAATTTGGCGCAATTTTACTTGGGAATTTGGCGAAAATTTGCGGCATTTCATTTGGCATTTTTGCGGTGTTTTATTTGGCATTTTTGTGGCAAATCATTTGGCCTTCGGCCGACGTTTTCTCGCCACGGCATAGCTCGAGCAAGCTCGGCTCTGCCCGTTTGGCTTAGCGAAAACGTTGGCATTTTTGTGGCAAAACAAAACCCCGATCGTTTCCGACCGGGGCTTGTCCGAAGCCACTAAGGCTTCATATATCATGTGGTTTGCTAACGTACAATGACGCGCTTGATAACCGTGCGGCCTGCGCCCGTAATGCGGAAGAAGTAGATGCCGCTGCGGTCGATGTTGAGCGTGGTTTCGCCCGCCGCCGCATTCACACGCCGGTACAGCATACCGTTGGACATGAACACCTCTATCGTGGCCGCTACCGGCAGTTCGATATTGAATTGGCCGTCGCTCGGGTTGGGGTAAACGCTTACGCCCGCCAGCTCAAGGCCTTCGTTGGCCGTCTTATCGATCGTGTAGGCCGCTTCGGCCACTTCCGACTTGCTCTCGCCCTTGACGGCGATGGCCTTGATTGTCATGGCTTCGTTGATTTCGATGGCTTCCTTATATTCGGTGCTCTCGGCCGTAGGTTCGCTGCCGTCTACCGTGTAGTAAATCACAGCGCCTTCGGTTTCACAGGCAACCGACACTTTCGTGCCTTTTACCACCGCGCCGGCCGCCGGGTTAAACGTGGGCTTGGCCACCGTTTCGGGCTCGTCGGGCGTGTTGGCCTTGACCGTATAGGCGGCCGTCATGACAGCCGACTGATACTGACCCAACACCGCGATGGCCTTGACGGTCATGTCTTTATCTATTTTGATGGCCTCCGCATACAACGTGCCTTCTTCCATCGTGGGCTCCGTGCCGTCTACCGTATAATAGATTTTCGCGATGGCGGGCACGCAGGTAATCGTAACGGCCGTATTGGCCTCTACCTCGCCCGCAACCGGCGAGAACTCAGGCGCGTTGGGATAAACCACATAACCGGCCCCGCTAGGCTCCGACGTTACATCGCCTTTGACGGCAATGGCGCGAATCCGCAGGCTGACGGCCTCACCTTCCACTTTCAACATGGCTTCCGTCAGCGCGAAAGGCGCCGTATATTCGGTGCTTTGAGCCGTGGCGGGCGTGCCGTCGGTCGTATAGTAAATCTTGGCTTCATCGGTGCCGCACGTAATCGTCACCATATCGCCCATATGCACGATGGCATCGTTGGCCGGCGTGATGACGGGTTTGGCCACCGTTTCCGGCGCTTCGCCCGTTACCGTAAACGACTTCGTCAC
>CAYTZG010000047.1:0-2780 GCA_964442435.1 uncultured Bacteroidaceae bacterium | reverse complement strand
GCCGGGCATGAAGACGGCGGAGGGCGGCGCGGCGGGCGCGGGGCTGTACGGCACCTTGCCGCACGCCATGACCGAAACGGAACTGCTTCAACAGCTCAAGGCGTGGAGCGGAGCCGCCTGCATCCGGCACTCCGGCCTGAGCGGCCGCCAAATCGAGCGCGTGGCCGTCTGCGGGGGCAGCGGGGCCTTCCTGCAGGAAAGCGCCCGCCGCGCCGGCGCCCAGGTGCTCGTTACGGGCGAGGCTAAATACCACGATTTTGCGGAGGCCATGCCCGACCTGTGGTTGGTGGAATTAGGACACTTTGAGAGCGAGCAGTTTACAAAACAGCTCTTTTATGAGTGTATTAAGAAAAAATTTCCTATCTTTGCCGTCCGAATTTCGGAAGCGGAGCATTGTCCCGTTTGTTACTTTTAAAACCCATTACCCACTATGAGCACTAAGAAAACTGCCGCCGCGCCCGTCGCCGCGCCCAAATCCAAAGCCGACGAACGCGACCTCGATGTAGAGCAGAAACTGGTTTCCCTCTACGCCTTGCAGCAGGTGGATTCGGCCATCGACCGCATCCGCACGTTGCGCGGCGAACTCCCGCTGGAAGTGCAGGACTTGGAAGACGACGTAGCCGGCTTTACCGCCCGCATTGAGAAAATGACGGCCGATATCGCCGAAATCCAGCAGAATATCAGCGAACGCAAGGCGGCCATCACCGACCTCAAGGCGCAGATCAAGAAATACGAGAAGCAGCAGAAAGACGTCAAGAACAACCGCGAATTCGACGCCCTCTCCAAGGAAATCGAATACCAGGGCCTTGAAATCCAACTGCACGAAAAACGCATCAAGGAAGCGAACGCGACGCTCGAAAAACGCAACGCCGACCTCGAACGCGTGCAGAACGCCAAGGAAGAACGCGAGAAAGACTTGGAAATGAAGAAATCCGAACTGGACGAAATCGTTTCCGAAACCGAACGCGAAGAACAGGATTTGCTCAAACAGTCGGAAGCCCACAAAAAGAACGTGGACGCCCGCTGGCTGCATACCTACACGCGTATCCGCAACAACGCCCACAACGGCCTGGCCGTCGTGCCCATTGAACGCGACGCCTGCGGCGGTTGCTTCAGCAAGATTCCGCCCCAACGCCAAATCGACATCAAGATGCACAAGAAAATCATCGCCTGCGAATACTGCGGCCGCATTTTGGTGGACGACGCCATCAAGGAAAAGGCGGCGGACAAATAATCCCGACCCGAAAGCGGACGCAACCCCCCGTGTCCGTTCACGATGAAAAGCCGAGGCCGACGCCCCGGCTTTTTTCGTAGCGTGTATTTCAAATAAATCCACTACCTTTGCCGTTATGGAAATCGCGTATATCGTTCCCAAACTGGCGCAAAAAGGGCCGGTGACCGTCGTTTACGAACTGGTCTGCCGGATGATGGCGCACGGGCACGCATGCACGGTCTTTTATTTCGACGAGGGACCCGACGAATTGGGCTTTCCCTGCGAGACGCGGCGCATTGGCTGGGGGGGCCGCGCCGCCGACGGCGGCACGGGCGGGCTTGACTTCAACCGCTTCGACATCGTGCACAGCCACGGCCTGCGGCCGGACGCCTACGTGTGCCTGCACAAGCCCGCCCGCAGCCACGCCCGCTGCGTCACCACGCTCCACAACTACGTTTTCGACGACCTCCGCTACCAATACAACCGCCTGACGGCTTTTTGGGCCGGGCGGGCGTGGCTGGCGGCCCTCCGCCGCCACGACACCGTCGTGACGCTGAGCCGGGATGCCCTGCGCTATTACAGCCGCTTCCTGCCGCCGCGCAAGCTGACCTACGCCTATAACACGCGCCACCTGCCAAAGGACGCGGCAGAGGGCGGCCCTCAACCGCTGTCCGAAGCCGAAATCGCCGAAGCCACGGGCTTTGCGGCGGAATGCCCCTACCTCATCGGCGTCCACGCCGAGCTGACGGCCCGCAAAGGCATAGACCGACTCCTGCGCGTGCTGCCGCAGCTGCCCGACTACCGCCTGCTCGTTATCGGCGACGGCCACGGACGCGCCGCCCTCCAGCGGCTCTCCACCGCCGAGGGCATCGCCGACCGCGTGCGTTTTCTCGGCTACAAGCCGAACGCCAGCCGCTACCTGCCGCTCTACGACCTGTACGCGCTACCGAGCCGCAGCGAGGGCTTCCCGCTCGCCCTGCTTGAAGCCGCAACCCACGGCATGGCCGTCGTCTGCTCCGACCTGCCCGTATTTCAAGAACTTGTAACCAACCGCGAAGTCGCTTTCTTTGAATCGGAGAATCCGGATTCCCTGCGCGCGGCGATTTCAGACGCCACGGCGCGCAAGGCTGAACTGGCGCGGAACCTGCACGCCCGCTACTTAGCGGCGTTCAGCCCCGAACATTTTTACGCACGTTATATGGAAATCTACCGACAGGCGTAATGCGCCCCGACGGTTCACAAACTGAAATCCTTATACCAAGCGTAGAGCTTGGAAAGTCCTTCCGCCAGCGAGACCCGCGGCCGATAACCGAAGTCGCGTTGCAGGGCGGTGGTGTCGGCATTGGTGCGGTACACGTCGCCGGGCTGCATGCCGACGTATTCCTTGACGGCCTCCCTGCCGCTCACCTTTTCGAGCGTGGCGATGAAATCGGTCAGACGGACGGACTCGCCGCGGCCGATGTTGTAGATACGGTAAAGTGCCTGGGCCGACGGGGGCGCCGGGCTTTCCAGCACCTTGACGATGCCCGTCACGATGTCGTCGATGTAGGTGAAATCGCGGTACAAC
>CAYTZG010000046.1:0-2857 GCA_964442435.1 uncultured Bacteroidaceae bacterium | reverse complement strand
GAAGTGGAATCGCAAAAGGTTTGGATACACAAAACTTTTGTGGACGCCGGGCTGGCGTCGGGCGGGTCCGGTAACAGCCGCTTATGGATAATATTGATAGGGATATTGGCACTAATTTATTTGTTATGACACAGAGGAGAACAGGGCGGCGCGGCCGCCAGGCAAACATAGTGGGCGCGTCCACCGCTTCCGCCGGACTCGGCGGGCTTACGGTGGTGGCCGCCGGTAGCGGCGTGACGTTGGTCAATGCTTCGGAGGCGTCCACGCCGACGGTTACGACTTCATCGGTGGCCCCGGTGGAGCGTGCCGGCAATTCGACGGTTGGCGGTGGCGCCCTTTTGCAAACCGGCGTTTCCATGCGGGACGACATCGGGATTGTCGTTGGGCCCACCGGCGGCAGCGGTTCGTCCGGAGGCAGCGGGTCATCCGGAGGTGCATCGACGCCATCGACGACCACGACGCCGACAGGGAGCACGACGCCGACCGAGACGACTACGCCGACGGTATCGACGCCGACCGAAACGAGCGCACCGACCAAAGTCATTATAGATCCGACGTCGAACCCAGTGAGGACGACGCCGACGCAGCCGGACACGCCGACAGTATCGACGCCGACCGAGACGAGCGCGCCGACCAAAATCATTGTAGATCCGAAGTTGGATCCGGTAACGACGACGCCGACGCAGCCGACCACGCCTACGGTTGTTGGTAAATTGGATGGGCCGGAGCAGGAACCGGCGCCGGCAATCATCTTGCCGTCCCCGGTGGTGGTTTCGCCGGTAGAGCCCATTGCGCCGCTGGTTGAGGACACGCCGTCCGTGGGAGGTGTAATAGTTCACGTTCCGGAATACGGTATGACGGACGAAATTGTGAAAATCGAAAAAGAGGATGACATTATGAACGAAACGACAAAGCCGGGCTTTGGCGGCCTTGGGGGGCTTATGCCAATTTGTGGGATTACGGATCCTGTGTACACCCCTGTACCGATGCCTGTTGCCGGCGATGACGAGCAGCCGGAAATCCCGGCGGCCAAAACGCCGGAGCCGTCCGAACCGGCCGGCAAAAGCAAAAAATGGCTGATGATGATTGCGGCGGCGGTTGTATTGTGGTTGTTGTTGAAACGGAAATAACGATGGCGGCAAAGGACGTTGTATTAGCACCCGGTGTGGACAGATTCATCGGAACAACACCGATCGAGGCACCGGTGGTGTCTGTGGATGATATTATCGACTTTCCGACGGACGGGCTCAAAGTGCCGGTGCCAAACGCGAAGCCCGCGGAACGGCCGGCGCGTACCTTTGAGTGGAAGCCTCTCTACTGGGGCTATGTGGCCATCGGTGCAATCGTATTATATATCTTGTTGAAAAAGTAACCTTATGGCATTGAAAGATTGGGGGCCGCTGACGGCGGCCAAGAAGCAAAGCGAAATCAGCGCGGCGTTTGAGGGAGTCAAGAAGACGCTCACTCTCGATGACCTCGAAGACTTGGATAAAGTCAAAAAGGCGGTATATGACAAGTTGAAGGAAACCTACAAACTCAACCAGGCCAAATTCAGCACCTGGCAGAAGTTTTGGGCGAACACGAACTACGAGAAGCACGTGATTTACCTGGAAGGTCTTGTGGATACCGAACTGGAAGCGCGGGGCGCTGCGGTCAGTTCGTACACGTCCAAGAGCAAGACAGGGGCCGGCGGTTCAGGGGGCGATAACGGTACCGGGACGGAGCCCGATTCCGGAATGACTACCCTGTTGGTGGTGGGCGTTATCGCCGTGGTGGTCGTGCTGCTCATCAAGAAATTCAGGAAGAAATGACAAACGCACGGGTGCTGCTGCCGGTATTGACCGGCTGCCTGGGTTATGCCCTGGGCCTGTTGTCGGGACGCAAGGAACAGGACGGCAATGCCGTTTTGTACTGGCTGCTCATCGCCGCCCTCGGGTTAGGGTTGGCCGGCGGCGCACTGGTGCTGTTTAAAAAGGTGGCCAATGGGAAATAAGGCTTTATCATACGGTATGCTGGCGGGGATTGCCGTCCTGGTGGTGGTTATCATCGTGCTGCTGATCAACAAGCTCAAGCCGGCCGAAGATGTGACCCGGTCTATCAAGCTGGACGCTTCCAAGTTGACGTACGACAACACGCAATACGTGCTGTATGCGTCGCAGCTGCATACGGCCATGTCCGGTGCCGGTACCGACACGGACACGATCATGCGGGTGTTGGGCGCGCTGAAAACCTCTGAGGATTGGAGTGCCCTGCTCAAAGCTTTCGGTACGCGGAGTGTTTCCAAATGGTGGGGGTATTCGTTTTCCGGCACGCTCATCGATTGGCTGACGGATGAACTGTCGGCCAAAGAGCTGCAGGCCGTCAACGAAGTGTTGGCCAAAATAGGCGTATCGATATGAAAAGGAGTTGGGCGATAATTGTAGTGGTGTTGCTGTTGGCCGTGGCGTTGGGGCTGGCCCTGTTCAGCGACAAACTTTTCGGCAAAACGCGGACGTCGGCCGGCGCATCCGGCGGGACCGGCGGCGCCGGCAATGCGGAACCCGTGTCGGTGTTCCCGCTTAAGAAAGGCAGCCAGGGGGAAGAAGTGCGCAAGCTGCAGCACTATCTGAACTCCTGCCTGGCCTATTACCTGGTGCTTACCCCACTCGACGAGGACGGCATATTCGGTGCCAAGACCGAGGGGATGTGCGTTACCATTACCGGAAGCCGGGAAATCAGTCAGGAATTTTATAACCAATACGTGAAATGAAACTTATAGACACCATCGATGAGATTCTGAGCGGCGACAAATCGCTGCCGGTGGTCAATGTGGCCATCGATACGGTCCTATAATACAGGAGGAACTAACATGGAAGAA
>CAYTZG010000045.1:0-3468 GCA_964442435.1 uncultured Bacteroidaceae bacterium | reverse complement strand
TTATCCGGTCGGCCAGCTGCAGGAAGTAGTCGTTTGACCAGAGTGCCAAGGCCTGGGGGCGGTCGAGAAACGGCAGCACGTCGGTTTTCACGCGGTGGATGTCGGTGGAGGCCAAACGTATCCTCAGTTGTTCCATAAACGCATCCCGCGTCAGTTCTTGGCCGTTGAACTGTCGGATTCGCTCTTGAAGGTGTCGGAAATCAAGTTCTATACCGTTTCGTATATACCATTCGAAATCGTACCAGTCGCGCCCTTTCACGCGCTGTTTCCAAGCCCTGAACACCAACGCGTGCATCTTGCCGGCAAACAAATCGGGCAGCGAGACGCACCGGGTCATGAACGACATGGGCTGAAGCGACAGCTTCTGTTCCGTGGTGAATTTCAGCGGCGGTGCGGTGTCCACTTCTATTTTGACTTTAACCGATTTCTCGGTTTGAAAGGATAGGTCGTAAACGTCGGTGTTGTCTTTCAGAAAGGCCGACTCCACTTTGCCGAAGCCTTTTTTCGCTTTTTTCTTGATTTCGATGGTGCGGCCGACGAGTGTGAACTGGTCGATAATAGGTTGAAAGTATTGTTCGAACTCAAAAGAGGGGTCGGCTTGCAATAAGGTAAAATCCATATCCTCGCTGAAACGGTCGAGCCCGTGGAAAATCCGCAGACAGGTGCCGCCGTAAAAAGCCGCCTTGTCAAAGAAGCCGCCGTTGGCGAGGCCGGCCAACACCAATTGCTGGCTCACTTCATATATAGCGTTGCGGCGTCCCGTCTCGGTGCTTTGGTCGTAGGCCGAGAGCATACGCTCATAGAGGGTGTTCATCGTTCAAGGATTTTGAGGAGCGTTTCGATGGTGCCGGATTTCTTGCCGAAGCGTGCGCATTGCCGGAGGATGGCGGGGTCAAAGGTGCGGAAGGCCTCCATGTCGAGCCGCAAGTCTTCTTCTATATACGCCCGCGCCTCGTCCCGATAGCGGAGTCTGACTCCCGGTGTGGCGGCGACAAGGTCGCACAGGGCCTTTTCCGGGCCGGCGATGATGAAGCCCGTGCCGTCCGTTTCGACATGACGGATGCCGATGGGGAAATAGTCGCGCGCGACATAATGATATTCGAAACGTCCCAAGGCATTGACGAACCGGCGCGAATGTTTCAACGTCATGCTCTGCACCGTCGCAACCCTTTCGGGGATGAGGCCGTGCCAACGTAACGCGCTGAGCATCGACACATAAGAGGGTGCGTAAAGCCGGTTGGCGATGAGTTCGGTCGATAGCCGCCGGCCTGAGATATCGGGATGCACGACATAAAAACCGCGCTTGAGCCGGATGAGTTCGTCGGCGTCTTCCAAGGCCGCCACCTTTTGGTTGGCTCCGGATATTTCGGGATACAGCGAGGCGATGGCCGCCGTGGTGACGGGCGTATTGCCCAATGCGTGCAAGACGTGTCTTTTCATGACGCAAATATAGTGAAAATTTGAACAGAAAATCAACTTTTTCTTGATTTTTTATTCAAATTATGACTTTTCGCGATATGCGGGGGAACCTACTCCAGCCCCTGCAGATAGTCGGCGGCGGTCTCAATCATGCTGTCGATGCCGTCGCGCAGCGCCACCGTATCCATCTGGCAGAAGATGTCCGGCGCCACGCCGTTCTCGATTTGCTCGCCGTTGGCGTTCAGCATGGGCGCGGCCGAGAAGCGGAACGTCCAGCCGCAGGGCAGCTCCGAGTTGAACGGCAGGCCGCCGCCTCCGCCCGTCGAATCGCCCATAATCGTCACGTTACGCAGGTTCTGCACCATGCTCGCGAACGTGTTGGTGGCGCTGTAGCAGAGGCGGTTCGTGAGCACCACCACCGGCTTGAGCCAGCGGCTGGTCTCGCCCGGCTCCAAGTAGCGGGGCTGCGGCGTGGAGAAGTCGTCGTGGCCGCGGCCCGTCTTGTGACATATATAGCCGTAGAGGACTTTTTCGTCCGTAAAGTGTTCCGCCAGTATCTCCGCATAGTCTAAGTTGCCGCCGCCGTTGTCGCGCACGTCGAGAATCAGGCCGTGGCACGACTCCAGATACTTGAACATACTCGCCAAGTTGCCCTCCCCGAAGCCGCCCGAGAAGCTGCCGTAGCGCACGTAGCCGATTTTGCGCTCCGCCTCCGGCCGCAGCACCGTGTAGGAGAACGAGGCCGCGATGCGGTAGTCATCGCCGAGGTAGTGGCGCTCCACCACCTCTTCCGAGAAGTTGCGCGGGTAGTCGGTGTACCATTTCCAATAGCGTCCCATGTCGCCCGCCGCATAGAGGTTGACATGGCCGTCGCGCAGGTTCGCCATCAGGTCGCAGTACGTCTTGAACACGTCGTCCGACGTCCGCGCGCGGTAGAGCTGCCGCAGATGCACGTCGTAGAGGCTGTCCCAGTCGATATGCTTGTATGTAAAGAAGCAGTAGCGTTCGTCCAGCGTCCGCCACAGCACGTCGTAGTTGTAGCGCGCGTCGTTGTATGCGCCCTCCGGTTTGTGGCAGGCCGTCAGCCACAGCGTGGCCGCCGTCAGAGCCACCGTCCGTGCCGGCCGCAGGGCCGCGCGTAGTCCGTTTATCATCGTGTGTCTCATCGTCCGCTTACATTTTGCATCCGCACCACAAAGCCGAGTTGAACGCCGTGGCTGTGCCATTCCTGCGACACGCCCTTGTAGCGGCTCCACAGCGAGTAGCCCACATACGAGAGCCGCAACACGCAGGGCTTGAACACGAAGTCCATGCTCAATTCGTTCTGCAGGTTCCAGACGTTGTGCAGCCCCGTGGCGATGAGCTGCCGCCCTATCTCGCCCGGCACATCCACCAGTTCGTAATACGAATGCCCGAAGTCGGGGGCGAAGCCGAGGCCGGCCACCGGCAGGGCGAGGCGGTAATGCAGACGGAGCGGGAACGTCTTGATGTGGAACGCGTAGCCCACATGGACGTTGGCCGCCACCTGCAGCTGCGTGGCCACCTGCATGAAGCTGTTGCCGTAGGCGGGCTGGTAGAAGATGCGGCAGTCCCATTGCAGGATGCCGCCCACGCGGATGTCGAAGCCCGCCGCCTGAAACACCGGCGTATGCAGACCCCAGTGCGTCAACACGTGTACGCTCGTCTGCTCGCGCGTCTTGGGCGGGTTCAACAGGCCGCCGACTTCGCCCTGGATGCGCCATTCCTGAAACAACTGCTTCGGCCGCATCGCGCGGCGGCCGTCGTAAAGCAGGCCGAACTGCGGCCCTTCGTAAGTCAGGGGGCCTATATACTCATTATAGACGCGCGTCTGCATCCAGCCCGCCGAAATCGTGTGCTCCGACCGCCGGTCGCGTTCCGGTTTCGTGCGGTTGTCGTCGACCGCCGCGTGCAATGCCGGCGCCGTCATCACGGCCGCCGCGCCCGCCAGCAGGCAGACAAGCGTCTGCTGATACATTCCTCTCATGATACCGCAAAGTTACACATTTTGAACTTTTTTAAGAAAAATCC
>CAYTZG010000044.1:1557-3738 GCA_964442435.1 uncultured Bacteroidaceae bacterium | reverse complement strand
GACAGCGCCACGAACGATTTTGTATTCCGCCGCCTGCGCGGGCCCAAGGGCACGACGGTGTCGGTCGGCATCCGCCGCCGGGGCATCGACCGCGAGTTGGAATACAAAATCGTGCGGGATAAAATCCCGCTCCACAGCGTGGACGCCGCCTTTATGGTGGACGACCAAACCGGTTATATCCTGCTGAGCCGTTTCGCGCGCTCCACGCCCGACGAAATCCGTTCGGCCCTGAACACGCTGCAGGCCGAAGGCATGACGCAGCTCATCTTAGACCTGCGCGGCAACACCGGCGGCTACCTCGATGTGGCCGTGGCGCTCTCGGACGAGTTCCTGCCCGGTGGCCGCATCGTCACCTACATAGAGGGCAAGGCGCAGCCGCGCTACGAATTCAAGACCACCGACCGCGGGCTGTTTGAGAACGGCGACATGGTGGTGCTCATCGACGAGGGTTCGGCTTCGGCCAGCGAGATTGTCAGCGGCGCGTTGCAGGACTGGGACCGCGCGCTGCTCGTCGGCCGCCGCTCTTTCGGCAAGGGCTTGGTGCAGCGGCCGTTCGACCTGCCCGACCAGGCGCAGGTGCGGCTCACGACCTCACGCTACTACACGCCCAGCGGTCGTTGCATCCAAAAACCCTATGAGGAGGGTGCCGACGACTACAACACCGATATTTCGAAGCGTTACAGCCATGGCGAGATGTGGCACGCCGACTCCATCCGTTTTCCCGATTCGCTTAAATACCGTTCGGCTGGCGGCCGCACCGTCTATGGCGGGGGCGGCATCATGCCCGACGTGTTCGTGCCGCTCGATACGATGCGCCTGTCCGATTACTATGTTGACCTGCGGCGCAACAACATCCTCAACAATTTCTGTCTGACCGAGGCGCAGGCGCATAAGGAAGACTGGCTCGCGCGCTATCCGGACGTCCGCACGTTCGACCTCGCGTTCGACATGGATTCCCTCATGCAGCGGTTCTACGCCTATGCCGAAAGCGAGGGCGTGACCCGCCGCAACTTCAAGCCCGAAAAGGCCGCGGCCTTCATGAAAGCCCTGTTGGATTCGATGACTGCCGACAGCGCGCACGTCCGGCTCGGTGACACGGTGCGCACCTATGGGGACTATATGCGGCAGGCCCTGTGGCCGGCCGAAGATATGCAGGCCTACCTGATGGCGCAGGCCGAAGCCGAAGACGCGCGGCAGGCGGCCTCGGCCATCGTTTCCGACCGCTTCCTGCGGGCGCAGGTCAAGGCGCTGTTGGCGCGCAACCTCTACGGGATGCCGGCCTATTACCGCATCATCCGTTCGGTGGACGACGGCTTTGAACGCGCCATCGAGGCGTTGAACGACAAGGCCTTGTTCAAGGCGTTGCAGGAAGCCGCCGCGCCCGAAAAGCCCGCCAAATCCGCCAAAAAGCGTTAGGCTATGGATTGGCGGGAGCGGACACGGCTGTTGGCCGGCGAGGAAGTCGTACACACTTGGGCGCGGGCGCACGTGTTGGTCGTGGGCTTGGGCGGCGTGGGCGCGTATGCGGCCGAACAACTGGTGCGGGCGGGCATCGGGCGGCTGACGCTCGTTGACGGCGACCGCCTGCACGAAACGAATCTGAACCGTCAGCTGCCGGCCCTGCGCTCCACCTTGGGGGCTTACAAGACCGAAACGCTGCGGCAACGCTTTCTCGACATCAATCCCGATTTGGACTGCGAAATCATTTCCGAGTACCTCCGCGACGAACGCATGGTGGAGGTGTTGCAGGCGCACGCCTACGATTACGTCGTGGACGCCATCGACACGCTTTCGCCCAAAATCTATCTGCTCTACCACTGCGTGCGTCTCAAATTGCGCGTGGTCAGCGCCATGGGAACGGGTGGCAAATGGGCACCCGAAGCCCTGACGGTCTGCGACATCGCGCAGACGTATCAGTGCCGTCTGGCCGACGTGTTGCGCAAGCGGCTGCACAAGTTGGGCGTATATGCGGGCATACAGGCCGTATTTTCGCCGGAGGTCGTGGCCTCGTCGGCCGTGCGTGAGGAAGAGGACGTCAACAAAAAATCGGCGGTCGGCACGGTTTCGTATATGCCGGCCGTGGCGGGTTGCTTCTGCGCCTCGGTCGTGTTGCGGGAGTTGGCCGGCCGCGAGGTGAAGTCCGATTTGCCGGTGCCGCACAGTGTCCGCAAGCGTCTGGCC
>CAYTZG010000044.1:0-1457 GCA_964442435.1 uncultured Bacteroidaceae bacterium | reverse complement strand
AAAATCGTCTAAAAAAGTAAAATAAGGGCGATAAAATTTTTTTAAATGAAAAATATCGTATAATTTTGTTCCTTGAAAAGAGACGTTTAGCAGAGCTTAAAAAGCCTATGTCTCTCACGACCAAGCGAATAGAAAAACAATTAAAAACTTTTTGTTATGGACGTAAAAAAAATTCTCGCGGATCTCAAAACGAAGCATCCCGATGAGCCCTTGTTCTTGCAAGCGGTAGAAGAAGTATTGGACTCCATTAAGGATTACGTGAAGGCGAATCCTAAATATGACCAATACAAGATTATCGAACGTATGGTTGAACCGGACCGTATCTTCACGTTCAAGGTTGAATGGGTTGACGACAAAGGTCAGATTCAGGTGAACACCGGCTACCGTGTTCAGTTCAACAACGCGATTGGACCGTACAAGGGCGGTTTGCGTTTCCACCCGTCTGTAAAACTCGACACGCTCAAATTCCTGGGCTTCGAACAGACGTTCAAGAACAGCTTGACCACGTTGCCGATGGGCGGTGGCAAGGGCGGTTCCGACTTCAACGCCAAGGGTCGTTCCGAAAACGAAATCATGCGTTTCTGCCAGGCCTTCATGATGGAACTGCAGAAATACATCGGACCTGAAACCGACGTTCCCGCCGGTGATATAGGTGTCGGTGGCCGTGAAATCGGTTATATGTACGGTATCTACAAAAAACTGCGTAACGAAAACACCGGTGTATTGACCGGCAAGGGCTCCGGTTGGGGTGGCTCCATCCTGCGTCCGGAAGCGACCGGCTTCGGTGCCGTTTACTTCGTACAGAGCATGTTGAAGACGCAGAAGAAAGACATCAAGGGCATGACCGTTGCCGTTTCCGGTTTCGGTAATGTAGCTTGGGGTGCCGCTACGAAAGCGACCGAATTGGGCGCCAAGGTTGTCTGCATCTCCGGTCCCGACGGTTACATCTACGACCCGGCCGGTATGAACGAAGAAAAGATCGCCTATATGCTCGAACTGCGTAGCTCCAACAACGACGTTGTAGCTCCGTACGCCAAGAAGTTCAAAGGCTCGAAATTCGTTGCCGGCAAGAAGCCTTGGGAAGTTAAGGTTGACATCGCTCTGCCGTGTGCCACGCAGAACGAATTGGCCAAGGAAGACGCCGAAAAACTGATCAAGAACGGTGTTAAACTCGTTGCCGAAGTTTCCAACATGGGTTGCCAGCCCGGCGCTATCCACGCTTTCCAGAAAGCCAAGATCATGTTCGCGCCCGGTAAGGCCGTAAACGCCGGTGGCGTTTCCGTATCAGGTTTGGAAATGAGCCAGAATGCTGAAAAACTGTCGTGGACGGCTGCCGAAGTCGATGCCAAACTGCATCAGATTATGTCCAGCATCCACGAAAACTGCGTGAAGTACGGTAAAGAAGGCAAGTACATCAACTATGTAAAGGGTGCCAACATCGCCGGCTTCATCAAGGT
>CAYTZG010000043.1:0-3996 GCA_964442435.1 uncultured Bacteroidaceae bacterium | reverse complement strand
CAAACTAATGGTATAAAACTCGGTTCGAATGTTTCGGCTTCCGGACCCGTCTCGAAAAAAATACCACCATTTTCGAAGGCAAAGTTATTGCCAATCCGTGAATCGGTCCAGTCGGTAGCGATGATGCCGTGCGGGCGGTATGCGTCCAAGCCGGGCGTAACAATATTCAACTCAGTATTACCGGATGAACCATCCATAAGGTCAAGATTATCAACGAACCCAACGGGAATATCCCGCGTTGCCTGCTTCAATTCAAACTGAAGATCAAATAGTTTGATTTCAAAATTCCCATCGACAGTTTTGAAATATGGCATGGTCGGGAATATTACGCCACCCGTGAAACCACCACCATATGAATAAGTTGGCCACGTACCGAAAGTATACCATGTTACCGTAGTATACCAATCTGCGGCTGCGCTCGAAACCTGACTACAACCCCATGAGGGCGCTGGATATTTATTGTCACTGCCGCATATGGTAATATAATCCGCCGTGGAGTTATTAAAATAATCGCCTGAATAGTAATCTTTTGTGTTAAAGAAAGCAAAACTCATACGGCTTTCAGAAACCCGAACTTTGCCTTGGTTTATCGCATTTTGCCAACCTGCATCCAATACCAAATAGACGCCTAATGAGACTTTTCCGCCGCTGGAAATAATCGTGTTTGCATCTTCTTTCGTGAGGCTTTTTGTCTCAATCTTAAGTTTCACTTTCCCGGGAGCATCCACATCATCCGCCTTCGCCGCATTGAAAGCGCCAAGCGTAACTACGCATAATGCACTGAAAAACAAACGTATATTTTTCATAATTCACTAATATTCTAATCCAAATTATCTGTCGTTGGCCGCACGGTGGCGGGTTGTTGCATGGCGGCTGGCCTCGTGTGTAGGCTGCGCGCTGGCTGGCCTCGTGGGCCGGCGTGCCGACGCAGCGTGCGTTAGCACGCAAGGAGTGCCTTGGCGCTAGGTTGGCCGCCTTGACGCGCCGCGCGTAGCGGTCGTTTCTTTTGGCAAAACCTTTTCTTTTCGACAAAAGAAAAGGTTTTAAGTCCGCGCGGTGCGAAGCATCGCGCTAAAAGCCAGCCGGTGCGTAGTACCGCAAAACAAGCACGGGTCACGTGTCACAACACACGTAAAAACAATGCGTTGAAGCGACACAACCTCGCGCGTATGCGCGACCCTAACTCACCATAAGCCCGTAAAGTTACAAAAAAATCCACTTTTTAACAAGTTATTGACAGAAAAAACGATTTTTTGAGTGGCACAATAGTGGTATATATCTCCATAAAATTCGGGGAGAAAGTCTTAAAAATTCTAAAAATTTCCATCTGCCCCGCAGGGTCGAACGTATATGATATAAACCTAAAAACCTCCAATCATGCAGAAAGAAAAACTTAAACTATTCGAAAACAAGCAGGTGCGTACCGTTTGGTGCGACGAGCACGAGAAGTGGTACTTCTCGATTGTGGATGTGGTGGCCGTGCTGACGGACAGCGCAGACCCCAAGCAATACATCAAGAAACTGAAAGTTCGGGATGAGGGGTTGCGTGCCAACTGGGGTACAATTTGTACCCTAGTTCCGCTGGTCAGCGAAGACGGCAAGAGGCATAAGGAAATGACGGCCACGGTTGAGGGCATTTTCCGCCTCATCCAGTCCATCCCGTCGCCCAAGGCGGAGCCGTTCAAGGTGTGGATGGCGCAGGTGGCGGCCACGCGCCTCGACCAACTGCAAGACCCGGAGCTGTCCATTGACCAGGCGGTTGCCGACTACCGGCGGCTCGGCTACTCGGACGCTTGGATCAACCAGCGCATCCGCAGCATCGAAATCCGCAAGGAACTGACCGACGAGTGGCAGCGGGGCGGCGTGCAACCGCAGCAATACGCCGCGCTCACCGACATCATCACTAAAGGCTGGAGCGGCTATACGACCAAGGCGTACAAAAATCTCAAGGGGTTGAAGAAAGAGAACCTGCGCGACCACATGACCAATTTGGAGCTGACGCTGAACGCGTTGGCGGAGGCCACGGCCACGGAGATATCGAAGGCCAAGCGTCCGCGCGGCATGACGGCCCATGCGGGAGTGGCCCGTCAGGGCGCGGACATCGCCAAGGACGCCCGCGAGAAGATAGAGCGGGAGACCGGCCACCCGGTGGTGTCGCCACACAACGCCAAGGGCCTGAAAGGGGTGGATAAACCGAAGGAGATTGGGGAGTAAAGGAAAACTGAATGATATGAAAACGATAACAGTTGAAAAAACATCGGTAGGGGTACTGCATATAGGCGAGCAGGACTATATATCCCTTACGGATATGGCGGCGGCCAAAGAAGGCGAAAGCAGGGCGGCCGACATCATCAAGAATTGGATAAGAGCGCGTTATGCGATAGAGTTCCTTGGAACTTGGGAGATTATCCATAACCCCGAATTTAAAGTGGTCGAATTTAACCACTTTAGACAACGTGCCGGTTTGCCATCGTTTGTGCTGAGTGCATCCGAATGGATAGAACGCACGGACGCTATCGGGCTGGTTGTACGCAAGGGACGCTATGGCGGAACCAATATCATTCCACCGGAAGTGACGGCCATTCAGGCAAATATCATTTATGCCAATGAAGCCGACGTGCTGAATGTGGCGCTGTTCGGCCTAACGGCCAAGCAATGGCGTGAGGCTAATCCGGATTTAAAGGGCAACATCCGCGACTATGCAACCATCAATGAACTGATATGCTTGTCCAATATGGAGAGTCTGAATGCCGTATTTATCGAACAGGGGCTACCTCAGCGCGAACGCCTTGTTAAACTTAACCAAATCGCCATCCACCAAATAAGCGTGTTGGAGAATCATCAAGCAAACCGGAAATGGCTGAAGTAATCAATCTCGCCGTCTTGAAGTTCAAGCACACCATCAAACGAAAGGCAGAGTAAATGAACTATCCCGAGGCGCCCGCCACCCATCTCCGGGCCGTCAACGCCCGCTTCAACGCCGACCTTGCGCGGCAGATTGCCGGCACCCTGCCGGTGGGGCACATCTATCGCCTCGGACACCCCGGCCGCATCTTGCGTGCCGCCGGCTTTCCGTGCGCGCCCATTGAGATGGCGGCCTCCCGTCTTGCGGCAAAAGCCGTGCAGGCGAACCATCCGTTCGACATAGCGGATGTATATGATTTAGTATTGTTTATAAATGACCCCGTGGCGGTGTTCCGCTATGGGGTGCAGGCCAAGAATATCATTGTGGACATTGAGCGCGGCGGCAAGCAATACCTCATCGGCGTGCATTTCAATCAAAGTGGCCAAGATTTGAAAATTCTGTCTATCCGTGGTATCTTCCCGAAAGATAATCACGAATGGTTGAACTGGATTACCCAAGGCAAGGCCGATTACCTGCATAAAGAAAAAATCCAAACCTTGATAGACAAACAGCGGACCAATTCCGCTGAGGTTGCCTATCTTGATTTGGATTCTGTGGCAAAGATACTACAGAACTTCGAGAACCCCAAATGAAAAAATCCAAATCAGATAGACAAACAGCGGATCAATCCCGCTGACGTTGTCTAATCGATAGGCAAACAGCGGTCCAATTCCGCTGACGTTGCCTATCCTGATTTGGATTCTGGGGCAAAGATAGTGCAAACCGAGCATAAAAACAAATCAGAAACGTAGCGCAGTATCGCGCCAAAGCCAGCCGGTACGCAGTGCCGTAACAGGATTGGCGGGACTCGTGGCGGCGTCCGATGTGGAAAACACCCGCCGCGACCGTCCTTTAACCAATAAATATATACTTGCATTGTGACATATTAAAAATGATTATTCTGTTGCAGAATTAGGATTTTTGTTAGAAAATTGTTAAATTCGTGCGCTAAAAATAGAATGTGGTACGCGAGAGGGGCTGATTGCCCAACGCAATATGAATTTGAAAACTATGCAAACAATGAAGAATATCCGTTTGTTAATTAGTACGTTATGCGTGGTGACGCTTGGTGCTTTTGGCGTGACGAGGGC
>CAYTZG010000042.1:0-4327 GCA_964442435.1 uncultured Bacteroidaceae bacterium | reverse complement strand
TCCGATTTGCTTTTGCGCTCGGTTTTTGTTATCTTTGCAAGATAGTGCGGGGTCGTGAGGCGTTTGGTTGCCGGCACCGCCGTATTTACCCTTAACTCCTATACCATGAAGAGACTGTTTGTGACAGGTCTTATGACGTTGTGCCTGTGGACGATGACGTCGGCCGTTGCGGTGGCGCAGCGTTCTGAAATCGGCGTGCTGGCCGGCGGCGCTTTCTATTTGGGCGACATCAACCCGAAAGGGCTTTTTTCCCAAACCCGCTGGGCGGGCGGCCTGTATTACCGCTATAACATCGACACGCGCTGGGCGTTCCGCTTGGGCCTTACCTACGGGCGTATCCAGGCCGACGACAAGCATTTCGACAACCCGCGCGACCTCAACTTCCGCAACGATTTGTTTGACGTGGGCGCGACGATGGAGGTCAACTTCCTGAATTTCTTTATCGGCAGCGAACGCCAATACCGCTTTACGCCTTACCTCACCGCGGGCGTGGCCGTCTGCTTCCACAACCCCAAGGGCTACTACTTCAACCCGTCGAACGACCGCACGGAATGGGTGGCCTTGCAACCGTTGCACACCGAGGGCCAAGGGCTGAACGATGCCGTCAAAAACTACTCGCTGACGCAGTTCGCCATTCCGTTCGGCATCGGCTTCCGCTACAGCATCTCGCAACGCGTGGCCATCGGCGTGGAATGGACGATGCGCCTCACGTTTACCGACTATATCGACGATGTGGGCGGCGTATATTACGACCAAGGACGGCTCATCTCGGAATACGGCCCGCTGTCGGCTTATTTCGGCGACCCGACGGGGGAACACACCCCGGGCGCCCAGCGCGGCGACAAGAACACGTTTGACTGGTATTCGTTCGCGGGCGTCACGGTGTCGATTAAGCTCGGCCGCGAACGCTACGAATGCCCGGCCTACTCCACGAGCGCCATCGACCGCTACAAACGCAAGAACCTCTA
The DNA here is from genome assembly GCA_964442435.1 of uncultured Bacteroidaceae bacterium. Lineage (GTDB taxonomy): Bacteria > Bacteroidota > Bacteroidia > Bacteroidales > P3 > CAMXAS01. The sequence continues at coordinate 3,359 of CAYTZG010000042.1, read as the reverse complement.
ACCGTTAACCTTAGGTTTTTCAAGGCGTATGCTTTTCAAAGATCAGATCGTTCCGGAACGTTTGCCGCGACACGTGGCCGTCATTATGGACGGCAACGGCCGTTGGGCGACGTCGCGCGGTCTGGAACGGCAGGCCGGCCATATCGAGGGCGCCAAAACGGTACGGCGCATCACGGAAGCGTCGGTGGAAGCCGGCATCCGCTATCTGACGCTCTACGCCTTTTCGATTGAGAACTGGAACCGTCCGCAGGACGAAGTGAACGCGCTGATGAGCCTGCTCGTCAAGTCGCTGCGGGAAGAAACGGGCCTGCTGATGCAGCACGGCATCCGGCTGCGCGTTATCGGCGACACGGACAGCCTTTCGCCCGACGTCCGCCGCGAGTTGGAAGAGACGCTGCGGCTGACCGAAGCCAACACGCGCATGGATATGATTCTGGCGCTGAGCTACGGCGCCCGATGGGAACTGACGCGCGCCGCCAAGCGGATGGCGCAGGCCGTGCGCGAGGGGCAACTCGCGGCGGACGACATCACCGAAGACCGCTTCGGTGACTACCTCTGTACGGCGGGCATCCCCGACCCCGACCTGTTGATCCGCACCAGCGGCGAACTCAGAATCAGCAACTTCCTGCTGTGGCAAATCGCCTACAGCGAGCTTTATTTCACGCCGGTGTTGTGGCCGGACTTTACGAAAGAGATGTTTTTCGAAGCCATCGTCAACTATCAGCAACGGCAGCGTCGGTTCGGCAAGACCGCCTCGCAGGTGGCCGGGGAAGGAGAAGGTGCGGCGCGATGAGAAACCGGCGGCTGTTATCCTGTTGCGCTTGGCTTACGGCGGGGCTTTTGGCCTTGGGGCTGTCGGCGGCGCCGGCTTCCGCGCAGGACATGACCGACGGCACGGTATCCTACCTGCATCCCAAAGAGTATCAAATCGCCGACATCACGGTGTCGGGCGTCAACTTCTTGGATAACAGCGCGCTCATCCATCTTTCCGGCCTCAAGGTCGGGCAGCGCGTCACCATTCCCGGCGACTTCATTTCCGACGCCGTGGACAAACTTTGGCGGCAGGGTCTGTTCGAGAACATTCAGATTTCGGCCACGCAAATCGAGGGCAACCGTATATATCTTGACCTCTACATGGAGGAGCGGCCGCGTGTGACGGGCATCGTCTATGAGGGTTCCACGACGGCCATCACCAACAAAATCAAGGAGGAAATCTCTATCAAGGACGGCGATGTGGTAACCGACTACAAAATCGCCCAGCTGGAGAAGAAAGTCATGAAGGTGTTGGTGGACAAGGCTTACCTCAACGCCAAGGTGCAGGTCATCAAGCGGGTGGATACGGCTTCCTCCAACGCGCTGATTTTGATTGTGAAGATAGACAAGGGCGAGAAGGTCAAGATAGAGCACATCGACTTCGAGGGCAACACGGCCAAGCGCGTGGACGACGCGAGCAGCACGTTCTGGAAGAAATTCGCCAAGTCGGTGTCGAACGCGGGCAACAAGGAGAACCTGGCGTTTACCGACAACCGCCTGCGCCGCAAACTCAAGAACACGAAGCAAATCAGCCCGCTCCGCTTTTGGAAGCGTTCCAAATACGTGCCGTCGGAATTTCAGGACGACCTGAAGGAACTCGTCAAGGTATATAACCGCGAGGGCTTCCGCGACTTCCGCGTGGTGGGTGACTCGCTCTATACCATCGACCCAAAGCGCATCGGGCTCAAAATCAAGCTTTACGAGGGCGACCCCTATTATTACGGCAACATCAATTTCGTGGGCAACAGGAAATACACGAACGAGCAGTTGCAGGCCGTGCTCAACATCAAGAAAGGCGACCTCTACAACGAGGAGAAGTTCAATCAGAACCTGATGATGAACCCCAACGGTGTGGACGTCTATGCGATGTATTTCGACGACGGCTATCTCTATTTCCGCGCCACGCCCGTAGAGACGCAGGTGTATGAAGACACGGTGGATATCGAAATCCGCATCGTGGAGGGCAACCAGGCGCGTTTCAACGAAATCCGGCTCAAGGGCAACACGCGTACGAACGACAACGTGATTCTGCGGGAGACGCGCACCGTGCCCGGACAGCTGTTCAGCCGTACCGAACTCGTCAACTCCATCAACGCGTTGCGTCAGTTGCGCTATTTCAACGACGAAACGCTCAACGCCGAACCCCTGCCCCGCGCCGACGGCTCGGCCGATTTGGAATACCAGGTGGAGGAAGTGGGCTCCGACCAGCTTGAACTCTCCGGCGGTTGGGGCGGCGGCATGATCGTGGGCACAATCGGCGTCGTGTTCAACAATTTCTCCATCAAGAACATCTTTAAGAAAGACCGCTGGAAGCCGTTGCCCACCGGCGACGGACAGCAGCTGAGCCTGCGCGCGCAGTCGAACGGCACGTATTACTGGTCGGTGTCGGCCTCGTTTACCGAGCCGTGGTTGGGCGGCAAGAAGCCGCTGGCGTTCAGCGTGTCGTACAACCACTCGATGCAGTCGAACAACCTCTCCAAGCAGGACGCGCGCTATGGCCGCCTCGACATCGACGGCGTTTCGGTGGGCTTGGGACAGCGCCTCAAATGGCCCGACGACTTCTTTACGCTCTATCAGGCCCTTACCTACCAGCGTTACGCGATGCAGAACTACGAGGTGAACGAGATGCTCGACAACGGCGTGAGCCACAACGTGAACTACTCCATCACGCTCTCGCGGCAGAACCTCGACGCCTCTTTCTTCCCCAAGACGGGTTCCACGCTGTCGCTGACGGCCCAGCTGACGCCGCCCTACTCCGCCCTCGGCAGCACGCTCTATCAGAGCGAAAACCCCGAAGAACGCTACAAGTTGCTGGAATATTACAAGATTTCGTTCAAGGCCGGCTGGTATTTCAACCCGATTGCGAATCTGGTCGTGAACGCGCGCTTCCGCCTCGGCTACATGGGCTACTACAACAAGAACGTGGGCTATCCGCCCTTCGAACGTTTCTTCCTCGGCGGCGACGGGCTGACGGGCTTCGCGCTCGACGGCCGAGAGCTCATCGGGATGCGCGGCTACTCGAACAACTCGCTCTCGCCCACAAGCGGGGCGACGGCCTACAACAAACTGACGCTGGAGGTGCGCTACCCGCTCTCCAACAACCCGGTGGCCACGATTTACGCGCTGGCGTTCTTTGAGGCGGGCAACAGCTGGGCCATCTCCAACCAGATGGACCCGTTCCACCTCTACAAGTCGGCGGGCGTGGGGTTGCGGCTTTACCTGTCGGCCATGGGTATGTTCGGCATCGACTGGGGCTACGGCTTCGACCCCGTACCGGGCGATCCCAAAGCCAACGGCAGCCACTTCCACTTCTCCATCAACCAATC
>CAYTZG010000041.1:0-5640 GCA_964442435.1 uncultured Bacteroidaceae bacterium | reverse complement strand
TATGTGGCGGAGGTGGATAAGGCCAACTGCGTGGCCTGCGGCCGCTGCGTGGAATACTGTCCGGCCGGGGCGGTGAAGCTTGGGCAGAAGCTCTGCACGTCGCAGGGCGAAATCGAATACCCGCGCCAACAGCTGCCCGACGCCGCCAAATGGGGGCCGGAGAAATGGGACGAGGACTACCGCGACAAGAACCGCATCAACTGCTATCCCACGGGCACGGCGCCGTGCAAGACCGCCTGCCCCGCCCACATCGCCGTGCAGGGCTATCTCAAAAAGGCCGCCGAAGGCAAGTACCGGGAGGCCTTGGAACTCATCAAGCGGGAGAACCCCTTCCCCGCCGTCTGCGGCCGCATCTGCAACCGCCGCTGCGAGGACGCCTGCACACGCGGCACGATTGACAAGCCCGTGGCCATCGACGCCGTCAAGAAATTCATCGCCGAACAAGACCTCAAGGCCGAGACGCGCTTTGTGCCCGACATTGTGGTGGCCTCCAACCGCGGCCGCTGGCAAGAGAAAATCGCCATCATCGGCGGCGGGCCGGCCGGCCTTTCGTGCGCCTACTACCTGGCTACGATGGGCTACTATCCGACGGTCTTCGAAAAGAACGCGGAGCCGGGCGGCATGCTGCGCTACGGCGTGCCGGCCTACAAGCTCGAAAAGGACGTCATCGCGGCCGAAATCGACATCATGCGCGAAATAGGCGTGGAAATCCGCACGGGCGTGGAAGTGGGCAAAGACGTCACGATAGCCCAGCTGCGCGAACAAGGCTACAAGGGCTTTTATGTGGCGGTGGGCTGCCAGGGCGGCCGTCTGCCGGGCATCGCGGGCGAGCGGCTGCCGGGCGTGACCACGGCCATCGACTTCTTGAAGGAAGCCAACACCGGCCAACGGCCCGTGAGCGGCAAAGTGGTGGTCGTAGGCGGCGGCAACGTGGCCATCGACGCGGCCCGCGTGGCCAAACGCGGCGGTGCTGCGGAAGTGACGATGCTGTCGCTCGAAGACGAGCACTCGATGCCGGCCTCCAACGAGGAGAAGGCCGAAGCCCGCGCCGACGGCGTGGACATCCGTCCGGGCTGGGGGCCCAAGGAAGTGACAGGCGACACGAAGGCCAACGGCATCGTGTTCAAGAAATGCCTATCCGTATTCGACGGGCAGGGCCGGTTCGCGCCTAAATATGACGAAAACGAACTGATGACGCTGGAAGCCGACCTCGTGATTTTTGCCATCGGCCAGCGCCTCGAACTCGGCGACCTGCTCAAAGACAGCCGCGTGGCCTACGCGCCCAACGGTTATCCCGTGGCCGACCCGCTCACCTACCAGACCGCCGAGGCGGACATCTTTACGGGCGGCGACTGCCTGAGCGGCCCCAAGTTCGCCATCGACGCCATCGCGGCCGGCAAGGAAGCCGCCGAATCGCTGCACCGCTTCGTACAGCGCGGCCACATGACCATTGGCCGCAACCGGCGGGACTTTATCGAACTCAACAAGCAAGACCTCGCGTTGCCGTCTTACGACAACGGCTCGCGTCAGGAAGCGGGCGTGGCCGCGCCGGGCGACCCGTTCCGCGAATACCACCAAACGCTGACCGAAGAACAGGTGCGCAAGGAAACCGCCCGTTGCCTATCGTGCGGCGCCTCGGTCGTGGATCAGAACCGCTGCATCGGCTGCGGCCTGTGCACGACCAAATGCGCGTTCGACGCCATCCACCTGCTCCGGACGCATCCCAACGCGAGCAAGATGGTGACCTCCGAAGACAAATTCAGCGCCATCCTGCCCTATACGCTTAAGCGCGGCCTGAAGATACTGGTCAAAAAGCAAGACTGATGCACGAGCTGGGAATCGTCTTCTACATCATCAAGGACGTGAAGAAAGTGGCCGAGGAGAACAAGGCCAAGCACGTGGCCAAGGTGGTGATGAACATCGGGGAGGTTTCCACCGTGGTGCCGGACTATCTGACCGACTGCTGGCGCTGGGCCGCCGACAAGGAAGACCTGTTGCGCGGCTGCGAGCTGGAGGTGATTACGACCGAGGCCGTGACCCAATGCGGCGGCTGCGGCAAGACCTACGCCACGGTCAAGCACGGCCGCACCTGCCCCCACTGCCAGAGCGGCGACACCTGGCTGCTGACGGGCAACGAAGTTGAAATAAAAGAAATAGTAGTAAGTTAAAACCTGATTATCATGTGCTGTTTTATCGTACCCCTTGTACAGGCGGCCGCCACGACCGCCTACCGCAAACGCCACGCGGACGCCATCCAAGCCTCCGTCTCCGTCAAACACGAGATTCCGGCGCTGGAGAAAATGCTTTGGGGCGGCTCCGTCATGCTTATCGTGGACCATATCGTGAACGGCGAACTGATGTGGCGGTTCCCGTTCTTTTCCGCCTTGGCCACCGAGGGCGGCGCGGGCGTGCTGCTGCACGAGCTCATCTGCGTGGGCCTGCCGATGTCGGCCACCCTTACGCTCGTGTGGTCGGTCTATGCGCTCCTCAAAACACGGAAACGGAACGCTTTGGCCTAATCCATCATCGAAAAAAACAAAATTCATTCATATTAACTAAAAACATCACACTATGTTATTTCATGTTTATGGGAGCATGGCCGTCTATCAATGGATAGCCCTGTTCGCGGTTCTGGCGGGTTTGATCCTGATCAATGAATTCGCAAGAAAAACCAAATTCGGCGGCATGGTTACGTTTTTCGCCGTGCCTCTGTTGCTGACGGCCTATTTCGTGGCCATCTACGTGGGCGCCGCCATGGGTGCCGAATGGGCGTTGAAAAACCAGACCTATCTTTACATGAACGGCTGGTTTCACTACGCCAAACTGTATGCGGCCTTGGCGGGCTGTATCGGCTTTATGATGATCAAATACGGCTGGGGCATCGGCAAACAGCACTGGTTCAAGCCCTTCCCGTTCGTCATCGTGGCCATCAACATCCTCATCGCCGTATGCTCCGACTTCGAGACGGCTTACAAAGGCTGGTATGCGTGGTTCCTCTCGCCCGAACAGGTATGGCTGTACGGCGGCTGGCACAACATCATGAACGGCGTGGCCGGTCTGCTCAACATCTTCTGTATGACGGCCTGGTGGAGCGTTTATTCGTCCAAAGACAAGACCGATATGCTGTGGCCGGATATGACGTGGGTGTTTATCGTGGTTTATGACATCTGGAACTTCGCCTACACCTACAACTGCTTGCCCACGCACTCGTGGTTCTGCGGTATCGCGCTGCTGCTGGCGCCCACCATCGCGGCCCTGTGCTGGAACCGTGGCGGCTGGATTCAGAACCGCGCCTTTACGCTGACCATCTGGTGCATGTTTGCCCAGGTTTACCCGCTCTTCCAGTGCATCCTGCCCGACGGCACCGCGATGTCCAAGTGGGTGACGCTCCCCACCCTGTATGCCGACGGCACGCTCAACGGCATTGTGGAAGGCGGCAGCGCCAACGCCGACCCCACGGCCATGACCATCGTCAGCGCGCTTGCCTTGGTGACCAACGCCATCGCGCTCGGCTACATCATCTACGTATCGAAGAAACGTCACATCAATCCTTACAAGGAAGACGTCTTCGTCAACCAGAAGTACTACAAAGACGCCGCCAAGCGCATCGCCGCCTAAGCGTTGTCTTGGTTGGAATAAGGAAGCGGGCGAGCCGGATGGTTCGCCCGCTTTTTGTTTTGTAAAGAGGCATATTATTCTGTGAAATATGCTTATCTTTGCGTATTGTAAAGGCCTACACGTTATTCCGTGCCGCTATGGAGCAAACGACCGAGATAGCCATTCTGCCGTTCAAAGTGCTGGAACTGGCGGATATGATTGTAGAGAAAAAACGGCTCTCTATCGATGATGCCTTGTTCTATCTCTACAACTCCGAATTATACCGTAACCTTGCCGCCCCCGAATTAAAGTTATGGTATTACAGCGGTGCGCAACTTTACGAACTGTTGGAGGCAGAAAAATCCCGCGGCAAGAAAATCAGATTCGACAAATCGGAGATGCAATTCCTCGTTTTCTGCATCGAACAATACCGCCTGCGGCATCAACTGAGTTCCGCCAGTGTTTTGGCCCTATTCCTCCGCTTCAACGTGGATCGTTTTCTGAGAGACCATTTCGAAGTGTTGCACTCCCAGGGGACGGACTACATTCTGCACGAGATAGAGGTATTCATAAAGAAACGGAGATAGTATGCGTTTGTATCACGGTTCCATCATGACGGTTCACAAACCCACCCTTTCCCGAGGTCGCGCTAAAACCGATTTCGGCAAAGGTTTCTATACGACCACCAGCCGCGAGCAAGCGGAAAAATGGGCTCAGATAAAGAAAAACCGGGAAGGCCATGATGGGAAACGCGCCGTGGTCTCCGTATTTGAATTTGATGAGAGACTACTGCACGATACCCGATATAAAACCATGCACTTTGACGGGGCCACGGTTGAATGGTTGGATTTCGTTGTGGGAAACCGCAAGGGTGAGAACGCACACAACTATGATATCATTATGGGGCCCGTGGCAAATGATAAACTTTATGCCACCATTTCATTATATGAAAATGGCGTATTGGATGCCTCAGCCGCCATCGAACAGTTAAAGACCCATCAATGGTTTGACCAACTCTCCTTCCACACGCCCCAAGTCTGCGCGCTTTTGACCTATATCGAATCGTTTGAGGTATAGAAGCACTTCGCACCATGCTTGCATACACGTATATCGAAAAGGGAAAGTTCGCGCTGCGGGAGAAGCCCAAGCCCGTGATTGAGGACGCGCAGGACGCCATCGTGCGCGTGACGCTGGGCAGCATCTGTTCGAGCGACCTGCACATCAAGCACGGCAGCGTGCCGCGCGCCGTACCCGGCATCACCGTCGGCCACGAGATGGTGGGCGTGGTGGAGGCCGTGGGCCCCGCCGTCACCGCCGTCCAGCCCGGCGACCGCGTGACGGTAAACGTGGAAACATTCTGCGGCGAGTGCTACTTCTGCCGCCACGGCTATGTAAACAACTGCACGTCGCCCCACGGCGGCTGGGCCTTGGGCTGCCGCATTGACGGCGGACAGGCCGAATACGTGCGCGTGCCCTTGGCCAACCAAGGCCTGAACCGCATCCCCGACACGGTGAGCGACGAACAGGCCCTGTTTGTGGGCGACATCCTCGCCACCGGCTACTGGGCCGCACGCATTTCCGAAATAACGCCAAACGACACGGTACTCATCATCGGCGCCGGCCCCACGGGACTCTGCACACTGCTGTGCGCCCGCCTCAAAAGCCCCAAGCGCCTCATTGTCTGCGAGAAGGACGAAGCACGCCGCGCCTTTGTAAAGACGCATTATCCGGATGTGCTGGTGACCGCGCCCGACACCTGCCGGGCCTTTGTGGCGCAGCATAGCGACCACGGCGGCGCGGATGCCGTTTTGGAGGTGGCCGGCTCCGAAGACACGCTGCAACTCGCCTGGGAATGCGCCCGCCCGAACGCCATCGTGACGGTGGTGGCGCTGTACGATCGCCCGCAGCTGTTGCCCCTGCCCGATATGTACGGCAAAAACCTGACGTTCAAAACCGGCGGCGTGGACGGCTGCGACTGCGCCGAGATACTGCGCCTGATAGAGGCCGGCCGCCTCGACACCACGCCCCTCATCACCCACCGCT
>CAYTZG010000040.1:0-6085 GCA_964442435.1 uncultured Bacteroidaceae bacterium | reverse complement strand
CAAGGTGGTCGCACCCCGTGTGGGTGCATGGATTGAAACGTGATACGAGGCTATATTAAGTAGCCTCGTATTTACCTTTCTTTTCGCCGCACGCTGTACCGCAAACTGCGGCTCAGCCGTTTTCTGAGAAAGGCCAATATAAAGAAGTAGAGCGCGACGCCGCCCAAGGCCGCCACGCCAATCAGTAATTCGTTTTTGGTAAAGCACGACAGGCCGAACATCAGGCCGACGAGACAGACGAACGGCAGGACGTAGGCCAACGTGACGGCCTTGAAGCCGTTTTTCTCACTGATGACCAAAATGGCTTGCTCGCCGACCGTATAGGATTCGTCGGCCGGATAATCCACCGTCCATTCCTTGTCTTGGCGCTCCTGCATGGCGCAGGCTTTGCGCGCCGAACAGCCGGCGCACGCGCTTTGCGAAACGAGGCGCACGCGCAGCGTATGTCGGGTCGGGTCAACCGATAAGATGCTGACTTCGTGTTCTATCATGACAGTAGGGGCAAGTCGGGATGTTGGTAATAGGGTTTGAGCAGGTCTTCGCCGAGGCGGAGCGAGGCCGCCATCCATTGCACGAGGACGCGGCGATAGACCTTGGGATTGAGTGGCAACAACCGCGGGTGCCGTCTTTCCATTTCGGGGCGCAGGTAGTGCATACAGAGCGCGGCCGCCACCGAGATATTGAAACTCTGCGTAAAACCGTACATCGGGATATAAGTCCGCAGGTCGGCCGCTTCTATGGCGGTTTGGCTCAGCCCCGTCAGTTCGGTGCCGAACGCCAGGGCCAAGGGCGAGGAGAGGTCGAGTTCCTGTATCGGCACGGCGTCTTCCGTCCAGCACGTGGCCGCGATGCGGTAGCCCCGGCGTCTCAACAGTGCGTAATGCGCCAGCGTATTGTCGGGGCAGCTGTCTTCGCCCGGCGCATAGTGGAGGTCGAGCCATTTGTCGGCCCCCATGACCACCTGCGGCGACACGTCGTAGCGGTGGTCTTTCTCTACAATATATACAGATTGCAGCCCGATGGCTTCGGCCGTGCGGAGTACCGCGCTCGCGTTTTGCGGCTGATAGACGTTCTCGATGAGCACGGTCAGCGCCTGGGTGCGTCGCGACAGCACTTGTTCCATCTTTTGCAGACGGTCTTCCTTTATCAGCGGCTTCAGCTGCGCGACGACCTCTTCCTGCAAGGCGTCGGGGGCCTGTTCCAACCGTAAGAGGAAGTTGGCCAGCGGGGCGGGATGATCTCTGAAAATCATGGCAATAAAAAAAGGAGACGCCGTTGCGACGCCTCCTTTTTCACATAGAAACTACGTTGATTATTTTACGTGTTTCGTCAGACCGGCGCCAGCCTTGAATTTGATGACCTTCTTGGCAGCGATTTTGATTTCCTTGCCGGTACGCGGGTTGCGGCCTTTGCGGGCGGCACGTTTGCTAACGCTGAAAGAACCGAAACCGATCAGAGAGATACGGTCGCCTTTTTTCAGGGCATCGGCCAACGTAGCGGTGAAAGCGTCCAGGGCTTTCTTGCTGTCAGCTTTCGACAATTTGGCTTTGGCAGCCATCGCATCGATCAATTCTGCTTTGTTCATGGTTGAAAAGTTTTATAAGGTTGATTAATGTTTTTTAAAAGTGTCTGTTGCAACACTCACAATGCAAAGTTACAAGTAATTTCGTTATAAACAAGCACCCCTCGCGGCGGAATCGGCCTCTAACGGGCGGTTTGGCGGTCGGCTTCGGGCGGAAAAATGAAACGGCCCGTTCCCGGGAACCGGAAGCCCCTCAAAAATTCTTCTATCGTAAGTGTCTTTTTACCAGGCATTTGTATCGTGTCTATTGAGATGCATTCGCCGTTTCCGCACGCAATATTCAGAAAATGACGGCCGTCCGTAAAAAATTGTCCCTGTTGATAACTTGTTAGTAAATTGTTAGTTTTTTTTACCTCAAAGATTTTGAAAGGGATGGAAAGGCCGCTTTCGGGGTCGGAAAACAGCGCGATGGCGGCGGGGTAAGGGCTCAGGGCGCGCACCTGCAACAGGAGTTTTTCGGCCGGAAGACGCCAGTCGAGATAGCAGTCTTCCTTGAAGATTTTGGGCGCGACGGGCAGGGCGTCTGCCGTGGCGTCCGTTTGGGGGCGTCCGCTCAGGGTGCCGGCCAACAGGCCGCGGGCGGTGGCCACGACCATGGGGCCGCCGGCCGTCATCAGCTTGTCGTGCAGGCTGCCGGCGTTGTCGTCGGGCGTAATGGCGATGCGTTCCTGCATCAACAGCGCGCCGGTGTCCATGTGTTCGTCCAACAGGAAGGTCGTGATGCCGGTTTCGGTTTCGCCGTTCCAGATGGCGCGTTGGATGGGGGCGGCGCCACGGTAACGCGGCAGGAGCGAGGCGTGCAGGTTGAACGTGCCCAGCGGCGGCATCCGCCACACTTCCTTGGGCAGCATACGGAACGCCACCACAATGAACAGGTCGGCCTCATAGGCGGCCAAGGCCGTCAGGAAGGCGGGGTCTTTGAGTCTTTCCGGTTGCAGGACGGGCAGCCCCTGCGCTTCGGCATACGTCTTTACCGGCGAGGCCTGCACCTTGCGGCCGCGGCCGATGGGCTTGTCGGGCACCGTGACGACGGCGCACACCGGCAAGCCCGCTTCGCAGAGCGATTGCAGGCAGTAGCAGGCGAATTCGGGCGTACCCATAAAGACGATACGGGGGGAGGCGGCCTTGGCCGTCCTATCGGATTCAGACATCATATCCTATAATAATAAGTAGGCAATTCCACCGCTACGCGTTCAGCGTATCGGCCTTTTCAAAGAAAGCGGCCATCTTGATGGCGGTAACGGCGGCTTCCACGCCTTTGTTGCCCAACGCGCCGCCGGCCCGGGCTTCGGCCTGCGCCTGATTCTGCGTTGTCAGCACGCCGAAAATAACCGGAAGTTGGAACTGAACCCCCACTTGGGTCAGGCCGTTGGCGACCGCCTCGCAGATAAAGTCGAAATGCCGGGTTTCCCCTTGGATGACGCAGCCTAAGCAGATGATGGCGTCAAACGCCTTGCGGGTGGCTAACTTGCCCGCGGCCGACGACAGTTCGAAACTGCCCGGCACATGAAAGACCTCGATGTTTCGGGCACCGTGTTTGGCCAACGTATCCACGCAGCCTTGCGCCAAAGCATTCGTAATGGCCGTATTCCATTCGGAAACGACCACGGCGAAGCGGTAGGGCGCGGCCGAGGGAACGGTATCCGGTTCGTAAACCGAAAGCGGATGCAGGGCGGTGGCCATGGATTAGCGGGCGTTCATGCGGGCTTCCGCACGCGCGATGTATTTGTCGCATTCGGCCGCTTCCTGCGATTGCGGGAAGTCGTTGCGCAGCGATTGGTAATAGGAGAGCGCCTGCTTGTAGTCGCCGAGTTTTTCGCATACGAAAGCGGCTCTCAGCATCGCCATGGGCGTGGTTTGGGCGTTACGGTATTTGCCGGCCGCCTGCTTGTAGTATTTGAGCGCTTCCGCATCCTGACCCAGTTCCAGATAGGCGTCGCCTATGGATTGTTTGGAGAGTGTGTACAGAATGGGGTCTTTCTTGGCGTTGAATTTCTTGAGTTGGGCGATGGCCTCTTCGAACTGACCGCCGCGCAGATAGGCCATACCGGCATAGTAACGCGCCACGTTGGCCGTCGCGGTCATGCCGTACTGGTCGATGATGTCAAGGAAGCCGAGGTGCGCGCCGTTGCCGTTCAAGGCCACCTGCAACGAGTCGGCCTCGAAATAACGTTCGGCGTGGAAGATTTCGGCCGCCGCTTCTTTCTGACGGGGTTCCACATACAGGTAACGGACGGCGAAATAACCGCCCACCAATACGATGATGCCGATGCAGATGTATAAAATCAGTTTCTGGTTCTTCTCGAAAAACATTTCCGTCTTGGACAGGACGTTTTCAACGCCTTCCACGGGGTTCTTTTCTTCCATGTTGTTAGCCATAGCCGTTTATGTATTAGGGCGCAAAGGTAACAAAAAAAAACGAGTGTAGGAAGCCTATGGAATATTTTTACTATTTTTGAGAGGGTTTAAGGGGCATAGGCCCCCGCCCGTTAAAGCATTGGAGATGGAGACGATAGACAGCAAACAGATTTTGACGTTGGAGCGCACGCAGGAAGCGAATCAGGCCGCCTGGCCGCAGTCGGTGGAGGCTTCCTCGGCCCAATACGCCGCCCGGTGGGTCGATACCCATACGCATCACTACGACCTGCCCACGCGGGAGGAGCGGCAGGCCTGCTGGCAGCGGGCGGTGGACGCCGGCGTGACGCGCATGATACAGGGCGGCGTGGACCGTCAGTCGATTGCGCCCATCGCGCGTTTCTGCGCCGAGCATCCGGGCGGCGTGTTCGCCACCATCGGCCTGCATCCGACCGAGGTGTTCGACAACTACGAGGTTGAGCTTGAATTGATGGAAACCATTTTGGAATGCGGGTTGGCGAGCGTATGGCCGGCAGTGGCGGACGCGGAGGCGGCGGGGAAGAAAGCGCCGGACGTCCGCTATGTGGGCATCGGTGAAATCGGTTTGGATTTCTATCACGACCGCAGTTACGAGGCCCAGCAGGTGGCGGCCTTCCGCCGGCAAATCAGGTGGGCGCGTGAATACGATTTGCCGCTGGTGTTGCACATCCGTTCGGCCTTTGAGGAGGCCTGCAAGATATTGAAAGAGGAGCAGGACGGCCGGCTGCGCGGCGTGTTCCATTGTTTCGGCGGCAGCGTGGAGCAGGCCCGCCGCGCCATCGACCTCGGCTTTCATCTGGGCATAGGCGGCGTATTGACGTTCAAGAACGCGCATTTGGCCGAGACCGTGGCCGAAGTGGACTTGCAGCATATCGTGCTGGAGACCGACGCGCCCTATCTGGCGCCGCATCCTTTCCGCGGCCAGCCCAACGAGAGCCGTTATATCCCGCTCATCGGGCAGAAACTGGCCGACATCAAAGGTTGCTCCGTCGAGCACGTGGCTTCCGTCACCACCCGCAACGCCGTAAAACTGTTCGGGTTGTAGGGGCTACTTTTTCTCGGCGGCCTTCCGGTGCTTGAGGATGGGCTGCATATGCTGTAGCGCCCAATCGGTAAGCGTGTGGATGATGGGCACGAGCGATTGTCCGGTGGGGGTAAGCGCATACTCCACGCGGATGGGGACTTCCGCGAAGACGGTGCGGCTCACGAGACCGTCGGCTTCGAGGATATGCAGGGTATTGGCCAGTACTTTGGCCGAAATGTCGGGGATGAGTTTGCCCAGCTGGTTGAACCGTATCGGGCCGTTCTCATCGATGATGAGTATCAGCAACAATGCCCATTTGTTACCGAAACGCGCCACGACGTTCCGAATCGGACAGATTTCGATAATCGAATTTTTTTCATCTTTTTTTGTCATGATAAATGTCTGTTTTTAACCAAAAGTGGCGTTTAAGTAACCTAATGGCTTGTTTGTAACTTATTGTTTGTTAATTTTTTCATTTCTATTTTTGCAATATCAAAAAGAAAGCAACTACCCGTTGCAAAGGTAGTGTTTAAAAGAGAGATAACCAATAAAAAAATAGAACGATGAAAGAGATTCAGAAAACAGCGGAGGCGGCTAACTTTACCGCCATCAATGTGGGTAAAATGGCCGACATCAAAGATTATGTGTTGGAATTGGGACCCGATGTCAAAATACCGGGCAAGGTGTTCGGCGGCGCGGCCTTGAAGGCCACGGGCGGCGAATTCTCGTTCCAAGTGTTTCAACCGGGTACGGAAACGGGCTTTCTGCATACACACAAGACGCATGAGGAGCTCTATTTCTTCTTGGGCGGTACGGGTGAGTTTCAGGTGGACGGTCAGGTGTTCCCGGTAAGCGAGGGCAGCGTGGTGCGTGTGGCGCCGGCGGGCAAGCGTTCGGTGCGCAACAGCGGCACAGCCCCGCTCGTGATGCTTTGCGTACAGTATCGTGGCAACACGTTTACGGCCGAGGACGCCGCCGACGGCCATATCCTCAATGAGCCGGTCAAGTGGTAAGTTCTTGCGGCTTAGGTCTGTCCGAATCCCCGTTTGCTGTCTTGCGGACGGGGATTGTTGTTTGGCCTTTTT
>CAYTZG010000039.1:0-6557 GCA_964442435.1 uncultured Bacteroidaceae bacterium | reverse complement strand
ACTTTTTGGGGGTGCGCACAAAAAATATTTTTGAATGACAGAATTATCGAAAAATTGTCAAATTTACGCTATTTAATTTATTTGAGTTTTTTCGTCCGCAATATCATAAAAGTATATATTTTATTTTTGTAATTTTTCAACGCAATAATATGGGGGTTCATATTATTTAAATTTTGTCACAAGAACATCCCCCGCGCCGCGCAAGAGATTTCGACTCTTCGTGAAGTTCGGCGGCGATTTGGGCAACCCTGTCGCACAAATGCAGAGTGCTGAAAAAGCGATGTTTGCATTGCGATTTGGAAAAGCGATATAAATAATGTATCTTTGTGGCGTTATTGGCGGGCACGCCATAGGACGGATGAGGCGGGAGATTTAAGGTTTAAGAGATGAGAGGGGGCGTGCAGCCCCTTTTTTGTTGCTTATGAACAAAGAAACGATTCATACTTTGCTGGAAGAGGCCCTGGCTCTGCGCAACGAGGCGAGAGCGGCGGCGGGCGCGGCGGCCGACCTGTTTGAGGTGGACACCATCGTTTCGCCGCGCAACGTCATCCGCGTGTTCATCGACGCCGAATCGGGCGTTTCGATAGAGGACTGCGTGCCGGTGAGCCGCCATATCGAGGGTGGGTTGGACCGCGACAAGGAGGACTTCGAAATCGAGGTCTCGTCGGCGGGTTTGGACCGACCGCTCAAGAAGGCGCGGCAATATAAGAAGAACATCGGCCGTCGGCTCAAACTGGTTGACCGCGAGAACAACACGTGGAAAGGCACGGTGGTGTCGGCCGACGACGAGGGCGTGACGTTGCACTGCGATATGCCGAAGGGCCGCAAGAACAAGGCCGCCGCGGAAGCCGGGGAGAACCCCGACCGCTATTTCGCTTACGGGCAAATCAAGGAAGCGCGCATAGAAATCGTGTTTTAGGCGTGGGGTCACGCGGAAAAAAGCGATAACGACAGAAATAAAACATACAAAATAAATTACAAAGCAAAAACGACAATGGCAAACGAAAACATCAATCTGGTGGATAGTTTCTCTGAGTTCAAGGATCTCAAGAGCATAGACAGGGAAACGATGATGCGTATTTTGGAAGAAGTTTTCAAAAGTACTTTGCTGAAGAAGTACGGCTCGGACGAGAATATCGACATTATCGTCAACATCGACAAGGGTGACTTGGAAATCTGGCGCAACCTGACGATTGTGGACGATGCCGAATTTACGGACGATACGTTGCAGATCCGCTATTCGGACGCCATCAAGATTGAACCGGACTTTGAAGTGGGCGAAGAGGTTTCGCAGCAGATTTTCCTCAAGGACTTCGGCCGCCGCGAGATTCTCAACATCCGTCAGACGTTGGTTTCCAAGATTCAGGAATACGAGAACAATATCATCTACAAACGTTATAAGGAACGCATCGGCGACATCATTACGGGCGAGGTTTACCAGATTTGGAAGAAGGAGACGTTGCTGTTGGACGACAACGGCATCGAGCTCGTGCTTCCCAAGAGCGAACAGATTCCGGCCGACTTCTACCGCAAGGGCGATACGTTGCGCGCCGTGGTGCTGAAAGTGGACGTGCGCAACAACGTGCCGGTGGTCATCCTCTCGCGCACGAGTCCGGTGTTCCTCGAACGTCTGTTTGAACAGGAGGTGCCCGAAGTGTTCGACGGCCTGATTACCATCAAGCGCATTGTGCGTGAACCGGGCGAACGCGCCAAGGTGGCCGTGGAATCCTACGACGACCGCATAGACCCGGTAGGCGCCTGCGTCGGCATGAAGGGTTCGCGTATCCATGGCATCGTGCGGGAACTGCGCAACGAGAACATCGACGTCATCAACTGGACGCAGAACCCCGAACTGTTGATTACGCGCGCGCTGAGCCCGGCCCGGGTTTCGTCGATTACGATTCACGAGGAAGAGAAACGCGCCGAAGTATATATGAAAGCCGACCAAGTGTCGTTGGCCATCGGCAAGGGCGGCAGCAACATCAAGTTGGCGGGCCGTCTGTCGGAATATGAGATTGACGTTTACCGTGAGGCCGACGGCGTGGAGGACGACGTGGACTTGCAGGAATTCAGCGATGAAATCGAACAGTGGATTATCGACCAGCTCAAGGCCATCGGCTGCGACACGGCCAAGGACGCGCTGAACATCGGGCAGGAAGAGCTCGTCAAACGTACCGACTTGGAAGAAGAGACGGTGGCGGAGGTGTTGCAGATTCTGCGCGCCGAATTCGAGGAATAAGCGCACGGACGCATCGGGTGTGACCCGCCCGGCCGACGCACGGCATCGGCAGAAGCGGTCGCCAAACGAGAAATAAGCGATTTAAAGCACAATAGAATTTATGGCAGAAGAAACAAAAACCGCTGTAAGGCTTTCCAAAGCCGCCAAGGAATTCAATATAGGCGTACAGACCGTCATCGAGTTCCTGGGGAAGAAGGGTCATGAAATCGACTCCAACCCGAATTCCAAACTTACCGCGGAACAGTATGCCCTTTTGGCCAAGGAATACCAGAGCGACAAGGCGGTCCGTCAGGAAGCCGAGAACATTGACCTGGGGCTTGGCAAGAAGAAAGCGCCGATTACGGTGGAAGACGTGAAGAACGCCGCGCCCGAGGCGGAACCGACGATGGAGCCCGAAGACGAGGAACTCCGCATCAAGAAGGTGTCGTTGGAAGGCCCGGCCAAAAAGACGAAGACCACCAAGGCCAAGGCTGAACCGAAGGCGGACGAGCCTGCGGAAGCCGCCGAAAAGCTGGCCAAGAAGACGTCGCGCAAGGCCGCGGCCGAACCCGTAGCGGAAACCCCTGCGGAAGCCGCGCCGGTAGCGGAGGCGGAAGAAGCCGGAAAACCGGCCGAAACGACCAAAACGACCAAGAAGACGGCCACGAAGAAGAAAGAGACGGCCGCCAAGACCACGGCCAAAACGGCCAAGGCCGCCAAGGCGGAGGCCGAAGCGGTGGTTGAACCGGAACCGCAACCGGAGCCGGAAAAAACGGTGGCGGAAGCCGAACCGGTAGCGGAAGCGGGGGCCGACGCGGCCGCCGTAGAACCGCGTCCGGCGGAGGAGAAAACCACCGGCAGCACGTTGAAAGTGGTCGGCAAGATAGATTTGAGTGAACTCTCTGCCAAACGCCGCAAAGAGCGGGCGGCGGAGAATGCGGAAGCGTCCCGTGCGGCGGAGACGGCGGCCGGCGGCGAATCCGCCGCGCCGGTGGCCGAGACCCCGGCTGTGACGCCGGCTGCGGCCGAGACGGTAGCGCCCGCCGCTGCGGAAACCGCCCAAGCGGAAGCCGCGGCCCCCGGCGCGTCGGCCCCCGATGCCAAGCCCGACAACTTCATCCCCACGGCCAAGGTAACGTTGACCGGCCCGCGTCTTACGGGCGAGAAAATCGACCTCGGTCAGTTTGAGCGTCGTCCCAAGCCCGTGGCCTCGTCCCGCGACGGCGGCAACGGCGGCAAGAAGAAACGGCAGCGTGTGGGCGAGAAGCCCACGGGCAACACCGTCATGGGCGGCATGGGCCGTCCGGGCGGCAGCATGAACGTTGGCGGCGGCAATAACAACGCCCCCGGCAAGAACAAGAAGAAAAAGAACAACAAGAACGCCCACGTCCAGATCAACGAGCAGGAAGTGGAAAAGACGCTGAAAGACACGTTGGCGCGTCTTTCGCCGCTCGGCAAGTCCAAGACCTCCAAGCACCGCCGCGAGAAACGGCATACCATCAGCCAGCACATGGAGGAGGAACAGGAAAGGATGATGCAGGAACAGCGCGTGCTGAAAGTGACCGAGTTCGTGACGGTAAACGAGTTGGCCACGATGATGAACGTGCCGGTAACCGATATCATCTCCACCTGTATGTCGTTGGGGCTGTTCGTCTCCATCAACCAGCGTCTGACGGCCGACCCGATTTCGCTTCTGGCCGAGGAATACGGCTATACCGTTGAGTTCGTCGATGCCGAGGTGCTGGACGAACTTGAACATCAGGACGATGACGACGCGGTGGGCGAGGAAGAACCGCGCACGCCGATTGTGACGGTCATGGGTCACGTTGACCACGGTAAGACGTCGTTGCTTGACTATATCCGCAAGTCGAACGTCATCGCGGGCGAGGCCGGCGGTATCACGCAGCACATCGGTGCCTACGAGGTGCAGCTGGAGAACGGCAAGCGCATCACGTTCCTCGATACGCCGGGTCACGAAGCCTTTACGGCCATGCGTGCCCGTGGTGCCAAAATCACCGACATCGCGATTATCGTGGTGGCGGCCGACGACAAGGTGATGCCGCAGACGGTGGAAGCCATCAACCACGCGCAGGCGGCCGGCGTTCCCATCGTATTTGCGATTAACAAAATCGACAAGCCGCAGGCCGACCCCGACAAAATCAAGACGGAATTGGCCGACATGAACCTGCTCGTAGAGGAGTGGGGCGGCAAATACCAAAGCCAGGACATCTCGGCCAAGAAGGGGCTTAATGTGGACAGCCTGTTGGAGAAGGTGTTGCTGGAAGCCGAAATGCTTGACCTGAAGGCCAACCCGCGGCGGCGCGCCAAGGGTACGGTTGTGGAATCGTCGTTGGACAAGGGGCGCGGCTATGTGGCCAAGATTCTCGTTCAGGACGGCAGCGTTTCGGTGGGCGACCCGATTATAGCGGGGGCTACCTGCGGCCGTGTCAAGGCCATGTACAACGAGCGTAACCAGCCCGTCAAGAAGGCCGGTCCTTCCACGCCGGTGCTGTTGCTCGGCTTGAACGGCGCACCGCAGGCCGGCGACACGTTCAACGTGACCAAAGACGAGAAAGAGGCCAAGGACATCGCCAACCGCCGTTTGCAACTGCAGCGCGAACAGGGGCTGCGGACGCAGAAGCATATCACGCTTGACGAAATCGGACGCCGTATCGCCATCGGCGACTTCAAGGAACTCAACGTCATCGTCAAGGGTGACGTGGACGGCTCCATCGAGGCCTTGTCCGACTCCTTGCTCAAACTCTCGACCGAGGAGGTACAGGTCAACGTCATCCACAAGTCGGTGGGTCAGATTACGGAAAGCGATATCCTGTTGGCTTCGGCCTCCAACGCCATCATCATCGGCTTCCAGGTGCGTCCGTCGTTGGCGGCGCGCAAGCTGGCCGAGAGCGAGCAGATCGATATCCGGCTCTACTCCATCATCTACGACGCCATCAACGAACTCAAAGACGCCATCGAAGGTATGCTTTCGCCCGAAATCCAAGAGAAGATCGTGGCCAACCTTGAGGTGCGCGAAGTCTTCAAAATCAGCAAGGTGGGCGCCGTGGCGGGCTGTATCGTCTTGGACGGCCGCCTGACGCGCAACACCAAGGTGCGGATTATCCGCGACGGTATCGTGGCCTACACCGGCAAGCTGGGTTCGCTGCGTCGTTTCAAGGACGACGTCAAGGAAGTGCTGGTGGGGCAGGACTGCGGTCTGAACATCGAGAACTTCAACGACATCAAGGTGGGCGATATCATCGAGGGCTACGAACAGACCGAGGTGAAACGGACGTTGTAGGCGCGGCGGCTTGAACCCGTCGTGCTTGCTTTACGCTCATGTACGCGCGCTTTTTACAATATGTGAGGCGACACCGCCTGTTTGAAGGGCGGGAGCGGGTGCTCGTGGCGGTAAGCGGCGGCGCCGACTCCACCGTCTTGTTGCATCTGCTCGTGCGGGCGGTGCGGCAGGGCGCGTTGCCCTTGGAGCTCGCCGTGGCGCATTGTCATTTCCAGTTGCGCGGCGCGGCGGCCGACGGTGACCAGGCCTTTGCGGAGGCGTTGGCGCGGGAGGCCGGTCTGCCTTTCTATACAACGCGGTTCGATACGGTATCCCATGCCGGGGCGCAGGCCGTCTCCATCGAGATGGCGGCGCGCGAACTCCGATACGCTTTCTTCAAACAGTGCATGGCGCAGGACGGCTGGCAGGCCTGTGCGCTGGCGCATCATGCCGACGACCAGGCGGAAACGCTTTACCTCAATCTCTTGCGTGGCACGGGCCTCAAAGGGCTGCGGGGGATGCAACCCGCACAGGGTTCGTATATACGTCCGTTGCTGTTCGCGCGCCGCGCCGAGATAGAAGCCTATGCCGCCGCGCAGGGGCTGACGTACCGCACCGATGCCACGAACGCCGCCGACGACTATCTGCGCAACCGCGTCCGGCATCATCTCTTGCCGCTCTGCCGGCAGCTCAACCCGCAGGCCGTGGCGCACGCCGCGCAGACAGCCGTAAGTTTGCAGCGCGACGAGGCCGTTCTGTCGGCTTGGTATGCGGCGGCCGAAGCGCGGCTCGTGACGCGGGAGGCTCCGTCCGAAGGCGCCGCCCCCGCCGAGTTCATTGCCAAGCGCAAAATCCGCCGCTTCCACGATGAGGTGGGCGAGGCCGCCTGTCTATGCTTTTGGGAGTGGTATCTCAAGGCCCGCGATTTCAATCAGGAACAAATCGAGCAAATCATTCAGAACTATCTGGACGGCGAGGGTGGCAAGACCTTCGACGACCGCTTCGGCCGCCGCACGCTTGCCCGCACCCCTCAGGGCTGGCGCTACACGCCCGCGGTGT
>CAYTZG010000038.1:0-7009 GCA_964442435.1 uncultured Bacteroidaceae bacterium | reverse complement strand
ACGGCTGTATATACCATCAAGCCTGCCACCGACCCCGACGACCCCACGCCCGAAAAGGTAGAGCTGACGTTCTATCCGGCCAGCGGCGCTACGGTGAATGACGGTACGGCGGTCAGTATCTCTTCCCGTTCCAATGTCGATATCTTCTACATGATGTTCGGTTCGGAAGAAGCCGCCAGAGCCGCCGAATGGAATCAAGATGAAGCGCTGTCCTACAACCTCGAACTGCGGCCGGTGCTGAGCCCGGAAAATAACACCATTAAGGCCGCCTATGTCCGTCAAGGCTCCATGACCCTTGGTGAAGAATTTTTCTATGCCACCTATACGGTCAATACCTTGTCCGGCATCACGCTCACGTTCAACCCGGTTTCGGGCAGCGTGGTGGAAGACGGCGCCACCGTTACCGTTACCGCTGACGGCGATGTTGATATATACTACAACACGTATGCCAGCAAGGCGGCGGCCGATGCCGACGACGAACCGTTTGTTTTCAACAGCAAGATGGTGGCCGAAGACGGTATGCCGGTCATCACCAAGGGCAAGACGTTCCTCCGCTGTGCGGTGTTCAACGGCAGCACGATGGTATATTTCGATGCTTCCTACAGGATTAAGGGCGAAACGCCCGACGTCACGTTTACGTTCAACCCGGCTTCGGGCAGCGAGGTAGAAGACGGCACGGCCATCACCATTACGCCCTCCGATGCCACGGTGGAGATTTTCTACATGATGTTCGGCTCGGAAGTAGCCGCCAAGGCCGCCGCCTGGGATCAGGACAAGGCCGCGTCCTACAACAACGAGCTCAAGCCCGTGTTGAGCAAGGAATACAACACGCTCAAGGTGGCCTATGCGTTTGCGGGCGCGGAAGCCGTTGAGGCGGAGTTCTTCTATGCCACCTATAAGATTGCGGAACAGTCCGGCGTCACGCTCACGTTCAACCCGGCTTCGGGCAGCGAGGTAGAAGACGGCACGGCCATCACCGTTACCGCCAGCCGCAAATTGGATATATACTATAACGTCTATGCCGACAAGGCGGCGGCCGATGCCGATGCGGAATTTATCAATACCGCCGGCATGGTGGCCGAAGACGGTATGCCGGTCATCACCAAGGGCAAGACGTTCCTCCGCTGTGCGGTCTTCGACGGCAAAATGCGGTATTTCGATGCCGCCTACACCGTCAATACGGCCAACGAAGACGTTGAATTGACCGGTGTAAACGTTTACCCGAATCCGAGCGACGGTATATTCTATATCGAACTGCCGGAGGCGGCCACGGTGGATGTGTTTATGTCCAACGGTGCATTGTTCCGTAGCCTGAAACTGGGCGCGGGCGTCAAAACGCTCAACATCAAGCGCAGCGGCATCTATTTCCTGCGCATAGCGGGCGAGAACCGCACCACCATCAAACGGATAATTGTGCGATAAAGAAAGTAGTAATTGGTTTTGGTAGTTTGAGACGTCTTGTTTTTCAGGGCGTTGGGCAAGCCTCGGTCGGAAACGGCCGGGGCTTTGTTTTAATGCGTTTTCGGTTTTCTGCCGCGAACTTCGTACCTTTGTTTCATGGGAAAACTCTATCTGGTGCCTACGCCCGTAGGCAATATGGCCGATATGACGTATCGGGCCGTGGAAGTGCTCAAGTCGGTATCGCTGATTTTGGCCGAAGACACGCGCACGAGCGCCAAGCTGCTCTCGCATTACGGCATTGATACGCCTTGCAAATCGTATCATCAATACAACGAACATCAGGTGCTGCCGGGCTTCGTGCGGCTGCTGCGCGAGGGGGGCGACCTGGCCGTCATCACCGACGCGGGCACGCCGGGCATCTCCGACCCGGGCTTTCTGCTATTGCGGGCCTGTGTGCAGGAGGGGCTGGAGGTGGAGTGCCTGCCGGGCGCCACGGCCTTGATTCCGGCCATCGTGCAGTCGGGCTTCCCGTGCGACCGGTTTATGTTCGAGGGCTTTCTGCCGCATCAGAAGGGCCGCAAGGCGCGCATCGAGGCCTTGGCCCTGCAAGACAAGACGATGGTTTTCTACGAGAGCCCGCACCGCCTGCTTAAGACATTGGAGCAGCTCGGCGAGGCGTTCGGCGCCCAAAGGCCGGCTTGCGTCTGCCGCGAGATTTCCAAGATTTACGCCGAGAGCCGCCGCGACACGCTGTCGGGCCTCCACGCCCACTATACCGCCAACCCGCCCAAGGGCGAAATCGTGCTCGTGGTGGCGGGGCGCGAACGGCCGGCCTACACCTACGCCTACCCGCGGCCGGCCCTCACCGTCGATATCCTTTGGGAAACGATACTGCCCGACGGCACGCGCTACGTGCTGTTGGTCAAACGCCGCAAGGCCCCCTTCGCCGACTGCTACGCGCTGCCCGGCGGCTTTGTGGACGAAGACGAAACGCTGGAGTGGGCGGCCGGCCGCGAGCTCAAGGAAGAAACCGGCCTGTGGTTCAAAGACTACGTGCCTGCGTTCCGGCCGTTCCGGCCCTACAGCCGTCCCGACCGCGACCCGCGCGGCCGCACCGTGACCATGGTATATACCGTCAGTGTCCGCGCCGAAACCTTGCCGCCCGTAGCCGGCGGCGACGACGCCGAAGCAGCCGCTTGGTTTCCGCTGCCCGACCTGCCGCCCTTAGCCTTCGACCACGCCGAAATCTGCCGCGACTACTTTACGGCGTAACGGCTAATTCATCAGCCCTTGGCACCGGGCCTCGGCTTCGGCCATGCCCATGAACGCCACAAGGGGAAACACGTTGGGCCCTTGGGCGTCGCCGGTCAGCGCCAACCGGAACAGGCTCATGACCTGCCCCATCGGGTAGCCTTTGCCGCGTATAAAATCCAAGGTTTCGGTTTCCATCACGTGCGCCGTGTCGGCGCCCGCGCCCGCCCACGTGCCGGCGCGTTGTTTCATGAAGTCGAGCACCTGACGCAGGGCCTCGCGGTTTTCGGGCTTGTCAAACTTTTTAAGGCCGTTTTCGGCATAGGCGGCGGGGCGCACGTACAGCACCGCGGCCCACGTCACGAGTTCGGCGGGGAAGTTGACGCGTTCCTTAAACAAGCCGGCTATGGCCGTGGCCGTGTTTTCGTCGATTTGGGCCGCCCCGCCGTAGCGGGCCTGCAATTCCGGCAATATCAGCCGCCCTAATTCCCCGTCCGTCCGCATCCGCAGATACTGGGCGTTGAACCAACGCGCCTTCTCCGGGTTGAAGCGGGCGCCGGCCTTGCTCACCTTCTCCAGCGAAAACGCCTCCGCCAGAGCCTCCAGCGAGAACAGCTCCTGTTCCGTGCCGGGGTTCCAGCCCAAGAGGGCCAGCATATTGACAACCGCTTCGGGAAAGTAACCTTCCTCGCGGTAACCTTTCGAAATTTCGCCGCTTTTGGGGTCGCGCCAAACGAGCGGGAACACCGGAAAGCCGAACTTGTCGCCGTCGCGCTTGCTCAGCTTACCCTGACCCTGCGGCTTGAGCAGCAACGGCAGGTGCGCGAAGGCCGGCCGGCTGTCCTGCCAGCCGAACGCCTCATAGAGCAGGTAGTGCAACGGCAGCGACGGCAGCCATTCCTCGCCGCGGATAACGTGCGAAATCTGCATCAGGTGGTCGTCCACGATATTGGCCAGATGATAGGTCGGCAGGCTGTCCGCGCTCTTATACAGCACCTTGTCGTCCAAGGTGTCGGTGTTCACCTGCATATGGCCGCGGATGAGGTCGTCCATCTCCACCATCCTGTTTTCGGGGGTCTTGAACCGGACAACGTAAGGCTCGCCCCGTTCGATACGCGCCTGCACCTCGTCGGCAGGCAGGGTCAGCGACGTCTGCAGCCGGGTGCGGCAATGCGCGTTGTAGGCAAAGGCCTCGCCGTGGCTTTCGGCCTCTTTCCGCAGCTGTTCCAACGTGTCGGCCGAGTCGAACGCATAGTAGGCGTGGCCTTTGGCAATGAGTTCGTCGGCATATTGCTTGTAAATCGCCTTGCGCTCGCTCTGCCGGTAGGGCGCGTGCGGGCCGCCCTCCGCCACTCCCTCGTCGGGTTGCAGGCCGCACCACCGCAGGGCTTCCATAATGTAAGCCTCCGCGCCCGGCACAAACCGTTGGCTGTCGGTGTCTTCGATGCGGATAATGAACTTGCCGCCGTTTTTCTTGGCAAACAGATAGTTATAGAGGGCGGTGCGCAAACCGCCGATATGCAGCGGCCCCGTGGGGCTGGGCGCGAAACGAACGCGACATTCCATAGTGCAAATGTTTTTGAGGCCACAAAGATAGTTTTTTCTTACCTTTGTTCATATTCATGTACCTTTAACCGCCTCGTCATGACTTCGGTGCGCAAGATCATACATATCGACATGGATGCGTTCTACGCTTCGGTAGAGCAGCGCGACTTCCCCGAGTTGCGGGGCAAGCCGGTGGCGGTGGGGCGGCCGGGCCCCCGCATGGTGGTGGCCACGGCCAGCTACGAGGCGCGGCCTTACGGCGTGCGGTCGGCGCTGCCGTCGGTGGTGGCCCAGCGCCTGTGTCCCGATTTGATTTTCCGGCCGCCCCGTTTCGAGGTCTATAAGGCCGTGTCGGCGCAAATCCGTCGGATATTTAACGAATACACCGATTTGGTGGAGCCGCTTTCGTTGGACGAGGCCTATTTGGACGTGACGCACGATTTCAAGCAGGTGCGGTCGGCCACGCTCATAGCACGCGAAATAAAGGCCAAAATCAAGGCCGAGACGGGCTTGACCGCCTCCGCCGGTGTGTCGTACAACAAGTTTTTGGCCAAAATCGCCTCCGACTACCGCAAGCCCGACGGCCTGTTCATCATAGAGCCGGCGGCCGCGCTGGATTTCATCGCCACGCTGCCCATCGAGAAGTTCTACGGCGTGGGGCAGGCCACGGCGCGCAAGATGCACGCCAACGGCATAGCCACCGGGGCCGATTTGCGCGCCCGCTCCGAAATGGAACTCGTGCATCTGTTCGGCAAGGCGGGGCAGTACTATTACGGTATCGCGCGCGGCATCGACAACCGCGAAGTAACGCCGCAGCGGGAGCGCAAGTCTTACAGCGTCGAAAACACCTACGTCCACGACATCGTCACCGATTTTGAGCGGATTACGGAGCTTTACCGTCTGGAACAGCGGCTGTTCGGTCTGCTTGACCGCGACGGCGTCAGCGCACGGACGCTCACGCTCAAAGTGCGTTACAACGATTTTACCGAGCAGAGCAAGAGCCGCACGTTCGCGTCCGTGCCGCGGGGCTTCGAGGCCTGGCACCGGTGCACGACCGGGTTGCGCAAGGACTTCCCCTGGCAGGAAAAGGGCATCCGTCTTTTGGGCTTGGGCGTCCACGGCCTCGTGCGCCCCGCCGAAGCTTCCGCTTCGGCTGCCGCCCCGTCGCCCGCCCCCGATACCCCCGTCGAACTGACCTTGTTCTAAAAATTCCCCCGTTTTTTTATATTTTTGCCCTATGGAAGAAAATTGCTTCACCCACCTGCACGTCCATACGCGCTACTCCATCCTTGACGGCGCCTGTGAGATAGGCGCGTTGCTCAAAAAAGCCAAGTCGCTGAACATGAACGCCATGGCCATCACCGACCACGGCAATATGTACGGTGTCATGGAGTTTGTGGCCACGGCCAAGAAAAACGACATCAAGCCCATTGTGGGCTGCGAAGTGTATGTGGCGCCCAAGAGCCGTCTCGAAAAGCTGGGGCGGGAAGAAAGAAGCAGCTACCACCTCATCCTGTTGGCCAAAAACGCCGTTGGCTATCACAATTTGGTCAAACTCTGTTCGTTGAGTCAGCGCAAGGAAGCCTTTTACTACAAGCCCCGTATCGACCACGAACTGCTGGAGAAATACCACGAGGGCCTTATCTGCTGTTCGGCCTGTCTGGCGGGCGAGGTGCCGCAAGCCATCCTTTCGGGTCAGGAAGAACTGTTGAAAGAGAACATCCGTTTCCATCAGTCCATTTTCGGCGAGGACTACTATTTCGAAATGCAGAACCACGGGCACGAGGAGCAGGCCATTGTCAACGCCCGTCTGGAACAGCTCGCCGCCGAATACAACATCAAGTGCATCGCCTCCAACGACGTGCATTTCGTCAATGCCGACGACTACGAGGCGCACCGCATCCTCATATGCCTCAATACGGGCAAGAAAATCAACGAGGAAACCAAACTCCTCTATACGGGTCAGGAATATCTGAAAAGCGCCGAGGAAATCGCCGCCCTGTTCCCCGGTCATCCCGAATATCTGACCAACACGCAGGAAATCGTCGATAAAATAGAGGCCTTCGAGTTGGAACACGCGCCGCTGATGCCGCACTTCCCCTTGCCCGAACCCTTTACCTCCGACATGGAGTACCTGCGCCACCTTACCTACGAGGGCGCAAAAAAACGCTACGGCGAAAATTTCAGAGACAACGAGACCCTGCGCGAGCGTATCGACTTCGAGCTCTCCACCATCGAGGGCATGGGCTTTCCGGGCTATTTCCTCATCGTGTGGGACTTTATCCGCGCCGCGCGCGAAATGGGCGTGCTGGTGGGGCCGGGCCGTGGTTCGGCGGCGGGGGCGGCCTTGGCCTACTGCTTGGGTATCACCAATATAGACCCCATCAAATACGACCTGCTGTTTGAGCGTTTCCTCAACCCCGAACGTGTCTCCTTGCCCGATATAGACGTGGACTTCGATGACGTGGGGCGTGAAAAGGTCATTAAATACGTGGTGGACAAATACGGGTCGGAACGGGTGTCGCAAATCATCACTTACGGTTCCATGGCGGCCAAGTCGGCCATCAAGGACGTGGCGCGCGTGTTGGATTTGCCGTTGCCCGAGTCCAACCGTTTGGCCAAGTTGGTGCCCGAAGCACCGGGCATGAACCTTGACAAAGCCTTTAAGGAAGTCCCCGAGTTGCAAAAGGAAATGGACGG
Source organism: uncultured Bacteroidaceae bacterium (assembly GCA_964442435.1). Classification (GTDB taxonomy): domain Bacteria; phylum Bacteroidota; class Bacteroidia; order Bacteroidales; family P3; genus CAMXAS01. The sequence continues at coordinate 112 of CAYTZG010000038.1, read as the reverse complement.
CAACCCCAATCCTTTGGTGCGCGACACCTTGCGTTACGCCATCAAGCTTGAGGGCTGCATCCGCAGCGTGGGCGTCCATGCCTGCGGTATGATCATCGCACCCGAAGACATC
>CAYTZG010000037.1:0-7740 GCA_964442435.1 uncultured Bacteroidaceae bacterium | reverse complement strand
CACCTTGACGATGCCCGTCACGATGTCGTCGATGTAGGTGAAATCGCGGTACAACTCGCCGTTGTTATAGACCTTGATGGGCTCGCCGTTGAGAATGGCCTTTAGGAATTTCATCGGCGCCATATCCGGACGACCCCACGGGCCATAGACCGTGAAGAAACGCAAGCCTGTCGTGCGCAGGCCATGCAGATGGCTGTAAACGTGGCTCATCAGCTCGTCCGACTTCTTCGTGGCCGCATACAGGCTGACGGGATGGTCCACAGTGTCAGCCTCGCTGTACGGAAATTTGTCGTTTAAGCCGTAAACGCTGCTCGAACTGGCATAGACCAGGTGCGCGACCAAAAAGCGGCGACAGGCCTCCAAAACGTTGAAAAAGCCCACCAAATTGCTTTCGATGTAGGCCTGCGGCTGCTCGATGGAGTAACGGACGCCGGCCTGCGCCGCCAGATGGCAGACGGCTTCGAACCGTTCGCGTTCGAAGAGCCGACCCAGCGCCTCGGCGTCGGTGATGTCCAAACGGACGAACGTATAGGGCGGCTGACCCGCGCCCCCGGTGGCCGAAACCGGCTCGCCACAGGGCGGGGCGGGCGGGAGGCCGCTTTCCCGCAAACGCGCTTCTTTAAGCCGCAGGTCGTAATACGTATTGAGGTTATCCAAGCCCACGACCGTGTGTCCGGCCTCCCGCAGGGCTTTGGCCGTATAAAAACCGATGAACCCGGCCGCGCCGGTAACGAGTATCTTCATGGCCTTTCTCCTTCCGTTTCCGCGTCGAACCACACCGCCGTATAGGGGCCAACCGCCCGCTGCGGCCTTCCGGCGCAGGCCGACGCCACCGCCGGTTCCGCGGCCAAAGCCCCGCTGCTGATGAACATCAGCAGCGGCCGCCCCGCCTCCGTCATCGGACGTACCTCATCCCAACGCTGCAGTTCATGTACCGGCTGTTTGACGTAGGCCGCCATGCCCACGGCCCGCCGCACGCGATAGGCGCCGTAAGCCACCGTCGGGTCATCCCAAACCAAGACCGCGCCTTCGGGCATCCGCTCGGCCACCAAAGCCTGTCCGGCCCGCGCCAACGCGCCGTAGCCCATATATGGATTGAGCGCGGGCAAGCGGAACGCGCCGAAAAAGACGGCCACGAACAGCGACAGCCCTACCGTGCGGACGGTATTGGCCGTGTCGCGCCGACGCCACAACAGCCACCAGCCCCACAGCCCGCCGGCCGTCAATACGGCGGCCGCTATATATATCGAAAACCCTTGTAACAAGACCAAAGACGGCATCCGGCCCGGCAGACACAGCACGGCCGGCAACGCCAGCGTCAGCGCCAAGAGCGGCACCGACACCGCCAACCGCGCCCACAGGCGGCTTTCCCAGCGCGGCATCCGCAACAGAACGTAATAGACGACAAACGGATAGACCGGCAACAGATAGACTTCCAGTTTAGCGCTCACGCAAGAGAGCATGAGCAGGCTGGTCAGAAACACCGTCAGGAAAAAGCGCGGCAGGGCCGTATCGCCATCGGCCTCCGACCCCGCCTCCGGGGCCGTCCGCCGCCGCAGCCGGGCCACCAAAGCCGACAGCAGCACGGCCACATACAACAGCGACCAAGGGGCGGCCGCATGGCCGAAACTCCAGAAATAATAGAAAAAGCCCCGCTTGTGGCTGAACGAGTCCACGGCCCGGTGCACGGTTTGGTTGAACAGCAGGTTATGCAGATAGCCGTAGCCGCCTTCCGCATAGACCATGCCCCACCAAAGCCCCGACAGGCCCAACAGCACGAGCCAAAACCGCCAGCCGAAACAACGGCGCCACAAGCCGCGGCGGTAGGTCTTGCCGCAGCGTTCCACCAACAGGAACACCATGGCGCCCGCCACCGGTATCATCACGCCGTAGGGCCCTTTCGTAAACAGGGCCATAAAGACGAGGAGCGGGAACCACCAGCGGTCGCCCGCCCTTTCCCGTCCTTCGTATATACGATAGAACACGCGCAACGCCAGCACGATGAACAGGCTCATGAGCATATCCATGCGCAAGACCACCATGCCGCCCGCAAAGAAAGCCGTTGTCAGCAGCATCCACTGCCCCGCCCGGCGGCGCGTCAAGTCCAAGCCGCCGCAACCGCGCACCCAACGGTCCATGACCGCCACGATGCCCAAGCCGGGCAAAATCGAAAACAGGCTCAAAAAGCCCATGCAGCCGTCGCCGAACAGCCACCTCCCCAAAATGACGAGCCACAGGTAAAGCGGCGGCTTGTCGGCATAGGGTTCCCCCTGATGGTAAAAGGCGAACCAATGCCCTTCGCGCAGCGCCTCATCGGCAATCGACATATAGCGCAGCTCGTTGGACGGCGTGAAGTCGCGCAGGAACGCCAGCGGCAACAGGGCCGCGAGCCACAGCAGATAACAGCCGTAATCCCTTATCCAAGCCCGATATTTCATGCCTCCCGCGTTTTATCGCCGTTCTGCCCGGCCTTGGCCGCCTTCATGCCCAGCATGATGTTGCGGATATAGGCCACAAAGCCGAACGACTGTCCGAGAATGATGACCGGGTCGCGCCGGAAAAGCCCGTACGAAACGATGAGGCCCGACCCCACGAGGCTGATGACCCAAAAGCCGACGGGCAGGATGGAGGCCTTGCGCTTGTAGGAATAGAACCACTGGTAGATGAACCTGAGCGTGAACACGATTTGACCCGACGAGCCGAACAGCACGAGCCAAAACGGAATCCGCTCGTTCATGAAGAAGTCGCGCGCAAAGGCTTCCGCATTGCCGATGGCCAACAGCACGGCGGCCACGGGCGTAAGCGCCAGCACATAGCGGAACACGGCCGGCACGCGCGCCAACAGGCCCTTTTCCCGCAGGTTCCACAGGTATATATAATACGAGATGAACTGCCCGAAGATAATGGCGAAATCGTCGCGCAACCAACCGTATATAAACAGCAGGTAGGAGCCCGCGATGCTCAGAATCCAATAGACGGAGGGCGAGACCACCTGACGCGAACGTTCCGACAACAGCCATTGCAGGAACAGACGCGCCGAGAAAAAGGCCTGCGCCAGAAAACCGATGATGTAAAGCCACTTCATCGGCTCATCGCGCCACCACGTGGCGACAGACTCCCAAAGGGCGTTGAAATCAATGGCGGACAACATCACGGCTCATCAAAAATCATTCAAAATTACGCTCCCCGATGACATAACGTATATACCGCTTCCTCATCCAACGGTACGCGAAGCAATCCATGAACGGGCCCACGAGCCGGTTCCACAGATGGTATTTGGAAACGCCGGCCGTGCGCGGGAAATGGCGCACCGCTATTTCCTTGACCTTGCCGCCCTGCAACTGTATCAGGGCCGGCAGAAAACGGTGCATACCCGTAAAGAACGGCACGCGCTTGGCATAGTCGGTCCGCATGATTTTGAGCGGACAGCCCGTGTCGCTCACGCCGTCGTGCGTCATGGCGCGGCGGAAGCCGTTGGCGATTTTGGACTGCAGCTTCTTGAAACCGGAGTCCTTGCGGTTGGCCCGCATCCCCATGACCAGCGCATACGCCTCCACGTGCGGCAGCAAGAGGTTGAAATCTTCGGGCGTGGTCTGCAGGTCGGCGTCCATATAGCCCACGTAGTCCGAAACCGCCACGTCTATGCCGGCTTTCATGGCCGCGCTCAGACCCGCGTTTTGCTCGAAACTGATGTAGTAGAAATGCGGATGCCGCGCGCAGATTTCCTTGATGAGCGCCAGGCTGGCGTCGGCCGAACCGTCGTTGACGAACAGCACGCAGGCGGGCACGAGCGCCGTGGGCAGATAGGCCGAAAGCCGCGCCTCCAGCGCCGCCATATTGTCTTCCTCGTTATATACCGGCACGATGATTGTCAGCGCATAGGCGCCGTTCTCCGGCATCAAAATCGGTTTCTCCAACATATCCCCCGAATCTTATAACAACAATACGCTTTTTATCAATCCGTCGATGTCGCCGTCCAAAACCCCCTGGGTGTCGGACGTCTCGTAGTTGGAACGCAAGTCCTTGACCATGCGGTAAGGCTGCAACACATACGAACGGATTTGCGAACCCCATTCTATCTTCTTCTTGCTCCCCTCTATCTCGGCTATTTTCTCGCGCTTCTTGCGCATCTCGATTTCATAGAGCTGCGACTTGAGCATCTGCATGGCCTTTTCGCGGTTCTGCAACTGGGAGCGCGTGATCTGACACTCGATGATGATGCCCGTGGGCGCGTGCCGCAGACGGACGGCCGTCTCCACCTTGTTGACGTTCTGACCGCCGGGGCCGCTCGAACGGTAGGTCTCCCACGTGATGTCGGCCGGGTTGACCTCTATCTCGATGTTGTCGTCGATAACGGGATAGGCATAGACCGAAGCGAAGGACGTGTGACGCCGCGCCGCCGCGTCGAAAGGCGAAATCCGCACGAGCCGGTGAACGCCGTTCTCGCTCTTGAGATAACCGTAGGCGAAATCCCCCTCGAACTCCAACGTGGCCGACTTGATGCCGGCCTGTTCGCCCTCCTGGCAGTCCACCACGCTGACCTTGTAGCCGTGACGTTCGCCCCAACGCATATACATCCGCATGAGCATCTGCGCCCAGTCCTGCGACTCGGTGCCGCCCGCGCCGGAATTGATCGTGACCATGCCGCCCAAGCGGTCTTCCTCCTCGGAGAGCATCTTCTTGAACTCCAACTCCTCGACCTGCGTCCTGAACCGCTGCAGAACCTCATCCACGTCCGCTTCCGCGGCTTCGCCGGCCTCTAAAAACTCGCTCATGACCGCCACCTCGTCCTGCGTCTGCCGCAGGGCCTCGTAAGCCTCTATCCACGTCTTCTGCGAACGGATGCCCTTGAGCGTCTTCTGCGCCTGCTTGGGGTCGTTCCAAAAGTCTTCCGCCTGGGTCTTGCGCTCTTCCTCCGCTACGAATTTTTCTTTGCCTTCGATGTCAAAGAAACCTCCTCAGCGCATCTAACCGCTGCGCTAAATCCTTTATCTGCTCTTCGTTGTACATGACTTATTCGTCTTTGCCGTGACAGTTCTTGTATTTCTTGCCGCTGCCGCAGGGACAGGGGTCGTTCCGGCCCACTTTCTTTTCCACGTGCACGGGCTGCGGACGGGCGCGTTCCTGCGTTTGGTTCGTCTGAACCGGCGCGCGGCCTTCGTCGCCCGCGCTGTCGGGGCGCGAAATGCGCATACGGCTCATGTCGGTCTGCTGCACGCGCGCTTCCTCCATTTGGGTTTGGGACGCCATCGGCAGGTGGCCGAGGCAGAGGAACGCGCTCACGTCGCGGTTGATATCCACCATCAACTGCTTGAACAGGTTGAACGCCTCGAACTTGTAAATCAACAGCGGGTCTTTCTGCTCGTAGGTCGCGTTCTGAACCGACTGCTTGAGGTCGTCCATCTCACGCAGGTGCTCTTTCCAAGCGTCGTCGATAACCGCCAGGCACAGCCCTTTCTGAATGGCCGAGATGATTTCCTTGCCATTCGACTCCAAACATTTCTTGATATTGGCCACGACGTTGAGCGTCTTGCGGCCGTCGGTGATGGGTATGGCGATGTTCTCGAAGCGGTCGCCCTGCCGTTCGTGCACCGACTCTATGACGGGATAGGCGGCGCGCATGATGGCCTCCGACTTCTGCTTGTAGGCTTCATAGACGGCCTTGAAGACTGTCTCCGTAAGCTGCTCCTCCTTCATCGCCAGCGCCTCGTTTTCCGCCACGGGCGATGCCACGCCGAACGTGCGGATAAGACGGCCGTTGAAATCCTCGTAGTCGCGGCAGTCCTTGAATTCGGCCACCAGGTTCTCCACCGTGTCGTACATCATGTTGGCGATGTCCAAACTGAGCCTATCGCCGTAGAGCGCGTGACGGCGTTTCTTGTAGATGACCTCGCGCTGGGCGTTCATCACGTCGTCGTATTCCAACAAGCGCTTGCGCACGCCGAAATGGTTCTCCTCCACCTTCTTCTGCGCCCGTTCGATGGCGCGTGTAATCATGGGCGCCTGAATGACGTCGCCTTCCTTGTAGCCCATGCGGTCCATGACGGCCGCAATCCGCTGGGAGGCGAACAGGCGCATCAGGTTGTCTTCCAACGAGACGAAGAACTGCGACGAGCCCGGGTCGCCCTGACGGCCGGCACGGCCGCGCAACTGACGGTCCACACGCCGCGACTCGTGGCGTTCGGTGCCGATGATGGCCAAACCGCCGGCCTCCTTGACGCCTTCGCCCAACTTGATGTCGGTACCACGGCCGGCCATGTTCGTGGCAATCGTCACCGTGCCGGCGCGGCCGGCCTCGGCCACGATATCGGCCTCTTTCTTATGCAACTTGGCGTTCAAGACGTTGTGCGCGATGCCGCGGCCCTTGAGCATACGGCTCAGCAATTCCGAAATCTCGACCGAAGTGGTACCCACCAACACCGGCCGGCCGGCTTGGGTCAACGACACGATTTCCTCGATGACGGCATTGTATTTCTCGCGCTTGGTCTTGTAAACCAAATCCTCGCGGTCTTCGCGGATGACGGGACGGTTGGTCGGGATGCAGACCACGTCCAATTTGTATATATTCCAAAGTTCGCCCGCTTCCGTCTCGGCCGTACCGGTCATACCGGCGAGCTTGGCGTACATACGGAAGTAGTTCTGCAACGTAATCGTGGCGTAAGTCTGCGTGGCGGCCTCCACCTTGACGTTTTCCTTGGCTTCCAAGGCCTGGTGCAGACCGTCCGAATAACGGCGGCCGTCCATGATACGGCCCGTCTGTTCGTCCACAATCTTGACCTCGTTGTCGATAACCACGTATTCCACGTCTTTCTCGAACAGCGTGTAGGCCTTGAGCAACTGGTTGAGCGTATGCACGCGGTCCGACTGAATCGCGTAGTCGCGCATGATCTCGTTCTTCTTCTCCGCCTTCTCGGCCTCGCTCAGCGGCTGTTTCTCCAGCTCGGCGATCTGCGCGCCCACGTCCGGCAGGATGTAGTACTGCGCGTCGTTCGCGCCCGCGGAGAGGAAGTCCACGCCGCGGTCGGTAAGGTCTATCGTGTTCAGCTTCTCGTCAATGACGAACAACAGCTTGTCGTCGATGACGTGCATATGCTTGCCCTGTTCCTGCAGGTAGAAATTCTCGGTCTTCTGCAAGAGCGTCTTCATGCCCGGCTCGCTGAGGAACTTGATGAGCGCCTTGTTCTTCGGCAAGCCGCGGTGCGCCTGCAACAGCAACTCCCCGCCTTTCTTCTCGTCCTCGGGCGAGGGCGTGCCCGACAGCAGCCGCTTGGCCTCGGCCAGCACCTGCGTGATTTCGGTCCGCTGCGCGTTATATATCTTCTCTATCTGCGGCTTGAGCCGTTCGAAGTCCTGATTCTCGCCCTTGAACGTGGGGCCCGAAATAATCAGAGGCGTCCGCGCGTCGTCAATCAAGACTGAATCGACCTCATCCACAATCGCGTAGTTGTGCTTGCGCTGCACGAGCTCTTCCGGGTGGCGGCACATATTGTCGCGCAGGTAGTCAAAGCCGAATTCGTTGTTGGTACCGTAGGTGATGTCGGCCAGATAAGCCTTGCGGCGCGCCTCGCTGCTGGGCTGGTGCTTGTCGATGCAGTCCACCTTAAGGCCGTGGAATTCAAACAGCATCCCCATCCATTCCGAGTCACGCTTGGCCAGGTAGTCGTTCACCGTCACCACATGGACGCCCTCGCCGGGCAAGGCGTTGAGGTAAACCGGCAACGTCTCCACAAGCGTCTTACC
>CAYTZG010000036.1:0-9138 GCA_964442435.1 uncultured Bacteroidaceae bacterium | reverse complement strand
CGGCAGATAAAACGAACCCCCGACCGGTTTTCCGGCGGGGTCTTTCATTTCCACGCGAACGTCTCTATCATACGGGCGATGTCGGCCCGCAGGAAGTCCAGCACGGGGGCCAGGGAGTCGTTGTTGGGCACGCAGTTGAGATAGAGCGCGCCGCGCACGAAATGGCGGTTGCGGTCGGTAAGATAGAACTGGCAGGTGGTGGCCACCTCGGGCCCCGTCAAATCGTAGATATAACCATAGACGTTATCGTCGGGACGGTTGATTTCCGTTTCGTGCAGGCCGTTGGCCTTGGGCAGGTTGCGCTCCACGAAAAACAGGCTGTTGCGGATGCAGGAGTCCAAATCCGGATGCGCGATATACGTAAAATTGACGGTGGCGCCCAGCGAGGGCACCTCTATGTCGGCCCACGTCTGCGCCTTGACGGGCTTGAACGTCGCATAAACGGGCAGTTCGAAGCGGAACGGATAGGCCGCCGAATCGAAGACGCGGTAGGCCTTTTCGGGCAACTCGATATGGATGTAGGTGCGGGGTTTGGGCGTATAAGACTGGCGGCAGGCCGTTACAAGACCGCCCAAGGCCACGGCCAGGAGGCAAAGCCTCCATGCGGCGCGCCCGCACAGGCCGCGCCCGTTCGCTTTACGTTTATGCTTCATCCCGAACCGTCATTTTTATCTGTTTGATGCGGCGGCGGTCAACGGACACCACGGTAAAATCGTAGGCGCCGGCCGACACCTTCTCGTCCCGCCTCGGGAAACGGCCCAGCCGCTCCAAGACGAAGCCCGCCAGCGTTTCGTATTCGCCCTCTTCGTAGTCTTCGAAAAACTCTTCCTTGAGGTTCATCAGGCGGCAGAAATCGTGAATGGGCATACGGGCGTCGAACAGATAGGTCTGTCCGTTTATCTTGCGGTACAGGGCTTCTTCGCCGCTGTCATCGAACTCGTCGCTGATGTCGCCCACCACCTCTTCCAAAATATCTTCCAGCGTAACCAAACCGCTGGTGCCGCCGTATTCGTCGGTTACGATGGCCATGTGCACGCGCCTTTCCTGCAAGCGGCGCATGAGCGCGTCGATGCGCTCGGTTTCGGACGTAAAGAAGGCCGGGCGGACGAGCTTGCGCCAGTCGAAATCGGGCGCGGCCTGCAAATGCGGCAACACGTCTTTGATATGCAGCACGCCGATAATCTTATCCAAACTCTCTTGATAGACGGGCATACGCGAATAGCCGGCCTCGCGTACAAGCCGCATCAGCTCGTCGAAACGCGCCGAAGCCGGCACGCACACCATGTTGACGCGCGGCGTCATAATGGCGCTGGCCTCCAACTCGCCGAACTGCACGATGCCCTGCAATATCTTGACTTCCTGAACCGTATTCTGCGCTTGGGAAACGGCTTCCAAGGCCGAAGAAACCTGCTCGATGGAAAACGACTTTTCGTTTTCCTCCGCCTTTTGCTCCAAGACCGTATCGATGCGCGTGAGCCGACGGGTAAGCGGGAAAAACAGCCAGCGCACGGCCTCCACCACCGGCGCCAGCCTGAACCGCAGGCGTTCTTCGTGGCGGCGCGCATAGACGGCCGGCCACAGCTCGGCCGTGAGCAACAGCAACACGAGGCCCGAAAGTTGTATATACCATGCGGCCGGAAAAGAGAACCCTATGACAAACAGCCCGAACAGCGAAAAGTCGTGCGAGAAACGGAGCGCCAGATTCTCGGTGTCGGCGCCCTGCTCCGCCCACACGATGCGCGCCGCCCGGAAGCAAGCCGCCATGCCCCACAGCAAGAGGCAAAGCACGCCCCACAGAATGATGCCGTAAGCCGCCATGCAAGGATTATTTGTTGTTGTAGGCGTTCATCGTGCGTTCGATGCCCGCGAAAGCGAAACTCTGAATCATCTCGCAGGCCGTGTCGAGCTTGGCTTCCACGGCTTCGGCCTCGGCCTTTTCGAAGCGCCCCAACACATATTCTATCTGAAAGCCCTTGGCGAAGTTATGGCCTATGCCGAAGCGCAGGCGCGGGAAAGCCGTGGTGCCCAAGGTTTCGGCAATGTGCGCCAGCCCGTTGTGGCCGCCGTCACTGCCGCCCGACTTCATGCGCAACTGCCCGGTTTCGAGCGCCAAATCGTCCACGACGACCAAGCAGCGGCTCACGTCTATTTTCTCTTTCGTGAGCCAGTAATGCACGGCCTTGCCGCTCAGGTTCATATAGGTGGACGGCTTGATGAGTATGAGTTGATGCCCCCGGCAACGCACCGTGGCCACGGAAGCGTAGCGGTCGCTCGTAAACGCGGCGTCGGACGCGGCGGCCAAACGGTCCACGACCATAAAGCCGATGTTGTGGCGCGTGCCCGCGTACTCGCTGCCTATATTGCCCAATCCTACGATGAGAAACTTCATGCCGCCTTGATGTTAGTATGCTTTGGCGAAAATGACCCGGCGGCGCGAAGGCTTGCCCGTGTATATACACTTGCCTTCTTCCTCCGGCAAATCGAACGACAGGGCGCGAATCGTGGCCTTGGTTTCCTCTTTGATCTTGACCTCGGTTTCGGTGGTGCCGTCCCAATGCGCCAAAATGAACTTGCCCTGTTCGATTTTCTCCTTGAACTCCTCCCACGTATCCACCTTGATGGTGTTGTCCTGACGGTGTTTGAGCGCGCGGTCGAACAGGTTTTTCTGAATCTCGGCCAAGAGGGCGGGTACGAAGCGCGTAAGGTCGTCCATGGCGTGGACGCTCTTTTCCAACGTATCGCGGCGGCAGACCTCAGCCGTGCCTTCCTCCAAGTCGCGCGGGCCGATGGCGATGCGCACGGGCACGCCCTTGAACTCGTATTCGGTGAACTTCCAGCCCGGCTTCTGACTGTCGCGGTCGTCGTACTTGACGCTGATGCCCTGCGCTTCCAACGCGGCCTTGATGCCGTTGACCTTTTCGGTAATCTGCGCCAGCTGCTCGGCGTTCTTGAAAATGGGCACGATGGCCACCTGAATGGGCGCGAGCTTAGGCGGCAGCACCAAGCCGTGGTCGTCGGAGTGGGTCATGATGAGCGCGCCCATCAAGCGCGTGGAAACGCCCCAGGACGTGGCCCATACGTGTTCGAGCTTGTTTTCCTTGTTGAGGAACGTGACGTCGAACGCCTTGGCGAAATTCTGACCCAAGAAATGCGACGTACCGGCCTGCAGGGCCTTGCCGTCCTGCATCATGGCTTCGATGCAATAGGTCTCCAACGCACCCGCGAAACGTTCGTTGGGCGTCTTGGTGCCCTTGATGACGGGCATGGCCATGAAATTTTCGGCGAAATCGGCATAGACGTCCAGCATCTTGCGGGCTTCGGCCTCGGCTTCCTCGCGCGTGGCGTGCGCCGTATGCCCTTCCTGCCACAGGAATTCGGCCGTGCGCAGGAACAGCCGCGTGCGCATCTCCCAGCGCACGACGTTGGCCCACTGGTTGACGAGGATAGGCAGGTCGCGGTACGACTGAATCCAGCCTTTGTACGTATTCCAGATAATGGTTTCGGACGTGGGCCGAACGATGAGCTCTTCTTCGAGACGGGCGGCCGGATCGACGCTCACGCCGCCGGCTTCGTCGGCCTTGAGGCGGTAGTGCGTCACCACGGCGCATTCCTTGGCGAAACCGGCCACGTGGTCGGCCTCGCGGCTGAAAAACGATTTGGGGATGAACAGCGGGAAATAGGCGTTCTGATGACCCGTATCCTTGAACATCTTGTCGAGCGCCGCCTGCATCTTTTCCCAAATGGCGTAGCCGTAGGGCTTGATGACCATGCAGCCGCGCACGGCCGAACTCTCGGCCAAATCGGCCCTCACAACCAAGTCGTTATACCATTCGGAATAATTTTCTTCCCGTTTCGTGAAATTTTTTGCCATGGTTTTATGGGGTTTGGTACAAATATTGCATAGTTTTCAACCGACGTCCGCCCCGCACAGGGGTCGAGGTCTTGAAAACCTGCAAAAATACGAAATTTTAGCAAAAGGAGGCGATATGAAAACGGCCTTACGGAACATAACGGGAACAAAAACGGCGGGCAACGGCCTGCTCATGGCTTTGGCGGCGGTTTTGGCCGTGGGCTGCAACAGCGTCTATATGAATTTCGACTACGACGACGTTTACGGCCACGCCCCCACGCAGGCGCAGGAAAGACAGGCGTTGGCGAAGGCCGCCAAAGCCCGCAACCAAGCGCAACAGACCGCGGAACCCACCTATTATTACGACGAGGAAACCGGCGAATACTACGCCTACGAAGAAGACACGGCCGCTTACGATTATCCCGAATTCGACTACGACAATTACTACGACTACGAGTATTCCTCGCGTCTGCGCCGTTTTCATCAGGACGACTACATCACCGACAATTATTACGACGACTATTATACGAACACGTATTGGTACGACCAAAACCCCGATTCCTACGGCACGAGCATCTATCTGGGCTTCAACAACTGGGTGCCTTCGGTGGCGGTTTACGGCGGGGGCTGGTCGATAGGCTTCGGCTACGACCCGTTCTGGTACCGACCTTACCACTACTGGCCCTCTTACGCTTATTGGGACTGGGGCTGGCCCGGTTACTGGGGCCCCACCTACTGGGGGCCCGCCTATTGGGGCGGCGGTTACTGGGGCGGCTGGAACAACGGCTACTGGAACGGCTATTGGGACGGTTATCATGACGCCTATTGGGGCAACGGCTGGGCCTGCAACGATTATTTCTACAATTCCTACGACCCTAACACGTATTACAAACAGGAAATCCGGCGCGGCCACAGCGGGGCGGGCAGCGGAAGCGGCACCCAACCGCTGGTGGTTCAACGCGGCGGCAACAGTGGCGGCGCGGGTAATTCGGGCACGACGGGCGGCAACGCGACCACGGGCAATTCGGTGCGGCGCGGCACTTCGTCTTCTTTCGGCGAACGCTACCAAGCGGCCGTACAGCAGGAACGGGCAAGCCTCGGACAAAGCAACAGCCGCAGGACGGGCGGCAGTAGCGGCGCGGTTTCGACCAACCCGGTACGCCCCACCCAAACCTCCACGCGCGTCAACGATGGCGCCCAACGCTACAACGGCAATACGCCCGTAAGGGGCACGGCTTCCGAAAGCAACGTGAACACGACCACCGCGCCGCAACGCACGGCCTATCCGCAGCGCAGCGGCAACCCGACCACCGCGCCGCAACGCAGCGGCAGCACGACCAACCCGGTACGGCCTACCCAAACGTCCACCCACATGAACGGCAGTGCGACACAACAGCGGACGGCAAGCCCGCAACGCAGCGTCAATACGACCACCGCGCCGCAACGCACGGCCAACCCGCAACAGAGCGTAAACCCGCAGCATACCAGCCGTCCCAACGCCTATACGGCACCGGCCTACAACAGCGGCGTCCGCAACGGCGCCAGCTATTACAGCCCGCAGTCGCAACGCCAGACCAACGGCTCGTCCACACGCCCCGGCACCACGCAACAGAGTGCGCCCGCACGGCAGAGCGCGCCTGCCGTGCGGCCTGCCGCCACCCCCACACGGACGTCCACACCGGCGGTACGGAGCACCACAACCAGCAGCCCGTCGCGTTCCTACTCCACGGGCGGCGGTAGCGGCTCCGGCGGTTCGAGAAGCTCGGGCGGCAGCAGTGGCGGCAACTCCGGTGGCGGCAGTACGCGCCGCCGATAACCTCAACCAACCTTAAACGAGGCACAAAATAGCGATACCCCTAACCCAAACACCTTTATAAGACCATGAAAAAGCAGTTTTCTTATATATATTACCGCACGCTGACTTTGGCCTGCGCCCTGTTGCTCGGCGGCGCGGGCGCCCTCCACGCCCAAAACACCGATGACCTGTTGCGTTATTCGTTGCTCAACCCGTCCGGCTCACCCCGCTTTACGGCCATGGGCGGCGCCTTCGGCGCGTTGGGCGCCAACTTTTCGGCCATTACGGTCAACCCGGCCGGCATGGGGCTTTATTCGCGCGAGGAAATCAGTGTGAGCGGCAGCATCACGTCGGGCAACGGCGTGGCCGACTACTACGGCGAGACGCACCGCGACAACGAAACCCGCGTCAACCTGCCCGAAGCCAGCGCGGTATGGCTGCTGATGAACAAGGAAGAGAACAAGGGGCTTAAACGTTTACAGATGGCCGTGGGCGTAAACCGGCTCAACGACTATACGGGCGCCTACCTCGTATCGGGCTTCAACCCGCAGTCGTCGTACATGGAGGCCGTGGCGGCGGAGAACTACGGCGCACTGGTGCCGGACGACTACGGCGACGGCACGCTGAACGCTGCGGGCAGCTTGGCCTACAACGCCTACCTGCTTGACGGCCCCGACGCGCTGGGGCATTTCTCCACGTTTTTGGCGGGCGGCAACCTGAACCAATACAAACGCTGGTACACCAACGGCAATATTTCGGAATTGGCCATCGCGTTCAGCGGCAACGTCGCGGACAAAGTATATATAGGTATGAACTTCGGCATCCCGTTCATTCACTATTACAACCGCTCCACGCTTGGCGAGAGCGTGCCGACGGGCGCCCGTTATCCGTATAACTTCCAGAGTTACGAATTGGGCGAACGCCTGTCGGTATCGGGCGCGGGCTTTACGTTCAAAATAGGCGTCATGTATCAGGCTTTGGACTATCTGCGCATCGGCGCGTGGTTCCATACGCCCACCTACTATGCGCTCAACGAAGACTATACGGTGGACTTATCGACCTACATGACGTGGCCCACCGATGAGGACGGCAACCCGCTGCCGGGCTCCCCCTCCGGCGAGACCCATTCCGAATACAAATACAACATCCAAACGCCGCTCCGCGCCGGCGCGGCCCTCGGCTTCATCATCGGGCAACACGGCGTGGTGGATGTGGAAGGCGAAATCGTGAACTACAACGATATGCAGATTAGGGTCAACGACGACTGGCGCTATGAGCAGCAAATCAACCAGCTGGTCAAAGACAACTACCAAGTGGGCGGCGTGTTGCGCGTAGGTACGGAATGGCGCGCGGGCATCGGCCGTTTCCGCGCCGGCTACGTGTTCAACTCCTCGCCGTTCCGCGACAAGAACATCAGCCGCAATTGGGCCAACCATACGTTCAGCGCGGGCGTGGGCGTCGCGTTCGGCCGCTGGGCCATCGACTTCGCGGTGGCGTATTACCTGCAGAAAGAGAACTACTACCTCTACAATATCGTGGACATGCAGAACACGCCCTTGGTGCAACCGGCCAACCTGACGCTGAACAAACTCGTCTATAACTTGGGGTTCTCGGTTAAGTTTTAGCGATTGGGTGCTTGAACACCCGCCCTATTTCATAATCCGATACTCCACACTGGGCAAGTCGGCGGCCTTCAAGGCCTGTACGAAGTCCGACACGCGCACGCGGCCGGCCCTGACCGGCATATTGAGCGTCATATCCCCGTTGCGGACATGGAACTGCACCGAAGCCCCGTTGCCCTCCGCCGTCTCTTTCTTGCTCTTGACCAGATGCTGTTTCAACAGTTGCTGGAACGCCTGCGTCATCTGCGGCGTGATATAAGGCAGCCCGAGGTCTATTTCCACCGACTTGGCGTAATAGTCCAAGGCGTCGCCCAACGGCATCATATGCGTGGCCGTGACCTCTAAATTGTCCTCGCGCCCCCATCTCGGTTTAAGCGTAGCTTGCGCGAAGAGGAAGTCGCCCACGTTGAACAGGTGCTTGAATTTAAGATAGGATTCTCCGAAAAACGCCCATTCGTAGGAGTCGTCGAAATCCTCTATCGTTATCTTGCCGTAGGCCTTGCCGGTTTTGGTGGTGCCGTGGAACGCGCCCGTGACCATAAAGCCGAAACGCAGCGTGCGGTTGGCCCAATTGGCCGGAATGTCCTTGAGTTGCGCCACGGAAACCGTCGTCAGCTGGTCTATCTCGAACTTGTACTGGTTGAGCGGGTGATCCGATATATAGAAACCCGTGACTTCCTTTTCGTACTTGGCCTTTTCTATCATGCTCCACGGCTCCGTTTCGGGGATGTCAAGGCCGGCGCCCGCGCCGCCCGTATCGCCCTCCGCCTCCTCAAACGCGCCGAACAGGCTCGTCTGCGCCGAGGCCAAGTTTTTCTGATACTGGGAGGCGTATTGGATGAGCTGGTCGATGAAATTGCGGTCGTCGTGGGGGCGCTGGTAGAAATAAGCCGCGCGGTCGGGCGTGCCGAAACTGTCGAACGCGCCGGCCTTGACCAACGATTCCATGCAGCGTTTGTTCAGGTTCTTGAACGAGGCCCGCTTGACGAAATCGAAGATGTTTTGGAACGGCCCGTTCGTTTCGCGCTCGGTGACCAAGGCTTCCACAACGTTGGCGCCCACATTCTTGACGGCGCACAGCCCGAAACGGATCGCGCCCTGCGCGTTGACCGTGAAGTTGGTCTGACTCTCGTTGATGTCGGGGCCGAGCAAGTCTATCTTCATGCGCCGGCACTCCTCCATATAGAAGGATATCTTGTCGATGGCGCTGAGGTTGTTGGTGAGCACCGATGCCATGAACTCGGCCGGATAGTGGGCCTTGAGGTAGGCGGTCTGATAGGCTATCCAAGCGTAGCAGGTGGCGTGCGACTTGTTGAACGCATAGGAGGCGAAGGCTTCCCAGTCGGTCCACACCTTGCTGCAGATTTTCTCGTCCAACTGATGGGCCTTGCAACCGTCCATGAACTTGCCCTTCATCTTGTCCAGCACGTCTTTCTGCTTCTTACCCATGGCCTTGCGGAGCTTATCGGCATCGCCCTTGGAGAAGCCCGCCAGCTTTTGCGAAAGCAGCATGACCTGCTCCTGATAGACCGTAACGCCATAGGTGTCTTTGAGGTATTCTTCCATTTCGGGCAGGTCGTACTGGATTTCCTCCTTGCCCTCCTTGCGGCGGATGAACTGGGGGATGTAGTCCATGGGACCCGGCCGGTAGAGGGCGTTCATGGCGATGATGTCTTCAAGCCGGTTGGGCTTGAGCTCCCGCATATATTTCTTCATGCCCTCGGATTCGAACTGGAAGATGCCGTTGGTGTCGCCACGGCTGAAGAGGTCGTAGGTAAGCTTGTCGTCGAGCGGAATGGCCTCTATGTCGATGTCTATGCCGTGGCGCAGCTTGATGTTGTCAAGCGCGCCCTTGATGATGGTAAGCGTTC
>CAYTZG010000035.1:1499-9691 GCA_964442435.1 uncultured Bacteroidaceae bacterium | reverse complement strand
GCGTCAGCCCCCGTGGGGTCACCCGGATAATAAGTCGATAAAAAGGCCGGTTTCATGGTTAAAACGCTTAAAAAATCAATTTGGTCTGGTAGGGAATCGGTTTGAACAGGTCGAGCTGGTTTTCCGACAGTTCCTCTTCCTTGCGCAACTGCTCGCTCCGCTCCTTTACGTAGAGGCGGGCAGCCTTCTTGTACAGGGCTTTGAGCGCGATGCCGTCGTGCGCGCAGAACTGCAGCAACTCGTTCCGCTCCTTCTCCGAAATGGAGAAAGCCACCTTGCAGTATTTGACCTTGGGGCGTTGCGGCTTGCCGCCTTGCCCTTTATTCTTGCGGTTCTTGGAACGGACAGTCGCCATGGTTCATCATTTTAGCGGGGTGAGGCATGGGGTGGCGCGGTTCGGCCGGCTCAAACGGGCGGCCCATGTAAAGCAGCGCGCCGGTGGTCGGGTCCAGCTGAATCATCGCGCCCTTCACCACGGGCAGCACGAGCACGTCGCCCCATTGGGCCACGAACAGGTCGGTCTGTTGCAGCGGTTGCGCGCCGAGGCGTACCTGTGCGGTAACGGCCTGCGGCTGACGGTAGTGGATGCCCTTGGGCGTCGGCTTCTTCAAGTCCAGACGGCTCTGTTCGCAAATCAGCGCCTGGTCGCCGGCATAGGGCAGAGGCGAGAGTTGGATGCAGAGCACGTCTTCGTCGCCCGGCTTCACGAGGGCGAGTTCATCGGGCGTTATCGGCTGGATGCCGTTTTGGGCGTTGAAGAACGCCACGGGGTAGCGGGTCGTCGTGTCGCCGATGTCGATGCGGAACGTGTAGTGCGCTTCCGAGCGGCTGATGACGCCCGTAAAGCTCTCCATATATTCGTTTTCGATTTGCAGCAGGTGGTCGTACATGAACTGTATCGTCTGCGGCGCGTAGTTCACCTCCTGCAAGCCCGTCAGCAGGTCGATGCGGTATTTCTTGCTCTCGATGATGAGGTTGGCGATTTCTTCGGCTTTCTGCGCCAGGCTCTTGGCTTCCACCACCGGCGTCAGCACCGTGCGCAGCACGCGCGTGGTGTCTTTCCATTCCTCCACATAGGTGGTGTCGTATTTCTCATAGACGTTCAGGTCGGCGAACGGGGCCTTGACGCCCAGCGAGCCGATGCTGCTGCGGTGTTCGCCGCCTTGACGCGGGCGGAGGCCGTCGGTGGCGGCCATGCGGTGCAGGCTGGGCTTGGGATGGTTGACCGAGGCCAGGATGCCGTCCGGCGACAGGCTCAGGTCGGGGAATTGGTCGGCGCGGGCGGCGTAGATGCAGAACTGCTGTTGCGGGTCGGGCTGCACGGTGTTGCGCAGTTCGGCCGACACGATTTTATAAACGCTTTTCTCCTCTTTGATATAGTTGTCGATGCCGAGGAGCTTGGCGGCGTAGTCGCCGTATATACCTTTCTTGTACGTGGTTTTCTCTACGGTAAGCCGCAACTCGATGCCGTTCTGCGGCAGGTAGTAGAACAGGCCGCGGCTCATGGGCGTTTCGGTAACCCCCTGCACCGACTCCACGGTGTATTGGGCGTGGGCGGCGGGCGACAGGCAGAGGGCCGTCAGCGAGAACAGGCCTGAGAGCAGGCCGTATTTGGCGAATATTTTCATGGCGCTTTATTGATTTTCGGAGCGATTTTTATTTTTAAGGCGGTTGCGGACAAAGACCATCAGGAGCGCGACGGCCACGACGGCCGCGATGCCGTAGCCGATTTCATGGCTGTACCGCGTCACGGTGTCGATGAGGCGGTCTTCGGGGATTTGCGACTCTAACCAGTAGCCGAGGCCGGCCAGCACGCTGTTCCAGATGCCCGCCCCCAAGGCCGTGTAGCCGATAAACGGCAGCAGTTTCATGCCCGACAGACCGGCCGGAATCGAAATCAGCTGACGGATGGCCGGGATAAGCCGTCCCACGAGCGTCGAAACGGCGCCGTGCCGGTTGAAATAGGCCTCCGCCTTATGCAGTTTCTCTTCGTTGAGCATACACAGATGCCCCACCTTGCTGTTCACGAATTTGAGTACGAGCGGGCGGCCGAGCCATACGGCCAAGCCGTAGTTGATAAGCGCCCCCAGCACGGCGCCGAGCGTGGCGCAGAGCAGGATGACCGGCAGGCTCATCTCGCCCGTAGAGGCCGCGCGGTAGGCGGCCGGCGGCACGATGACCTCCGACGGAAACGGAATGAACGAACTCTCGATGGTCATCAAGAGCGTGACGGTCCAATAGTTGAGGTGATCCAGGCACCATTGTATAAAAGCTCCCATAGCGTACAAAGATACTAAGAAATTCGGTTTTTATCCTTGTACTTGGCGCGTAAGGGTCTCAGGCCTGTTTTTTATACGTCACCACGGCCAAAAGGTTGAAGAGGAAGGCGAATAGCCCCAAGGCGGCGAAGCAACGCCACAATTCGGCAAAGGCCGTGCCTTTGAGATAGACGGCGCGCATGACTTCGATAAAATAGCGCGGCGGCAGAAAGAGGGTCACCGTCTGCGCCCATCGCGGCATCGACTCAATCGGCGTCATCAATCCGCTCATCAACATGAATATCATCACGAAGAAAAACATCACGAACATGGCCTGTTGCATCGTGTCCGAAATATTCGCGATGGTGACGCCCAAGCCCGACATAACAAGGATGAACAGTATGGCCGCCGCATAGATGGCCCACAGTGAGCCTGCCGGCCACAGCCCATAGACCGCCCAGGCAATCAGCATCGCCACCGTCAGCATAAAGAGGCCGATAATCCAGTAGGGGACGAGTTTTCCCAGCGAAAAGGTAAGTTTGCTCAGAGGCGTCACGTTGATTTGTTCGATGGTGCCCACCTCTTTCTCTCCCACGATGTTGAGCGTGGGTAGAAATCCGCATATCAGCACCATCAGCATGATCATCAGCGCGGGAATCATGTAGTGGCGGTAATTGAGCGACGGATTGTAGCGGTTCTGCACCACTATCAGTTCCGAGGCGGTCGCCGTTAGGCCGCGTTCGGCCTGCAACTCTTTAAGCGTTTTGGTCACGGTCTGCAACACATACTGCATACCCAGCGAGCCTTTCATCGCGTTCACCGCATTGGCCGAGATACCGATGGGGCGCGGTTCGGCACGTATCATGTCGTGTTCGAAGTGTTCGGGAATCTCTACGATGACGTCCACTTTGCCCTGTTCCAACTGTTTCAGGGCCGTCGCATAGTCGGCGGTCATATCGTGCAGTGAAAACCAGTTGGTGGCGCCTATGTGCGACAGGATGCGGCGCGAAACGCTTGACCGGTCATTGTCCACCACCGCCACGCCGACATGGCGCACGTCCATGGTCGTTATCCACGGCATGACAAGCATAATCAGGATGGGAAACGCCACGATGAACCGGGGCAGGAAAGCGTTGCGGCGTATCTGCGTGAATTCTTTCTGTATCAAGACAAGGAAGGTGCGCATGGGTCAGTCGAGTTTGTCGTTGAACTTTTTGAAAGCAAGGCCCAAGACGGCCGCGAGCATGAAGCACAGTATAGACAGCTCCATGATGGCGGCTCCGAGCGGTAGCCCTTCAATCATCATCTTCCGCATCGCGGATATATACCACCTTGCGGGTATGGCGCAGGACAGGCCTTGCAATATGAGAGGCAGGTTCTCAAGGGGGAACAGCATACCGGACAGCATAATCATCGGCATCAGCATCACCACGGCCGAAACCATCCATGCGGCTATTTGCGTGCGGGCGAAAGTTGAAATCAGGAGGCCGAGCGCGAGCGCCAGCGCTAAATAGACGAGCGAAACGAAGACGATGCCGCCGATACCGCCGCTCATGGGTATGTCGAGCACAAAGCGGGAAATAAGCAAGATGAGGGCGAGCGTAACGCACGAAATGGCGAAATAGGGAATCATCTTGGCGAGGATGATTTTGGTCGGGCGCACGGGCGAAACGAGCAATACCTCCATCGTGCCGACCTCTTTTTCACGGACAATGGAAACGGACGTCATCATGGCGCAGACCAGAATGAAGATTACGCCCATGATGCCCGGCACGAAATTATAGGCACTCTTCATCTGGGGGTTGTAGAGCAGGCGCGTTTCAAACAGCGATTGGGCCGAAGCCCCGAGCAGGATATTTTGCAGGTAGGCCGTTGCCGTGCCCGCGATGTTGGTGTTGGAGGCATCGACGACAATTTGAACGGGCGGCGTCACGGCATGGCCTTGCGAGGCCTGCATCATTTGCCGGTCGTAGTCGTCGGCGAAAACCACCACGGCCGTCACGTCGCCGCGCCGCAGCACATCGTCTATTTCGTTCTGTTGTATATAGCCGTAAAACGTGAAGTTCGGATTGTGGGCCACACGGTCAACGGTTTCCGTCACGCCCTCCGTGCGGTGCGGGGCCACCGCGGCCACGCGCACGTCGTTCACCTCGGTCGATATGGCGAAGCCGAACAGCAAAAGCATCACGGCGGGCTGCAGCAAGACGATGAGCAGCGTGCGTTTGTCGCGCAGGATATGCAGCGACTCTTTGCGGATGAAATGTGCGATGTTGGTGTTCATGATATCATTCGGCTCGTTTGGCGCCACGGGCGATGGTGCGGAAGACTTCATCCATCGACCCGGCGGCGAATTGTCGTTTCAGGGCTTCCGGCGTATCGAGGGCGCGGACTTCGCCGTCCACCATAATCGAAACGCGTGCGCAGTATTCCGCTTCGTCCATGTAGTGGGTCGTGACGAAGACGGTGGTGCCCCGGTGGGCTTCCTCGTAGATTAATTCCCAGAATTGGCGGCGCGTAATGGGATCCACGCCACCGGTCGGCTCGTCCAAAAAGACGATTTCGGGGCGGTGGAGCGTCGCTATCGAAAAGGCGAGTTTCTGTTTCCAGCCGAGCGGCAAGGCCCCGACCAATGTGTGGCGTTCGTTGAGGAAGTTGAGCCGTGACAGCAGTTCGACGGCCCGGCGTCGGGTGCGGTAAGGCGTCATTCGGTAGATGCTTGCGAAAAGACGGATGTTCTCCATAACGGTCAAGTCGTCGTAGAGCGAAAACCGTTGGCTCATGTAGCCGATATGGCGCTTGATCATTTCGCCCTCGCGCATCACGTCGAAACCGGCCACCGTGCCGCTCCCCGAAGTGGGGAAACTCAATCCGCACAGCATACGCATCGCCGTGGTCTTGCCCGCGCCGTTGGCGCCGAGGAATCCGAAAATCTCGCCTTTGTAAACGTCGAACGAGATACGGTCCACGGCGGTAAAACCGCCGAAACGTTTGGTCAGTTCGCGGATGGATATGACGGGCTCTTTCATCATTGCATCAGTTTTATGAAGACGTCCTCTATGGTGGGAACAATCGGGTCTATCCGCACGTTTCGCAACCCCTGCGCTTGCATACCGTTGGCAAACGCCGTTGCGTCGAAGCGGTCACCGGCCACCAGATGGTGGGCGCTGCCGAACGGATAGCATTCCGTCACCCCGTCAAAGCGACGTGCCGTCTGCAACAGGGAGAACATATCGCCGGCGGAAACGGCATACAGTTGGCTGTCAAACCGGGACACGATGCCCGCCGGCGTGTCGATGCCCAAGATATGGCCTTCGTTGCAGAGCGCGATGCGGTCGCAGCGTTTCGCCTCATCCATATAAGGCGTGGAGACCAGCATCGTGATGCCTTTGGCCTTCAGGGTGGCGAGCATATCCCAAAATTCGCCGCGCGATACGGCATCGACGCCGGTCGTGGGTTCGTCGAGAAACAACACCGAAGGCCGGTGTATCAGCGCACAGGACAGCGCGAGTTTCTGTTTCATCCCGCCCGACAACTTGCCGGCGCGGCGGTTTTTGAACGGCTCTATCTGCCGGTATATCGGGGCGACGAGGTCGTAGGCGTCTTGCACCTGCGTGCCGAACAGGGCCGCAAAGAAGTTGAGGTTTTCTTCAACGGTCAAATCGGGGTAGAGCGAGAACCGCCCCGGCATATAGCCCACCCGTTCGCGGATGCGGCGGTAGTCGCGCACGATGTCCAGACCTTCGACGGCGGCGCTCCCGCCGTCGGGCGAAATCAGTGTGGTCAGTAGCCGGAACAACGTGGTCTTGCCCGCCCCGTCCGGCCCTATCAGTCCGAACAGTTCGCCGCGGCCTACCGAAAACGACACCCCGTCCAACGCCTGCACCGGGCCGTAACCCTTTGAGAGACGGTCTATTTCGATAACAGTCATAAACCCCTACAGTTTCACCTCGCCGTAAAGTCCGATTTTAAGCCGGCCGTCGTTCCTGACGGCAATCTTCACGGCATAGACTAAGTTCGCCCGCGAGTTCTTGGTTTGCACGGTCTTGGGCGTAAATTCACTCTCTGCGGCAATCCAGGCGATACGGCCTTCGTATGTATAGCGTTCCTTGCCGCCGAAATCCGCCGTTACCGTCACTTGGTCGCCAAGTTTTACCGAAGCCAGCTGGTCGGAGGTAAAATAAGCCCGCAGATACATATCGGTCAAGTCGGCCATCTTGAACAGCGGCCGTCCCGCGGCGGTCATCTCGCCCGCTTCGGCGTATTTGACCAGCACGGTGCCCGACACGGGCGCCACGATGCGGCATTTGGCGATGCGGTCTTCCAATGCGGCTATCTGTGCGTCCAAGGCGGCCGCGTTTTCATTGATGGTGGCCGTATTGTTGCCGAGCGTCGAAAGGGTGGCCGACAGTTGGCGTTCCAAAATGCGGACTTGCGCTTCTATGTCGTCGGCTTGCTTTTGGGTGGCCGCCCCCTCTTTGAGCATATTCCGCACGCGCCGTAGCTCCGTTTTCTGTTTGGCAATCTGTTCGCGCAACGCGGCCGCCTGGGTCTGCATATCGGGGCGGCTGCTCAACAGGGCGGTCTGTTGGGCTTTGAGTTGCTGCCGCTGCAGGTGTAGCTGCAGGCTGTCGATGGCTCCGACCGCCTCGCCGGCCTTCACGGTCACGCCTTCCGCAATGTCGAAACACAAAATCCGTCCCGTCGCCTCCGCCGATACCGTGATTTCCGTGGCCTCGAACGAACCCGAAGCGTCAAAACCGTTCTTTCCGTTGCAGGCGGTCAGGACTATGGCCGCCGCTATGTAAAGCATTATCCGTTTCATATCCTCTTTCCGTTTTATTGATTTAAAGTGTGTTTGAGCCGGCAGGTCGCCTGCAGCAACTCTATTTCATGTTGATTCCGGTTCAATATGGCCGTCGTCTCATCGGTAATTTTCTGCAATAAGTCGGTCATGTCAATCACGCCGTTTGCCAGTTGAGATTCGGCGGCCATCCGCACCGAACGGCGCAGTTCCACAATACGGCCGTCATCCTGCATGGCGTGGCGCAAACGGTTTATTTCGCCCTCCGTTTGCGTGGTCTGCAATTGGCTGTTGAATAGGAATATATCTTTCTGTACCCCGATTTGTTCGCCGGCCGTGCGGAGGCTCTTCAACGTATTGCCCTTGGTATAGAACGCGCTGATATTCCACTGCATTCGCACCCCGGCCATGCCGTTCAGCGTCCAGTCCGCCGTTATCATGCTCTTGAACAAATCCATGCCGGGGTAGCCGTAATAACCTTGCGCAAAGAGGTTGAACCGCGGCATCACCGTTGAGGTTACTGCCTTTTCCCGTGCCGAAAGCCGGTTGACCTTCGCCTCAAACAGTGCCAGTTCGGGGCGGGCCGAGGTCAGGCTCTGCGGCTCCGTTATCACGGGTTTGGGCAAGCGTTCGTCCACCAGCGGCTGTCCGATAAAGAGTTCCAGCATCTGTCGGTAACTCGCCCGCGACACTTCGGCCTGTTGCAAGGTCTGACGCGCGGTCAGCAGTTCCGCTTCCAAGGCGTCGGCATCGGTCTGCATGGCTACACCGTTGCGGCAATAGGTGCGTACTTTGTCAAAATTGCTTTGCAGGAGCGCGATTTTGGCTTCGGTCTGCCCGATACGTTCGTCCAGCAGCAGAATGCCGAAATAAAGGTCTTCGACCCGTTCTTCCAACGCGTACAAATCCACGTCCGTGGTGCGGCGTTGTTCGTCCGCTTCGGCTTGTACGGCCACCCGGTTGGCCTTGGATTGTCCGCCGTCCCAAATGTTTTGGTTGAGGTCGAGGGCAATCTTGTATTGGTCGTTGCGCAGCCCCGCCATATCGACCCCTTGCGCGGCCAACATATTCGCCAGCATATCGGGATAGGTCGGTGTCGCCGATTGGTAGGTGGCCTGCGCCGACATCGACAG
>CAYTZG010000035.1:0-1399 GCA_964442435.1 uncultured Bacteroidaceae bacterium | reverse complement strand
TCGAAAAATGCCTGACGGTCGCCGGATATATCGCTGAAAATGTTTTCGAGGACAGGGTAGGCCAAGAACGGCAGGATATTGAGCGACATCAGGTCAAGTATCAGCATCCGCACATCCATGCCTTCCACCTCGCCGCGCTTGGCGGCATCGTCCATGTCTTTTTGCAATTGCGTGAACAAGGGGACCGCAAGGTTTGAGATGTTCTCCTGCATGATTTTCCGGCGGTCAGGGTAGGGAATGACTTCATTGATGATGAAGCGGGGCAACTCCGGATAGCGCATGAGGCAATCGAAGTGCTGGATAATACCCTGTTCGATGCGTTTGAGCAGCGGCAATTTCGGGTCGCCGAGCATCGTCAATACGGAAGAGGCCATCAATCTCATCTTTTCGTTCAGTATGCGTTCGAAGAGTTGCTCCTTCGTGCGGAAATAATAATGTAGCATGGCATGGGTCACGCCGGCCGCCTCGGCGATGGAAGTCGTGCGCGCGCCATCGTATCCTTTGGTCATGAATTCCTGTTCCGCTGCCAGCAAAATGGCCTGTTCTTTCGTTTGTTTTTCTTTGTTAATCATTCTATTAAATATTATATTAACAAGTTTATCTAACAAAATTGTTAATGCAAATATGCAAACAAATTCCCGATTCTCCAATTTTTCGGGAAAGTTTTACTAAAAACTTTTCAAGAAATTCGGTTTTTCAGGTCCATCCGTCCATGCAGAATGCGGACGATTTCCACCGAATGGCTGGTTGCTATCCGATAGAAAATGATATGCTTGCCCGTTCGGTATCCATACAACCCGCTTAGGATTTCCGGATATTCCCGTCCGAGCGGTCGTATGTTTTCGGCAATTTGCCGACAGGCATCGATAAGCATTATGTAATACTTGTCGGCTTGCGTTTCCGACCAAGTGTCGGCCGTATAATCCCAAATGTCCGTAAGGTCTTGGACGGCTTTGTTCGAAAAAAGCAACTTAGCCATCCTTCCGCATCATTTTCATGTTTTTAAGATGCTCTTGCGGGTCAAATCCTTTGGCAATGCCACTGTTGATGCCTTCATCAATGGCATTCTTCAACGCGATGACATTATTTTCTTGTTCTTCCAAAAGCCGTAGTCCGGCCCGCACAACCTCACTCGCATTGTTGTAACGTCCCTGAGAGATGGCTGATTGTATGAAGTGTTCGAAATAAGAACCCAAAGCTACTGATGTCGTTTTCATAGGTGGTCTCTTTGCTGCAAAGTTACCAATATTTGGTAATATAACAAAGCGGGTAAAAGATGTGTTTTGCGCTTCCCAAAACTTTTGTATTTTCGTTTGTGGGAAAATAGACTTTGACATGAAGAAGGAAGCGTTTAAGCCGGGGACGATGATTTACCCGTTGCCGGCGGTATTGGTCAGTT
>CAYTZG010000034.1:0-10375 GCA_964442435.1 uncultured Bacteroidaceae bacterium | reverse complement strand
TAGCCCGCGTTGGGCGTGGCCTTGACCGTGACTTCCGTGCCCTTTTCGTAGGTGCCCGCGCCCGTTACCGTGCCCATGGCGGCATCGTTGACGTTGAGCGTCAGCGTCACCGTTTCGGGTTCCACGGGCGGCGTCGGAGGCGTCTGCTTTTCGGCGAACACCGCCGTCAGCGTGCGGTCTTCCTCAATGGTAAACGGATATTCGGCCTCGGCGTAAACCTCGGTTTCGCCCTCTTTCCATGCCTTGAACTCGTAGCCCTCGTTGGGCGTGGCCTTGGCCGTTACCGACGCGCCCTTTTCGTAGGTGTCCGCGCCCGTTACCGTGCCCCAAGCGTCATTGTTGGCATTGAGCGTCAGCGTAACCGTTTCGGGTTCCTCCGGCGTCTTGGCCGTGCAGGCTATCGTTACCTCAACCCCTTGGAGGTCTGTCGCTTGCGCGGCCGTTCTTTCAGCCACCTCAAGGTCGGGATGTACGGCATCGAAATAGACCGTGGCACCGGCCAAACACGACAGGGTTATGCGCCAATCGCCGTTGCCGTCGGTTTGAACCGGCGTGCCCAATACGGCGGCGTCTTGGCCGGCGCCGTCGTAGGCGGTAACGGTGGCGCCTTGCACATAAGCCGCTTCATTGTCGGCATTCAGATAGGAGAGCGTGCCATAGAACACATAGTCGGCCGGCGCCGCCGCCAAGGTTACCGCCGGCGCTGTCATCTCCCCTGCTTCCGTAATTTCAACTTCTTGCGTTTGTGTGGTATAGCCGCTCTTGGAATACGTAAGGGTATACGTGCCCAACGCCAAATCCGTGAATTCGTAGCCGGTGGAACAGCCTACCTTATCGGCATACTTGCCGGCATCGCTTTGGGTGGTCTGTTGGGCGGCATAGCCCTCGGCATTGCCGATGGCCACGGTAACCCCGTCCAAACAATCGCTTCCATCCCAAACCTTGCCTATCAGCGTGGCCTTGGGCGTGTCATCTTCGCCGCCACCGGCTTCCTTATACTTTATCGTAAGGTTGACCTCCGCATCCGCTTTCAGGGTCATGGTCATCGGGTTGACCTCCGCGCCCGTTGCATCGACAACGACCCATTCTTCGGACTTCAATATCTCTGCATAAAACATCTCCTTGCTAAAGCCGATGCCGAATGATATTTCGCCGCCAAAATAGCCGTTCCACGAATAGGTAGAAGCCGGCAGGCTGAATTCCGTCATCATGGATACGTCCTTGCCCCCCATAAATTGCCCCACTATCAGTTTAAGACCGTTCAACTTGCTCTTTTGGGCATCCGTCGCCTCCACGGTTATCGTGCCCGAAACCGTTATGCCCCATGCCAGGCTACCACCCAACAACAGGACGGCCATCAGCGCTAAGAGAAATTTTTTCATATCGTTCCTCCGGAATTTTGCCTCTAAGGTCTTATATATATTCGGAGTGCGCAAATATTACGCTAAGACAATCCTTTATCATGGTGCAAAAATTTGCATCGCATTACCTTATCATACACATTGGAAGTGCATGAAATCAGAATATTAACAAAAGGAACTTACGGTCGATTTCCCTTTCGGGCCGCCGACAGACACTATTCAGCACATTGAGAGGTGGCACGCTGACAACCAAGAATATAAACCGTACAAAAAGCCATGGGGCGCCTGACGGCCTTTCGGAACGGGGAACGGCCAAAACATAAAAACAAAGCCCCGATCGTTTCCGACCGGGGCCTGTTTGACGCCCGAAAGGGCGCCTTAAATACCTTTGTAGACTAACGTACAATGACACGCTTAACCACCGTGCGGCCTTCGCCCGTAATGCGGAGGAAGTAGACGCCGCTGCGTTCGATGTTGAGCGTGGTGCTGCCTTGAGCCAGCGTAAGACGCTGATACAGCATACCGTTGGACATAAACACGTCTACCGTGGCCGCTACCGGCAGTTCGAGGTTGAACAGACCGTTGCTCGGGTTCGGGTATACGCTTACAACCAATTCTTCTTCGCCTTCGTTGGCCAACAGCTGGTAGGTGGCTTCGGCCACTTCCGACTTGGCGTCGCCCTTGATGGCGATGGCCTTGATCGTGACCTTGCCCGTGATTTCGATGGCTTCCTTATACTCGGTGCTTTCGGCCGTGGGGGTGCTGCCGTCTACCGTGTAGTAAATCACAGCGCCTTCGGTTTCGCAGGCGATTTCAACCTTCGTGCCCTTTTCCACTTCGCCGGCCTTAACGCTGAACGTCGGCTTGGCTACCGTAGTGGCCGGGGTTTCGCCCTTAATCGTGTAGGCGGCCGTAACCACCGGAGAGAGTACGAGTTCGAGTTCCGGATTCTCGCCTTCTTGGCCTTCTTCCACTTCCTTCATGACACCCACCACCAAGCAGGCCTTGAGGGTAACGGCCTTTTCGATTTTATACAGGTATTCCTCTTCTTCTCCGAGATACAGGTATACCTCGCCGTCTTTACGAACCGTATTCTCGTCTTCGTCGCTCCACGCAGCGAGCAGTTCGTAGTATTTGGCACCGTCGATGTTCAGGTCTTCGTCCTTGCCATTGGCCACGTAAACGACGCCTCTCACGTCATACTCATCGTAAGCCGCATCCCAAGTCCAAGTAACGCCCGTGCCTTTTTCCACCTCGCCGGCGGTCGGTACGAATACAGGCGCCTTAACCGTTTCGGGCAGAATCGGGCTCTGTTCATGGTCAAAATATTCGGCCGTGGCGAAATCGGAAGCGTACATGAACGAAGCCGCACCGCCGGGAACTTTGGCGGACTGAGGCGCCACACCGCCGCCATTGTCTTCTTTCGACGTCGTTACCGCCAACACCTGAACGGCGAATTTGCCGTCTACAATACGAATCGTATCGGCAACCGTGGGGAAAGAACCGATAATGTCGGGAATATGGGCAAACAAGCCTTCTTCGTCCTCTTTGAAGAAGATGGTGATGGATTTGCCTTCAACGCCTCTGAAAACGTGCCATTCGGCCGCATCTTCGGGGGTGTTGATCATCGGCTGTCCGTCATAGGCCGCGCCCGTGGGCAGCGTGCCGTCGAAGCTGTAGTACAGTACGGTGGCGGGAATCTCGGCGACCTCGGCTTCATAGTCATCCCAAGCAGCGAAATAGTCGTCTTCATTCTCGAAATCGTCATATTCAGGCGCTTCGGGAAGGTAATTGGGGTTCTCGAGCACGAGTTCATCGCCGGCCTTAATTACCGTACCGTCGGTGAGGCTGAACGTCGGCTTGGCTTCCGACTTGATTTGCAGCATGGTATCCAGCACGGGCGTTTCCACGTTCTGACCCGCCACCGTCATGTAGCCGATGGCTTTCAGGCGCGTGGCCTTGTCGAACGTAATGGCCAGGGTGTGGCCGTCGGTCTTGACGATTTGTTCGGAAACAGTACCATCCCAATTTTCAACTTCTTCCTTTTTAATGGATAACATTTTGATGGCGCCGTTTACCTTGTCGGTCTGGGCTTCGTAATCCGCTTTCGAAGGAACGGTGGTGCCGTCGGTCGTATAATATACGGTAGCGGCAAATTCTTCGGTTTCCCAGCCGGCAAGGCTGAATTCAACACCCGTGCCTACGTTTTTGCCCACCGTGTCTTCTTTCATGGGCGTAAGCGACAGCGTGGCCTCAATTTTATTGAACGTATAGTTGGCCGTAACCACGTCCGAATAAACACCGTTCAAAAGCGCAACGGCCTTAATCGTGGGCGCCGTGATGTTGGCTCCAAGATATTGGCTGTAATATTCAGCATTGTCATTGTCCTTAGAGGGTTCCGAACCGTCGGTGGTATAGAGAATGTACGCACCTTTGGTGGCGCAGGTCAACGTGAGTTCCGCACCGAAGTCTACCGTGGCACCGTCCGCCGGCTCGAACACCGGGGCCGCCGGAACAACCTGAATATCCAAAGGCGTTCTGGCCAAGGGCGTGTTGAGATTGCTCTTGATATATTCATAGGCGCCGGGCATCGCGTTATCACCGAGTTCGAAAGCGATTACCGGCATTACCACGTCGCCATCGTCATCGCCTTCAAGCGTCATACGGTAGTACACCGTCGTGGCGCCCGTTTTATTAAACGCGAACGCATCTTGGGCGTTATCATCGGGAATGGCCGCTATCACTTCTCCGGCATTCAGGGCGCCGATTTCGCCGCCAAAGTCTATCCATTCGGCAGTTTCTTCGTTGCTGAGACGGTATTCCAACTTGGCAAGGCCGGCATTCGCACCTCTTTTCCCTCGGATGGCGAAACCGACATCTTCATAGCTCTTCTTATCCACCGTGCAGGTAAATTCGACCGTCATGCCGCTTGTGACATCGGCCGCATCCTTCCTAATCGGAGAAACCGTCAACACCGGCACTTTGTCCAATTGATCGCCGTCCTTAACCGTATAGGTCACTTCCGCCACTTCGGAAGGGGTACCGCAAACAAAATCGCCGTACATCTGGTCTATCATAAGTATAGGCACACTGACAGCCTTGATGGTCTGGCCTTTGTTTATGGTTATAGGGGTGGCGTTCGGCATATCCGTCGTCACATCATTCCCGGGCAGATACCTGAAGCATTTGAAGTTGTTGAAACCCGCAACCGTCAAATCCGCTTCATCGCCATCTATAACGTAAAGTACGAAATCACCGCCTTCTCCGGGCGCCAAGGTCACTTCCGTGCCGGCTTCCACTTCGCCCGCCTCGACGCTGAACGTCGGCAACGTGGCGTCAACGGCTTCGCCTTCCACCGTATAGGTCGCCTCTATCATGTCGCCATAAACCGGTTCCTGTTTGGTGTTCAATATGACCGCACGGCCACGGATTTTGAACTCGCCATCCGTTGACGGCGCTTCGGCGGGGAAATACCATTTATAGGTATTCAACGCCCCTACGGCCGCATACGCTATCTTATAGTCCAAATCCTCTAATTCAGAAGGATAAGTAAGTCCCAAAAATATGCTATTTTGAACCGCATCATACACAGCCTGAAGGGCTTCCGATGTCGTGGTAAGGTCCGCCCCTTCGCCTTCGGCATAGATAAACCAAAATTCTTCGGGGTCGTTATAGTCGTCTCCGGCAAGTTCTTCGGGCGCCTCGCATTTAATCTTGGTGCCCTGCTTGATTTTGAGGTCGTCAGCCGGCGCCGGTACAAAGCTCGTCTCGCTCAACTTGCACGTATACGTAGCCGAGGCCACGTCCGAAGCCGGTATGTTACCGTTGACCGCAATGGCCTTTACCGTATAATCGCCTTTAATCGCAATTTTGTAGGGGGAATTGTTCGGGAGTAGGTTCGTAGTCGGATCATTCCCATTCGTCGTACAATAAATCTTGGTGCCGCTCGCACCCGTAATCGTTACCTTTTGCCCGTAAATCACAGCAGTGCCGTCGGCCGGGCTGAAGGTCGGGGGCTCCGGCTTCGTGCCTACCGGGAACTTAGCCGTAGCCACACCCGAAGCAGCCTCATCGTCGCCCTCGCCAAAATAAGCGATGGCCTTGATGGTTACCTCTTCCGTAATGGTAATGCCGTTGTCATCATTGTATTCGGTGCTTTCGTTCGTCGGAGTCGTGCCATCGGTCGTGTAATAGATTTTGGCATCGGCCGGCGTGCACGAAATATGCACTACCGTATTGGCCAATACCGCACCGGCCGGCGGCGTGAACTTAGGGTTAGTCGGCTTAAGCTTGTAGTGCTTTTCGCTTACCTCCGAAGCAACCTCATCCTTGATGGCGATGGCCTTGATGGTTGTCGCAGCCGTAATAAAGAAAGCGCTCTCGTACTTCGTACTGGCGGCCGTGGGTTCCGTGCCGTCGGTGGTGTAGTAAATCACAGCGCCCGTAGTCGTGGACTTAATCGTCACTTTCTGGTCGGGGGTCAACGCATCGCCCGTTGGGGAGAATATCGGCGCCGCCGTTTGTGCGAATGCCACCCCTGAACATAGGAGTAGCATCAAGCTCCAAAGAGCCCATGTCAACTTTTTCATAAGTGTTTGATTTAGTTGGTGTTTGATTAGTTTTTCGGCCTGTTTCCAGACCGTTTCGGACTTGCAAGATACTCATTATACAGGACGGTGACCCCATTTTTGGGCGAAATCTTAGTTTATTGGTTATTAATATTTTATAACATTATTATTAACAAAAGATAACATTGAAAGTCAGCTTATTTGAAATAAATGGATTATACTGACGGCTGGAAATGAAAAAACAAAGCCCCGGCCGTTTCCGACCGAGGCTTGTTCGGCGTCCGAAATACGCCTAACTAATCAAACACCTCAAACACTAACGTATAATGAGGCGTTTAACCGTGGTGCGGCCTTCGCCCGTAATGCGGAGGAAGTAGACGCCGCTGCGTTCGATGTTGAGCGTGGTGCTGCCTTGAGCCAGCGTAAGACGCTGATACAGCATACCGTTGGACATAAACACGTCTACCGTGGCCGCTACCGGCAGTTCGAGGTTGAACAGACCGTTGCTCGGGTTCGGGTATACGCTTACGCCCGCCAGTTCGAGGTCTTCGTTGGCCGTCTTAACCGTGTAGGCCGCCGTGGCCACTTCCGACTTGGCGTCGCCCTTGATGGCGATGGCCTTAATCGTCATGGCTTCGTTGATTTCGATGGCTTCCTTGTACTCGGTGCTTTCGGCCGTGGGTTCCGTGCCGTCCACCGTGTAGTAAATCACGGCGCCTTCGGTTTCGCAGGCAATCGTTACCTTCGTGCCTTTTTCCACTTCGCCGGCCGCCGGGCTGAACGTCGGCTTGGCTACCGTGGTGGCCGGGGTTTCGCCCTTAATCGTGTAGGCGGCCGTAACCACCGAGGAGAGCTTGATTTCCATACCCGGATTCTCGCCTTCCTGGCCTTCTTCCACTTCTTGTATGATACCCAGTACCAAACGGGCCTTGAGCGTGGCGTTCTTCTCAATCTTGTAGGCGCCTTCGCCTTCATAGTACAGGTAAACCTTGCCGTCTTCACGAACCAGGTCTTCCTCTTCTTCGCCCCAAGCGGCTACGAGTTCTTCAAACTTGGCGGCGTCGATGTTCAGGTCTTCGTCCTTGCCGTTGGCAACGTAAACGACACCCATCACGTCATAGTCGTATTCCTCGTTCCAAGTCCACGTAACTTCCGTGCCTTTTTCCACCTCGCCGGCGGCCGGTACGAATACAGGCGCTTCTACCGTTTCGGGCAGTTCCGGCTTAACCGCAATCGTGTATTCGGCCGTGGCGAAATCGGAACCGTACTTGAACGGAGCCGCACCGCCGGGCATACCCCACTTGGCGGACAGCGGCATCGGGCCGTCGCCGCCTTCTTCGACTACGGTCGTTACGCACAGTACTTCTACCGAGAGTTTGCCGTCTTCAAGACGAATGGTGTCGGCCGGCGAGTTATAACCGAGAATTTCAGGAACGTAGGCATAGTAGCCTTCTTCGTCCTTACCGAACGTGATTTCAACGTTGCCGCCTTCGCGCGTAGAGAAGACGCTTTCGTTGTCGTCCGCGTAACGGTTGTTGACCGTCGGCTTCGTGCCATCGAAACTGAAATACATTTCCGTCTGCGGCAACTGGCCTATTTCGGCGTTGTAGGCGGCCTGAGCTTCGTTGTAGGCCTCCATGGCTTCTTCATAGGCGGCATTTTCCTCCTCAGTGGCATCAAAACCGGGCCATTCCGGCATTTCCATGTCGAATTCGGCGTAGTAGTGCGGGTTTTCGATAACAATCGTTTCGCCCAATTCTACTTCCGTACCGGAAACGGGTTCAAACTCGGCAATGGCTTCCGACTTGATTTGCAGCATGGTGTCGAGCAGGGCCGTGGTAACCAGCACGTCATTGCCTTCCACCAAATAACCGATGGCTTTAAGACGCGTGGCCTCCGTGAACGTGATGCTCATGAGGTTGCCTTCGGCATCCGCAACCGGACCATAAGAACCCCATTGTTCTTCCCACTTGACGGCCAACATCTTGATGGCGCCGTTTTCCTTGTCGGCCTGGGCTTCGTAAGCCGCTTTGGACGGAACCGTGGTGCCGTCTACCGTATAATATACAAAGGCGGGAATCCGACGAAC
This sequence comes from uncultured Bacteroidaceae bacterium, assembly GCA_964442435.1. GTDB lineage: Bacteria > Bacteroidota > Bacteroidia > Bacteroidales > P3 > CAMXAS01. The sequence goes on along the minus strand of CAYTZG010000034.1, from coordinate 2,357 downwards.
CCAGTCTTCCGATTCCGGCGTACCGTCGGTAAAGGCAATGCCGGTACCTACGTTCTGACCCACCGTGTCTTCGTTCATGGGCGAAAGCGTGAGACGGGCGTTTTCAACGGGGTTGACCGTGTAAGCGGCCGTAGCCACAGTCGAGTTATACTGACCCAATACCGCAATGGCCTTGATGGTCATGTCTTTGGTAAGCAGGATGGATTCCCAACGGTCGAGTTCTTTGCTTTCAATCGTGGGTTCCGTGCCGTCGGTGGTGTAGTAAATCTTGGCCTGAGAGGGCGTGTATTCAATCTCCACCTCCGTGCCAAAAGCTACCTCGCCCGCTACAGGATAGAATTCAGGGGCATTGGGGTAAACCGAATAGCCCGCGCTGGCACCCGTCGAGAAAGCTTCGCCCTTGACGGCTATGGCGCGGATTTTCAGGGCATAGGTTTCGCCCATTTCAATCAACATATCTTCGGTCAGTTCGAAAGGCTCCGTGTATTTGATGGCGTCTTCCTTAACCCCCGTGATGTTTTCCCCGCTTGCATCGGTCGTATAAGGCGCGGTGCCGTCGGTGGTATAGTAAATCTCGGCGCCTTCGGTGGTGCATTCAATCGTCACTTCATCACCGATATGTACATTGGCGTCGTTGGCCGGCGTGATGGTCGGTTTGGCTACCTCGGCAACCGGTTCTTCGCCGCCCGCTACCGTAAATTCTTTCGTCGTAACATCGGACCACGTAAGACTGCCGTCTTCGCCAATCAATACCGCAGCCGCGGAAAGGGAGAGTTTGGCGCCCGGATCTTCCACGCCAAAGTCTTCCAAAGCGGGTTTGGCGGCATTGGAATACTCCGTTATTTCATCATTATCTATAGCATCTTGCAAGGCCGTTTCAGTCGTGATGGCCGTAAACGTCGCTTCGGTGGCATCTTTGGCATAATAGATTTTAGCGGACGCGGGAGACGCCGTCAAGGCAATTCCCGTACTGGCTTCCACTTCGCCACCGTTCGGGTTGAACGTGGGAGCGACTACCGCAACAACCGTATAGGCCGCTTCGGCCGGGGCGGAAACCAACGTATTGTCAGCAACACCAACGGCGATGGCCTTGATCGTTACGTCAGCCGTGATTTCGATGGGTTCCGTGTATTTCGTGCTCGACGCCGTGGGCGCGGCGCCGTTGGTCGTATAGTAGATGTTTACGATAGCACTTCCATTGGCAGGGTTGTCAGCGGACTTAATCGACACTTTCGTGCCGCTCGCTACCTCACCGGCCACCGGGTCAAACGTCGGGGCTACAGGCGCGCTCACCGTGTAGGTAGCCGTTACCGGTTCGGACCAAGCATACGTATCGTTCATTAAATCCATCTTTAGAGTGGCCGCCTTTATCGTTACGCCTTTGACAAGTTTATAAGAACTGAGGTATTTTGCACCGGCGTCCTCTACCGCTTCATCGTCCGCATAGTCGGAGAAATTAAAGTCCGAGTCGAGAACCCAATAAACTACATGCGAAATAGCCGGATTCGTAGATGCTTCAACCGTAAAATTTACCGTGGTTGCAAATGGGTACTCACCGCTTTCAAGGTCGATCTCAGGAACGGGTATGGTTTCCGCTTCCCCCGCTTTTACCGTATAATTCGCCACTACTTCTTCCGAATAGACCAGCGTCGGCATCTCATCAGGAGCATTTTCATCCATTACGGCATAGGCTTTACGCACTCTCATCGTGATGGAGGAGCCTACTTCCGCATCGACCGGTATCCCCTTGTAAGGGGAGAAATATCCCGAATTGTAAACGGCAACATTGCAAGCTAACTCTCCCCCCATATCAGGGTCCATACCGGCATACACTTCCTCGAAAGAGGGCTGAAGGTCAACATCGTTATCATTAAACGCATAAGTAAAAACTACCATCATATACGTCATTCCCTCTTCCCGAGATACTTCGAACGTAATCGCCTCGCCCGGAGCAACCTCGCCCCCGTCCGCTGGCGTAAACACCGGCGCGGGTACCGTCACCGCAGGGGGTTCGTCACCGCCCTGTCCGTCTTGTGCGAATGCCGTCCCCATACCGAAGAACAGCATCAAGCTCAAAAGAGCCCATGTCAATTTTTTCATAGTTGTTTGATTTGATTTGTAATTAATTGGTTCTTTCGGTTTTGTCTTATGCCGGTAGGCGCGGCGCGCGGCCCGCACACGAGCCTACTTTTTCTAAAACGCCGCTAAGGTCTTATATATATTTTGAAGTTCCAAACAATTTTTGTTAATATTTTATAACATCTGTGCTAACATAGCATCACTTTTTATGTTAAAGTATTTTTAATGAAACAATTGAAAAGAGCGAAAAAGTAAGGGAGAGGGGCGGGGAAAGGGGG
>CAYTZG010000033.1:0-12113 GCA_964442435.1 uncultured Bacteroidaceae bacterium | reverse complement strand
TGTTGTCCATAGCATACACGGTAACATTATATATAACAACCAACTTTTCATTGCCTTATGGTTTTAAGGTTATTGTAGATTGATATTTTCCGCTTTGAGGTACAAATTTAAGTGATTACGCCGAGCAACACAATACCCAACTTACGGACGGAAGTACCCCGATTACGGTTTGCCCTCATACCTTCCCGACATCCGCGTCATTCAACGGTGCCCGCCAAATAATACCATCCGGGCGATTTGGTCAGGCGTTTGCGCGTGTTTTCAAAAAAGTGTTACCTTTGTAACTTTCGTGCTTTAGCCGATTGAATGACCGCAAAATGAAAAAAATCATACTATTACTCGCGGGTGTTGCCCTCTGGACGGCGACGACGGCCGTGGCCATGGCCGACACCGCCCCCACGTCTCCCGCCGCCGCGCACCAGCCCAAATCGGGCGCGTTGCCCAAACCGACCGCCGAGACGAAGGCCGCCAAGAACAAGGCCGCGCGGAACGCCGCCGACTCAACCCAGCCGGCCAAAAAGCAACAGCCCATCAGCATCAAGTTCGACGTGCGCGCCGACTGGGAATACCACCACTACGGCGACGAGAACCTGGACGACGAATCGGGCTTTGCCGGCAAATTCCTCAACTTCATTCTCGACGGCAACATCAACGACCAGTTCTCCTACCATTTCCGCTACCGTTTCAACAAGCTCAATTCGGCGCAGGACTTCTTCGAAGCCACCGACTGGGCCTACCTCAACTACGACATCAACAAGAACTGGCGGCTGTCCGCCGGTAAGCAGGTCATCGCCATAGGCGGCTACGAATACGACAAGGCGCCCATCGACGTGTATTTCTACTCCGACTTCTGCAATTACCTGCCCGCCTGCTACGAATTCGGCATTTCGGGCCAATACACGACCAACGACGGCCGCAACACGATTCTGTTCCAAATCTCCAACTCGCCCTTCACGTCCAAGTCCATCCGCTTTGAGGGGCTGTACGCCTACAACCTCATGTGGTACGGCAACTACGGCGTTTTCAATTCGATGTATTCGGTCAACCTGATTGAATACAAGCCCAACCGTTACATCAACTACATCGCGCTCGGCAACCAGTTCAACGCGGGCCCGGTCTGCATCGAACTCGACTACACGAACCGCTATGGCGGCGGCAAAAATTTCTTCAACGACTTCACGGTGGTGGGCAAGGTAAACTACAGCATCAAAAACCGCGTGAATATCTTTGCCAAGGGCGGCTTCGACTACAACAACGCGCAGAACCCCGAGGATTTTTATCCTGGATTGTGGACGCCGAATAGTATGCCTTGGGACTTGGCCGTCCTGCCCGGCACACGCTACGGCTTCTACGGCGCGGGCATCGAGTTCTTCCCGATGAAAAACAGCCACAACGTGCGGCTGCACGCCTACTGGTGCTCCAGCACGGCAAACACCAAGGCGCACAACTTCGGCATCGGCTTCCGCTGGCGGCTCAACGCATTTGAAAGAGAATAGCAAACAACATACACTATGAAGGCATTCAAAAATATGAAATTCACGACCAAGCGCAGCATCGAGGCCTTGATCTTCCTGGCCGTGTTCTTCGCGATTTTCGGCTATATCGCCCACCGGATGGGGGTGGCCAATATGCTGAATACGATTATGGGCACGTCCTACCGCCTGCTCGTTGACACGGTGCTCTACCTCATGGGCATCACGGTGCTGTCCGGCGCCTTGGGCAAGCTGCTCGTGGAATTCGGCGTCGTGCGGCTGTTGGAGAAAATCCTCAAGCCGTTCATGAAGCCGCTGTTCAACCTGCCCGGCGTGGCCGCGCTCGGCGGCGTGCTGACGTTCCTGTCCGACAACCCGGCCATCATCTCGTTGGCCAACGACAAGAACTTCAGCCATTACTTCAAGAAATACCAGCTCATTTCGCTGACCAACTTCGGCACGGCTTTCGGCATGGGGCTCGTCGTCATCGCGTTCATGACCGGCAAGGGCTTCGGCGGCGGCGCCGTCGTGGGGCTGTTGGGCGCCATCGTGGGCAGCATCATCTCCACGCGCCTCATGCAGCGCTTCATCCTCAAGGCCTATCCGCAATTCAAGGATGAGGAAGCGGCCGGCGGCAACGAGGAGGAAATCTCGTTCAAGCAAGACAACGGCGTTTTCCTGCGCGGCCTGAACGCCATCCTTGACGGCGGCAAGACCGGCGTTGACCTCGGCCTGGCGATTATCCCGGGCGTGCTGGTCATCTCCACGTTCGTCATGATGCTCACGTTCGGCCCGAGCGCCAACGGCGAATATACGGGCGCGGCCTATGAGGGCGTCAACATCCTGCCCTGGCTGGCCGGCAAAATCGACTTCGTGTTCCAATGGCTGTTCGGCTTCACGCATCCGGAACTCGTGGCCTTCCCCATTACGGCCCTCGGCGCGGTGGGCGCGGCGCTCGGCCTCGTCCCCACGTTTATCGAACAGGGCTTTGTAGATGGCAACGTCATCGCGGTCTTCACGGCCATGGGCATGTGCTGGAGCGGTTTCCTCTCCACGCATACGGCCATGCTGGATTCGCTGGGCTACCGCAACCTGACCTCCAAGGCCATCCTCGCGCATACGATTGGCGGGCTTGGCGCCGGCGTGGCGGCCCACCTTTTCTATGTGCTGTTCATGTTGATATTTTAGCGTGACCCGACGGGCGCGTTGCGACAGGAGCCGGCGACCGGAACACGGCCGACCGGCTCTTTTATTTTCCCGCCATTCTGGCATAATCCACCGATTGGCACTATCTTTGCGTAGGTCTTAAAAATCCTTAAAATCATGTTGGATAGAAAGAAGCGTACCACTATGAAAGACAAAGACTTGAAAAAGCAAAACCCGAACGGGGAGCCGGCGGTTGACCCGCAAGCCGAACCGCAGGCCGGGACGGAGGAAACGGCGGAAGCCGCCGAAGCCACGGCCGAGCCCATGGACGCGGCGGAAACCGAGGCCGCTACCCCCGAAGACGAGATAGGACGCCTGCAGGCCGAAATCGCCGATTGGAAAGACAAGAACGCGCGGCTGTACGCCGACTTCGACAACTTCCGCAAGCGCACGGCGCGCGAACGTCTGGAACTTATCAAGACGGCCTCCGAAGATGTCGTTATGTCACTGTTGCCTGTCATCGACGACTTCGAACGGGCGCTGGCCGTGGAACTCTTCGGCCCGCAAGCCGCCGCCACAGCCGCCTCCACCGTCATAGAGCCCGACGCCGCCAAAGGCACGGCCTTCGAAGGCGTGGCGCTCATCTATCACAAGCTTAACAAAATCCTGACGCAAAACGGCGTCAGCGTCATCGACGTCCTCGACCAACCGTTTGACGAAGAATGGAGCGAGGCCGTGGCGCAGATTCCCACGCCCGAAGGCAAGACGAAAGGCAACGTGCTGGACGTGGTGCTCAAAGGCTATAAAATCGACAACAAAGTGATCCGACACGCCAAAGTCGTGGTCGGTATATAAGCATCAGTAAGGCAAACGCTTTATGGCAGAAAAAAGAGATTACTACGAGGTGCTGGGCGTTGACAAGAACGCCACGGCCGACGAAATGAAGAAGGCCTACCGCAAACTGGCCTTGAAATACCACCCCGACCGCAACCCCGGCGACAAGGAAGCCGAAGAGAAATTCAAGGAAGCGGCGGAGGCCTACGACGTATTGAGCAACCCCGACAAGAAGGCGCGCTACGACCAGTTCGGCCATGCCGGCATGAGCGGCGCGGGCGGCTTCGGCGGCGCGGGGATGTCGATGGACGACATCTTCTCGCACTTCGGCGATATCTTCAGCGATATGTTCGGAGGCGGCGGTTTCAGCGGCTTCGGCGGCTTTGGCGGGGGCGGCGGACGCCGCGTAGCCCGCGGTTCCAACCTGCGCATCACGGTCAAACTGACGCTGGAGGAAATCGCCAACGGCGTGGAAAAGAAAATCAAGGTGCGCAAGTCGGTGCCGTGCGAGACGTGCCACGGCAGCGGCGCCGCCGACAAAAACGGCCGCAAGACCTGCGATACGTGCCACGGCAGCGGCCGCGTGGCGCAGGTAACGCAGACCATTCTGGGGCGTATGCAACAGGTGGTGTCGTGTCCGACCTGCCACGGCGAGGGCGAAATCATCACGACGCCCTGCCCGGCCTGTCACGGCGAGGGCACGACCAAGGCCGAGGAAGTCATCACGATACGCATTCCCGCCGGCGTGGAAGACGGTATGCAGCTGTCGATGCAGGGCAAGGGCAATGCGGCGCCGCGTGGCGGCATCCCCGGCGATTTGCTGATTCTGATTGAAGAACTGCCGCACGACCTGTTCCAGCGCGACCACACGAACCTGCACTATACGCACTACGTCAACTTCGTGGACGCGGCCATGGGCGCCGCGGTGGAGGTGCCGACGCTCAACGGCAAGGCGCGCCTCAAGCTGGAAGCCGGCACGCCCTCCGGCAAACTGCTGCGCTTGCGCGGCAAAGGGTTGCCCGACATCCAGAACCGTATGCCCAAAGGCGACCTGATTGTGAGCATACAGGTATGGGTGCCCAAGAACCTGAGCAAGGAAGAAAAGGAAATGTTGCAGAAGCTCAAGGATATGCCGGATATGCAACCCTCGCCCGACCGGCGCGACCCGGGCTTTTTCGAACGCATGAAAGAATATTTCAGTTAAGACCATGACCACTTCAACCCGCCCCCTCCTTAAACTGTCGGCGGCCGTGTGCGGCTTAGGCCTGACGCTTGTCTGCGCCGGCTCGCCCGCCCATGCGCAACAGCTGACCGACACCACGGCCCTCGCCGCCGATACCGTGGCCGCGACGGTGGACACCACGCAAACCGAAACCGCAACGAGCGAGTTTCGCGAAACGATGCAGAACCTCAAGGACAAGGCCGTGAACATGGCGGAAGACGCCAAAGAGGACTTGAAGGAGGGTTGGCAAGACGCCAAGGAGTCGTACAAGGAGCAGGGCTTGCAGTTGTGGAACACGTTGAAGGAGAAGGCGCAGGAATGGAAGGAAGAGGCGACCGAACTGTTCGACACCTATGTCAAATCGCAGGTGGTGGGCAAGTTCGACGACAACCGCCGGCAGTGCAACCAAGAGTTCTGCGACCATCTGCGCGGCGGCTTCAAGGCTTACAAGATACAGACGTTCAGCCCTGAATTTCCGGAAATGCCGACGCGGAAAGCCGAGCCCGACACGGCTTGGCCCGCGCTGACCCAAATCGTCCCCGCCGGCATCCGCAGCCTGAGCCCGTTGAAGGCGCCAGCCGCGCCCGACCCGTTCTACGACGAGTTGCTGCAAGTCAACCGCCTCGACATCGAAGCCGACGGCGTGAAGCTGTCGTTGGACTTGGAGCCGCGCCTCAACACTTACGGCATCGGCGCGCCGACGGACAAGAACCTGGCCGCATTCTGGCAGAAGCTGTCGGAGAGCCGTTTCGACATCCCGCTGCGGCAACTCTACGAGGCCGCCCGCAAGCACCGCCTCAACGACTGGGGCTTCTACCGCCTCACCCAGGCCGCCGCGGCCAAAATCTACCCCAAGAACAAGAACGGCGAACAGGAGGTTTGGACGGTCTTTATGCTGAACCAAGCCGGCTACGCGGCCAAAATCGGCCGCATGGGCGCGGACAAATCGGCCTACCGCCTGCTCGTGCTGCTGCCGTTTTATGAGAAAATCTACAACTGGCCCTATGTGGAAATCGGCGGCGCGCCGTTCTACCTTATGGAGAAAGTGGCCGGCAAGCAACGTAACGAACCCGTTTACAGTTACGAGGGCTGTTTCGCGCTGGGCACGGCGCCGCTGAGCCTGCAATTTCAGGAATGCGTCGGCATCCCGTGCCTTTACGAAAAGAACGACCGTTTCGCCTACAACCTGCGGATGCTCGACTTCTACAAAAACTACCCCTACGCGTCCACCGCGCTCTATCTGCACGCGCCCTGCGGCGAAGTGCTGAGCAAGTCCATCGGGCATAAATGCGCGCCGATAGTGGATAGCCTGCTGCATCTCGACGCCGCCGCGATGCCCGCCTGCGACTCCGCCGCCCCGACACAGGCCTGCATGGAAGCGGTCATCGACTACCTTGGCCAATTCGTCGCCACCTATTTCAACGACAACGCCAAAAAGAAACTCAAGCCCGACGGACAGCCGCTGTTCCCGGACGAAGCCTTCGCGCTCAAGGCCGGCGACGCCAAAGACCGCGCCATCCTGCACGCCCGTCTCGTGCGGCGCTTTACCGGCCTGCCCGTGATTTTGGCCGAATACGAAACGACGGCCCTGGTCGGCATCGCGTTGCCGAACCCGCCCGCCGGCGCGGAGGGGCAAGCCTTGGCCGTTATCCAAGGCGACGACGGCACGCGGTTCTACCTGTTCAACCCCAACGCCAAGGACGCCCGCTTCTGGCATTGTCCGAAGCCGCTCCGCGACGTGCCGCCGATTGTCGTGTTGTAATACGGAAAATTTTTCGTAACTTTACAAGCCGAACCCGCTATGGATTCGGCTTTTTTGTTGTTATTACGCAAATTAAAACACTTTATCATATTATGGCTCAGACGGTTATTCCAAAAGAACTGGTGGACAGAATCGTGTCCGAGAACAACTTGTCCAATGTGGGACGCGCCTCCATCCGCGAGGTCAAGAAACTCATCAACGACATCGAGGCCGCTTCCGGCACCCGCTTCATCCGTATGGAGATGGGCATTCCGGGGCTGCCGGCCTGCCAAATCGGTATAGAGGCCGAAATCAAGGCGCTCCGCAACGGCGTGGCTTCCATCTACCCCGATGTTTACGGTATTCCCGAACTCAAGACGGAAATCGCCCGCTTCGTCAAGAACTTCCTCAATATCTCGGTCAGCCCCGAATCCTGCCTGCCGACCGTCGGCTCCATGCAGGGCAGTTTCGCGGCCTTCCTGACCCTGAGCCGCGCCCAGGCCGGCAAGAACACGACGCTGTTCATCGATCCGGGCTTCGCCGTACACCGTCAGCAGCACGCCGTATTGCAGATTCCTTACGAATCGTTCGACGTTTACAACTACCGCGGCGAAAAGTTGCGTGAGAAACTGGAGGAATACCTCTCGAAAGGCAATATCTCAAGCATCTTCTACTCCAACCCGAACAACCCGTCGTGGATTTGCTTTACGGAAAACGAATTGAAAATCATCGGCGACCTCGCCAACAAATACAACGTCATCGTGATGGAAGACCTCGCCTACTTCGGCATGGACTTCCGCAAGGACATCTCCAAGCCGGGCGTGCCGCCCTTCCAAGCCACGGTGGCCAACTACACGGACAACTACCTGCTGTTCATCTCCAGCTCCAAGGCGTTCAGCTATGCGGGCCAACGGCTCGGCATGATGGTGATTTCGGACAAGCTGTTCCACACCGACTTCCCCAACTTCAAGAACTACTACCCGAGCACGGGCTTCGGCCGCACGATGATTTACGGCACGATTTACCCCTTGAGTTCCGGTACCGCCCACTCGCCCCAATACGGCTTGGCGGCCATCCTCAAGGCGGTGAACGACGGCGACTACAACTTTATCGAAGAAATCAAGATTTACGCGGAGAAAGCCCGCCGCATGAAGGAAATGTTCCTGAAAAACGGCTTCCACCTCGTTTACGACAAGGACGAGGACATGGCGTTGTCGGACGGCTTCTACTTTACGATTGGTTACGAAGGCATGAGCGGCGACGAGCTGCTGCACGAACTGCTGTACTTCGGCGTCAGCGCCATTTCGCTCGGCATCACGGGCAGTGAACGCCAAGGCTTGCGCGCCTGCGTCTCGCTCGTACCGATGGAAGACCTGCCCGAACTGGAAAAACGTTTGGAACAGTTCCGCGCCTGCCATCAATAACAGCCCTGCCCCATGGATTTCAAGCTCACCTCCGCATTCCGGCCGACGGGCGACCAGCCGCAAGCCATCGCCGAATTGTCCGAAGGACTGCGGAGGGGGGACAAGGGGCAAGTGCTCCTGGGCGTGACGGGCTCCGGCAAGACGTTCACCGTGGCCAACGTCATCCAAGAGGTGCAACGCCCCACGCTCGTATTGAGCCACAACAAGACGTTGGCGGCACAGCTGTTCAGCGAGTTCCGCCAGTTTTTCCCGGAGAACGCCGTCGAATATTACGTTTCCTATTACGATTACTATCAGCCGGAAGCCTATATCCCGTCCTCCAACACCTACATCGAGAAAGACCTCTCCATCAACGACGAAATAGAGAAACTGCGGTTGCGCGCGCTGTCGGCGCTGTTGTCCGGCCGGCGCGACGTCATCATCGTATCGTCGGTGTCGTGCATCTACGGCACGGGCAACCCGAACGACTACCACGACAACATCGTCATCCTGTCGGTGGGCCAGCGCATCACGCAACGCGACCTGATGCTAGCTTTGGTCAACAGCCTTTATTCCAGACACGAAATCGAATTTACGCGCGGCAAATTCCGCGTCAAGGGCGACACCATCGACGTGTTCGTGGCCTATGACGACTACGCCTACCGCATCATCTTCTTTGACGACGAAATCGAGAGCCTGCAGAAGATAGACCCGCTGACGGGCTCGGTGCTGGAATCGCTCCCGACGATACGGATATATCCGGCCAATATCTTCGTGCCTTCGTCCGCCCGCATCCAGACGGCGATTAAGGAAATACAGCTAGACCTCGGCAAACAGGTGGACTTCTTCAAGGAAATCGGCAAGCCGTTGGAGGCCAAACGCTTGGAAGACCGCGTCTGCTACGATGTGGAGATGATAAAGGAAATAGGCTACTGCGCCGGCATCGAGAACTATTCGCGTTATTTCGACGGACGGGCGGCCGGCACGCGCCCCTACTGCCTTATCGACTACTTTCCCGACGATTTCCTGCTCGTGGTGGACGAAAGCCATGTGACGATGCCGCAAATCAAGGCCATGTACGGCGGCGACCGCTCCCGCAAGATCAACCTCGTGGAATACGGCTTCCGGCTGCCGGCCGCCTTGGATAACCGGCCGCTCAAGTTCGAGGAGTTCGAACAACTGGTCAAGCAGACGCTTTACGTCAGTGCGACGCCCGCCGAATACGAACTGGAACAGTCGGAAGGCGTGGTCGTGGAACAGGTCATCCGCCCCACCGGTCTGTTGGACCCGCCGATAGAGGTGCGCCCGACGGCCCACCAGGTGGACGACCTCTTGGACGAAATAGAGAAGACGTGCGCGCGTCAGGAACGGGTGCTCGTAACGACGCTGACCAAGAAGATGGCCGAAGAACTGAGCAAGTTCATGACCAACAACGGCATACGTTGCCGCTATATCCATTCGGACGTGGATACGCTTGAACGGGTGGAAATATTGCAAGACCTGCGCGCGGGCGCCATCGACGTGCTGATTGGCGTGAACCTGCTGCGCGAGGGGCTTGACCTGCCGGAAGTATCGCTGGTGGCCATTCTGGACGCCGACAAGGAAGGCTTCCTGCGTTCGGCGCGCGCGTTGACCCAGACGGCCGGCCGCGCCGCACGCAACATGAACAGCCGCGTCATCATGTACGCCGACCACGAGACCGACGCCATGAAACAGACGATAGAGGAAACGCAACGCCGCCGCGAGAAACAGATGGCCTACAACAAGGCGCACCATATCACGCCCAAACCCATCGTCAAGAAAATCGACGATTCTTTAGCCGTGGCGCGCGGCGCGGAGCCGAAAGCCTATGTGGAGACCGAAAGCCAAGTCCGTTTCGCCGCCGACCCGATTATCGATTACGGCGACCCCAAGATTTTGGCGAACCGCATCGAGGTGGTGAAGAAACTCATGAATACGGCCGCCAAATCCATGGACTTCTTGGAGGCCGACCGCTATCTGAGCGAATTGAATATGCTGTTGGCCAAACAGAAAGACCTAAAACCCGCCCATTAACCAAACATCACATATTATGAAAAAAGAAAAATTCGACCCCGCTTCCCGCATTCAGGATTGCCTGCAATTCGGAGAATTCGGTGACGTGAATCCCTCCGTCACCGACTCGGCCACGTTCACGTTCCTGCACGGCAAGGACATGACCGGCACGTTTACCGGCGAAGTACAAGGCTGCTTCCTGTATTCCCGCCACTGGAACCCGTCCAACAAATATCTGGCCGATGCGTTGGCGGCCATGGAAGGCACCGAATCGGCCTGGGTGACCGGCTCCGGCATGGCGGCCATCACCTGCGCCATGTTGCAGCTCGTCAAGAGCGGCGACCATATCGTGGCCAGCCCGACCGTCTATGGCGGCACGTTCGCGTTCCTGAAGAACTATCTGCCCAAATTCAACATCGATGTGACCTTCGTCGATACGACCGACCCGAAGAAAGTGGAAAAAGCCATCCGCAAGAACACGCGCTTCGTCTATACCGAAACGATGAGCAACCCGATGTTGCGCATCGCCGACATTCCGGCACTGGCGGCCGTCGCGCACAAGCACAAGGCTAAACTGGTGGTGGACAATACGTTTACGCCCATGATTTTCTCGCCCGCCCGTCTGGGGGCCGATGTGGTCGTTTATTCGATGACCAAGTTCATCAACGGCAAGAACGACTGCGTGGCCGGTGCCATCTGCGGTTCGGCCGACTATATCAACTCCCTGATTGACGTGAACAACGGCACGGCCATGCTGTTGGGCCCGGTGCTGGATCCGTTCCGCTCGTCAAGCATCCTCAAGAACCTGCACACGTTGCACATCCGTATGCAGAAACATAGCGAGAACGCGATGTATCTGGCCAAACGTTTCAAGGAAATCGGGCTGAAGGCCAACTATCCCGGCAGCCCGTCCCATCCCGACTACGCGCTCATGAAGAAGCAGATGAACGCCGGCTACGGCTTCGGCGGCATGATTGCCATCGACTTGGAGACGGCCGAGAAAGCCAACTTCATGATGGAGACGATGCAGAAGAAGGGCGTCGGCTACTTAGCCGTTTCACTCGGTTACTTCAAGACGCTGTTCAGCAATTCCGGCAAGAGCACGTCGAGCGAGATTCCGGAGGAATTCCAGAAAGGCATGGGGCTCTCGGAAGGCCTCGTCCGCTTCTCCGTCGGCTTGGACCAGGATATAGAACGCACGTTCCAACTCATCAAGGAAAGTTTGGAACTGACGAACAAGCGTTTCGCCGGCAAGAAAACGGCGGCTAAGAAAGTAGCTGCCAAGAAACCGACGGCCAAGCCTGTGGCGGCTAAGAAACCGGCTGCCAAGAAGCCTGTGGCAAAGAAAACCGTGGCCAAGAAAACCGCCCGTAAGAAATAAGACCGGGCGGCCATAAACAAAAAAGGACGGTTGATGCCAACCGTCCTTTTTTTTATGCGCCACCTACACGTTTACATCTTGCGGCTCAAATTCTTGATGACCCCATTGCTCAACATCCCGTTGGGCACGATGACGTGCTTTTCATCATTGCTCCATATCAGCGTATGGAAAATCCGGATTTCCTTGACTTCGCCCGTGATGCCGGCCGCCTCAATCGTATCGCCGACCTTGAACGGCTTGAACAACAGAATCAGCACGCCCCCCGCAAAGTTCTGCAGGTTGCCGCTCAACGCCATGCCGACGGCCAAGCCGGCGGACGCCACCAAAGCCGCAATCGACGTCGTTTCAATGCCCAATATCGAAATGACCGCGATAATCAGCATTGTCATGAGCAGGATGTTGACGATACTGCCCAAAAACGTCCGCACCGTGGCTTCCACGCCACGACGTTCCATCACCTTGGCCACCAACTTGTTGAGCCATTTTACAATCCAACGTCCCAAGAAGTAAACGACAACGGCCATCACGATGTTCTTGCCGATTTCAACCGCGTTCAGCAACAGATTGCTCCACAAATCCTGTAAATTTTCCATAATCTTATTAAGTTTAGCATAAATAAAGTCCACCGCAGGTGAGTGCATCGACAGCGCAACGCGTCGCCATACATACGATAACTCATGGGAAAACTTGTTTTACCAATGAGTTGTCGGATGGATGGCGCGTTCCGACCTCGTCGGAACGTCGATGCCGAACCGCCACCGGAGTTCATTTATGATGGTGCGAACCATCATAAATAAAAGAGCCCCAAGCATTCGCTTAGGGCTCAGTAAGGGCGGCGACTACCTACTCTTCCACACTTTAGATGCAGTACCATCGGCGC
>CAYTZG010000032.1:0-12937 GCA_964442435.1 uncultured Bacteroidaceae bacterium | reverse complement strand
CTGTCCGAATCCCCGTTTGCTGTCTTGCGGACGGGGATTGTTGTTTGGCCTTTTTTTTCCGCCGCGCATTGTGGACGCGCTTCTGAAATTATACATAGTTGTTGTCGTTTATTATACGTTTGACTTCGACTTTTAACAAAAAAATGGTGAAAACCGCCTTCTACGCTATTCTGCTCGATTTGTTGAAAACTTTTTTGAAAAAAGTTGGCTTCAAATTTGGCCGGAATATATATATGGTATATTGCGGTCTGAAATAAAAACAAAACGCTATGAAAGGAATGATGGCTTTTCGGAAATGGTTGCCTTTGTCTCAGTTGTTATGCTTGGTAATGCCGATGTTGTCAGGTTTGCGAGCGGAGGAAGTGGTGTCGAAATGTGATACTATCTTTCTGACTTGGGAAGCAGAGGCCGAGGCAACGAAATGTTTAGGCGTCGGTGTCAGTGTGGATGAGAATTGGCCCTCTGTGGCACAAGAAACTTTTTGGGTGGATTGGGGGGATGGCACCCGTTTGTATAGTTCGTTGCATTCTGCCCAAGGAGATGGCATAGATACATTGTTTACAAAAACTTATGCCGAATCCGGTACTTATGATATTATGGTGGCGACAACCGCTCCGGAAGTCCGCATCAAGCAATTCAGTTGCTCTATGCATACTAACCCCTCTATGATGGCAGGTGACAATGGGGTCTTGTCTTTGGAGGTGAGCGGTTGCACGGCCTTGGCGAGTTTGTGGTGTTATGGAAATAGATTGACATCGTTGGATGTCAGTAAGAATATTGCTTTGGAATTATTGTCGTGCGCTTATAACCGGTTGTCATCGCTGGATATACATGGTTGTACGGCATTGAAGTATATGTTTTGTGGTGGAAATCGTTTAGATTTGTTGGATGTGGGTTATTGCACGGCACTGGCGCATTTGGATTGCGCTCAAAATTGGTTGACGTCGTTGGATATCCGTCAAAACGAATCGTTGAGTACATTGTATTGTGATGGAAATCTCCGCGAGGTCGTATTGGCGGAAGATGGTAGTTATGACTTATCGGTATTGCCCGGTATGGATGTGACGCGTATAGCCAAGGTAAAGGGTGGCCGTTTGGAGGGAACGCGTTTGATGTTTGAGTCGGAGGTGGTGGAATATGAATACGAGATAGGTCGTGGAAATACAGCCCTCTTTCATTTGGCATCCAATCGGCATACTGCGCCGCAGATTCCATTGACGGCCGAGTTCTTTCCTGACCATATCTTTCGTTCTTATGTCCGGTTTTTCGATATGGATGGCAATGACTCGCTTTGTGAACACGAAAGACTGGTGGTGTCGCGAATAGACGATATAAACGGTGTCCAAATCTCTAGTTTGGAAGGCATACAATATTTCTCAAATTTGACGTATTTGGATTGTAGTAATAATCGGTTGGCATCTTTGGATGTGCGTGGTTGTTCGGCGTTGAAGTCTTTGTACTGTGCTTATAATGAATTGAAGTCGTTGGATTTGAGCGGGATGGTGTCGTTGATGGATTTGCATTGTTACGGTAATCCGATGATGAAATCCTTGGACGTGAGTGGTTGTACCGCGTTACCGATTATACCTTTCCCTAATGGGGCTGATTCGTTGATGTCATTGAATGCGCGTGGTTGTTCTTCGCTGACATCTTTGCAGCTCTGGGCCTGGACAAACGTGACCTCTTTGGATGTGCGTGGTTGTGTGTCGTTGGTGGATCTGGATTGCTCGAATAGTCGATTGACCTCTTTGGATTTAAGTGATTGTGTGGCGTTGACGGAGTTGTATTGCAACAATAATCGGTTGACGGCTTTGGATGTAAGTCATTGTGTCGCGTTGGAGAAGTTGCAGTGCAATGACAATGAATTGCAAACGTTGAACATAGGACGGAATACGAACTTAAAGGGATTGTGGTGTTTGAACAATCAGTTGAAATTGTCCAATGTTTCGGAAATCATGAACCATTCGGAAGCGGTAACCAATGCGTGGTTGGGGCCGCAGCATATCTATGATACCGTGGCGATAAATGAAATGTGGGATGGGTTGGTGCCGGAGATACGGTTGGACAATGAGACGACAAAAATGAATTTCGATTCCATTTCGTCCGAATCTTACCGTTTTTTTGAGGATGGACGTTTGGTATTCGAGCAACCGGGTTCCTATGTCTTTTCGCTGACGAATGACAGTGTCTGCAATCACGCCTATTATTTTGTTTATGACGAAGAGGTTGGCAATGTGATGGTCATGGATACGGCTTTTGTGCAAGTGTATTATCATATGACCGTTACCGATAAGCCGATAGTGGATCCTGACGACCCGGATAACCCTGACGATCCCGATAACCCTGACAATCCGGATAATCCCGACGACCCGGATAATCCTGACGACCCGGATAATCCTGACGATCCCGATAACCCTGACAATCCGGATAATCCCGACGACCCGGATAACCCTGACAATCCGGATAATCCCGACGATCCGACGCGGCCTGCCGATTCAACGGCCAACGAATCGGCCTTGACGGCGTTACCCTTCGCCTACGTGCAGGAGCACACGGCCTACCTTGCGGACGGTCTCGGCGAGGTGGAGGCCTTTACGGCCACGGGGCAGCGTGTGTATCGCGGCTCTGACCGCACCGTCACGCTCCCGCGCCCTGGCGTGTACGTCCTGCGCATCGTGGCTGACGGCCGCCGTTGCAAGGTGGTGGTCAGGTAATAAGAACACGCAATCTGTTCTGTCTATTCGATGAAGTTCAGAAGCCGGTTCGCGGCGTTCAGCGGCTTTTGGTCAGACAATACCAAAGACTTGACCATGTGCAGCGTGCCCTGTTTGTATTTTTGGAAATGGGCCGACGCAATATGCGACCGGTAGGCTTCTTGGTTGGCATAAGTCTCAAGGATGGTGATGCGGCAGGGATTGTCCAACTCCTGCACGGCGTACATCGACAGCACGCCCGGTTCGGTGCGCAGCGACGTTGCGCCCACTTCCGTGGCATAGGCTATATATTCGGTCAGGTGCTCGGGATAGACTTCTATTTTGGATAGGCGCACGATGCCGTCGGGTTGCATCGGCAGTTTGGCGCACATGCCTGTTGGTTGGTGCTGAGCCGTTTCCATCAGCTCCGTTTGAGGGGCTTCGGGCTTCTCGTTGGGCTTGCACGCATGGAAGAACGGCAATATCGACCCCAGTATCAGGCTTAAATGTAGTTTTTTCATCGGACGTCTTATTGAAAGGCAAAGATAGGTTATTTCGTTCAAGTTGCAATATTATATGTCCGACCTCGGCTTTTAACGGAAAAAAAGTGTGAAAACCGCTGTCTATGCCATTCTGTTCGATTTGTTGAAAACTTTTTCAAAAAAAGTCGGTCAAAAATTTTTGCTTCGCGATATATATATATTATCTTAGCGATTTAAAATTGACGGTCTGCCGTCTTGATAAATTAAAAAACATACGGCAATGAAAAAGTTAATATTGTGGACAGGATGGCTTTATATGGCGGTAATTCCGCTTATCGGTTTGCCGGTTATGGCTTCGGAAATGGCTTGCGATACCATTTTTATGACCTGGACAGCCGAGGTTGGCGAGGAAAAGCCCTTGCTTGTCGCAGTCAATGATTATTCGAATGGGGCTACCGGTCGGGAGACATTCTGTGTAGATTGGGGGGATGGCACTTATTTGACTTCCACTGCGGTGTTTGATACGTCCTTTACCAAAACCTATGCCGAGGGTGGTAGTTATGCGGTTATGGTTTACACTACGGCACCGGAAGTGCGTATCAATCGGTTCGATTGCAATGGTACATGGAAAAAATCCAACGGCGTAACCTCGTTGGACGTTACGCAGAACGCGGAACTGCAAATCTTGGATTGTTGTAATAATCAGTTGACGTCGTTGGACGTTACGTGGAACGCGAATCTGGTGGGGTTGTCTTGTGGTGGGAATCAGTTGACATCGTTGGACGTTACTCGGAACGCGAATCTGGAGGGGGTGTTTTGTGATGCGAATCAGTTGACGTCGTTGGATGTTACGCAGAACGCGGAACTGCGAATCTTATGTTGTAGTATGAACCAGTTGACGTCGTTGGATGTGTCGCAGAACCCGGCGTTGGATTTGTTTGAATGCGATGATAATATGTGGATAGTGGATTTAGATGCGGATAATGGATTGGATTTGGATACATTGCCGGGCATGGATGCGTCGCGAATCGGTAGCGTGACGGGCGGCTATATGGAAGGAACGCGCTTGTTCTTCAATGCGCGTAATGTCACTTATCGTTATGCGACTCATTTTCCCGGGGATATTTCCTTCGGATTCGATACGGTTGAATTTGTGTTGATGGCCTCGGCACCGCTTATGCCACCTGTTGATACCACGGCCAACGAATCGTCTTTGACGGCGTTACCCTTCGCCTACGTGCAGGGGCGCACGGCCTACCTCGCGGATGACCTTGGTGAAGTGGAGGCCTTTGCGGCCACGGGTCAGCGTGTGTATCGCGGCTCTGACCGCAGTATCACACTTCCGCGCCCCGGCGTCTATGTGTTGCGCGTTGTGGCAGACGGCAGACGGAGCAAAGTAGTGGTAAGGTAGCGGAAAAGGCATTTGCTGTAAAAGTAGGGGGCGCACCATGCGGTGTGCCCCCTGTTGTTTTCTTTGGCGTATCTTCGGATTAGAGACCAACTATCACTATCTTTATTCGCCGTGTGGCGAATGAAGATAGGATGCGTCGAGACAGAGCCTATTCTGACATAAATTTTGCGCTTGTTACATTTTCGCATGGCATGGCTATGCCAAAACGTTTCCTTTGGAAATTTCGTTTGGCTCTGTGTTCAACTTTCACTATCTTTGTAACCATCCTGCGGAGAGGGAATCCGGTGCAAGTCCGGAACAGACCCGCTGCTGTAAGCCCCGTTTCGTTCGGGAAACACGTCTTGGCCACTGTGAACGCGCCGCCGCGCGGCCGTTTATGGGAAGGCGTTTTTCGAGGGGTAAGTCAGAAAACCTGCCGCGAGGGTGTTTGATTTTTCACGTTCCCGAGGTTAAGGAACGTAAAAAGCCATGGGTAAATCAATCGTTTATTTAATGCGGATGGCCCGGTTGCGGCGGGTGCTGACGGCTTGTATGGCCGTAATGGGCGGGCTGTGCGTGGCGGTGGCTTCGGAGCCCACGGCGGCCGACACGACCGCGCCCATGCGCCGCTCAATCAGTGAGGTGCGGATTGCGGGGGCGGCACCGCAGCGCGGCACGGTATCGGTGCAACAGTTGTCTAAGGAGGAGTTGCTGCGGTTTCATCCGCAACAGGTGGGGGAATTGGTCAAGCGGTTTTCCGGCGTACAGGTCAAGGATTACGGCGGTATAGGCGGCATGAAGACCGTGTCGGTGCGGTCGTTGGGCGCGGCGCACACCGCCGTGGTCTATGACGGCATCGTGATCGGCGACGCCCAGAACGGGCAAATCGACCTGAGCAAACTGAGCATGGAACAGGTGGGCGCCGTGCGGCTCAGCAACGCCATGCCTTCCAGCCTGTTTTCGCCCGCGCGCCATTTCTCGGCCGCCTCGGTGCTGGAGGTGGTGCGGCAGCCGGCCTTGGCCGACACGCAGCGGCAGACGGTGGCCGTGGGGCTGACGGGCGGCTCGTTCGGATTTTGGTCGCCCACGCTCGACTACGGCCAACGCCTTGGAGGCCGCGTCCTGCTGAGCGCGGACGGTCAATACACGCGCGTCAAGGGTGATTATCCTTATGTGTTGCAGAACGGCACGGCCACGGAACAGCTGCGGCGCGACAATGCCGACGTGCAGAGCGGCCATGCCGACCTGCGTCTGGACGTGCGGCTGCCCCGGTCGCAGACGTTGGACGTGGGGCTGCACTACGATGAGAGCGACCGCGGCCTGCCGGGGGCGGTCATCTTCTATGCGCCTTCGTCGCAACAACGCTGGCACGAACGCACGCTGTGGGCGCAGGCGCGGCATTGGGTGGCCTACGGACACGGCTTCTCGCAGAAAAGCGCCCTCAAATACAGCCACGCCTACACACGCTTCTTAGACCCGCAGGCGCTGACCGCCTCCGGCGTGGAGGACGACCGTTACGCGCAGCAGGAAGTCTATGCCACGACGGCCGCCCTGTTCCAGCCGCAGGCCGCGCCGCGCTGGCGTTTCAGCGCGGCCTTGGACGCCGCCTATACGTGGCTCAAAGCCAATACGCCGGACTTCGTCTATCCACACCGCACCTCGCTGTGGCTCAACGTGGCGGGCGCTTACAGCCACCCGTATGTAGAGGTGGAAGCCAACCTGTTGGGCTCGGCCTATATGGAGGGCGTGGAAAGCGGCGCGGCCGCGGCGGAAAACCGCTTCCGGCTCTCGCCGGCCGTCTCGGTCGGCGTGCGGCCGTTGGGGCGTCCCGACTGGGTTATCCGTCTCTTTTACAAAGACATCTTCCGTATGCCGACGTTCAATGACCTGTATTACGAGCGGGTGGGCAACACGGACTTGCGGCCCGAACAGGCGCGCATGGCCGACGCGGGCATGAGTTACGTATGGACGGCGGAGGCTTGGAACGACGGGATGCGGCTCGAAGTCGGCGCGGACGTTTACAAACAATGGGTCACCGACAAAATCGTGGCGTTCCCGACCCAAAACCTGTTCCGCTGGACGATGATGAACGTGGGCAAGGCCGACATCACGGGCGTGGACGCTTCGCTCAAATGGGCGTCGCCATGGGGCAGGGCGGGCGTGTGGCGCGATTTCGGCACCTCGCTCTACGCCACCTATACGTTTCAGTGGAGCTGCGACGTGACCGACCCCGACGAGCCCACCTACAACAGCCAAATCCCCTATACGCCCGTTCATGCGGGCAGCGGCGGGCTGACGCTCTCGTGGCGTTTCCTGAGCCTTTCCTACGGGCTGACGTGGAGCGGCGCGCGTTACTGCCTGCCCGAAAACCGGCCGGAGAACCGCTTGGCGCCCTATGTGGACCACAACCTGTCGCTGGCGGGGCGGTGGCGTATGTGGAAGGGCGCTTGGGAGGCCGGCGTGGACTGGCTCAACGTGGCCAACACGGCCTACGAAATCGTGCGTTACTACCCGATGCCGGGCAGTCAGTTCAGAATAACGTTGAAATGCAGATATTGATGAAGATACGAACGATGAAAACGGCGGGACGTTGGCTCGGCCGCCTCGGCTGCATGGCCGCCGTGACGCTCTTTTGGGCCTGTCCGCCCGAACCGGATGTGGAGCCGGAGCCGCCGGCGGTCTTTGCGCAGACCGCCCGGGTCTATGTGCTGAACGAAGGGCTGTACGCGATGAACAACAGCACGCTCTCGTGCATCGACCTGAAGAACGACCGCTTTGAGCCGGATATCTTCCAGCGGGTAAACGGGCGCGGCCTCGGCGATACGGGCAACGAGCTGAAGCGTTACGGCGGCAAATTGTATATCTGCGTCAGCACGTCCAATACCGTGGAGGTGCTGTCGGCCGCCGACGCGCGTTCCCTGCGTCAGATTCAACTCTACAACGAAGCGGGCGTGGGCCGTCAGCCGCGCCGTATCGCGTTTTGGGAAGGCAAGGCCTATGTGGCCTGTTTCGACGGCACGGTCTGCCGCATCGACACGGCGACGTTGGAGGTGGAGGCCTTCTGTCGCGTAGGGCGCAATCCGGACGGCATCTGCGCCACCAACGGCAAACTCTATGTCAGCAATTCGGGCGGGTTGGACTATCCGCGCTACGACAGCACCGTCAGCGTCGTTTCGGTGGCCACGTTTACGGAAATCAAGCGCATAGACGTTTCCATCAACCCTTATACGATTGAGGCCGACGGGCATGGCGACGTCTATGTCTGCACGCGCGGCAACTACGAGGAGGTAAGCGCGGGTGACCCGCGCGGCTATGGCTTCCGCCGTATCGATGCCGAAACGGACGAGCTCGTGCAGTGCTTCGACGACCTGGCCGTGTTGAATTTCACGGTGCTGGGCGACACGGCCTATCTCTACAACTACGACTACAACCGCAAGACGTCTTGGATTAAGCGGTTCGACCTGCGGACGGAAACCGTGACGGAGGAGAATTTCATACAGGACGGCACCGAGTTGCGCACGCCCTACGGCATGGAGGTGGACCCGTTCAGTGGCGATGTATATATAGGTGACGCCGCCAATTTCATCGTCACGGGGCGCGTCTATTGCTTTTCGGCGGATGGCCGTATGAAGTTTTGGCGCGAGACGGGGCTGAACCCGGAGGGCTTTGCGTTTGTAGGCGATAACGAATGGTGATTATGCGTGTAAAAATATTGTGCGGCCTGTTGGCCGTAGGGGCGTTGGGCTTGAACGGCGTCGGATTGCAGGCGCAGTCGGCTTATCAGCAGAAGGTATGGCGTTATGTGCCGGCGCCGGGACAGTTCATCGACGCCGCGATGCTGGCGGAACCCGAGGCCGACTTGGCGGCCTTGGACGAAGCGGCGGTGTGCGCGTTCCTGACCGAAAAGATGGCCGGCCGGAGCAACGGGCGGCTGTTATCGTTGGGCGGCTACGGCGGCTATGTGGTCTTGGGCTTCGACCACCGCATCCCCAACGGCGACGGCCTGGACTTGCGGCTGTACGGCAACGCCTATTATGCCACCGGCCACGGGGCGGACAGCGAGACGCCCGGCGGCAGCGCCGAGCCCGGCATCGTTTATGTGAGCCGTGACGACAACGGGGACGGCCTGCCCAACGACACGTGGTATGAAATCGGTGGCTCGGAGACCGACCATCCGCAGACCGTGGCCGACTACCGCATCGTCTATTACCGGCCCAACCCCTTGGACGCGGATGTGCTGTGGCGCGACAATAGGGGCGACAGCGGCTATATCTACCGTAACACCTACCATACGCAGGACTCGTACTATCCGTGGTGGCTGCCGGGCGACTCGTTGGTATTCAGCGGTCGCCGTCTGCCCGACAATGCCGTGGACGAGGGGACGGAGGGGCGTCAGTCGTGGTTCCTGCGCGCTTTCGACTACGGCTATGCCGACAACCATCCCAACGACAGCGATGGCGCGCTGGTGGATATCGACTGGGCGATGGATGCCGAGGGGCAGCCGGTGGCGTTGGACAGCATCGATTTCGTTATGATTAGGACGGGCGTGCGGCAGAATACGGGCTGGACGGGCGAGGTCTCGACCGAGGTGGCCGGCGTGGAGGACGTGCATTGCCTGAGTGCGGGGCCGACGGCGGTGGAGGGCGTGGCTGAAGGGCGGGCGGCTTGGCGGGTTTATCCCAACCCGTGTACGGACCGTTTCACCGTGGCGGGCGTTCCGGCGCGGTTGCGGCTTTATGACGCGCGGGGCCGTTGCATGGGCGTAAGGACGTTGGATGCCGCAACCGCCGCCGCGTCAGCGGCTTCGGCCGCCGGCAGCCAGAGCTTGGTATGGGACGTGCGCGATTTGCACCCCGGGCTGTATCTGTTGGAAGTCCGCCCGTTGGGGCCGGCGGCCGGCCGGAACGCCCCCGAAGCCTCTATCCCGGTTTATTATAAACTCCTGAAACAATAGCGTTATGGAAAAAATCTGTCCGCGTTGCGGGCGGCCGTTCGAGTGCCGTCACGACGATATCGCGAACTGCGAATGCAGCCGGGTGCCGCTCTCGGCCAAGGTGCGCGCCTATCTCAAGGCCCATTTCCAAGACCGTTGCCTTTGCAAGGTCTGCCTGCAGGAACTCATACGGATGTTCGGCTAAACAGCCGTTTCAGATATTTCGGCATATCGCGGTAGGATATGCCCATCAGGCGGAGCATGATGTTTTGGAATACGCCGAAGCAGGCGAGCGTGATAAGGGGGCCGAACACGTAGTCGTACCACCGTCCAAGATGATGGATAATGAGATAGGCCATCAGCATGCCGCTCACGATAGCTTCCAACCAAGCCGTCAGCATACCGGGCGTATAGCATCGCTTGGTTCGGAACAGATAGACGGCCACCGTGTGAACCAGCCCTTCGCACAGGCCGAATGTAGCGAGCGCCATCGTCAGCATCGGCACCTCGTCGAAAACGAAAGGCAGGAAGGAAAGCAACAGCAGGAAACAGCCGGCCGGCACCCTGCAGGCGAGCTTGAAATCATCGCTGACCGCGATGCGCATCCGGTTTACGCCCATGTCGATGAATCCGCCCGGAAAGCGGGCTTCCTCCCATTCGTGGAGGATAAACAGGAGGGCGTCGATGACGACCAGTTTCCGGATAACGGATAATTCGCCCATCAGGACGGCACAAACCAACCAAAGCAAGGCCAGTGCGGTATAGAGTTCCAAGGCGTGGTGTTTGACGAATTTCCACATGATACAAAAATAGCAAATTTGCCGTATACGGAAAAAGTCGTATATTTGTAACCAAGATATAAAACCGACGGTCATGAAACCGTACCGAACCCTCTCCTTGCTTGGGAAAAACAACTGGTCCCTATCCGCCTGCGGGCGGTGATAGAGACATCGGTTTTGTTCTCCGTTTTCCCTACCGCCATCGTCCGCAGGTTCCGTTCCTTTCTTTGTCTCTGAATACCCACTAAAATAAATTTATGTCCAACCCTTAACCTATTTCAATTATGAAAACGAATGTTATATTCCGTCTATTCAGCGGTATAGCCCTATTGTTCGGCCTCGTGGCGCAGGGAGCGTATGGCGGTGCGGTGGTTATGGCGCAGTCGGAGAATACGGGTGTGGATGAGCCGGAAGAAGAATCCACCCCGGTATATCAGTCTTTCTTTGAAGGTGCCCCGGTATATACTCAAATGTGGGGTACGTATGACTATAAATGGGATGCCGGCATGACGATAAAGAAACACGGTTTGGAAGGCGATACGATCGTAGATGGAATATCGTATCATAAGATGTCTGTCGTAGGGGCTGGCGGTCAGTTGGAGAATGGCTATCGCGTGCAGTTTTGGGTGCGTGAGAGCGAGGCGCATGATAAGGTCTGGGTGCGGTTGCCCTGGGATAATGAAGGCAGGGAATTTTTGGCAGTGGATATGAGTCTGCAATCGGGCGATTTATTTCCAATCGGTGCACTTCCGGATACGGTGTATTATGAAGTGGATACGGTCTATCATATGGAACATGCCGGTGGAAGTTTGAAGCATATCCGTTTGAAGCCGACTACGGATAGTTCTTGGACACAGGCCTTTTTCGAAATAGGTCAATTGCCGAAATGGCGTTATAAATGTGATTGGCGGTCGTATCATTTGGAATTTATTGAAGGCGTAGGCAGTAATTTGGGATTCGTCTATTATCGTTTGGGATTGTTTGGTGAGAACGAGGATGCCTTATGGGCCCCCTTGTGCTCCAGTGATGGGTATCGGCATTATTGTAGTGCGAATCATTCTTTGATGCCATATGATTATATCGTTTGCATGGAACGGAACGGTGCGGCCTATTACGAACATCCGAATGCTGAATGTGTGTCGTGTAAGGATGAGATTGTCATATTTGACGAAGTGATATATGATGAAGGTCCTCCACCGGGATTGTTGCCTGGTCCTGCCAACGAGCGGGTACAGTCGATGAGCCGCCACCTGTTGGTGTCGCCCAACCCGGCGGCGGAGACGGCCACGCTGCAATGGGATGCTGCCACCGATAGCCGCGTGTCTATGGCCTCTTGCCGTGTTCTGTTGTATGATATACAGGGCGTGCGCTTGCGCGCGTACACCGTTGACAGCTGGCCCTATACGCTGAGCGTGTCGGATTTGACGCCGGGCGCCTATCTGTTGCGCGTCGTGCCGGTTGAAACCCCGGCGGACGGTGTTTGGCAGGCCACGGTGCGGCTCATGGTAAAGTAATTATGTCCAACCCTTAACCTATTTCAATTATGAAAACGAATGTTGTATTCCGTCTGTTCAGCGGCATAGCCCTGCTGTTCGGCCTTGTGGCGCAGGGGGCGTATGGCGGTGCGGTGGTTATGGCGCAGTCGGAGAATACGGGTGTGGATGAACCGGAAGAAGAATCCACCTCAATTTATCAGTCTTTCTTTGAGGGAAATCCTGTGTATTATCAGACGTGGGAAGCTTATTGTAAATATAATATTAGCTGTAGTCTTATAGAAAGACATGGTTTAGAGGGTGATACGGTGGTCGACGGGATATTGTATCATAAAATGTCGGTTAAAGGGCAAGGAGGAAATTGGCAGGACGGGTATCGTGTGCCATTTTGGGTACGTGAAAGCGAGGCGCATGATAAGGTTTGGGTACGGTTGCCTTGGGATGCGGCCGGGCAGGAATTTTTGGTGGTGGATATGAACCTTGACGCTGGGGATGTCTTCGTGATGGATAGGGAATTCGAAAAGATAACGCTGTGCGATACAAGCTGGGATACCGAAGGAGCAATGATTGTCCGTTATAAGGATACGGTCATCTGTAAGGAAACCGGTTTTGTTGTGGATACGGTCTATCATCTCGAACATCCTGGCGGGTTGTTGAAACATATCCGCTTGAGCCCCCATGGTTATGGTGGATATACCAGGGCATTGGAGAATGTATGGATACATGGAAGCAATTGTCATTGGCGGTCGCATCACTTTGAGTTTATAGAGGGCGTGGGTTCGAATTTGGGTTTTGTGTATCACCGCTTAGGGGTTTCTTGGCAAGATTCTTTGTGGGGGCGCCTATGGTGCATGGGTACTGAGGCCGCGACGGACTATATAATCTGTATGGAGCGTGATGGTGACGTTTATTATGTGCATCCGAACGCGGAATGTATGGATTGTGATGCCACGATTTTTTATAAAGAGTTGGATAATCCGGGAGGACCGGGTGGTGGTACGACCCCTCCGAGGCCTGCCAACGAGCGGGTTCAGTCGATGAACCGCCACCTGTTGGTGTCGCCCAACCCGGCGGCGGAAACGGCCACGCTGCAATGGGACGTTGCGACCGACAGCCGCGTGTCTATGGCCTCTTGCCGTGTTCTGTTGTATGATATACAGGGCGTGC
>CAYTZG010000031.1:0-13091 GCA_964442435.1 uncultured Bacteroidaceae bacterium | reverse complement strand
CCTCGCCGGGCAAGGCGTTGAGGTAAACCGGCAACGTCTCCACAAGCGTCTTACCTTCACCCGTGCTCATTTCGGCGATTTTGCCCTGATGCAGCACGATGCCGCCGATAAGCTGCACGTCGTAGTGCACCATATCCCAACGGATGAGGTTGCCGCCCGCCATCCACTGGTTCTTGTAGTAAGCCTTGCCGTCGCGGATGTTCACATTGTCGCGCGAGGCCGCCAGGTCGCCGTCCCACGGCATGGCCGTCACCTCCACCTCCTCGTTCTCGGCAAACCGGCGCGCCGTCTCCTTGACCACGGCGAAAGCCTCCGGCAGAATCTCGTTCAGCACGGCCTGCGTCGCCTCGTAAATCTCCTTCTCTATTTTGTCGATTTCGGCGTAGAGGCGTTCCTTTTCCTCCACCTCCAGCGTGTCCTCCCCGTCCGCAATCTGTTGCTTGAGCGCGGAGACCGCGTCCTTTTTCGTCTGAACCTTATCCTGAATCCGCTTGCGGAACTCGGCCGTCTTGGCGCGCAAGCCGTCGTTGTCAAGCGTCTTGACCGTCTCGTAGGCCTGGAGACAAGCCGTCAGCACCGGCTGAATCTCCTTCAGGTCCCGCTGCGACTTATCGCCGAAAATCTTCTTGAATATACTGAGCATAATGCGTAAAGTTTACATAACCTGCAAAGATAGCGGAAATCGGATACTTTCGCAAGGCGCTGGCCACAACAACGGGGAATAGGATTCCCGTTCGATTTTTATTGTTATCTTTGTTCAAGATTAGATTCTAATACTATTCTTGTTGAACGGCATATCACTAAGCAAGAATGGGAGGATTTGAAATGAAAGACATGGAACACAAACCCACATTTGTATATCGTGACGGGATGGTATCAGACACCAAATATGTAGAATGGCTTTCTGATGTAAAATCGCGCCTCCGCCAAAGCCAGATAAAAACTTCTATCCGCGTTAACACCTCTATGCTTGAATTTTATTGGAGTATTGGACGAGATTTAGTAGCCCTGCGCGCGGAAGAACGTTGGGGTACAGGCGTGGTAAAACAGTTTGCTCTTGATATGCGACAGGCTTTCCCGAATATAACCGGTTTTTCGGACTCTAATGTCAAGTACATAAAAATGGTATTCATTTTATTATAAATGTAGTATAAAAAGCCAACAAGCTGTTGGCCAATTAGAAATGCCCGAGTTATTTGGAAAGGTCCCGTGGGGGCAACACATATCCATTATCTCCAAATGTCAATCGCTCGATGAAGCACTATTCTATGTGAACAAGGTATCGGAAGAAGGCTGGAGTCGCAGTCTTCTTGAAAATAAGATTGCCACTAAGCTCTTTCAAACCCAAGGCTCTGCCGTTACCAACTTTGAACGCACATTACCTTCTTCGCAAATCCAGTTGACTAAAGAAATGTTGAAAGACCCGTATCATTTCGATTTCTTATCCATGAAAACTGAATATGATGAACGTGATTTAGAAGAAGCACTTGTAACCAACATTACTCAGTTTTTGTTGGAGTTAGGGAAAGGTTTTTCTTTTGTAGGACGTCAGATGGAGTTACAGATGCCTGACGGACAGACATTTTTTCCCGATTTAGTGTTTTACCATATTCCGCAACATAGGTATGTCATTATAGAACTAAAAGCGGTAAAATACATACCTGAGTTTGCAGGGAAACTCAATTTCTATGTTACAGCAGCGGATGAACTTCTCCGAGGCGAGGGCGATAATCCCTCCGTAGGCCTTATTATCTGCAAGTCTTCTGACAAAACCATAGTGGAATGGTCGCTAAAAGACATTAATAAGCCATTAGGAGTAGCTACTTACCAACTACAAGAAGTCGTTGACCGCACGGTAGCGGAATTGGAACTAAAGGCGAAACAGGAAAAAGAATAATTTAACCATTAATATTAACTCTTCTTTCCAATTAAAAATGAAACAATACGAGGCCGTTATAGAAACCTTGGAACGATTAGGAGGAATCGCTACATTAGGTACATTGAATCAAGAGGTCTTTAATCTTGAAGGTTGCGAATGGAGAACAAAAACACCATACGCAAGTATCAGAAGAATTGTGCAAACAACAAAAGGCATATACAAAATTAAGCCAGGGTTATATGCTCTTGAAAAATATAGGAAAAATTTAGAAATCAAAGGAATTTTTGCTGAAAATGATGAACACAACGCACATTCAGAAGAATCAATAAAATTCAATCATACTTACTATCAAGGTCTTTTGCTGACTATAGGTAATTGTCGGAACCTGCAAACATATGTCCCTTTGCAAGATAAAAACAAAATATTTTTCGATGGCCGTAAACTTTCAGAAATTTCATCCATACATAAATTACCACCTTACTCATACCCGGAATTGGTTAAGCGCAGTTCTACAATTGATACAGTTTGGCTTAACCAACGTCATATGCCAGATTCTTTCTTTGAAATCGAGCATTCTACCGATATGCAGAATTCTTTGTTAAAATATATTGATTTACAAGATTTTAATTCAAGGATGATTATTGTGGCAGATAGTAAGCGTAAGCCTGAATTCGAAGCAAAATTAGCATTTCAAGCTTTTAGTGAATTACGCGCCAAACATCGTGTTTCATTTTTAAGTTACGAAGACTTGGCATATCAATATGAAATGGAACTTAAAATACAATCTTTACAATTCAGACTTTAAAATATGAACTACATTATTTACACAGATGAAGGACATACAGAAACTCCTTCCGGACATGAAATAGAGAATTGTCAGATACTTTATTTTCTATACAACACGACCATTAGCAAAAAAGAAATTCTTGAAATGTATATCAAGGAACAACACCCAGAAAGATTTGGATATAATTTATCTCATCTGCGCATTAAAGCTATTCTAGATTAAGTGTCATTGATCCGAAGACATCTGTATTCTAAGTCTAATAAGCCAAAAAAGGCGCATGGGTAAACCTACCCATGCGCCTCAAGTGGATGCTCCACCTACGGCAGACCGCAAAAACGGCGGTTTTAGCCTAGTATTCGTCTTCGTGGAAGAAGAAGTCTTCCTTGGTCGGATAGTCGGGCCAAATGTCTTCTATACCCTCGTAAACGCCCATTTCGTCTTCCAGCTCTTCCAGGTTCTCCAAAACTTCCTGCGGCAAGCCGGAACGCATGGCGTAATCCAACAATTCGGATTTGGTGGCGGGCCAAGGCGCATCTTCCAATTTGGAAGCCATTTCCAATGTCCAATACATAGCAGTCCTCCCTTCAAAAATTTTGCAAAAGTAGTATTTTTTTTCGGGTTTGCAAATCTACAATAAACGTCTAAAAATCAGTAATAAAACGCATAAGTCAGAATGTTGCAGCCCATTTCCAAGGCCTGACGGCGGATGGCCTCCGAATCGCCGTGCACGGAACCGTCTTCCCAGCCGTCGCCCAAGTCGCACTCATAGGTGTAGAAGCACACGATGCGGCCTTCGTGCAGGAGCGCGAACGCCTGCGGCGCCTTGTTGTCGTGCTCGTGCACCTTGGGCAGGCCGCGGCGGCTGTAATCGAAGACCTGGTTGAAGATGGGATGCGTGAGCGGTACCGGCACGAACTCTTGCTCCGGAAACACCTTCTTCATCTCGCGTCGGACGAAGGCATCCAGGCCGTAGTTGTCGTCGATATGCAGGAAGCCGCCGCCGGTGAGGTAACGACGCAGGTTTTCGGCCTCGGCCTCGCTGAAGACGACGTTGCCGTGGCCGGTCATATGCACGAACGGATAGTTGAAGATATCGGGGCTGCCGACCTCAACGGTGGCATAGTCGTTCCGCAGTTGAAACGGCGCCTCGGCGTTGCAGAAACGGATGAGGCCGGGCAACGAAGTGGGATTGGCGTACCAGTCGCCGCCGCCACGGTATTTGAGCAGGGCGATTGTAAGGCGTGACCCGGCGGCCCGGTCGGGAACCTGCGCGTGTAACGAGGCGCCCCACAGCCCCATGAGCAGACACAGCCCCCACCCGTACCGTTGAAATAAACCCCTGTGTTTCATGTTCCCCGAACGCCCATTTGAGATTTACAGCAAGGCCAGCTGGGCCGCGCAGGCCGCATAGAGGGCCGCGGTCTCGGCCCGGAGGCGGTTGGGCCCCAACAGCACGGGCGTATATCCCGCCGCCACGGCTTCGGCCATCTCTTCGGGCGTAAAATCGCCCTCCGGGCCGATGAGGACCGTCAGTCCTCCGCGCCGGAGCCTGTCCGACGCCTGCCGCAGCAAGGCCGCCAACTCCACACGCGGATACTGCGCCCCGCAATAGGCGATGCACCTGAGCGGCGCCGAATCCGTTACGGCACGGGGCTCCGGCGCGCCCGCGGCCCTCTCCCGCTCCATGAACTCGCGCCACGTGCACAGCGGTTCCAAGCGCGGCTTATACCGCTGCAACGACTGCTTCATGGCCGATACCAAAATCTTGTCCATGCGGTCGGCCGGCAGCCTGTCGCGCTCCGTTCGGTGCGTTTGCACGAAGCCGAAAGCGGCCGTACCCATCTCCGTGGCCTTCTCCAAGAACCACTCCATGCGGTCGGTCTGCTTGGTGGGCGCCATGACGATGCGGACCGGCGCAGGCCGCCCCGCCCCGTCGTCGGCCACGGCCAGCACTTCCTCTATGCGCGCCTCGCAGCACTTGACGTCCACGGCTTCCAACACGGCCCGATAGAGGGCCCCCTCGCCGTCCGTCACCTCGATGGCGTCGCCCGCTCGCAGGCGCAGCACCTTGGCGCAATGCTGGCTCTCCTGGTCGGTCAGATAGCAAACCGCCGGCACGGCGGCCTGCGCGCCCACAGACGCGCCTCCCTCGAACCGGCGGGCGTAAAAACGTGTCAGCCCCATATCAGCGCACCTGTACGACGTAGTAATTCTTCTTGCCCTTCTGCACGAGGATATAGGCGTTGTTCAACAGCAAGGCCGCATTGACGGGCGTTTCCTCGTTTACCTTCTCCTTGTTGACGGATATGCTGTTTTCCTTCAACGCGCGCCGCGCCTCTCCCTTGGACGCGAAAATGCCCGTTTCCTGCGACAGGAAGTCAATCATGCCCACGCCCGCCTCCAAGGTCGCGCGGCTCATTTCGCAACGCGGTACGCCGTCGAAAACGGCCAAAAACATCTTTTCCGACAGATTCCGCAAAGCCTCGGTCGTACCCTTGCCGAACAAAATCTCGGAAGCCTCCACGGCCGCGTTGTAGTCGGCCTCGGAATGCACCTGCACCGTGATTTCGCGGGCCAAGGCCTTCTGCAACGCCCGCAGGTGCGGCGCCTGCCGGTGTTCGGCCTCCAGCGCCTCTATCTCCTCGCGGCTCAGCATCGTGAAGATACGGATGTAACGCGCCGCGTCCTCGTCCGAACAGTTGAGCCAGAACTGGTAGAACTGATAGGGCGACGTCCGTTCCGGGTCAAGCCATACGTTGCCGCTCTCGGTCTTGCCGAACTTGCCGCCGTCGGCCTTGGTGATGAGCGGACAGGTAAGCCCGTAGGCCTCCCCGCCCAACTTGCGCCGGATGAGTTCCGTGCCCGTGGTGATGTTGCCCCACTGGTCCGAGCCGCCCATCTGCAGCTTGCAGCCTTTGGTCTGGAAGAGATGGAAGAAGTCGAAGCCCTGCACGAGCTGATAGGTGAACTCGGTGAACGACATACCGTCGGTGCCGGTTTCGCCCGAAAAACGCTTCTTGACCGAATCCTTGGCCATCATGTAGTTGACCGTGATGTGCTTGCCGATATCGCGGATGAACGCCAGAAAGCTCATGTCCTTCATCCAGTCGTAGTTGTTCACGAGCTCGGCGCGGTTCGGCTCGTTGGAGTCGAAATCCAGAAACTTGGCCAACTGCTTTTGGATGCAGGCCTGGTTGTGCCGCAACGACTCCTCGTCCAGTAACTTGCGTTCCTGCGACTTGCCGGAGGGGTCGCCGATCATGCCCGTGGCGCCGCCCACCAAGGCCAGCGGCTTGTGGCCGCATTCCTGCAGATGCTTGAGCATCATGATGCCGACCAAATGGCCGATATGCAGGGAGTCGGCCGTCGGGTCTATGCCCACGTAGGCCGTCACCAATTCCTTGTTCAATAACTCTTCCGTGCCGGGCATCATGCTGTGCAGCATCCCCCGCCAACGCAGTTCTTCTACAAAATTCATCGTCTTATCTCTCAAGTTTTATGATTGCATGATTAAAAAAAGCCGCCCCGAAACGCGGAGCGGCTTTTGTATCGTCATGACCGGAGGTTATTTCAACGGCCATTTCACTTTACGTACCGCACGCACATTGACGCGGTAGTTGTTGTTGGCTTTCGGGATATAGCTTTCCACACCATTGTCGGAGAAGCATTTATACCAAGCGTTCTTTGCCGTTTTCTTCGCTTCTATCTTTTCATTCGAAGACCAGTAGCAATTCTGCAACGCTTCGAAGCCCTTCGTATTGGCATTCATTTCGTTGATTTTGTTTCTGGCATCGAACAGATGACGCAGTTCGGCACGCGACGGCAGATACCATTCACCTTGATCGGCTTTATAGAATGTATCAGCCGCATATTTCGCGCGTTCTTCGTAGTAGCTGTTCGTATAGTAAGTATAGCACGTGCGGGCCGCGCTGCTGCTGTCCGGCTCTACTTGCTGTCTGCACGGTACATCGGCGTTTACGATTTTCTGCGTATTGAGTTTGCCGTCCGGATCCTCGTCGCCTATGCCGATATAGGCGAAACTCCAGTTCGTATCAAGCGCATACGCCCAATTGTTGCCGCTCGGGTATTTGCGGTCGCCTTTTCTTACCATGTTCACATTCGTATCGGAATAACCGGCTTCTATGTATTCGAACGTTCTGGTTCTTCTTTCAACCGTATCCACATACGGACGATAAAGCGTCACGCTTTTATCTTTATCGAACTTACCGCCTACCGCAATCTCATATTTCTGACCGCCGATCGTGACCGTATCATTATCCGCTTTCCAAGCCGTATCGCTGAATTTTTCCACCCTAACGCGCTTCAAAAGCGTATCAGGTTCCATAAACTCCCCGATGAAGCCGAAATTCGATACGGGAATCGAGTCGGACGTATAGCCTTCCAAAACCTGTTCGCCGTTTTCTTTATACGCCTTATAACGGAGTATCGGATAGATTTTGACAACCGAATCCTTTTGCTCATAATTATATTCCGTATAAACTTCCTCCTCATCCACGATGGACGACTCCGGAATGGACGTCGTGGTGGTTTTTCCTATAAAACGTTTGAAAGAACGCGTCAACTCACACCATACCGTATCCCGTTCCATAACCGTATCCGACCCGAAGACACTCCATGTGAAATCCTTTTCCCAGATATGGGGTAAACTGGACGTTTTCTGACGGTCACGCTTTAAATCGTTCATACTGCAGACCAAAGCATAACCGGCATTTTCATCTACATAGAAAACGATACCGTCGCCACCCATCTCGCCGTGGGCCTCTCCGTAAACCGTACCGACGGCCGAATGCAGTTTGACTTCGTTCTGATTGCAGGATACCAAACACATCGCAACCAAAGTCGCAAAGGCGATAACAGAAAATAACCTTTTCATTATCAGTTGTATATTGTGATTAATAAATATTTCACGCCATTTGTAAGCCCCCAAAGTTAATGGATTTTTCCCATAAAACCAAGAAACACCTATCCATTTTCCCGATTCCGCCAACCGTACAGACCGATGAGACCGTAGCAGACGGGCAAAAGGAAATAGGCGGCCTGCAACCCGATGCGGTCGGCCGCGAACCCATAGACCAACGGCAGGACGGCGCCGCCCACGATGGCCATAATCAGCAAGGAGGAGCCGACGGGCAGATGCGGGCCGAGCCCCTTGACGGCCAACCCCCATACGGCCGGCCATATCATAGCGTTGGTGAGCCCGAGGGCCGAGAGCAGGAACAGCGAGCCCGCGCCCGGCACGCAGATGGCCGCGCCACTGAGCAAGAGACCGCCCGCACACGACGCCAGCAAGGCCTGCCGCTGCGAGAAATGCCGCGGGATGCCCCAGATGCCGACAAAGTAACCCACCAGCAGCATGAGCATCGACAGCACGGGGAACCAGCGGGCGTAGTCGGAACCGTAGGACAGCGAGAACGCGTAGTTGATAAGGGTGTCTATGCTGATGACCTCAGCGCCCACATAGAAGAAGATGGCCGCGATGCCGCCGCACAGGGCCGGATAGCGGCGCAACGAGAACTTTTCGGTGGCCACGGTCTTTTCTTCGGCTATTTCCGGCAGGGCGGAAAAACGAATCCACACCGCGAGCAACAGGAGGCTGAGCGCGATGCAGACATAGGGCCAAATGCACTGGCGCGCCAACTCGTCCAACAGCCGCGCGTGCAACAGCGGCTCATTGCCGGAGGCCAAAATCTGCAACTGGATTTGCTCGGCCTTCTTGATGGTGAACGAGGAGAGCAACAGCGGCGCCAGCATACCGGCCGTCTTGTTGCACACGCCCATGATGCTGATGCGGCGCGCGGCGCTTTCGGGCGACCCCAGCACGGCCGCATACGGATTGGCCGCCGTCTGAAGCAGCGTCAGACCGCCGCCCAGCAGGAACAGCCCGAGCAGGAACAGCGGATAGGAACGCACCAGCGCCGCCGGCAGGAACACGAGCGCGCCGAGCGCCATAACCGCCAGCCCCACCGACATCGACCGCCGGTACCCCAACCGCCCGATGATGCCCGACGCGAAGGGCGCCAGCACGAAATAGGCGATGTAGAACGCGAACGTTACGAAATACGATTGGAAATTCGTCAGTTCGCAGGCGGTTTTCAAAAACGGCACCAAGACCGAATTGAGCCAGGTGATGAACCCGAAGATAAAGAACAGAAGGCCGATGATGAGCAAGGGCGACGCCTTGCCGGAACAAATCCTTTTCATTTAATCTAGTATTCCCTTACCTGTAATTGATAATAGGCTTGCGGGTGTTTGCAGGCCGGGCACACTTCGGGCGCCGCGGTGCCGAAATGCACGTAACCGCAGTTGCGACAATACCAATACACTTTCTTGGAGCGTTTGAAAACGCGGTTCTTCTTTACGTTTTCCAACAGTTTGAGGTAGCGGTCTTCGTGTTGTTCCTCCACTTCCGCGATTTCACGGAAAGAGTGGGCGATTTCGGGAAAACCCTCCTTTTCGGCGATTTTGGCGAACTGGGGATACAGGTCGTTCGCCTCCTCGTGTTCGCCGGCGGCCGCCGCCTTGAGGTTGGCTTTCGTGTCGAGGATTTCGCCGGCCGGGAACATGGCCGTGACTTCCACCATGCCACCCTGCAGGTATTTGAAGAAAATTTTGGCGTGTTCCTCTTCCTGACGCGCCGTTTCCTCAAAAATACCGGCTATCTGTTCATAACCGTCCTTCTTCGCCTGTTTGGCGAAAAACGTGTAACGGTTCTTGGCCTGTGACTCTCCCGCAAAAGAAGCAAGGAGATTCTTTTCCGTTTGCGTTCCTTTCAGTTGTTTTTTCATGGCTTTGAAGTTTTAAAACCTTATCGGATGCGAATTTACGAATTTTTCGGAATTTACCGCTTTTCGGCGGCCGTGATTTCCCGCTTGCCGCCCGGCCCCGGCAACAGGCTGAGCGTGAAGCCGGCCGCCTGCAGGTTTTTCTTCCAGCGGCCCTGGGCGCAATAGGTGATGAGCCGGCCGCCCGCCGCCAACGTCCGGTAGAGCCGGGCGGCCACGTCTTCCGTCCAAAGTTCGGGCTGAACCCGCGGCGAGAACGCATCGTAATAGATGAGGTCGAAGGCCCGCTCCGGCCAGTCGGTGGCCTCGAACAAGGCCTGCACCTTGCGGGCCCGGAAATAAGGCGTCACGGCCGCAAACGGCAAATCCGGCCGCCACGCCGCCCACGGCAGGGCGTGCAGCACCGCATAGCCGTCGGCTTCCGCGCCCAAACGCGCGGCGTATCCGAGTTCCGACACGATGTCGGCCGACAACGGATAGGCCTCCACGCCCGTATAATGCACCTGTCGCCGCGCTTGGGCGGCGGCGCGAAGCGTCAGCACCGCATTCAGCCCCGTGCCGAAACCCATCTCCAGGATGCGCAGCGGCGTGGCGGCCGGCAACACGGCCCGCATGACTTCGAAACCGCGCTCGATGTAAATCCACCGCGCCTCTTCGAACGCGCCGAACGTGGAATGATAGTGCTCGTTGCATTCGGGCAAATAGAGCGTCGCCCAGCCGTCCTGCGTTTCCTCTACCGACAGTTTCATTTTTTTTCTTAACTTTGCCTACGATTGTCTTGCGGATGTGGCGTAATTGGTAGCCGTGCCAGACTTAGGATCTGGTGCCGAAAGGCGTATGGGTTCGAGTCCCTTCATCCGCACTATTCCTCTTCCGGATATTCCGTCTCCGTCTGACGGCTTCGGTAGTATTCGTCCGGGTCGGCCACTTCCTCGGCCCGCGTCAAGGTGCGCTTTCCGTTGTATTTCACTTCCTCCTCCGCCCGGTTGTATTGAATCCGCACGAGGATTTCGCCGCTCTCGTCGTATTTGGTCCAGCGGCCGACGCGGCGGCCCATGCTGTAATGCGCTTCCTCGCGCAGTTTGCCGTTGTCCCAGTAGTGGTAATGCGTGCCGTTGGGCAGCCCGTCTATGAAATTTCCGCGGAACGAGAGCGCGTTGCCCTTTTCATGCCAGTAGGATTTCCAAAGGCCGCTGCGCCGGCCGTCCTTGTAGCGGCCCTCCGTCCGCTCCCCGCCGCGCAGGTAAGTCCATTGACCCTCTTCCAGCCCCTCCACATAATGCCCATAGACGATGCGGACGCCGTTTTCATCGTATTCTTCCGTCAGACCGTCCGGCAGACCGCGGTGGAACTCCTGTTGCAGACGGACACTGCCGTTTGGATAATACCACGTCCAACGCCCTTCGTAACGGCCGCCCGCAAACTCGCCCGTCTGTTCCAACGCGCCGTTCGGATAGTAATAATTCCATTGGCCATGCTTGCGGCCTTTCCGAAACCGGCCCTCGCAGCGCAACGTGCCGTCGGCGTAATATTCCTTCCAATCGTCCTGAAAATAACCGTTGTCGTCGATGATGCCGCCGCCCACGATTTCGCCGTCCTTGAACAGCGTTCCCCGCACCACCTTGCCCGTCACGCTGTCGTATTCGCGGCAGATGCCCTCCGGCTTGCCGTTCTTGTAGCCCACTTTAAGCTTGGGCTTCCCGTCGGCGTAATATTCTGTATATACCTCAACGGCCGCCAGTTCGGGCGCATCTTCTTCCACAACGCCCATCACGTATTTTTCGATACGGACGATGTTGCCGAGCGTGTCGTATTCCTTATAGTAGCCGTTTTTCAAATCATCGGTGTAAGGTACTTCCCAAGCCGTTTGGTCGTTCGGATAAAAGGCCATCCAAACACCTTGCCGCAGACCGTTTCCGTCACGGCGGTTCAACGCCTGTTGCGAAACCGGGATGCCTTTCCGATAAAGACGAATATATATTATTTCGCCCGAGCCGTCGTATTCCTTGGCCAAGCCGTCCTTTTCGCCTTGCACGAAAGGTTCCGTCTTCGTGAGCCGATATAGCGTGTCGTAATAGGAACGCAGGCCGTCGAGCACATCCCGGTCGTAGTATTCTTCCTGAACGCCGCCTTTGGTATAATAGACGCAACGGCCATGCTTGGCGTCCTGCCTGTAGGTGATTTCCGACTTACGGCCGCCGCCCGGGTTGTAGAACACCCAAATCCCGTCCAACTTATGCTGCCGGCGGTTGCCTTCCGAAACCAGCCGGCCCTGCGGGTCATAACTGCGCCACCAACCTTCGGGTTCGCCGTCCACGGTATAACCTTCGCTTGAAAGCGAACCGCCGGCATGATACAGTCGGACGTATTCGCCGCCCGCCGGCACTTCCTTCCGCATCGCTTCCAAGAGCGAATCCGGCACGCCGAAAGAGGTCGGGGTCTGCGCCATCGCCCCATACGCGAAAACCGCATAAATTAAAACCGCATAAATGCGGTTTTTTTTAATCAACTCATACATAACATGGCTTCTATCGGCTTGGCGGCCCGCTCGATAACCTCATCCGAAAGCAGGATTTCGGGCGATTCATCCACAAGGCAACGGTAGATTTTCTCCAACGTGTTCTTCTTCATGTGCGGACAGTCGTTGCAGCCGCAGTTGCCGTCCGCGCCGGCGATATAGAACGTCTTTTCCGGACAGGTCTTGCCCATGGCGTGCAGGATGCCCGTCTCCGTGGCCACGACATAGGCGGGCGACGCATCTTCCTTGATGAACTTGAGCATGGCGGCCGTGGAACCCACAAAGTCGGCGACCTCCAGCACGGCCGGATTGCATTCCGGATGCGCGATGAGTTTGGCTTCCGGATGCGCCTGTTTCAGTTTCAATACGTTTTCGGCCTTCAACATCTCGTGTACCTCGCAGCAACCCGGCCACAGCCGCATATCGCGGCCCGTCATGCGGTTGATATAGCCGCCCAAGTTCCGGTCGGGCACGAACAGTATCTTTTGATCCGCCGGCAGGGCTTTCACCAATTTCAACGCATTGCCCGATGTACAAATCAAGTCCGAAAGACATTTGACCTCCGCGCTGCAATTGACATACGAAAGCACCATATGGTCGGGATATTCGGCTTTCATGGCCTTTAAATCCTCGGCCTTACAGGCGTCGGCCAACGAGCAGCCGGCCGTCATATCCGGAATCAGCACCTTTTTGTCCGGATTCAGAATCTTGGCCGTTTCCGCCATGAAATGAACCCCGGCGAACAGAATGATATCGGCCGTCGTACTTTTGGCCTGTTGCGCCAAAGCCAGACTGTCGCCCACAAAGTCGGCGATTTCCTGTATCTCGGGCACCTGATAATAATGTCCCAGCAAAACGGCGTTCTTCTCTTTCTTCAAACGGCGGATTTCATCCATCAACGCCTGTTGTCCACACCCGACCTTGCCGCCGGGCATACCTTTCATTTCCATAAGAATCCTTATCTTTACAGGAACAAAATTAGCGTAAATCCGAGACAAATTCAACAAGCTTGTGGTGATAGTTGTTTTTTGAATTTTAAATAAAATATATAAAAAAAGAATACAAAAACCATAACAAGCCTGTTAGTGCTTTTGAAAACTTTTT
>CAYTZG010000030.1:0-13444 GCA_964442435.1 uncultured Bacteroidaceae bacterium | reverse complement strand
GGACGAAGGCATCTATGTTACGGGCTTCTACTATCCGGTGGTTCCGAAAGGCCAGGCGCGTATCCGCGTACAGCTTTCGGCCGGCCACGAAAGAGCGCATCTTGACAAATGTATTGCCGCTTTCACGAAAGTGGGC
This sequence comes from uncultured Bacteroidaceae bacterium, assembly GCA_964442435.1. Classification (GTDB taxonomy): domain Bacteria; phylum Bacteroidota; class Bacteroidia; order Bacteroidales; family P3; genus CAMXAS01. The sequence continues at coordinate 13,308 of CAYTZG010000030.1, read as the reverse complement.
AAGGAATTGGGCGTGTTGAAATAGGCTGTCGCGCTTGACGCGGAGGCATTCAGCCGTCTTTGGAGCCGGTTGTCGTCATGCTTATGGCGGCGGCCGGCTTTTTGTGGAAAAAGAAACGGGTATCGATATGAAACAGATGGAAACGGGTGCCAAGGCACGTCTGGAAACCACGGTGGGCGAGGCCGATTTGGCTTGCGTACACGGCTCCGGCTCGTTGCCGGTCTATGCCACCCCCGCCATGGTGGCCTTTATGGAAAAGACCGCCTGCGCCTTGCTCGCCCCCTACATGGAAGCGGGCGAAACGACGGTGGGCATCGGTATGGAGGTCAAGCACCTCAAGGCCACGGTTGTGGGGCGGAAAGTCGTTTGCGAAGCCCGGCTCGTGGGGCAGGAGGGGCGCAAGACCGTATTCGAGATTGAAGTGAGGGAAGAAGATGCCGTTACCATCGGCACGGCGCGGCACGAAAGGTTCAGCGTACAGGCCGAACCCTTTATGCAAAAGGCCGCGATGCCGGTCAAACAATAGATTATGCGTTATATAGCGAAAACGTTACAGGGGCTTGAACCCGTTTTGGAGCAGGAGTTGATACGGCTCGGCGCCTCCGGCGTGGAGCGGCGCAACCGCGCCGTCTATTTCGAGGGCGAACAGCCGATGCTCTACAAGGCCGTCTACAATTGCCGCACGGCCTTGCATATCCTGCGCCCCGTGGCCGAATTCGACATAGAAACGCAGCAAGACCTTTACGATTACCTGACGCGGGAGGTGGCCTGGGAAAAACTCTTTGCCGTGGATGCCGTGCTCGCGTTCGACACCCAATGTTTCGACTCGGTGTTCACGCATTCCCAGTTCGCGTCGCGCCGCGTCAAAGACGCCGTCGTGGACCGTTTCCGCCGCCAGTTCGGGCAGCGGCCGTGGGTGGACGGCAAAGACTATCAGGTACGCGTCGATGTATATATGAAGCAGAACCATGTGGTCGTGTCGCTGGATGCGGCCGGGGCTTCGCTGCACCGGCGCGGCTACAAGGCCGAGCAGGGGCGCGCGCCGGTCAGCGAAGTGTTGGCGGCCGGGCTCATCGCCTTGAGCGGGTGGCAGCCGTCGCAAGACTTCTACGACCCCATGTGCGGCTCCGGCACCATCGTCATGGAGGCCGCCATGATGGCGTCCGCCATCCCGGCCGGCTTCTACCGCAAGGACTATGCGTTCCGCCATTGGAACGACTACGACCCCAACCTCTGGAAGGCCGTGCGCAAGGACGCCGACGCGGCCATAGGCGAGGCCGAGGGGCGCATCTTCGCCTCCGATATCGCGGGGCGCAACGTCGATATGGTACAGGCCAATCTCGTGCAGGCGCGTCTGCACCACGACGTCAACCTGTTCCAAGCCGATTTCTTTAAGGCCGACCCGCCTTGCGAGAGCGGCGTGCTCGTGTTCAATCCGCCTTACGGCGCGCGTTTGGCATTGCCGGAGGCCGAAGACTTTTACCGCCGCATCGGCGATACGCTCAAACAGCGTTACACGGGCTTCGAGGCCTATGTGCTGTCGGCCCATGCCGAGGCCCTGAAGCATCTCGGCCTTAAGACGCACTGCCGCATGACATTGTTCAACGGCCCCTTGGAATGTAAATACTTCGGCTACCGTTTGCGGTAAGCCGTCAAACCATAAAACGCAAACTACGCAAAATGAAAAGCATAAAGTTCCTTTTGATGGCCATCGTCGCCGTTTTGGCCGGCGGTGCGGGTGCGGTGCGGACGCAAGCGCAGGATGTGTCCCGTCGGTATGTGTATTTTACCGAAGGTTTTTCCGGCACGGATCCGCGTTACGATGTTACCGTTTGGAATTTGGAGGCCGATACGGGCTACCGGCGGATGTATTACAGTACCACGGCCACGACCGGCGGGCTACCGCCCGAAGCCGTTTGGGGCTATGTGCCGTCTTCGGGCTTGAACGTGGTGTTGCGCGATACCGTCCGCTTGGTTTCCAAGCCGTTCGATTTGCAGGCGGACGCCCGTTCCTATGTGTCGATGAAATATAAATATACATCGTCGAAAAGCAGTGACAGCGGCATCCGCAGTTTCGGTATGGCCGCGCGTCAGCCCGGTGGCGACTGGGTGCCGTGCTTTGTCGTAGGCGGCAAACTTGACATGAGCCTGGGGGCGGAACAACTGACGGCTGAATTGCCGGATGCGTTCGACAACGCCACGGCGGTGGAGGTGTGCGTATATCTGCAAAACCGCGTCACGCCCACGGAATTGAAGAACAATTATATGCTTTGTTTCGACGACATTGAGTTTTACGCTTATCCGGCGGCTTATTACGACCTCGCTTTCTCTTGGGGCGGCCGTCCCTACGAGTTGACGGGATTCGCGCTCGATACCGTCGGCTTCGAGACCGAAACGACCGGAGACAGGATAGATACCGTCAGGGTCTTGGTGGATACCGTTTTCGATACGTTGGCGGTGCATTTGAATTTGAATCTGGAAAACATCGGCAATACGCTCCAATCCGGCAAAATCGCTTATACGTTCGATGACGGCGCCGTTCAGTATATGGATTTTTCGTTTGAAAATCCGCTGTTGCCCGGCCAAGCCCAAACGATGTTCGGTTTCGAACCGGTAGGTTGGGCGGAAGCCTCCGAAGGGCACCATACGGTCGTGTTCTGGCTGACGGAAGCCGATGGCGTGGCCTTGGCCGAAACGGCCGTTGCCAAACAGCGCAAAGTCCTCAGCAAAGTGAATCCGGCCACGGCGACGACCTACAACTACAAGCCGTTGGTAGAGGAATTTTCCAGTTCTTCCTGCACTTCCTGCGCACCGCGCAACAAGGCGCTTCAGCCCATCTTCAACGCGTTGGGAAACCGTATCAGCGTGCTTAAATATCAGATGAATTTCCCCGGCAACGGCGACCCCTATTACACGGCTGACGGCGGGGTGCGAAAAAATTTCTATGATATCAAAAGCGTTCCCGAAATATATCTGAACGGTCGTAAAGAACAAAGTAGCGGCACCGAAGCGATGCGGCTCCGTTTTATGGAGAAGATCGACGCCCCGGCTTATTTCGATATGGCTTTCGATACGTTGGCCTTGGATGCCGACACAAACGTATATATAGCGCTCAAGGTGCGGTCTTCCGTGCCCATGGACGGCGTAAGCTTGCAAACGGTGGTTATTGAAGGCACAACGGAGAACAACGCGAGCACCAACGGCGAAACGTCGTTCCACCACGTCATGCTCAAAATGCTGCCCGACGGCAACGGGGTTAAAATCAACCTGAAGCCCGATACCGTATATACGTTCCGTTACGCCTACGACATGAAGAAAACCTTTATGGAGGAGGCCGACGACCTTCAGGTGGTCTGCTTCCTGCAGGCCGATGACGACACGGTGTTGCAGTCCGCCATCGGCGATGTGACGATGCGCATCGATGCCGCGCCGGTGCCGGGTGTGGCCAACGAAAAGACGCCAACATACACGGCCTTGTCGGTCTATCCCAATCCGGCTTCCGAGGAAGTCTGCATTGCCGGTTTGGAGGCGGCCACGGTGGAGGTCTTCAACATGGCCGGCCGCCGCGTGTTCCTTCAATATGGCGTGCAGGGCGACTACCGTTTGGATGTGCGGCATTTCCGTCCGGGCATCTACGTGATTCGCGTGGCGGAGGCCGGCCGTACCGCCTGGGCTAAAATCAGCGTGGTGCGGTAAGGACGGGGTAAGTCCAAGTGACGCCGTTTGTCTTTATCGGGTTTTTTGTTTAAATTCGCGAAATTAAAGGGCGGTTGAAAGCCGTAGAAAACACAAATAGTTATGAAAAAAGCGATTTTGATGTGCCTTTTGGCATTGGTAAGCGGTTGGGCATCGGCTCAGCGGCATACGTATCTGTTTGAAGGTTTTGTAAAGGATGGAAGTTCCTATATCCATGCGGATTTATGGGATTCGGACCTGTCCGGTTTGAAGGCGATGTATTTCGCCAATTCGCACGAAGCGGGCGGTGAAGCGCCGGAAGGTTTGTGGGGCTATTATCCCAGTTATGGGTTGAGTACGAAGTTGGATGGCACGTATCGTTTGATATTCAAGAAAGTCAATACGCTGGCGGCGGTCAACAACTATGTTTCGGTGCGGTATGCTTATGCGGCGGACAAAAACAGTTCGGCGGATGTCCGTGTGCTCGGTTTGGCTGCCCGTAAAGCGGAGGGCGAATGGCAGGTTTGTCGGCAAATCAACACGATGACCAAGAATTTGGGTAAAGGTCAGTTGGTAGGGGAGTTGCCGGCGGATATGCGCAATGCGCAAGACGTGCAGATTTGTGTTTTCTATACGACGCCGAAGGACGCCGTGCAATATCTGCTTTACATAGACGACATTGACTTTTTCGCTTATCCCGAAAACGATTACGGGGTTGGGATAACTTGGTCCGGAGAAGCGTACACGACTACCGGACGTCTTAGTGTCGGTTTGTCGGTAAAGAATGCCGGCAACAAGATGGGGTCGTGTGAAATCAGCTATACGTTTGACAACGGCGAGGTGCAGACGATGCCCCTGACGTTCTCGACGGGTTTGATGCCGGACGAGGTTTATGTAAAAAACAACTTCGTGCCTGAAGGCTGGGATGCGGCGGCATACGGCAAGCACACCGTGGAATTCTGGCTCTCGAAAGTCGACGGTACGGCCATAGCGGAAGATAAGATTCAGAAGCAGGTCAAATATCTGACGAACATTGATCCGGCAACGACGCCGTCGTATCAATACCGTCCGTTGGTGGAACATTTTTCGGCTTCCACGTGTCCGCCCTGCGCCGGGTTGAACGGCGTGATGAATCCGGTTTACGAAGAGTTGGGCGATACGATATCGCTCGTCAAATACCAGATGGATTTTCCGGGTAGCGGTGACCCCTACTACACGGAAGACGGTGTTGAGCGGCGCAACTATTATGGCGTCACTGGCGTGCCGACCGTCGTATTGGACGGTTCGGGGCTTACGCTCACCGGTGCTACGTATGGCGATGTGGCCGCCAACCTGAAGAAGGCCATGTTGAACGCGACGAAAAAGAAGGTTTACTATGGAATGTGGTTCGATACGGTGGCCGTAGACGCCAATCAGAACATACGTGTCTGCTTGAAGGTAAAGGCCGTGGGCGGTGCCGAGAATGTGGTTCTGCATACGGTGGTTGAAGAGGGTACGACCTACGGCAATGTCGGCACGAACGGGGAAACCGAATTCCATAACGTGATGATGAAGATGCTGCCGGATGCCACCGGCGTTGTCGTGAACCTGTTGCCGGATACGGTTTACACGTTTACTTATGCTTACGACATGACGCAGACCTATATGGAGGAATTTACCGATTTGAGTGTGGCCTGTTTCCTCCAGACCGCATCGGGCGACATCCTGCAATCCGTGATAGGCAAGGCCGGCAGTTACAGCGCGGATGCCGGTGCGACGATAAAAATCGATTACGTACCCACCTATATCTGTGCGGAAGATGTGCCGGTCGGTCTGCAATTGATAAGCACGGGCGGTAAACCGGTAACGTCGGTGGAAGTGGAAGCCAAGGTAGGTGCGGCCGGTACGCCGGTGGCTCAGACTTATACCGTTCCGATGGAATGGGGTGAACACACCTATGTAACGCTCAATGGCCTTAAAGCCGTCAAGGCCGGTACGGATACCGTCTTCTTTGCGGTCACCAAGGTAAACGGTGCGGCTTTCGACGGTCAAGCGGTACGGTATCCGGTATACGTGCAGCCGACGCAGAATGCGTTTGTTCCGTCTTTGGAAGGCTTTACGAGTTCCGCGTATCGGAACAGCGCGACGTTGAATCAATATGTGGATGCGCTTACCGGCGATATCCGCGTGGTAAAGTATCCGATGAAAGGCGACAAATACACACGTTCCGTTTATACGCGCTATGCGGATAAAATAGGCGTAGCGGGTGCGCCCGGTCTGGCGTTGAACGGCAGTGTCGTTGGCGTGGATGACAATGGCAAGTTGATATATCAAGACTATTTTGAGGATTTGTTGGCGCAGACGCAGAAAAACAACAGTATCCTCAAGATCGGTGTGGACGAAACGGTTGTGATGGCGGGTGTCGGCACAACGCCGAGCCTGACGGCTAAGCTCAATTTCGAATCGACGGTGGATATGTCGTGCCGTATGTATGCGTTGGTGGTGGAAACCGTAACGGAAAAGAATGCGAACAACAATGGTGAAAAGCAATTCAAACGGGTGGTACAGGCGATGTTCCCCGATGAAAACGGCACCAATCTGACGGTTCGCGGTGGCAAGGCGATGTTTGTGTTGACCCGCTCCATTTTGAATTCCACGATAGAGAATTACGGTAATTTGAAACTCGTGCTCATCGTCAAGGACGCGGCGGGCAAGGAAGTGTTGCAGACCGCCGAATTCCCGATAGAGAACCGCGTGCCGAACGAATACGTGGCGGCCTACGAAACGCTGTCGGTTTACCCGAACCCGGCTTCGGAATACGTTTACCTCAAGGATTTGAAAGACGCGACGATTGACGTGTTTGACTTGACGGGCGTAAAGGTGTTCGGCCATAGTGGCGTCAGCGGCGACTATACGCTGGATGTTCAGGGCTACGTGCCGGGCGCCTATATCATTAAGGTAAGCGAGGGCGCCAAGGTGTCCACGGCCCGCATCAGCGTGGTAAGATAAAAACGGAATATAAAAAGAGAATACGATGAAAAAAGTGTTGTTGGCGTTGGTACTCCTGTTGGGCGTACAGAGCGCGTTTTCGCAAGGTTTACCTTCGGTAAAGATCAAAGACATCAAGGGTCGTGACGTCAATACGGCTGAACTGAACAACGGCGGCAAGCCGATGATTCTCAACTTTTGGGCCACGTGGTGCAAACCCTGCCTTAAAGAAATGTCGGCCATTGCCGACGCCTATCCCGACTGGGTGGATGAAACCGGCGTCAAAATGGTGGCCGTGTCCATCGACGACTCGCGTTCGTCGGTCAAGGTCAAGACGCTGGCCGATGCCAACGGCTGGGAATGGGACGTATTGCTGGATGAAAACGGCGATTTCAAACGCGCCATGAACGTGGCCAACCCGCCGCACGTATTCGTGTTGGACGGCAACGGCAAAGTCGTGTTCCAGCACAACGGCTACAGCGACGGCAGCGAGGAAGAACTCATAGAGGTGGTGCGCAAACTCAATGCGGGCGAAGAAATCCAGCCGCAGTGAACGTTGTATAACCTCATGCATTTGAAGAAGAAAGCATCCGATACCACCAAACCGTAAGAAAGAAGATGAAAAAGACGATAAGCGCCGTGTTGGCAGGTCTGTTGTTCGCAGCGGTCGGCACGGCCTACGGTCAGTCCAAGTTCGAGGAAGTCATGAGCAAGGGCGTGCTGTCCGGCAATATCCAGATAGACGCGCAGATTTATCAGAAAGACTCGGCCATCGGCGCGCAGGACGTGCCTGAGAAATTCAGGAGCAACAGCTACGCCTACCTGCAATACACGAACGGCCGCTTTTCGATGGGCGCGCGCTTCGAGGGTTATTTCAAACCCATGCTGGGTTACGACGCCCGTTACGACGGGGCCGGCATTCCCTACTATTTCGCGCGTTTTTCCGGCAACATGATTGACGTAACGGCCGGTAACTTCTACGAACAGTTCGGTTCGGGCATGTTGTTGCGGGCCTATCAGGACTGGAACATCGGGCTTGACAACTCCATTTTCGGCGCGCGCGCCATCGTGACGCCCACGGCGGGTATCACGATCAAGGGCGTGGTGGGTACGCAGCGTCACTTTTGGGAAAAGCAGGGCCTGATTCGCGGTATCGATGCCGACTTGTCGTTCAACGACTTCATCAAGCCGATGCGTGATTGGGAAACCCGGATTCGCATTGGCGGTAGTTTCGTTTCCAAGTATCAGGAAGCGGAAAACATCGACTTTACGGTAGGAGAAAACAATTATCGCTTGAACCTGCCGCAGAATGTAGGCGCGGCGGGCGGCCGCTTGAGCTTGGAAAGCCACGGCTTTTCGTTCAGCGGCGAATACGATTGGAAAGCCAATGACCCCACGGCGGAGAATGGCTATATATACAAAAACGGTCAGGCCTTGTTGTTGAACGCGGGCTACTCCATGCGCGGCTTCGGCGTTTTGCTGTCGGCCAAGAGCGTCGACAACATGGGCTTCCGCTCCGACCGGGGCGAGGAAGGCAACTACGGCATGATCAACTATATGCCGGCCTTGACGCGCCAGCACACCTACAGCGTGGCTTCGTTCTACCCGTATGCGTGCCAGCCCAACGGCGAGGTGGGCTTCCAGGCCGACATCTACTACAAGTTCAAGCGCGGTACGGCCTTGGGTGGCAAATACGGCACCGACCTCAAGCTCAACGCTTCGGTGGCCACGGCCTTGAACGAAAAGCCCGTGGAGGGCGAGACGATGCACGAAATGGGCACGCAAGGCTATAAAGCCGGGCTGTTCGCGGTCAGCGACTCCATTTATTTCGTGGATGCCAACATCGAGATTTCGCATAAGTTCAACAAGTACTTCAAGGCCACGTTGATGTATATGTATCAGCAATACAACCAAGCGGTGGTGGAAGGGCACGGCGATTTCATCAAGGCGCATATCGTGGTGGGCGACTTTACGTATATGTTCCTCAAGAAACACGCCCTGCGCCTTGAAGTGCAATACATGAACACCAAGCAGGACGACGGCGACTGGCTTATGGGTACGTTGGAATACACGTTTGCGCCGCAGTGGTTCGTGTCGGTGGCCGACCTTTGGAACGTGGGCAATCCCGACCCGGCCAAGCGTCTGCACTACTATTACGTGTCGGCGGCCTACGTGCACGATGCGTTGCGCATCGCGCTCTCCTACGGCCGTATCCGCGAGGGTATCATGTGCGCGGGCGGCGTATGCCGCACGTTGCCGGCCTCCAACGGTTTGATGTTGACGATTACCTCCACATTCTAAACGCTAAAAACGAGTAAGACATGAAAACGAAAATCATAGCGGCCGCCCTGTTGTTGTCGGGTTTTGGGGCATGGATATGGACGGCTTGTGATAAGATACCGGAAGATGAAACGCGTATAGTGTCGGATTTGCCCGAATGGCAAGGCAAGACGGTCGTATTGGAAGACTTTACGGGCGTAGGCTGTACGAACTGCCCGGATGCGGCCGAAATCGCGCACGGTTTGCAGACCTTGATGGGCGATAAGCTCATTGTGGTGGAACTCCATGCCACCACGGCGCAGGTTGCCGAATCGTTGACCGCGCCTATCGAAGCGGGTGATGCCGATTTGCGGAATGCGGCGGCCGCCGTCTATTCCATTTATTGGAAAGTGGCCGGTTTGCCCTGCGGTTTGATTAACCGTAAGCAGGCGCCGGGCGAGGTGTTGTCGCGGGCGCGTTGGCGCGGTACGGCCATCGGCGTATATGGCGAAGCGCCGGTAGCCACCATCGAGGCGGAGGCTTCGTTGTCGGGCTCCACGATTACGGTAACGGCCAAAGGCTCGTTTCCGCAGGCCTATCAGACGGATGGCGAAATCCGCGTGCTGACGATGATATTGGAAGACGGTTTTTCCGTGACACAGGTCGTGCACGGGGAACATCAGGCCGGTTACATCCACAACCATGTGTTGCGCCACGTGATAGACGAAGCTTGGGGCGTCAAGGTGTTGGATGCCAAGCCTGCCGCCAATTCGATGTTTAACTACACGGGCACCGTCAATGTGGAATCCAATTGGAATACGGCCAATCTTTCGGTGGCGGTGTTGCTCTGCAACAACGAGACGAAAGAAATCCTGAATGCGGCTAAAGTAAAACTGAATCAATAAAACCAAACAGATAGAATTATGAAAAAATTATTCTTAGGTTGCCTGTTGGCCTTGGGCTTCGGCTTTGGCGTGCAGGCGCAGGACGTCGACATCTATGTAAACGGCACGCTGATGACGGACGGCGCTACGCTGACTATTACGCGCGCTACGGTGGAAGACAACAATATGCTGCATGCGTACACGATTTTCCACAACACGGGCGACGCCACGGTAACGCTGACCGGCAAGAAGGAGGCCACGTTGCCTGAAGGTGTACACGACGGTTGGTGCATCTGGCAGGATTGCAAGACGTTGGATGAAATCGAAGCCGAATACGAGCTGGAAGCCGGCAAGACGTTCGAAGGCCCGAGCGAATATCTGGACATTACGCCCAAAGGTTATGTAGGCGAGGATATTTCCATTACCTATACGTTCGCCACGAAAGAAAAACCCGAAGAAACCACGACCTTTACGCTGAATTGGGTGTTGGGTAAACCGGAACTCGCGCCCATCAACATGTTGGTGGACGGTCAGGAAGTGGGTCAGGACAAATTCATCAAGATAGAACGTCCTACGCAGGCTACCGGTATGTTACACGTTGAAATGACGTTTGAGAACACCGGAACGGAAGCCGTGAAACTGTCGGCCGACCGGGCCATGTTCCTCGCTCCGGGTACTTCGACCGATTGGTGCTTGCTCGGCAATTGCTATACGACCGACCATATCGATGTGATGGATTTGCTGGAACCGGGTCTGACGGAGTCTTCGGATGATTTTCCGCAATATCTGGAATACACACCGAAAGGTTATGTGGGCGAAAGTGTTATTTATTATTCGATTTATACGACCGAAGACCCGTTCAACCGCACGGATTTCGCCGTGCGTTGGATAACGAAAGAGCCTACCGCCAACGAAACCGCGGCCGATGCCGTCAAGACGGCGGTCGCCCCCAACCCGGCCGTTACGACGGCGCGTCTGACATGGGAAGCCGTGGAGGGCGCCGTAGTGCTCAACGTGCGTAGCGTCAGCGGCCAGTTGCTCTACAGCCGTTTGGTGGAAGGCCTTACCGAAGCCGAAATCAACGTGGCCGGCTTTACGCCCGGTATGTATTTCTACACGCTGGAGCGTCAGGGCGAGCGTTTGGCGAGCGGTAAGTTGCTTGTTCGCTAATTTTGGAATTATATAAAAAAAGCGTATCTTTGCAACCCCTTTCGGTTATGTGCTTCATGCCGGAGGGGGTGCAAAGGGATCGAGATGTAGCGCAGTTGGTAGCGCGCAACGTTCGGGACGTTGAGGTCGCAAGTTCGAATCTTGTCATCTCGACTTAGATCCAAAAGCCTCTTTAGCTCAGCGGTAGAGCAGCTCACTCGTAATGAGCAGGTCGAGAGTTCGAATCTCTTGAGAGGCTCTTAAAACCGGTCAGTCATGGCCGGTTTTTTTGTATCCCTTCATCCCCTCTACGCATCATTTACACTTTTATCAAGATAAAAATGTCATTCGTCAACACTTTTATCAAGATAAAAATGTACTTTTACTACACTTTTATCAGGATAAAAATGTTGTCCCGTCACATTTTCAGTAAGTTGGGTATTTGCCTTTGGGCCATGCTGCTGGCTTGCGGTACGGCGGTCGGGCGGGGGGCGGTGCAGCCCGCCGATACGGCGGTGTTTCCGTTCTCGTTTCAGGTGATGGCGGGCGGCTCCGCCCCCGGTGCACCGCAGGAGGCGGACAGGCCCGACGCGCCGCGGGTAGCGGACAAGCCCGACGCCTGGGCGGGCGGCCTCAACGCCGCGCACATCGCGGTGCTGGATTTGAACGGCGACGGGCAGGACGACCTGCTGGTCTTTGACCGCAACGGCAAGATTCCGCTTTGTTTTCTGTATGACCCGGTCTTGGCCGCGTCGGGCGTGTCGGGCGCGGCGGGCGGCCCCTATGTCTATGCGCCGGCCTGTGCCGCTTTTTTGCCGCCCCTTAAAGAATGGGTGCAGGCCTGCGACTACGACGGCGACGGGCGCCCCGACCTGTTTACGTTTAACGGCGTGGCGGGCATGAGCGTATATCGCAACGTTTCGGCATGGGAAACCGACGCACTGGGCGGCGCGGTGTATCGGCTGCGTTTCGAGCTGCTGACGGCGCGTTTGCAAGCCAAGATGTACGGGCAGTATGGCGATTTATACTGCATAGACGTGGACTATCCGGCCTTGGTGGACGTGGATGGCGACGGGGCGGTGGACGTGCTCAACTTTTGGGTACCCTCCACGGGCGATTTCCTGCACTATTACCGCAATCATGCGTTGGAAACCTACGGCACGGCCGATTCGTTCGATTTGCGCATAGAAGACTGGAGCTGGGGCTGTTTTGCCGAAAACGAGGAGTCGAACGGCATCTATCTGGACAGTTGCCGACCCGCGGCCACCGCCACCGCCGCCAAGGGGCGCACCCCCAAGCACAGCGGCTCCACGCTCGGCGTGGTGCCGCGACAGACGGCGGCCGGGCGCGTCTATGACCTGCTGTTGGGCGACGTGGGCTACGACGGCCTGATGTATCTCCACAACGGCGGCACGCCCGCCCAGGCGCGGATAACGGCCTACGACAGCCTTTTCCCGGCCGCCGAACCGGTGCGGCTCAAGTCCATGCCCGTGGTGTCGGTGTTGCCGGCGGGCGTGGCGGTGGCCATGGGCTGGGAGGCGGCGGAGACGCATATCTGCGTGTCGCCCTACAATACCGATGTCTTTTCGACGCAGGGCCGCGAGAGCCTTTGGGTCTATGCGCTTGGGGCTACGTCCGATGCGCTGGCCGCCACGCCCGCCGCATCCGAGGCGTCCGCACCGCCCGCCGCGCGGCAGACCACCGGTTTTCTGCAGGCGGGCATGATAGACCACGGCGCCCTGTCGTGCCCCACGCTGTTTGACTACAACGGCGACGGCCTGTTGGATGTGGTGGTGGGCTATGCGGGCGACCCCGGCACGGCGCAGGATGATGCCGCCGCGGCGGGCGGCCTGGCCCTGTACGAGAATGTGGGCACGCCCGCCCAACCGGCCTTCCGCTTCGTTACCGACGACTTTTTGGGGTTGCGGCGCGGCGGCTTGCGCGCCCGCGCGCTGAGCCCGGCGTTCGGCGACTACGACGGCGACGGTACGCCCGAACTGGTGTTGGGCACCTACGAAGGCCACCTGTTGGCCTATACGCTGCGCTACGAGGGGGGCGGGGCGGCGGAGGCCGTGCTGCGCGACAGCCTGTTTTTGGGCTTGCAGACCAGTGGCAGCACGGCCCCGGCGCTGTTTGACGTTGACGGCGACGGTCTGCTGGATGTGGTGGTGGGCTGCCGGCAGCAGCTGTTCACCAACGCGGCGGGCCGGCGTTACACACGCTCGTCGCTCATCTACTACCGCCATACGGGCACGGTGGATGCGGCCACCGGCCACCCGTTCGAAAAAATGACCGACAGTTTGGGCGGCGTGGACGCCATCGACCGCACGTTTTCCAACTACGGCTACGCCCGGCCCGCCTTTTACCGCGCGCC
>CAYTZG010000029.1:0-14517 GCA_964442435.1 uncultured Bacteroidaceae bacterium | reverse complement strand
AAAAATAGGTTCGAACAAAAGTTTTCGGAACTTTTTGGGGGTGCGCACAAAAAATATTTTTGAATGACAGAATTATCGAAAAATCGTCAAATTTATGCCATTTAATTTATTTGAGTTTTTCGTCCGCAATATAATCAATATATATATCGCTGTTGTAATTTTTCAAATCAATAATATGGAGGGCACATTTTTAAATTTTGTCATAAGAATGCATCCCCCACACCGCACAAGAGATTTTAACACTTTGCGTCGAAGTCCGGGTGCGGGGTCGGGTCAAGCCTCGGATATAATCAATTGTCCGAAGAACGTGGAAAGTTTGGCGGGGATGGATATGGAAAACATTCAAAATATGTAATTTTGCGGTATCATGAGAGATCGGATTTACACAATAGTCCTATGGGGGCTCGTCATCGTATTGACGCTGATTCCGTTTTTCAGGGTAGGCTTTACGACCGGCGACGACTTGGAATATTATCTGACCCGTTTGCAAGGTTTCCGCTATTGGCTGACGGATGCCGCCGCCTACGCCCAAGGACAGGGCCGCTTTTTCTTTTATCTGTCCAAACCTTTTGGAAATATCCCATATCTGATTGACAATTTTTATTTTACAAAAACCGTCCAATACCTCAGCCTGCTGGCGGCTTACGGGTTCTTCGCCTATTTCGTCTTCAAAATCTTCAAATCGCGGACACTGAGTTTGGTACTGCTGTTGCTGCTGATAACCTGGACGCAAATCACGTTCAACCATCATATCCCGACCATCGCCTACCCCTTTTCGTTTTCTTTCGTATTCATCCTATGCCTATGGGCCTGTCTGTTGTTTATACGCTATACGGAAACGGCACGTTACGGTCTGGTTATCTGGAGTGCCGTCCTTTTCTTTATCGCCGCATTGTTTTACGAAAACTGTCTGCTTTGTTCAGGCGTTTTCGGACTCTATATCCTGATACGCAACATCCGTATCCACTCTCTGAAAAACGTTTTCAAGACACCGGCCTTTTATAAGGAAATCTTACCGTTCTGCTTAGCCGGTATGGTCTATTTATCCTGCTATTTCGGCTACCGTTTCCTCGTCACGAGCGACTACAACGGTACCGCTTTGGCCGGCCATTTCAGCCTTTCGCACTTTTGGCGGATTCTGTGGCATTGCACCGTCATTGTGTTGCCGGCACTGAATTTCTTTATGGAACAATCGGTAATGGCATTCGGGGATTCCTGCGGCACCATCGCCCATACGGGTTTCGCGCTGCTCCATGCTCCCGCCCGCGTGTATATATTAGCGGCGACCACTTGTCTGCTCTTCGTTTACTATGTACGGAAAAACGATGTCCGGATACCCTGTGCCCAACTTATCGCGGGCATTGTCATCGCGGTGGGGCTGTCGTTTTTCTTTCACTCGCTGATTGGCGCGACGGAAAAATACAACGCCGAATGGTACAGCTGGATGCGCGGTTACACCACCAGTTTTTATGCCCTGTTCGGCATAACGCTCACCATCTCGTTGGCCCTGTTCGGCCTCATGCAGGTATGCGAACCGTATAAATGGCTGTACCGCACAATGCTTACCGCCGCCACGGCCTTGCTGTTCATCTCGTTGGTACTGACCGGCTATGCCAACGAATACATCAGCCGCGAATGGCAACACAGCCAAAACCGTTTCTGTCTGTTGGACGGAATGGCGCAATCCGGTTACTTCGCCTATCTTCCCGAAGGTTCCATTCTGTACGGAGCCGATTTGCAGAAGCCCACCCCTTATGCCGCCCAAGTGACCTATTCCGATTATATCATCGGGCATTATATCCGCATCAAGAGCGGCCGACATTATTTTTACGAAGTGCATCCCGGGGATTTAAGCAAGACCGCCGCACAACACCCATCCGCCCGTATCTATCGCTTGAACCTGAGCAAACCTGACCAACATGACGGTATGCTGCTGTCGGTGGCGGATTTGGGGGTGGCGGGAAATCTGAAGGAAACGCCTGTCGATTCCATGCCCGCGCTTGCGACCGACTGCTTCTATTATGCACCGGGGGCGGGATTTCAAGTAATAAAAAGAAAAGCCCGCAGACCATGATGGCCGCGGGCTTGCTGTACTCCATAGGAGAATCGAACTCCTATTTGCAGAATGAGAATCTGCTGTCCTAACCGTTAGACGAATGGAGCATTCCTCTGTTTCGGGACGCAAAATTAGTAATTTTTCGGTAATCCTGCAAGGACTGGGTAAAATTAGAGAAATATCTGTAAATTTGCAGTTGTTGTGTATTCGTAACGTTTTTTGACGCATGAAAAATATCCGAAATTTCTGCATCATCGCCCATATCGACCACGGGAAAAGCACGTTGGCGGACCGTCTGCTGGAATATACCGGCGCCGTGAGCCAACGCGACCTGCAGGCGCAGGTGCTGGACGACATGGAGCTGGAGAGGGAGCGCGGCATCACGATCAAGAGCCACGCCATACAGATGCGGTATAAATACGAGGGCGAAGAGTATATCCTCAACCTCATCGACACGCCGGGGCACGTGGACTTCTCTTACGAGGTGTCGCGCTCCATCGCGGCCTGCGAGGGCGCGTTGCTGATTGTGGACGCCACGCAGGGCATTCAGGCGCAGACGATTTCAAACCTCTACCTGGCCTTGGAGAACAACCTGGAGATTATCCCGGTGCTCAACAAGATGGATCTCGACAACATCATGCCGGAGGAGGTCAAAGACCAGATTTCGGATTTGGTGGGCTGCCCGCAGGAGGACATCATCGCGGCCAGCGGCAAGACCGGCATGGGCGTGGAGGAGATTTTGGAGGCCATCATCAAGCGGATTCCGGCGCCGAAGGGCGATGCGGAACAGCCGTTGCAAGCCTTGATTTTCGACTCGGTGTTCAACCCGTTCCGCGGCATCATCTCGTACTTCCGCATCATGAACGGCTGCATGAAGAAAGGCGACAAGGTCAAGTTCTTCCACACGGGCAAGGAGTATATAGCCGACGAAATCGGCGTATTGGGCTTCAAGCCCATCCCTACGGACAGCCTGTCGGCGGGCAATGTGGGCTACATCATCTCGGGCATCAAGACGTCGGCCGAAGTCAAGGTGGGCGACACGATCACGCACGTGGAACGCCCCTGCGAAAAGGCCGTGGAGGGCTTCGAAAACGTGAAGCCGATGGTGTTCGCCGGCGTTTATCCGGTAACGCCCGACGACTACGAGGAGCTGCGGGCGTCGATTGAAAAACTGCAACTCAACGACGCGTCGCTGACGTTCGAACCCGAATCGTCGGTGGCCCTTGGCTTCGGCTTCCGCTGCGGCTTTTTGGGGCTGTTGCACATGGAAATCATACAGGAACGCTTGGAGCGCGAATTCAACATGGACGTCATCACCACGGTGCCCAACGTGCCATACAAGGTGACGACGACCAAGGGCGAGGTACTCGACATCTACAACCCGTCAGGACTGCCCGCCCCCAACTATGTGGACCATATCGACGAGCCGTATATACACGCGCAGATCATCACGAAGGCCGACTACGTGGGGCCGATTATCAAGCTCTGCATCGACAAGCGCGGCACGTTGCTCAACCAAGTGTATCTGACCACCGACCGCACGGAACTGAGTTTTGAAATGCCGCTGTCGGAAATCGTCTTCGACTTTTACGACCGCCTCAAAAGCATCTCGCGCGGCTATGCGTCGTTCGACTACTATGCGAGCGGCTTCAAGCCGTCCAAGCTCGTCAAGTTGGAGATTCTGCTCAACGGCGACACGGTGGACGCGCTCTCGACGCTGATTCATGCCGACAACGCCTATGCGTTCGGACGGCGGATGTGCGAGAAGCTGAAGGAGTTGATTCCGCGCCAGCAGTTCGACATCGCGATTCAGGCGGCCATCGGTGCCAAAATCATCGCGCGGGAGACCGTAAAGGCCGTGCGCAAGGACGTGACGGCCAAATGCTACGGCGGCGACATCACGCGTAAGCGCAAGCTGTTGGAGAAACAGAAAGAGGGCAAGAAGCGGATGCGTCAGGTGGGCAATGTGGAGGTGCCGCAGTCGGCCTTCCTCGCGGTGCTCAAATTGGACTAAGCGACTAAGCATGAAAGACACGCTGCCTTTCGTAGAGCGGGACCCGTGGCTGTGGCCCGTGGCCGGCCGGATTGAGAAACGGCACGCCGACTATCTGCGCACCAAGGCGTGGATAGAGGCGGAGTACGGCTCGCTGTACGACTTCGCGGGGGCGCATCTGTACTACGGGCTGCACCCCATCGCGGCCGTCGGTGCGGACGGAAGTCCGCACGGGTGGGTGTTCCGCGAATGGCTGCCGAATGCCAAGGATGTCTTTCTGACGGGCGATTTCAACGGCTGGGATTATACCTCCCACCCGCTCCGCAAGGTTTGCGGAGCCGACGGCAGCTGGCACGGCGACTGGGAAATCCGTCTCGACAAGCCCGACGACGCCTGCACAAGGCGGCTCACGCACGGTTCCCGCTACAAAATCTATGTGCACGGCGCGGACGGCAGCTGGCATCTGCGGCTGCCCGCCTATACGTTCTACACCGAGCAAGACCCCGACACCAAGGAATTCAAGGCCAAGGTATGGGCGCCCGCAACCGCCGGCACGGACGGCGCGGAGGCCGAGCGACCCGATACGCCCCTCAGCCCGCTCGTCTATGAGGCGCACATCGGCATGGCGCAGGAGAAAGAGGGCGTGGGCACCTACCGCGAATTTACCGAGAACGTGCTGCCGCGCATACGCGAGGACGGCTACAACACGATTCAGCTGATGGGCATCGCCGAGCATCCGTACTACGGCAGCTTCGGCTATCATGTCTCCAATTTCTTCGCGCCCTCGTCCCGCTTCGGCACGCCCGACGACCTGCGCGCGCTTATCCGCGCCGCCCACGGCATGGGGCTGACCGTCTTGATGGATATCGTGCACGCCCACTTCGTCTCCAACCTCAACGAAGGGCTTTGGGCCTTGGACGGCACGCCCGACCTGTATAACTATCCCGAACCGAACGGCACGCATCCCTACTGGGGCTCCAAGATGTTCGCGTTCAACAAGAACGAGGTGCGGCGCTTTTTGCTCTCGAACCTGCGCTACTGGGTGGAGACGTTCGGTTTCGACGGCTTCCGCTTTGACGGCGTGACGGCCATGATTTACTTCCACCGCGGCTATACGGACCATTTCGGCAGCTATCAGAATTATTTCGGCGACCAGGTGGACGAAGACGCGCTGATTTACCTGCGGCTGGCCAACGACCTGCTGGGGGAACTGTCGGAACGGCAGGCGACCCCGCGCCCGCCCTGCTCGATTGCCGAGGAGGTGAGCGGTATGCCGGGAACGACCGTGCCCTGCGCCGAGGGCGGCTTGGGCTTCGGCTACAGGCTGTCGATGGGCATCCCCGACTTTTGGATTAAACTGCTCAAGGAACGGCATGACGAGGACTGGGTGATGCGGGAGATTTGGCACGTGCTCAACGACCGCTTGCCGAACGTGCCGCAGATAGCCTACTGCGAGAGCCACGACCAGGCCTTGGTGGGCGACCAGACGCTGGCGTTCCGCCTCATGGGGGCGCATATGTACACGGACATGGGCGTAGATTCGCATTCGCCCGTGGTGGAGCGCGGCATGGCGCTGCACAAGATGATCCGCCTCATCAGCCTGTTTGCGGGCGCCGGGGGCGGCGGCTACCTCGACTTTATGGGCAACGAGTTCGGCCATCCCGAATGGATTGACTTTCCGAGAGAGGGCAACGGCTGGAGTTATCACTACGCGCGGCGGCAGTGGTCGCTATCCGACCGCGCCGACCTCCGTTACAGGTTCCTGCTGGCGTTTGACCGCGCCATGATTGCGTTGGCGCGCGAAACCGGCCTGCGGACGATGGGGTTCGCCCGCCTGCTGTGCCTTGACGAGACGGCCAAAATCCTTGCGTTCGACCTCTGCGACGGACGATATATATTTGCGTTCAATTGGCACGTTGCCGACAGCCTGCCCGACTACCGCCTGCCCGTCTATCGGCCGGGGCGTTACAAGCTACGGCTCTCGTCCGACGACGCGGCTTTCGGCGGCTTCGGCCGCACGGACGCCGAAACGCGCTATTTCTCGCAGCCTTACGCCGACAACCCCGCCGACACGCGCGCCGACCGCGCCTTTGCCGGCGAACGGGCACAGACCGCCCAATACCTGCCGGTCTATCTCGTCAACCGCGCCGCCCAAGTGTGGGAGCGGGAGGAGGAATAGGCCACTCCCCTTTTTCATAAGTTTTTCGTATATTTGCAGTTTGTCCGCACACACGCATCGCGCGCCTACGCGCACACGTGAGGCGGCGAAGCCACTTGACAAATATACGCCATGAAATCTTACCGTTTACAGAACAACCTGATCGGCTGGTTCGTATGGATCATCGCCACGATTGTTTTCGTCTCCACCGCCGAACGCAGCGGCAGTTGGTGGGACTGCGGCGAGTATATCGCCACTTCGACCAAACTCATGGTCGGCCACCCGCCCGGAGCCCCCACGTTCCAGCTGTTGGGCGCCATCGCGGCCCTGTTCGTGGGACGTGACCCCGCCCAGATGGGGCACGCCGTCAACATCCTGTCGGCGCTGTGCAGCAGCTTCACGATTCTGTTCCTGTTCTGGACCGTGACGATGGTTGCCAAGATGCTGCTCCTGACGGTGTACCGCAACAAGGACGCGGCTTACGCCGGCATCGCGCCCAAGACGTTCGAACCGACGGCGCTGGCCCGCATCCTGATTTTCGGCGCGGGCATCGTGGGGGCGCTCGCCTACACGTTCTCCGACTCGTTTTGGTTTTCGGCCGTTGAGGGCGAAGTGTATGCCATGTCGTCGTTCTTTACGGCCATCACGTTTTGGGCCATCCTCAAATGGAACTTCGCGGCCGACGAACCGCACCACCTGCGCTGGATCATCTTCATCGCGTTCCTCATCGGGCTGGCCATCGGCGTGCACTTGCTGAACCTGCTCGTCATCCCGGCCATGGTCTTCACGATTTACTACCGCAAGTTCGACGCCACGAAAAAAGGCTTTTGGTACGCGCTGCTACTCTCGGTGGTGCTGCTGGCGGGCATCCTGTGGGGCATCGTGCCCTGGACGGTCAAGCTGGCCGGCTATACGGAACTCTTTTTCGTGAACGGCCTGCGGCTGCCGTTCAACTCCGGCACGTTCTTCTATCTGGCCGCCCTCACGGGCCTGCTCGTATGGGGGCTCGTCTATTCGACGCGCAAGCAGAAAGTGCTGCTCAACACGGTGTTGCTCTGCCTGAGCTTCATGCTCATCGGCTACTCCACGTTCATCACGCTGGTGGTGCGCGCCAACGCCGACGTGCCCATCAACCAAGGCGAGAACAAGGACGCCATCAGCCTGCTAGCCTATCTGAACCGCGACCAGTACGGCTCCACGCCCCTGCTCTACGGCCAGTATTTCAACGCGCCCGTCCGCGCCGTGGAATCGAAGAACCCGCAATACAAACGCGATGAGGAAAGCCACCGCTACGTGCAGGCCGGCTATTCGTCGCAGAAAATCACCTACGACCCGGCGTTCTGCGGGCTGTTCCCGCGCATTTGGTCGTCGATGGAATCGGGTGGCCGACCCTGCGTGACGTACAACAAGATTTGGAGCGGCTGCAAGGGCGACAAACGGCCCACCTTGGGCGAGAACATCCGCTTCTTCGTGCGCTATCAGCTCAACTGGATGTATTTCCGCTATTTCATGTGGAACTTCGTGGGGCGGCAGAACGACCTCATGGGGCGTTGCTACAACCCCGACGGCAGCCGCGACGTCTTTCAGGGCAACTGGATTTCGGGCATCGGCTTCATTGACGAAATGCGGCTGGGGCCGCAGAAAAACCTGCCCGACTACTTGGCCAAGAACCCGGCGCGCAACACGTTCTTCTTCCTGCCGTTGCTCTTGGGCTTGGCCGGCCTTTGGTTCCAATACCGGCACGACCGCCGCAACTGCTTCGTCGTGTTCCTGCTGTTTTTCATGACGGGCATCGCGATTGCGATTTATCTGAACCAACCTTCGACCGAACCGCGTGAAAGGGATTACGCCTTCGCCGGCTCGTTCTATGCGTTCGCGATATGGATAGGCCTGGGCGTGACGGCCTTGGGCTACTGGCTCACGCAACGCCTCAAGCAACCGGCCGCGCGCTATGCGGTGGCCGCCGGCATTACGGCCGTGTGTCTCGTGGCCGTGCCGGGCGTGATGGCGCAACAGGGCTGGGACGACCACAACCGCGGACAGCAGACGGCCGCCCGCGACTTCGCCCGCAATATGCTGGAGAGTTGCGAACCCAACGCCGTGCTGATTTGCGACGGCGACAACGACACGTTCCCGCTTTGGTACTGCCAGCAGGTGGAGGGCATCCGCACCGACGTGCGCGTCATCAACAGTATGCTGGCGCACAGCTCGTGGCTCATCCAGCCGCTGTACCGGCAGGCTTACGAATCGGCGCCGCTCAAGTTCTCGTTGCCGCACGAAGCCTACGAATCGGGCACGAACGACGCCGTGTTCGTGCAAGACCAGCTGCAAGCCGCCTACCCGCTGCAAAGCCTGCTGAAATTCGTGGCCAACCCCGACCGCAACACGCAGGTTCGCGCCATGAGCGGCGAATGGTATAACTTCATTCCCACCAAGACCGTCTTTATCGAAAAGCCCGACAGCGCATATCTGGCCGCCACCGGCCTCTATACGGCGGAACAAATCGCGGCCATCCCCGACCGACTGACCTGGCGGTTGGATAAAGACAACCTGACGAAATCGAACCTCGTCATCCTCGACATCGTGGCCAACAACCTGTGGGATCGCCCCATTTACTGCACGAGCCCCTACGCGCACCAGTCCTACCTGCCGCTGGGTCAGGCGCAGATGGAAGGCACGCTCTACCGTTGGGTGCCCTATACGAACTACCGCACGAAAGCGGTGTCGGGCGAACGCCTCAACGGCATGGCCACCGACCGCAGCAACCGCCTGCTCGTGGAGGAATTCGACTGGGGTTCCATTCCCGAAGACTTGGCCTTGGATCCCGAAACGCGCACGTGGAGCCGTCAGGCGCGGCAGCAATACAGCCTCGTGGCCTCCGCCCTGGCGCAGGAAGGCCGCATGGCCGAGGCCGTAGCCGCCTTGGACAAGGGGCTGGCCTTTTTCCCGGATTCGGTACTCGGCTTCGATACCGACGTAATCCGTTACCTCTCGCTTTACTTCGCGTTCGGCGAGAACGAAAAGGCCGAAGCCATCGGGCAACGGCTACTGGAGATTTTCGACGGGCGGCTGCGGTATGTGGAAGCCTTCCCGCCGCGCTTCCACCGCAGCGTGGAGGCCGAAAAACAGGAATGCCTGCAAATGATCCGTCACATACGGGATTTCGCGAACGCCTATCATGCGCCGGCTTTGGCCAACACGGCCGAACGCCTGCTCTCCATGCGGTAAACGAAGACCATAAAACCCAAAGACCTAACAAACACAACTCATGAAGCGTTATCAAACCTGGAACAACCTGTTGGGCTGGCTCGTGTGCGCCATCGCCTGCACGGTGTTCATCAGCACGGCCGAACGGACCACCTCGTGGTGGGACTGCGGCGAATATATCTCCACGGCCGCCAAACTCATGGTCGGCCACCCGCCCGGAGCCCCCACGTTCCAGATTTTGGGCTGTATCGCCAATATCTTCACGTTCGGCGACGTGACGCGGACGGCCTTTGCCGTCAACATCCTGTCGGCGCTGTGCAGCGGCTTCACGATTCTGTTCCTGTTTTGGACGATTACGATGCTCGGCAAGAAACTCTGCTGGGCCGTGGCGCAGAAGAAAGAAGCGGCGGATTCGCAGACGCGCACGATGCCGTCCGGCTTTGAGCCGAACCGCTTGCAGGGCTTCATGATTTTCGCCGCGGGCGTCGTGGGCGCGCTCGCCTACACGTTTACCGACTCGTTTTGGTTCTCGGCCGTGGAAGGCGAAGTGTACGCCATGTCGTCGTTCTTTACGGCCATCACGTTTTGGGCCATCCTCAAATGGGAAAGCCACGCCGACGAACCGCACCACCTGCGCTGGATCATCTTCATCGCGTTCCTCATCGGGCTGGCCATCGGCGTGCACCTGCTGAACCTGCTCGTCATCCCGGCCTGCGTGTTCATCGTCTATTACAAGAAATTCGAACCCACGCGCAAGGGCTTCTGGTATTCGCTCCTGCTCTCAGTGGTGTTGCTGGCGGGCATCCTGTGGGGCATCGTGCCTTGGACGGTCAAGCTGGCCGGCTATTTCGAACTCTTTTTCGTGAACGTGCTGCGCTTGCCGTTCCATTCCGGCACCGTGTTCTATTTCCTCGCGCTGGCGGGCGGCCTGATCGCCGGCCTGTTCTACGCCTACCGCCGCAACAAGGTGGTGTTGCACACGGCCCTGCTCTGCCTCTCGTTCCTGCTCATCGGCTACTCCACGTTCCTGACGCTCGTGATTCGTTCCAACGCCAACGTGCCGCTCAACGAGAACGAACCCAAGGACGCGCTGAGCCTGCTGGCCTACCTCAACCGCGAACAGTACGGCAGCCGCCCGCTGTTCTACGGTCAGTACTATAACGCGCGCATCATCGACATCAAGGACGTTTCGACCAAGTATGTCCGCAATACGGAAACCAAACGTTACGACAAGGCCGGCTCGAACGTCAAATACGTGTATGACCCCGCGCACTGCGGCCTGTTCCCGCGTATGTATTCGAACAGCGACAGCGGTGGCCGCAACCATATCAAGTATTACAAACTCTGGAGCGGCACGACGGCCGACAACGGCACGCCCAAACCCACGATGGGCGAGAACCTCCGGTTCTATTTCCGCTACCACCTCAACTGGATGTATTTCCGCTATTTCATGTGGAACTTCGCGGGACGTCAGAACAATATCCAAGGCTTGGGCTACAACGAGGACGGCAGCCGCGACATCTTCCACGGCAACTGGATTTCGGGCATCAAGTTCTTGGACGAAATGCGGCTCGGCCCGCAGGACAACCTGCCCGACTATCTGGCCAACAACCACGCCCGCAACCGGTTCTACCTGCTGCCGCTGCTCTTGGGTCTGGCGGGTCTGATTTTCCAATACCGCGCCCACCGGCGCGACTGCTTCGTCGTGTTCCTGCTCTTTTTCATGACGGGGCTGGCCATTGTGACCTATTTGAACGAACCCTCGACGGAGCCGCGTGAGCGGGACTACGCCTACGCCGGCTCGTTCTACGCCTATGCCGTATGGATTGGCCTGGGCGTCGTGGCCCTGAGCGAATGGCTGATGAAGCTTATCAAGAAACCCAACGTGGCCGTACCCCTCGGCGTGGGCCTGCTCTGCCTTGTGGCCGTGCCCGGCATCATGGCCAAGGAGGGCTGGGACGACCACGACCGCTCGCACCGCACGGCCGCCTACGACTTTGCCAAGAACGCGTTGCTCTCGTGCGAGGATGAAGGCGTGGTGATTGCCAACGGCGACAACGACACCTTCCCCGTATGGTATTGCCAAGAGGTGGAGGGCGTGAAAAACAGCGTCCGCATCATCAACAGCGCGTTGGCCAACAGTTTCTGGCACATCCAGCCGCTGTTCCGTCAGGTCTATGCGTCCAAGCCGCTGAACTTCGTGCTGTCGTTTGACCAATACGGACAGGGCGTCAACGACTACGCCTATCTGCAGAACGGCCCCGAAAACAAATCGGTGGAACTGGCCTCCTGCCTGCGTTACATGGCCAACAACCCGCGGGCGCAGGTCATGACGCGCGACGGCGAGAAGATTTCGGTCTTCCCCACGCGCAACGTCAAGCTGACAGTGCCCATTGAGAAGATGCTGGCCGAAGGCCGGCTGACCGAAGACCAGGCCGCCCGCTGCCTGCCCGAAATCAACTGGCAGATACAGAAGACCGACGCGCTCTACCGCGTGGATATCGCGCTGCTCGACATCATGGCCTCCAATTTCGCGAGCCGGCCGCTCTATTTCATGAGCGCGGGCGCGCAGGGCAACGTGCTGCCGCTGCCGAACCTGGCGCAGCTGGAAGGCAACGTTTACCGCATGGTGCCGTATCTGAACGAGAACCGCCGCGTTATCGGCGACAACGGCGTGCATACCGACAAGACGTATGACCTGTACGTCAACCAGTTCCGCTGGGGCAACCTCAACGACGCCAAAACGGCCATCGACCCCGAAAGCGCGGCCTATACGCGCGCCGTGCGCTACCAGTATATCATGCTGGCCAAGGCCCTGCTGTTTGAAGGCAAACGCGACTCGGCCGTGACGGTACTGGACAAGAGCCTGTACTTCTTCCCGAACGCACAGATTCCGTTCGACGGGCTGATGCTGTATCAAATCGAAACCTACCTGCAGGCCGAGGCCTTCGAACAGGCCGCCGCGCTGGCGCAACAACTCTGCGACATCTATTACCGCCGCCTGCAGTATGCCGAAAGCTTCCCGCCGCGCTTCCAAAGCAGCCTGATGGAAGAGATACGGGAATGCCTGTCGGTGTTCGCGGAAATGGAACATATAGCCACGCCGTTCGCCGACAAGGCCGACGGCTTGAAAAACAGTGTAGAAATCAGCAAAAACACGCTTCAATCCTATGGATACTAACCCCAACCCCCAAACCGCCGCCACGAAGCGGCCGAACGGCCTGACGTTGCTGTGCATCCTTACCTTTATCGGGAGCGGCTTCAACGCCCTTACCTATCTGGTCATGGCCATCAACCTGAACACCATCAAAGACCTGTTGCTCTACAGCGACACCTATGCCGACCTCTATTCCAGCGTGCCCGGCATGGAAGCGGCCGTGACGCAGGTCGTGGAACTGGGGCCGTTCTATTTCTGGATTCAGACCCTGCTGTGCTTGGGCTCGCTCTTCGGCGCGGTATGTATGTTCAAGCGGATTTTCGCGGGCTTCCATATCTACACCATCGCGCAATGTCTGTTGATTCTGTGGAATATGTCGCAGACCGGCTGGGGCGTTCCCTACGGCTCCCTCTTCCTGTCGGGCGCTTTCGTCGCGCTGTACGCGATTTTCCTGCCCTACCTGAAGAACAAAGACGGCCAGCCGTTGCCGCCCTACGACCCCAACCACCCTACGGAAAATTAATTTATTCATCCTTTAATACTTCTCTATCATGACGGAAAAAGTGCAAACGCTTTTACGCGACTCGGCCGCCGCCCGTTGGACGGCGCTCGTGCTGTTGGCTTCGGCCATGTTCTTCGGCTACATCTTTATGGATATCCTCTCGCCCCTGCAGGAACTGCTGCAGACGCAGAGAGGCTGGGATCCGACCGCTTACGGCCACTACGCCGGCAGCGAGACGTTCCTCAACGTATTCGTGTTCTTCCTCATCTTCGCGGGGATTATCCTCGACAAGATGGGCGTTCGGTTCACGGCCATCCTCTCCGGCGTGGTCATGCTCTGCGGCGCGGCCATCAACTTCTACGCCGTAACGGAAGCCTTTGTCGGCAGCGGCGCGGAAGCGTTCATGAACCGCTTTCTGAACCTGCCCATGGCCTGGTGGAACATCACGCCGTTTTTTGACGGAATGCCGGCTTCGGCCAAAATGTCGGCCATCGGCTTCATGTTCTTCGGTTGCGGTGTGGAAATGGCCGGTATCACGGTATCGCGCGGTATCGTAAAATGGTTCAAGGGCAAGGAATTGGCCTTGGCCATGGGGGTTGAAATGGCCATCGCGCGTGTGGGCGTGGCCGTTGTGGTGCTGGGTTCGCCCGTCATCGCCTCCATCGTGCCGGTCAGCGTGTCCCGCCCCGTGGGCGTGGCCGTATTGCTGTTGCTCATCGGCCTCATCGCTTTCATCTGCTATGCGTTCATGGATAAGAAATTAGATACGCAGATGGGCATGAGCGACGAAGAGAAGGACGATCCTTTCAAAATCAGCGACCTTGGCAAAATCTTCTCGTCCAAGGTGTTCTGGCTCGTGGCCCTGCTTTGCGTACTCTATTACTCGGCCATCTTCCCGTTCCAGAAATACGCCATCAATATGTTGCAGTGCAACTTGGGCTATACGGCCGAACAAGCCGGCCGCGTATTCTTCGTGTTCCCGCTCGGCGCGGCGGCCATCACGCCCCTGCTCGGCAACTTCCTCGACCGTAAGGGCAAGGGCGCGAGTATGCTCATGCTCGGTGCCATCCTCATGATTGTTTGCCACCTCACGTTCGCGTTCATCCTGCCCGCCACGCAGTCGGCGCTTATCGCCTATATCGGCATCATCCTGCTCGGCATCTCGTTCTCGCTCGTGCCGGCCGCCCTGTGGCCGTCGGTGCCCAAACTCGTGGACAACCGCCTGTTGGGTTCGGCCTACGCCGTTATCTTCTGGATTCAGAACATCGGCCTCTACGCCTTCCCGATGATTATCGGCTCGGTGCTTAAAAACTCCAACCCGGGCGTGGACGATCCGCTCAAATACAACTACCAGGCGCCCATGATCGTGTTCGCTTCGCTGGGGGTTCTGGCGTTGATTTTAGGCTTCTGGCTCAAGATGGAAGACCGCCGCAAACACTACGGT
>CAYTZG010000028.1:0-15591 GCA_964442435.1 uncultured Bacteroidaceae bacterium | reverse complement strand
TGGAACTGTCCTCTGTTTTGATCGGCACGATGTGCAGCGTATCGCCCCGGAGCATCGACCTATCGAGGCGCATAAAGTCGGAAATCCGAAGCCCTGTATAACAGATAAATAAGAACATTTGTCTGTACGGTTCCAAATTCGCCGGCAACGCGCCCTGTTCGAGTGCAGCCAGTTCATCCGCATCGAGGTATGGCCGGGTTCCTTTTATCCTGGTCACTTTGAAATTGGCATACGGGTGTTTGCCCGGCGGATAGGCGTAAACGCCCTCTTTGAACGCCAAATTGATATACGTCCTTAAAACTTTATGGTGTCCGGATATAGAATTGCGGGCCAGCCCGTCCGCTATGCAAAGCCTGTCAAATTCGGCCA
This sequence comes from uncultured Bacteroidaceae bacterium, assembly GCA_964442435.1. Taxonomy (GTDB): domain Bacteria; phylum Bacteroidota; class Bacteroidia; order Bacteroidales; family P3; genus CAMXAS01. Next base: position 15,222 of record CAYTZG010000028.1, on the reverse strand, counting down.
AGACGTTATATGTGAGTTCACAGAACTTTAGCCCCGGGAACCATTTGGTAAAACGCCGTATCGTTTTTTGGTGGCACTTATAGGTACTTAGCTTGTAATTTTGCCGTATGACGGCGTGCTGCATATATTCCGTAAATACCGGTTCCGCCGGCTTTTCATCCTTTGCATGGCGATGTGGATGTAACAGGGCATCCAGGTAGTCGGCCGTAAAGGTTTCCCCGGCTTGCAGGGCGGTCACTTCGAGTTCCTGAATGGATTGCTTCTTTTTGTAGAGTAAAGTGTTCAGGAGAGCCGCGCCGGGATGATTGATGATTTTCTCGTGAGCTTTGTCCCACTGGTCGGGGGCGACATAGATGTTGGTGGCGATAACGCGCTTTTGATCGCGCCCGAAGATGACGTACAGTACAATATGCTTGTCCGCCCGGGATGTTTTATAAGATGCCTGTTTCAATGTGTATCGAGCCATGATTTGTGGTTTTGGTTGTGACATAGCGTTTTGAAATGCGCGACCAAAAGCGATACTGATAATCAATGTGCGATAAGAATTTTATCGCGGCAAATGGCCTAAAATTTTGTCACAGATTGAAAAGCGAAAACAGCATACAATTGCCTGCAATGGCATTTGTGTTTGCTTTTTTTTTACCCAAAACGATACTTCAGGAAAGGAAAGACGGATGGAAATCCAATCTTAACTATTTGATTTCAGGGGATTAGGATTATCGCTAATCCCCTGATTGCTGTGGTCACGCTGGGACTCGAACCCAGGGCCCCATCCTTAAAAGGGATGTGCTCTACCAGCTGAGCTACGTGACCCCCTCGAAAGAGGGTGCAAAGGTAAGACGTTTTTTTGAAAAAGCCAAATGCCACAACCGGGACAAGCTAAAAAAAATTCACTAACTTTGTGATTTATATTGCCGCAGTCAGGCAATCACAAATATTGACGCCATGAGCAAGCCCAAATCCCCCAAGCAAGCCGCGCCGGCCAAAGCCCCGCAGTTACTTTCCACGCCGGCCGAACGCCAGCATATCCTCGCCGAAACGGCCCGTCTGATGCTGTGCGTCCTGCTGTCCGCCCTCGGTTTCTACGTCATCGCGCTACTCTGCCACCGGTTTTACCATCCCGACCTCGCCCCCCTGATGGACCTGGCCAAGACGCTGTTGCCCGAACATATGCTACGGGACGTCAAGCCGGAGCCCTTGGAAAGCCTGCTCTACAACATCGGGCTGTTGTATTTCCCGCTCTCGCTCCTCGGCCTCTACCATCTCTGCGCACACGGCGCGCTTGAACGCCTGCTGTCGAAACCGGCCGCCTCTACCGCAATTATATATATTTCGTGTTTAGGCCTGTTGCTGATGGGCTTCTTCACGCTGCATCAACCCAATCCATTCGAAGGTGCCAAACTGTCCTCCACCGACTTTCATCCCACAACGTTCAAGGTTTTTTGCGCACCGCTGCTCGTTGCTCAAAAACCGTTGCTGTACCTCGCGTTCATACCGGCCATCCTCGGCCTGTTTTTCGGCCTGAGCCGACTTAAACCGAACGTTTACAAGTACACCGACTTCTCGCTCGGCATGGCCGTCAACCTCTTGGCGCTATGGCTGCTCGTTACCATCTTCCATATGCACCACTATGCGTTCCCCGACGCGTGGCAGGGACAATTCGACCTCAATGCCGTCTATTATTCCCAAACCCAAACGATGGCCGGCAGCCCGGTACTGATAGACGGCGTATCGAACACCTACGGCGGCTACCCGCTGTTCCTCGCGCCCGTATTCAAACTCATCGGCCTGGATATTTCCCATTTCACGCTCGTCATGGCCATCCTCATTATCGTCTGCGTCTTATGCTGGGCCTGTTTCCTGAACCGTTTTTCCCGCAGCCGCCTCATCGCCGCCTTGGGGCTGTTGGCGCTACTGTTTTTCGGCTATCTGACCAACTACCTGCATGACGCGCTTTTAGGCCGCCATACCTTCGATTCCTACTTTGCCAATGCGCCTATCCGCTGGCTCTGCCCCGCCTTTACGCTACTGGCGGCCACCTTATACTGCCAAAGCCGCGCCGGCCTCCGGGCCACGGCCTATTACGGAGCGGCCGTGCTGTTGCCGCTCGGCATCATCTGGTGCCCCGATTTCGGCCTCATCAGTTGCATGGCCTGGCTGTTGTTCGTGCTGTTCCGTGACTTTTGGACGAACAACGCCCAACCGCGTATCGCGTGGAAAACGGAACTGCGCCATATGGCCGTATGGGCAGGCGGCCTCCTCGTGTCGTTCGGCATGTTTGCGCTTATCATGTACTTGGCCTACGGTGCCTGGCCCGACTACGGCCTACTTTTCCGCACGGCCGCCGTCTTTGGCAAAATCGGCTTCTACACACTGCCGATGCAAGCCTGCCATCCTTGGATTCTCGTGGTGCTGGTTCTCTGCATAGGATTGGCTTACAGCCTTGCGGCCTTTTACCGACGCCGCGTTACGCCGCTATCCGCCGCCATCTTCCTGCTCAGTATCTTGGGCTTCGGGCTGTTCGTTTACTTCAAGTCCAGAAGCTATCACAGCAACCTGTTCCAACCGGCCCTCTACGCGATGATGCTCGGCATCCTGCTGACCGACGGGCTGTGGCGTCAGATTCGGGAGAAACGGGTTTACCGCCTTTGGCTACCTTGCGCCCTCGGGTTGCTGACGCTTGGGGCGGCCGTGCCCGAAAGTTTGGCCGCCGCCAAAACCCTGCACCAACTGACCCTACCCTACCATGGCAACACGCCACCGGAAGACAAGCCCCGCATTTTCGAGAACAAGACCTTTATCCAGCAATACACGCGCAAGACCGACAAGGTATGGGTGCTGACAAGCAATAAATTCCAAAGTTTCTATTTCGACAAACCGCTGTTGCGGTCGGCCTTCAATCCGGGCTTTTTGGATTTGAACACGCTGGCCGATTACGAACGGGCCAAACAGACGCTCCGCGATTCCAACTTCACGGTCTTTTTGGACGGAAACGCTTTCTATTATTCGCAATGGCAAGACTTACGCGCCTTGTTGGCCGCACGCTACGTGGTCGATACCCAAAGCCGTAAACCCGAGGGCAAGTCCTTCTCGGCTTTGATGCCACGCCCTTACCGGCTGCCGGAAACCGCCATCCTGAGCCGAATGGACGAACAGCCCTTGTTGTACCGTAAATATACCGATGCCCCCGCGGGCTATGAACGCCGCATCCAAGACGCCAAAGGCCTGCCGCTATCGTTGAAAGAAGGGCAGACATTTTCGTTGGAACTGCTGTTTTTCTCCACGCCGCAACACTACGCGCGCGGTACGGTATTCAGCCAATATACCGACACGAGCGGTTTCGGTCTGTTCAACGTGAACGAAGAAAACTATACGAATCTCTATGGCATTGCCTGCGGGCCGACCCAACGCTTGTTCCAAATACCGGCACCCGGATGGAACTATGTCGTCTTTAACTTTATGCCGAACGCCATAGACCTCTACGTCAATATGATTTTCTACGGCCGCATTCCTTTGGATAAGCCCTACCGCCCCGGTTCCGACCTGTTTTACATCGGTTCACAGGCCGGCCAGTCACTCTATATCGGTGGCATCAGCGAAATCGCGATACACAACGGCCTTCAGACCGAAGCCGGCATGGCCGCGAACTCCGAGAAATTCCGTCAAAGCGTTTCGGAACGCTGACGCAAGGCCTCGTAGAGCAGAATGCCGTTGGCCACCGAGACGTTGAGCGATTCGATTTGACCCGCCATCGGAATGCGGGCGCGCGCATCGCTGAGTTTGAGGAATTCGGGACTGACCCCGTCTTCTTCCGAGCCCAAGATAAAGGCCGTCGGTTCCTTATAGGATATTTCGGTATAGGGCGTGCTGCCTTTTTCGGTCACCGCCACGATTTTAAGGCCGGAAGCCTTTAAGAAATGGATGGCCGTCTTGAGATTGGCTTCGCGGCAGACCGGTACCGTGAGCAACGCGCCGGCCGAAGCCTTGAGCGCGTCTTCGTTCATGGCCGCCGCGTGATGCGCCGGAATGATGACGGCATCCACCCCCGCCCCGTCGGCCGTGCGCACCATGGCGCCGAAATTACGCACGTCGGTGATGCGGTCGAAAATCAGCACGAGCGGCACGCGGCCGGCCTCGTACACCTGCGGCAACACATTGTCGATAGACTGAAACGGCACGGGCGAGATATAGGCGGCCACACCCTGGTGGTTGGCCTGCGGAAACAGCCGTTGCAAGGCTTCGGCCGGCAGGTATTGCACAGGGCAGGCCCGTTCGCGCACCGCGTTCATGAGTTCCTGCGCCAACTCGCCCTTCAAGCCCTTCTGCACCAATATCTTTTCAATATCCTTGCCGCTTCTGACGGCTTCCATAACCGGGCGCAAGCCATAGACGACGCGCCTATCCCTCGTTTCTTTCATAAGCGTAATTTCAATTTGCAAGTTTACGCATTTTACATGGAAAATACTATCTTTGTAGGCTTTGAAAAAAATCGCCTTCCATACGTTGGGCTGCAAGCTCAATTTCGCCGAAAGTTCGGCCTTGGCCAAACGCTTCGAACAGGCCGGCTACACGATTGTACCAACCGATGAGGCGGCCGACCTCTACGTCATCAACACCTGCACGGTGACGGCCGACGCCGAAAAGAAATGCCGCCAATTCATCCACCGCGTCCATCGCCGGCAGCCGCAGGCCGAAATCGCGGTAACCGGCTGTTTCGCCGAACTGCGCGGCGAAGAAATCCGCGCGATGGCGGGCGTGACCTATGTTTTGGGCACGGCCGACAAGACGCAGCTCATCGACATGATAAGCCGGCGGGCGGCCGCGCGCCCCGACGCGCAGGCGGAGGCGGGCTTTACGCCTATTCATTCCGCCATCGGACGCACGCGCTCGTTTTTCAAGGTACAGGACGGTTGCGACAACTTCTGTTCTTACTGCGCCATCCCTTACGCGCGCGGCCGCAGCCGCAGCGCCGGCATCGCGCAGACCGTGGAAGCGGCCGGCCGCATAGCGGCCGAGGGCTACAAGGAAGTGGTCTTTACCGGCGTCAACATCGGCGATTTCGGCCGCAAGAACGGCGAGCGGTTCGCCGATTTGCTGCAGGCCTTGCTGCGTATCGACGGCATCGTGCGCTGGCGTCTGTCCTCCATTGAGCCGGACTTGCTCGACAGCGAAATCATCGACCTCGTGGCCGCCGAACCCAAACTCATGCCGCACTTCCATATTCCGTTGCAGGCCGGTTCGGACGCCGTGCTCCACGCCATGCGCCGCCGCTACGATACGGCTTTCTTTGCGCGCAAGGTGGAGGAGATACGCCGAAACCTGCCCCACGCCTTTATCGCGGCCGACGTCATCGCGGGCTTTCCGACCGAAACCGCGGCCGACTTCGAAGACGGCTACCGTTTCATTGAATCGCTGCCGATTTCGGCCCTGCACGTGTTTTCGTATTCGGCCCGTCCTGAGGCCGCGGCCTACCGCATGGCCAACGCCTACGCGCCCGCTGAGAAGGAGGAGCGCAGCCGCCGGCTTCACCGGCTGTCGGACGCCAAGAAGGCCGCCTTCTACGAACGCTTTGCGGGCCAATCCGCCGTCGTGCTGTGGGAGTCCGAGCGGCTGGGAAACGAAATGTTGGGCTACACCGAAAACTACCTGCGCGTGGCCGCCCCCTACGATACCGCCAAAATCAATACGCTGGAGACCGTCCGCTTGGCCACGTCCTACCTGCACCCCGACAAAGACCGCATCATGACGGTTCAAACCACAAACTAACGCCATGCAAGTAACGATAGACGAACAATCGGGTTTCTGCTTCGGCGTCACCTCGGCCATCAAGGCCGCCGAAGAACGGCTCGGCAGCCTGCCGGACGGTCTGTATTGCCTTGGGCATATCGTTCACAACAGCCGCGAGGTGGAACGTCTGTCCGCCCTCGGCCTCAAGGTGATTGACGACGAGGCTTTCCGCAACCTGCACGACGTGAAGGTGCTGATACGGGCGCACGGCGAGCCGCCCGAAACCTACCGCATCGCCGAGGCCAACCGCATCGAACTTATCGACGCCACATGTCCGATGGTGCTCAAATTGCAGGAACGCATCAAGAAAGGCTATGCCGAAGTGGCGGCACAGAACGGCCAGGTGCTGATTTACGGCAAGGCCGGCCATGCCGAAGTGCGCGGGCTGAACGGTCAGACCGGCAACCGCGCCATCGTCATCAGCCGCTTCGAAGACGCCGTGCCGCTCCGCTACGACCGGCCCACGCGCCTCTATTCGCAAACGACGATGAACGAGGGCGACTATCTGAAATTGGCCGACTATATCCGCCGCCGTTGCGAGGCGGAAGGCGGCACGTTCGACATGGTGAACAGCATCTGCAAAAGCATGAGCGCCCGTGCCGGCAAGCTCAAACAGTTCGCCCAGGCGCACGACGCGCTGGTTTTCGTAAGCGACAAAAAGAGCTCCAACGGCCAATACCTGTACGAGATTTGCAAAACCCATAACCCGCATACGTTCTTCATTACCGACCCCGGGGAGTTGGACCGCGAGGCTTTTATTTCCGGCGGCTTCCGTTCGGTGGGCGTATGCGGCGCCACGTCCACGCCCATGTGGCTCATGGAGTCGGTGGCCGAAACGATAAAACAACTGCCATGTACCTGAGCCGCCTGACGCTTGCGTCTTTCAAGAACTACCGCGAGGCCGAACTGACGTTCTGCCCGAAATTGAACTGCTTTGTGGGCGACAACGGCAGCGGCAAGACCAATCTGCTCGACGCCATCCACTACCTGTCGTTTTCCAAAAGCTACTTCAACAACATCGACGCGCAGAACATCCGGCACGGCGACGACTTCTTTGCCATACACGGCACCTACCGCCATGCCGACGACACGTTTCAGGTACACTGCACCTACCGGCGGGGCGGCCGCAAGGTGCTTAAAATAGACCAGAAGGAATACGACCGGCTGTCGGAACACATCGGGCGCATCCCGCTCATCATGATTGCGCCGCAGGATCAAGAACTCGTTTACGGCACGGCCGACTACAGACGGCGGTTCTTAGACAGCGTCATCGCGCAGTTCAGCCATGCCTACCTTGACCACCTCATCGCCTACAACCATGCGCTGGAACAGCGGAACCACCTGCTCAAACAGCATCTGATAGACGCCGCGCTGCTGGATATCCTCGACACGCAACTTGCCGAACGGGGCACCGCCATCCTGCACGAACGGCTGGCGTTCATAGAGGCCCTGCAACCCTATTTCCAAAAATATTTCAACGACATAGCCGAAGAAGCCGAAAAGCCCGGTATGCAATACCGCAGCACGGTGGGCACCCCCGAAAACTACAAGGCCGCATTGACGGCCGCGGCCGAGAAAGACCGCATCCTGCAATATACATCGGTGGGCATCCACCGCGACGACCTGCACCTGACGCTGGACGGCTACGCCCTCAAGAAAGTGGGCTCCCAAGGTCAACAAAAATCCTTTTTACTCTCCCTGCGGCTCGCGCAATGGGAATATATGACGGAACAGAAAGGCCTCAATCCGATTCTGCTGTTGGACGACGTGTTCGATAAGCTGGACAAGAACCGGGTTTACAAACTGCTGAAAGTCGTGGGCGAAGACAATTTCGGCCAGGTCTTTATCAGCGATACCGACCCCACGCGGGTGGCCAAGATTTTCGAACTGCATCCGATAGAACACCGGCTGTTTACAGTTCCAGCCCTATAACGCGCGGACGGATGCCGACACGGAAAGGCGCCCCGTTGAAGCCGACGCCCGTGTTGACGTAGAGCCGCCGCCCGTCTTCAAGTATATACATACCCGCATCATGCCGATACATCCGGTGCGCGGCCGTATAGTCCTTGCCGCCGATACGGACGCCCAACTGCATACCGTGCGTATGACCAGACAGGCACAAATCCACTTGCGGATAACGCGGGGCGACGATGCTGTCGAAATGCGAAGGGTCGTGCGAGAGCAAGACCGTATAGACATGAGGGTAATCGGCGCGGCGGAAATCCGAACGCGCGGCCGCCGTGTCGATGGCGCAAGCCGTTTCGGCCAAGGCCGCGTCCAAATCGCCGTACTTGGGGAAACGGAGCCCGCCGCCCCAGTTCTCCACGCCCACCAGACGCAGGCTGTCGCCGCCGTGCACGATCCAAAGCGAACGGTTGTCGAGCAACCGCCAGCCCATGCGGGCGTAGGTATCTTTAAGCAGCTGCAGGTTCGCGGCCTTGGCCTCGGGCGAATCCCAGCCCACATAGTCGCCGTAGTCGTGGTTGCCCATCACGGCATAGACCCCGTCGCGTGCGTGCAGGCCCGACAAGGCGGCCGCGTGGGGCAACAGTTCCGCCGTACCGAAATTGACGATGTCGCCGGTAAAGACAATGAGGTCGGGCTTCAGGGCCATGACCTCCCGCACGACCTTTTCCACAAAGCCCGTGCCGACAAAACTCCCGATATGGAAATCCGAAATCTGCGCGATACGGTAGCCGGCCAGGCCCGCCGGCAGACGGTCGGCCGCCGCGCGTTCCGCCGAGGCGGCAACCGCTGTTTCCGAGGCCTCCATCCGCAACGGCACCCGTAGCACCTGCAGGTCGAACGCGCCGAACAACACGCCGTAAAGCATCACGATGAAACTCAGCCCCGCCACGCCCATGGCCGCGCCGTGCCGGAGCCGCATCCAACGTGCGGCAAACGCCTCCGCCTTGCACAGACGGGCGATGCCGTAGCCGCACTTCCAAACGATATACACAACCGCCATGACCAAATGCGGCAACAGCAGGAGCACGACGATACCAAGCCCGTAGGTGCGCCAAAACGGCGTCCACAGGCTCACATTCCGTTGGGTCAGCCCGATGAAAAAGGCCAACAGCAACAAGGCGGGCAAAAAATGCACCGCATACAGCAGACCGCGTACCCATTTACCGGAGCGGGCACGCACCCACGGCCGCCAGCAACAGAAGCCGATGGCGTCCAATACGAAAATCAGAATGAAAAGCTGCAGCAAAGACAGGTATTTGGGCATTTCCAACCGCATGAACACGAACAATACGGCTATGCCCGCCAAATAAGCCAAGGCGACCCGCACCCACGGACGTTTCAAAAAGCCCTTCATCCCGTCCCGCGGTTTTATTGACCGATGATGAACTTATAGCTGATGGTGCCCACCTGTTCTTCGGGCGCGTTCTCCTTGGGCACGAAGCGGGAACCCATGGCGGCGCGGCGGGCGGTGGCCCACAGCTGCTCGTCCATCGTTGTCGTACCCTGCACGCCGGGCTGCGTGCGCACGACCTCGCCCTGACGGTTGACCCATATCTTGACCACGACAATCCCCTGTTCTTCGGAATTGTACTCCGGTTTAACCAAACTCATCAACGTGCGGCCGGCCAAAGAGAACGAGATGCCGCCGCCCGCGCCGCCACGGCCATAGGCCGTAGCCTGTTCCCGGCCGGTGGGGCTGCCCATGTCGCCGCTACCGGGCTTGATGCCCTCTCCCGTAGCGGGCGCGTCGGAGGTCGGTTGCTTGCGTTTGCCCGGATAAAGGGCCATCGGATTCAAGGCCGGTTCCGCCGGTTTTTCGGGCTCGGCCTTGGGTTTGGTTTGCGGCTCCGGCTTAGGCTGGGCCGGTTGGGGCTTCGGTTGAGGTTTAGGCTGCGGCTTGGGTTTGGGCTGAGCCGCCAAGGCCGGAGCTTCCGCATCGGTCGTGGTCAGCACGGCTTCTTCGGCTTCGGCCGTCGGCTCGTCCATCGGCTCCGACGCATCCGACACCGCGTCGGCGGCATCGGTCGACATCGGTTCCGCCCCCATACCGGCATCGGCGTAACCCAAATTGACCTCTATGCCGTATTCGGGAGGTGGCGGCACCCAATAATGCAAGCCCAACAGGTGGAGCAACCCCACGAGCAGGCCGGCGAACAGGACGGTGCCTATCCACGCGGGCCAACGGGCATTATCTTTCTTGTTTGCCATAACTCACTATTCATGCGGCGCCGTGGCCAAAATCACTTTCAACTTATCGGTTTCGCGGGCGTTGATGCGGTTTACGGCATCCAACACCGTTACCACGTTCTGAATCGGCACCGTTTTATCGGAGCGCAACACGATGGTGGCGGCGGGATTGAAGCGCGAAGCCTCGTAAATGGCCTCCTCCAAATCAGTCGGTTCCACCCAGGTCTGTTCCACAAAATATTGCAGTTCCTCGTTGATATACACCGTCAGGTTCTGCTTGGCCATCGTCTGGCTCTCGCTGCGCGGCAGCAACAGTTTGATGGCGTTCGGGCTTACGAGCGTGGACAGCAGGATAAAGAATATGAGCAACAGAAACACGAGGTCGGACATCGACGCCGTGCTGAAATTGCTGTCCCGCTTATGTCTGTGTTGAATCGCCATAAACTTTTATTTTACCGGTTCGTTGAGCAGGTCCATAAACTCGGTGCTGCGCGCCTCAAGCGTATATACCAAGTTCTCGATACGCGCCACGAGATAGTTGTAGCAGATATAGGCGATGATGCCGACGATAAGACCGGCTACGGTCGTGACCATGGCCTGATACATACCGTTGGCCAGCGTGCCCACTTCGATGTTGTTGCCACGGGAGGCCATATCGAAGAACACGCGCACCATGCCCACCACCGTGCCGAGGAAACCGATCATCGGCGCCGCACCGGCCGACGTGGACAACCACGCCAAATGCTTTTCCAATTTGGCCACTTCCAGTTTGCCTTCGTTTTCGATGGCCGCCGTAATATCGGTCAACGGCTTGCCGATGCGCAAGAGGCCTTTCTCTATCATGCGCGCCACCGGGCCATCGGTCCGCTGGCAGAGCGCCACGGCCGATTCCACTTTGTTGTTATAGACGAAATCCCGGATGCTCATCATGAAATTGGCCTGTTCCTTACCCGCGCGGTGCAACAGCACGCAACGTTCGATAAAGATATATACCGTAAGCAATAACAGGAGCACCAACGGAATCATAATCCAGCCGCCTTTGAGGGCGAGATCCCATATTTTCAAGGTTTCCTGCGTTCTCTCCACGGCGGGCAACGCGGCGTCCGCCAGGCCCTGCACCGTTTCCGGATTCATTGTAATTTGCAACAACATGATATTTGTATATTAAATGTTCTTTTTTACAACGCCAGCACGCGCGCCACTTCCAACCATTCCGGCTGTATCTGCGGATGTTGTTTCGTGGCTTTCGCAAACGGCGTTTCCTTTATTTTACCGTTGATTTGACCTATCATAACGCCGGAGCGGCCTTCCAACAAGGCCTTGACGCCGGCATAGCCCAAACGGCTCGCCAATACGCGGTCGGCGCAGGTGGGCGAACCGCCGCGCTGGATATGGCCCAAAATCGTAACGCGCATATGATAGTTCGGCAAGCGTTCCTTGACCATGTCGGCCACCTCTTTGGCGCCGCCCAACTCGTCGCCCTCGGCCACGATAATGATGCCGGAGGTCTTGTGCTTGCGTTGGTCGTATTCGAGTTTGGCCACCAGTTTATCAATATCGGACACCGTTTCCGGTATCAGGATGTCTTCCGCCCCCACGCCTATGCCGCTGTTGAGCGCGATGAAACCGGCATCCCGGCCCATGACCTCGACGAAAAACAGGTTGTCGTGCGAACCGGCCGTGTCGCGCAGTTTATCGACGGCTTCCACCACCGTATTGATGGCCGTGTCGTAGCCAATCGTATAGTCGGTGCCGAACAGGTCGTTGTCTATCGTGCCCGGCAACCCCACTATCGGGTAATGGAAGGCGGAGCCCAGATTCAACGCGCCGCGGAACGTGCCGTCGCCACCGATAACCACCAACGCGTCCACGCCCTCGTCCTGCAGGTTCTGATAGGCCTGCGCCAAGCCCTCCTTCGTATGGAATTCGGGACAGCGCGAGGTTTTGAGGAAGGTGCCGCCGCGTTGGATGATATTGGCGACCGAATAGCCGTAAAGCGGGATGAATTCCTTTTCAATCAGTCCCTTGTAGCCATGGCCGATGCCGACCACCGACAGTTTCTCGCTCATGGCCGTCCGCACGACGGCGCGGATGGCCGCGTTCATGCCCGGCGCATCGCCGCCGGAAGTCAGAACCCCTATTTTTCGGATGTTTGACATACTGCCTGTTTATTTGGTTTTACGCGCACTCGTCTTGGCCGTGGTTTTAGCCGTCTTGGCCGTGGTCTTGGCCGCGGTTTTAGTCGTCTTGGCCGTACTCTTGGCCGCCGTCTTGGTCGTCTTGACCTTGGCCGCGGCCATCCGCGCGCCCACACGCCGCTTGGCCGCCGGTTGGGCCGAATCGCCCGCCTCGATGATGGCCCGGCAATCGTCCAACGTCAGACTCGCCGCGTCGGTTTTCTTGTCTATCTTGTAATTCTTCTTATTGCACGCGATATAGGGGCCGAAACGCCCGTTCAACACCTGTATCGACGCATCTTCCGCAAACGTCTTGATAACGCGGTTGGCGTCGGCCTGACGCTTCTGCTCAATGATTTCCACCGCGCGTTCCTGCGTCAGCGTAACCGGGTCGTCCCCTTTCGGAATGGAATAAAACGTGCCCTTGTGACGGATATAGGGGCCGAACCGCCCCACGGCCGCCACCATCTCCTCGTCTTCAAACAAGCCCACGCGACGCGGCAGCTTGAACAGTTCCAAAGCCTCTTCCAACGTCACGCTCTCCAGCGTCTGCCCTTTCTTCAGGCCCGCGAACAACGGCTTTTGGTCGCCCTTGGTCTCGCCTTTCTGCGCCACGGGGCCGAAGCGGCTCAACTTGACGTAAATCGGTTCGCCGCTCACCGGGTCGTTCCCCAGCAGACGCTCGCCGCTCACCTTTTCGGAATGCTTGGCCGTTTCCAGCACCTGACGGTGGAAAGGCGTATAGAAGTCGGCCATCATGGCCGTCCATTTCTCCAAACCTTGCGCCACCTCATCAAAACGCTTCTCGACCTCGGCCGTGAAATTATAATCCAGAATATCGGGGAAGTTGGCCATCAGGAACTGGTTGACCAAAACGCCCACGTCCGTCGGGAACAGCTTGGCCTTTTCGGCGCCTGTATTCTCGCGCAAGAGTTTGCGTTCCACCTTCTCGCCCTTGCCCTCCAAGGCCACATAGCCGCGCGAAACGCCCGAACGGTCTTCCTTAACGACATATTCGCGCTTCATAATCGTCGAAATCGTGGGCGCGTAGGTGGAAGGACGGCCAATGCCCAACTCTTCCAGTTTCTTAACCAACATGGCCTCCGAATAACGCGGCGGATGTTGCGTAAACACCTCGCGGCCGCCCACCCGCTTCAACGTCAGCTTCTGCCCTTTCTTCAACTGCGGCAGCATACCGCCGTCCTTTTCCTCGTCCTCCTCGTCCTTCGATTCGGAATACACCTTGAGGAAACCGTCGAACAGCATGACCTCGCCCTTGGCGATGAATGTTTCCGGACGCCCCGAAACGCCTATCGTTACCGTGGTGCGTTCCACCTCGGCCTCGGCCATCTGCGAAGCCACCGTGCGTTTCCAAATCAAATCGTAGAGCCGCACCTGCGAGGCGTCGCCCTGAATGCTCATACGGCTCAGGGCCGTGGGGCGGATGGCCTCGTGTGCTTCCTGCGCGCCCTTGGTCTTGGTGTCGAACTGACGCAACTTGACATACGAAGCGCCGTAGAGTTCGGTAATCTGTTCCTTGGCCATGCCCAACGCCAGCTTGGAGAGGTTGACCGAGTCGGTACGCATATACGTGATATACCCCTCTTCGTAAAGCTGCTGGGCCACCATCATCGTCTTGGAAACCGAGAAGCCCAACTTACGCGAGGCCTCCTGCTGCAGCGTCGAAGTCGTGAACGGCGCGGCGGGCATACGGCGCGCCGGCTTCACTTCAAGGTCAGACACGGTAAAGCCGGCCGCGGCGCAATCCTTGATGAACTGCGTGGCTTCGGCCTCGGTCTTGAACCGCACCGACAATTCGGCCGTAAAATCGCCGAACGAAGCCGTAATACGGAACGAAGACGCCTCTTTGAAACGCTTGATTTCTTCCTCCCGCTCCACCACGAGCCGCACGGCCACCGACTGCACGCGGCCGGCCGACAGCTGCGGCCTTACCTTACGCCACAGGATGGGCGAAATCTCGTAGCCCACCAACCGGTCCAACACGCGGCGCGCCTGCTGCGCGTCCACCAAATGGCGGTCCAACTTACGCGGATGCTCGATGGCATAAAGGATGGCGCTTTTCGTAATTTCGTTGAAAACAATCCGGTGCGTTTTCTTCTCGTCCAATTTCAATACTTCCGCCAGGTGCCAGGCAATGGCCTCCCCCTCGCGGTCCTCATCGGATGCGAGCCATACGCAATCGGCGGCCTTGACCGCCTTCTGCAACTGCGCCAACAGCGCTTTCTTGTCGCTCTGTATCTCGTATTCCGGCTTAAAGCCGTTCTTGACGTCTATGCTCAGATGCTGTTTCGGCAAATCACGGATATGCCCGAAGCTCGACAGCACGTGATAATCCTTTCCCAAAAATTTCTCGATGGTCTTGGCCTTGGCCGGAGACTCGACGATGACTAAGTTTTTTGACATGCTACTTTTCTAAAAAACCTTGCAAAGGTAGTGAAAATTAAGCGTAGAGGCAAGCGCACAAAGACAATGTGAAAATATGACCTTTAGGTCATAGCATACGGAGACGGAACAAGCGCAAAATTTATTTTGCAGATTGTTCAGGCGAAGTATGCGTTACGTGAGCGAACGCAGTGAGCGAGCGTATTTTCACATTGACGATAATTCCGAAGCCTCTACCTCGATGCATCCTACGTTCACTTGGCGCGAAGCGCCGAGTAAAGGTGTGATATCGGCTCTGCGAACGCAGTGAGCGAGCGTATTTTCACATTGGCGACAATGCCGAAGCCTCTACCTCGATGCATCCTACCTTGGCTTTCAGCCGACGTTTAACCGCCTCGGCATAGTTTGAGCAAGCTCAACTCTGCACTCGGCTTAAGTTAAACGTTCACACGTTGCGCAGCAACGGGTAAAGGTAATCAACAATACACCCCACTCTCCCTCAACGCTTTACATTAAAACCGAAGAATCGAACGAACCTTCTCTAAGACGGGTGCAAAGGTACGGCAAACATAATTAAAATACAATAGGCCGAATATTTGTTTTTCATGAAAAATCGTCCTTACTTTGTCCCGTGGTTTCCACTGCTCCACTGCTCCACTGCTCCACTGCTCCACTGCTCCACTGCTCCACTGCTCCACTG
>CAYTZG010000027.1:0-15647 GCA_964442435.1 uncultured Bacteroidaceae bacterium | reverse complement strand
AGATTATGGTAGCTATAGACAACACGTTGGTATCAGACGAAGTCTTTACCGAATGCTTCTGCTGCGACTTAAACCGCTGCAAGGGCTGTTGCTGCGTGGAGGGCGACGCGGGCGCCCCTCTCGAAGAAGCCGAACTGGAGCTGTTGGACCGCTACTATCCTTATTTCAAGCCCTATATGAGCCAAGAGGGCGTGGAAGCCGTGGAGCGGCTCGGCGAACTGTTCGAAGTGCTACCGATAGACGGCAGTTTCGTAACCCCCTTGGTGCGGCACCGCGAATGCGCCTACTTGGTTTACGATGACAACGGCATGGCGCTGTGCGCGATAGAAAAGGCGTTCATGGCGGGCGCCCTGCCCATCAAACCCGGCGACGACCCGTTCCGCAAGCCGGTGTCCTGTCACCTGTTCCCGATTCGCATCACCGCCTATCCCGACTACGACGCCGTCAATTATTTCCGTTGGGACATCTGCAAAGACGCCATGCGGCTCGGCCGCAAGAAAGGCATCCCCGTGTTCCGTTTCCTTAAAGAACCGCTGATTCGCAAATACGGCGCCGAATGGTTCGCGCAGGCCGAAGCCTACTACGAGGCGTTCTTGAAGAAGTAACCGCGGCGTTTATTCGCCGGGAAAGCGGCCCTTCATCATCAGGAATTCCGTCAAGGGGTCGTGACGGTCCGTTTTAGCATCCACCTCTACCTTATAGACGCTGAAAACCGATTCTATGTTTTCCACCATTTCGGTCAAAGCCTTGAAATCGTAGTGTTTTACCTGACCGCAGGCAATGAGGAAATAATCGCAGTTCTCGCACTTGACCAACGGGTCGGGGTTTTTATTCTCCAACAGAAAGACATTCAAGCGTTCCAAAGGCAACTTGCACTGCAACATCGCATAGGCATCCAAGTAGTCGTCAAAGCGGCAAAGATCCCATTGGGCGTTTTCATTCAGAAAGTAAGCCAAACGGTGCAACGGCAACAGCGGTGCTTGGATGCCGATAATATATACATCATCGAGAAACCCGTAATCGATATCCAATGTAAGGACTTTTTTAGCGGCAGGCATGGCACGAAAATTGATATAAATTTGGTGCAAAGGTAGTGAATTTGTAAATTTGCTATTCATTAGATTTGGTCAATTTTGATAGTGAAAAGCATACGATGATGAGAAGCCGTTTCTTCTTATGTTGGTGCATAGGCCTGGCGGGTTGGTTCTGTATGGCGGAACCGGCGGCCGCACAGGCTTACAGTGATTTCCCGTTTACTTCCGATTTCGGTACGGTGGCTGCGCCGGGCGCCGACAATGCGCTGTACCAGTTTGCGAGTGGCGAAGGCGGAGATGGCGGTTGGGCCATAGAAGCGGCGGCCGACAACGCGCTATATCCGACCTTCACAGAGAATATGGAACTTTATCCCGTCCTTTTGACGCGGCCGTTTCAGTTCTCGGCCGGCTTTACGTACCGCTTGACGTTTACCGTAGATGCGGACGCGGCTTTTACCGATGCGGACTATTGCTGGCGGCTGACGCCTCAAAACAGCGAGGGCGGCTACGACATTTTCGATTATGACAATCCCGACAACCTTTGGGACCCCGCCAACACGCTCATCACATCCGAGACCGTCGGCCTGCCGGCGGGCGAATCCACCTCGGGGCCTTTTGACTTTACACCGGCCACCACCGGCGTCTATGCGCTGACGTTCTCCCTCTATCATAAAGATGACGGTATGTTTGATCCTAAAGAAGGTGCGGAACGCCATCTGCGTGTCAAGTCTATCAAGATTACTGAAAAGAACCCCTACGACTTGGCCATGGGCAAAATCGTGACGCCGGTATCGAGCTACAATACCGCGCCTCAGACCGTTTCGGCCTGGGTGCGCAACGAAGGCAACGTGGCCGTGGAAAGTTTTAAACTCTGCTACAGAATAGGCTCACAGACCCTCGTCAGCCAGACGTTCAATTATACCCTGCCCGTAAACGACGAAGTATTGGTCAGCTTCGACGAGCCGGCCAAACTATCCTCCGGCTCCAACCGCATCCGGATATTCCTGTCCAACCGGCCGGAAGGCGCGCCCACCGACAACGACACGACGCCCGCCCTGTTCGTCTCCATTTACGATGAGCCCTACACCGTGCCCTTTACGTTCGATTTCGACAACAATACGCTCAACCAGCGTTGGACAACCCTCTACGACGAGCATACGATCCGCACCACCTGGCGGTTCGGCCAGCAGAACGGCCAGGCCTGCGCCTATATCAGCACGGCCGGCACAAAGAACAACGCGCGCTTGGCCAGCCCCGGCATCAGCCTGACCGGCGGCCAAACCTACCGGTTCAGTTTTCAATATACGGGCCTGACGACCGCCACCGAAAAACTGGCGGCCTATATGACCGACGCCGACTTTACGGACGTTTCCCACATGATTGGCTATTGGAAAGACGAGGGCTTTACAAACAAATACGAACACACGGCCACGTTTTTCTATACCCCCGAAACCGATGGCGTATATCACATGGTGCTGAAAGCCTACAGCAACGATATCAGCGGCGGCATTGCCGTGCGGGATGTGGAAGTAACGGACTATGAACCGGTACAGGGTGATTTTTACTACGAATTCGACCCGATGGAAGCGGATATAACGGCTTCCGCGTTGTTTAACAAATCGGCCTATCTGATGGATAAAAACCACAACGGACAGGCTTGGCACGTTTCCACAACGGCGCCTTATAACGGCGACGTGTCGGGGCGGGCCGGTGAAAATTTCGAAACCGGCGGCCATACGTCCGATGACTGGCTCGTGTTCAATCCCGTTTATCTGGAGGCCGGCAAGACGTATACGCTGAGTTATATGCTGCGGTCAGGCGACAACACCCAACGGGTAATTCTGGAGAGTATGTTCTGCCGGGAGGCGTTCGCTTTCAACGCTTCGGATATTTTGAAGACCAAACGCGACACCATCAACAGCATTATCTACCAAAAGTATCAATATACGTTCACGCCCACCGTATCGGACAACTACCTGCTGGCTTTCCGTTACAATACATTAATCAAACAGGGAGAGAACGTAATGAAGCCCGACTTGTTTGATGTATATATTGACCATATCGGACTGTACGAACAAGAACGGCATGATTTTGAACTGCCTTATGTGGAAATCCCCGTGGGCGCGCAGATGGGGCAGCATAATGTATATATCACGTGCGGCTATCGGAATTTCGGGGACGCCGTATCCGCATCGCAATTGAAATTCTTTTTCCAAATCAACAATCAGCGCGTGGTTTCGGAGTCGGCTTTGGAAACGGTAGAATCCGGCGGCGTAGGACAGCACAATTTCAACACGCCGGCTGACTTCTCGCGCGACACGCTGAACTATGTCCGCGTTTGGGCGCAGAAAGGCAACACCATCATCACGGATACGTTCAAAACGACGATACACAGCCTGCGGTGCTATTATCCGCCTTACCGTGACCTCTTGACAGAGGAATCGAAAGAGGAATGGCGCGTTTCTTCGCTTGCCGTCAATCCGTCGTGGCTGTTTGGGAAAAACAACGCATTCGAAGCGCCCTATGCGGCGCAGACAACGGCCAATGACGGCCTGCTGAACGATTATCTGGTGATGCCGTCCATTCATCTGCAGAAAGACACCGTCTATCTGCTCGCTTTTTACGCCAAAAGCAGCGAGGATAGACCGGACGCGACCCAAGCCGGGCTGAGCGCGGTTTATTCCACCAAAGGCTACGGCGTGGCCGATTTTGACCGGCATATCGGGCGGGTAGACGCACTGACCACCGAATACGAGCGCTATGAATTCTATTTCAAAGCCTTGGAAAACAGCCCTTCGTTCATCGCGTTCCGCTCCCAATTGCCGGCTTACAGCGGTAGCAACTGGATTGATCACGTGGTGGTACTTGACAGCATATCGGCTTCCTACGCCTATATGTCGCTGACGGATATTTCGTATCAACGCGTGGCCGGTTGCGACGAAGACCGCACGACGGCCGTGGAAGTTGAAATCCGCAACGACGGCTACTTGGCCTACGACTCGGTGCCGATTTCATATCAGATGGATAAATTGCCGGTGCAGACCTATTGGTTGGAAAACGGCGTGGCCGACAAGACGACGCGGCGTTTCCAATTGCCGGAACGCTGGGATTTGGAAAAAGCCGGCATCCACCGTATGCAGGTATGGGTCGGTATGCCGAACGAGGCCGACCGTTCGGACGATACACTGTCGGTATCGTTCCGTGTGGACGGCATGGCGCAGTTGCCCGTGGGTTACGACTTTGAAAACAACGTATTGCCCGGCGTGGCGGACGACCGAAACGCCGACGGCATCACGTGGACATTGCGCCGCAACATAGACAGCGCCTATGCGGGCCGGTATTACGTCCGCTATGAGGGCACGGGCCAGTCGGCCGATGACTATTGGCAATTGCCGTGTTTCTATGCGGCCTCCGACGACTATACGCTGGACTTTTACATGAGTGCGCCTTTCGCGTCTGAAGAATTGGTGTCAATCTATCTGGTTCACTACGACGAAACGGACGAGAGCGGACAATTGGTTAGGGAGTTGATGTACGACGGTGTGGTCAACCATGCGGATTACAAACTCTATCAATTGCCTTTCAGCGTGACGACGGGCCACTACGGTATTCTGTTCCACATTCATAGCGAGGCCGATGGCCGCACGCTGTGCATCGACAACCTGACGGTTTCCGGCTACGGGCTCAAAGACGTGGCCTTGCTGAACATCCTCTCGCCGGCCGTGGCCGAAGAATACGACACCCCGGTGGATGTAACGGTACGCCTGCGCAACAACGGCCGTGTGACGGTAAACGACGTGCCTTTGGTGCTTACCGTCAACGACAAGGAAATGCAACGTGTGGAAGTGCCGACGTTGGAGAGCGGCGCCGACATCAACTATACGTTCCCCCACAAGTTGGATTTGCATGAACCCGGCACCTATCATATCGTGGTGGCGGTAGATTGGGTATTGGATCAGCGCCCCGGCAACAACAAACAGGATATAACCCGTGTACAATCGGAGGCTTCGGATTTGGCTTTGACGGTACTGACGGAACCGTTGGGCGGTCTCAAGCCTTACAGCGATGAAGAAACGGTGGCGGTTCGCGTCGAAAACCGCGGACGTGAGACCGTAACCGATGTGCCGATTAACGCCATCGTAAATGGAACGCAATACCTGAGCGGTATTCTGCCGGCCATCGAATCGGGCAAGGCAATTGTATATACATTTGCCCAAACCGTCGATATGTCGGATTCGGCTTGGTATGAATTCGTGATTTACCTCTCGCCGGCCATGCCCGACAACAATCCGGAAAACGATACGCTGTACAGCCGCATCGATGGCCGTTATGCGGGCCCCGGCATATCCAACGAACCGGAAACGCTGGCCGACCGGTTGATTCTCTATCCGAACCCGGTTCATACCACCATGTACGTCACGGTGCCGCAAGGCTACAGCCGTCTTGAAATCTATTCGCTGCACGGCAAACGTTATCTGAGCCGCACGGTAAGCGGCGGCACGCAACTTGAAATTCCGGCGGACGGCTATCCGGAAGGTATGTATATACTAAGACTGAGCGGTATATCCGGCGAAAAGACTGTGAAATGGATCAAAGTGCGATAAAACCGTCTGTATTGCAGGTCGCGCTGTTCGGCGGCGGGCGTGTGGCCGAAGACCGCACGTTGATGGCCGAACTGTGGCGACACCTCAAACAGGGGGAAGCGGACGGCGTGTTCAAACTGTATCTGCACCGGAGTTTGGCCTATTTGGGCGATGCGCCCGTCTTTGAACGGGATTTGCCCGCCGCCACCGACATCCTGCTGAGCTTGGGCGGCGACGGCACGTTGCTCGACACGTTGCCGCTCGTGCGCGACAGCGGCGCCAAGGTGCTGGGTGTCAATATGGGCTCGCTGGGCTTTCTGTCGGGTGTGGACCGCCACGAAGTGGCGCACTTGGCCGATGCCCTGCGGCAACGCCAATACGATGAGGAGCGACGGGCGGTGCTGATGATAGAGACCGAACAGCGCGACCTGCTGCCGTTTCCTTACGCGCTCAACGAGGCCGTCGTATTCAAATGCGACACGGCTTCGTTGATTTCCGTACAGGTACGCGCGGGCGGCCAACTGCTGAACGCTTACCACGGCGACGGCGTGATTTTCGCCACGGCCACGGGCTCTACGGCCTATTCGCTCAGTTGCGGGGGGCCTATTCTCTCGCCCGAAATGGAAGCCTTTGTCATTACGCCCATCGCCTCGCACACGCTGACCGTGCGGCCGGTGGTGCTGCCGTGCGACGAACCCTTGGAAGTGGAAGTGACGCACGCGGGCGATTTCAGGCTTTCGCTCGATTCCGAAATCCGCAACCTGAACGGCCCGTTCCGTTTCCGCATCCGTCAGGCCGATTTCAAACTGACGACGCTACGTCTGCGGGGGCATTCCTTCTTCGCCACCCTGCGACAGAAACTCATGTGGGGCGCCGATGGCCGGCGTTCCGATTACGCTTTCAAACAACCCTCGTCCGAAAAACTGAAATAGGCCTCGTCGCTGACGCCCACAATGAGGTGGTCAAGGATGTCGATGTCCAACAGCTTGGCGCCGGCCACGATCTGCCGTGTGATGTTCATGTCGGCCATGCTGGGCTTGAGTTGCCCGGACGGATGGTTGTGGCAGAGCACCAAGGCCGAAGCCTGTTCGTCGATGGCTATCTTAAAGATTTTCTTGGGGTCGACCAGTATCTTGTCGCGCCCGCCCTCGCTAATCATAACCTTGCGTATGAGATGGTTGCTGCGGGTCAGAAACAAGACCTCGAACATTTCGTAGGGGCGGCGCACCATGTCGGTACGCATGAGCAGGAAGGCGTCGCGGCTGGTGATGATTTTGGGACGGACGGGCAACGGCCGCTCCTGCATCCGACGCCCTAACTCCAAGGCGGCCATGATGCTGGCGGCCTTGGCCTCGCCTATGCCCTTGAACCGGCCGCATAACTCCTTGGCCGAACGGTCGGCCATCAGGTGCAGGTTGCCCCCGAAGGCCGCCAGCATCTGGCGCGAGAGCTCCACGGCCGACATACGGGCCGAGCCGGAGCCAATGAGGATGGCCAGCAACTCGGAGTCGGTCAACACGCCCGGATGCCCGGTCAGCATCTTCTCGCGCGGGCGGTCGCCCGAGGCCCAACGCCGTATGGAGCAATGCGCCACCGGACGGTCGGCCTCATGGGCCGTCGGGCGGCCGCCCATGGCCGCCATGTCCAACGCTTCCGTCATCATACCATCCTCCTTGTCAAACGGTCCACAAACTTATTGCCCATGAAAAACTCCCTGGCGATGACGCGCAGCACCGTATAGAGCGGTATGGCCACTATCATGCCGCCGGGCCCCGTCAGCGTGCCCGCTATGATGATGACGAAGAAAATCTCCAGCGGGTGTGACTTGACGCTGTTGGCGTAAATGAGCGGCTGCAACACGAAGTTGTCGATAAGGTTGGCGCCCACGAACACGGTCAGCACCTTGACGATAATCCAGGCCAAATCCACCGTGAAGCCCACCTCCAAGTGGTTGATGACGGCAAAGACCGTGGCCAGCACCGCCCCGATGACAGGGCCCAGATACGGGATGATGTTCAGCACGCCGCCTATGCAGCCGTAGAGCGCCGCATGGTCGATGCCGAAGGCCCACAGGCCGAGCGAGAGGAACAGCATCATGCAGATGACCTCGATGCTCAGCCCCACGAAATAGCGCGTGAGCAGCTTTTCGGACGAGTGCAGCACGTTTTCGGCGCGACCCGTGTAGCGGTCGGGGATGAACAGGAACAGCATATTCTTGAACAGCTTTTCGTCTTTGAGGAAGAAAAAGGCGATGAACACGACGCAGAACAGCCCCATGCCGAAAGAAGTCAGGAAGCCGGCCGTATTGGCGATGATGTCCCTTAAGCTAATCATCTGCACCAGCTGCTGGATGCCCGCCAGAACGTAGGCCCTGACCTCCGTTTCGGAGATACGGATGCCCTTGTCGGCCAGCCAGGCCGTTAGTTGGTGGAAGCCCGTATAGGTGTCGCTCGTCAGCTGGCCGTAGTCCATCATGACCAAGGCCTGCCCCTGCTGGAGGAACATCGGGAACACGAGCCAGCCCACGCCCACGATGAACGTGAGGATGACCGCCAGCGCGACGAGGGCGCCTAACGCGAACGGCACCTTGAAACGGCGGTTAAGCCATTGCACGAGCGGCCGTCCGAGCATGGAGATGACGAAAGCCACGACGATATATATAATAAGGTCCGACAGATAGTAGAACACGAAGCCCAAGACCGCTATGGCCACTATCAGGCCGATGAGCGTCTTTCTGTTTAACTGCATGATCATGATTACTTCCTCCCTTCTTGCTTGTTCTGCAACAGGCCGGGTTCTTCCACCTCATCGCCGTGCAGGATGTTGAGATAATTCTTGTAACGGATGGCCGCCACCTCGCCCCGCGCCACGGCCTCCTTGACCGCGCAGCCGGGTTCGTGCTCGTGCGTGCAGTTGTTGAAGCGGCATTGGCCGGAGAGCGCCCGCATTTCGGGGAAATAGCGCGACACTTCTTCGGTGTTCAGGTTTACCATGCCCAATTCCTTGATGCCCGGCGTATCGGCGAGGAACGCGCCGAACGAGAGCCGGTACATCCGCGCGAACGTGGTGGTGTGCATCCCCTTGAGGTGGGCGTCCGAAATGCGGCCTTCGCGCAGGTTGAGCCCCGGCTCCACCGCATTGGCCAAGGCCGATTTGCCCACGCCCGAATTGCCCGAAAACAGGCACACACGGCCTTGCATGGCCGCTTTAAGCGTTTCAATGCCCTGCCCCGTGGCCGCCGATGTGGTAAAGCACGGGTAGCCGATTTTTTCGTACACGGCCATGCGTTCGGCCAAATCGGCCTTGGCCGCCTCATCGTATATATCAATCTTATTGAAGATGATGGCGCACGGCAGGTGATAGGCCTCGCAGGCCACCGTAAACCGGTCGATGAAGCCGGGCGGCGTATAGGGCTCACGCAGGCTCACGACGCAAAACGCGCAGTCGATGTTGGCCGCGATGATGTGCGTGCGCTTGGACAGGTTGACCGACTTGCGTATCAACACGTTCTTGCGCTCCTCCACGGCCGTTATCCAACCCGTCTGCCGCTCGGCGTCCCACTCGAAGCGCACGTGGTCGCCCACGGCCACGGGGTTCGTGGTCTTGACGCCCTTGAGCCGGAAATTGCCCTTGACTTGGCAGATATAGGCCTCCGGCGCGGAAGAAGACGCCAAAGGTTCTTTCCAAACCTCATAACGGTTGCCCGTACTGCTTACTATAAGACCCTGCATAGTTGAAATTCATTGTTTCGACACGGCAAAGGACGGAAGTTTTCGGCTGGCCGCCAAGCCTTTTTTCTTAAAAAAATTCAAGAAGTTCGACTTCGCCTCGGCATAGTCCAAGCAAACTTGGCCTCTGCACTCGGCTTGCACGAACTTTCTTAAAAAATATCAAAACTTTACATGACCCCGCGCCGGGCCCACGCTATTCCACCTGCTGCATCTTGCACAGCTTGGTGTAGAGGCCGCCCGCCTGAAACAGCGCTTCGTGCGTGCCGCGCTCCACAATCCGCCCCTTGTCCATGACGATGATTTCGTCGGCGTGCTGAATGGTGGAAAGCCGGTGCGCCACCGAAATGATCGTGCGGTCGCGCGCGCCCGTCTGCCGCTCCAGCGCCCGCTGTATCATGCTTTCCGACTCCGTGTCCAAAGCCGAGCTGGCCTCGTCCAATATCAGAATCGGCGCGTCTTTGAGCAGGGCGCGCGCGATGCCGAGCCGCTGCCGCTGACCGCCCGAGAGCTTGCAACCGCCGTCGCCGATAAGCGTCTTGAAGCCGTGCTCGCACTCGCGGATAAAGTCCATGGCGTAGGCCTCCTCGGCCACCCGCTTGACGTCCAAGGCCGACGCCTGTCGGTTTCCCAGCTGGATGTTATTGAAAATCGTATCGTTGAACAAGACCGTATCTTGCGACACCAAGGCCGACAGCTGCCGCACGTCGTCAATGCGGTAGTCTTTGATGTTGCGGCCGTCTATCAGCACCTCGCCCTCCGCGGCATCGTAAAAGCGCGGAATCATGTTGATGAGCGTGGACTTGCCGCTGCCCGAAGGCCCCACGATGGCCACGTACTTGCCCTTGGGAATCCGCAGGTCGATATGCGAAACGGCCTCGGTGTCGCCGTAGCGGAAGCTCACGTTCCGCCACTCTATCGCACTCTCGAACACAGGCAGCGGCGCCGGATGTTCCGCCTCCCTGACCACCTCGTCGGCAAACAGGATTTCCTTGACGCGGTGCACCGACCCCCTGCCCCGCTGTATGCTGTAGTAGGCCGTGGTCAGGTTCTTGGCCGGTTGCAGTATCATCGTCATCGTGAGCAGATACGTGATAAAGGCTTCCGGGCTCAGCACGCCCCGCTCGCCGAGGATATAATAGCCGCCCACCATCAGGATGCACACCACGGCCAGCGTGCCGATAACCTCGCTCACGGGCGAGCCCAAGTCCACGCGCCGCAGCACCCGCACTTTAAGATTGTAGTAACGTTCGTTCTCCGACTCGAAGCGGTCTATCGAAAAATCCTCCGTATTATAGCTGCGCAACGTCTTTACGCCGTCCACCGTCTCTTCCGTCTGCGTGATGAGCCGCCCCAACGACGCCTGCTGTTTGGGCGAAGCGCGGCGCAGCATCTTGGAGGAAAAACCCGTCAGGAAGCCCGTTACGGGCAAGAGTACCAACACGATGAGCGACAGCCGCGTGCTGAGCATGAACAAGCCCACCACCAATAATATGACCATGGCCAAGTCGGTGAGCACCTGCTGCACCTGTTTGAGCACGCCCTCGTCTATTTCCTGCACGTCGCCGCTGATGCGGGCGATAAGGTCGCCCTTGCGCTGCACGGCGAAGAACGAGAGCGGCAGCACCATCAGCCGTTCGAACAGGTCGTTCCGCATGCGTGCCACCACGTTGTTGCGGATGGGCGTAAAGAAGTAAAGCCCCAGGTAGGCGAACAGGTTTTTGAGGAAGTACAGGCCGAACAACACGGCGCAAACGATGCCCAAGGCCGCCACGCTACCGTGCGCCGCCACCAGCCCCTGCACCCAACGGCCAGCCATCTGTATGACCGTTTCCGACAGGGCGTCGTGCATCCCGCCCCCGCCGTCCGTGGCGTCCATCCGCCCGAAGAGCAACGACAGCACGGGCGCCACGCCCAACAGCAGAATCATCGTGAACACCGCCGACAGCACGCGCAGAAACGCGTTGAGCAGCAGACGACCCGCATAGGGCGACAGGTAACGGTAAAAGAACGAGCGCTTGAACACTATATATACCTTATTTCTCCTGCGCCAGACGCCCGTAGTAGCCGGTGTAGTTGTCGGGCGCGATTTGTTTGAGCGACGCCTTGAGCTCGGCCGGTATCTCCAGATGGTCGATAAACGCGCGGATATGGTCTTGCGTAATCTTCTCGCCCGTGCGCGTAAGATGCTTCAAGGCCTCGTAGGGGTTTGGATAGCCCTTGGTGCGCAATACCGTCTGTATGGCCTCGGCCACCACCGCCCAGTTGTTCTGCAGGTCGGCTTTCAAGGCCGCGCGGTTGAGCACGAGCTTGTTCAAGCCTTTCTGAATGGACTTGTAAGACACCACCATGTGCGCCAACGGCACGCCCACGTTGCGGCATACCGTGGAGTCGGTCAGGTCGCGTTGCAGGCGCGACACCGGCAGTTTGGCCGACAGGTGCTGCAGAATGGCGTTGGCCAAGCCGAGGTTGCCCTCGGCGTTTTCGAAGTCAATCGGGTTGACCTTGTGCGGCATGGCCGACGACCCCACCTCGCCCTCTTTGATTTTCTGCTTGAAGTACTCCATGGATATATACATCCACATATCGCGGCAGAGGTCGAGGCATATCGTGTTGATGCGTTTGAGCGCGTCGAACACGGCCGCCGCGTTGTCGTAGTGTTCTATCTGCGTGGTGGTCTGCGAGCGGTCGAGCCCCAGCGTATCGTTGACGAAACGGTTGGCGAAGCCCACCCAGTCTTTTTCGGGATAGGCCACGTAGTGCGCGTTCAGGTTGCCCGTCGCGCCGCCGAACTTGGCCGAGAAAGGAATCGCCTTGAGTTGGTCGAGCTGCTTGCGGAGCCGTTCCACAAACACGTGGAGCTCCTTGCCCAACACCGTGGGCGAGGCCGGCTGCCCGTGGGTGCGCGCCAGCATGCTCACGTCGCGCCATTCCGCGGCCTTCTCCTCCAACAGGCCCAACACCTCCTCCAGCTCCGGCAGCACCACGTCGTGCAAGGCCTCCTTGAGCATGAGCGGCTGCGACGTATTGTTGATGTCCTGCGACGTGAGCCCGAAATGCACCATCTCTTTATAGTGGCCGAGGCCCATCTCGTCGAGCTTCCGCTTGATGAAGTATTCCACGGCCTTTACGTCGTGGTTCGTCACCTTCTCTATGGTCTTGATGTCCACCATATCGTCCGCCGAGAAATCCTGATAGAGCCGGCGCAGGTCGGCCGCCTTGTCGGCCGGGAAGTCGGCCAGCAGCTCCACGCCGAATTGGCTCAGCGCGATAAAGTACTCCACTTCCACACGCACGCGGTAGCGCATAAAGGCGCCCTCCGAGAAATAACGCCGCAGCGCTTCGGTCTGCGCCGCATAACGGCCGTCTATCGGCGAAACGGCCGACAGGGCCTGAAAACTGTTGTTATCCATAGTATATATAATATCAAAGGTTGTCTATACTGTAGTGCAGGCCGCGGTTTTCCTTGCGGGCCATGGCCATCTTGATAATCAGATAGCCTACGTTTATGAGGTTGCGCAATTCGGCCAGCTTGAGCGAGTGCACCGACTTGCTGTAAAGGGCTTCGGTCTCGCGGTAGATGATGGCCAGCCGGTCCAACGCCCGTTGCAGCCGCAGGTCGGAGCGGACGATGCCCACATAGCTCGACATGATGGACTGCACCTCGCGCAGGCTCTGCGTAATGAGAATCATCTCCTCGTTAAGCACCATGCCCTCGTCGTTCCACTCCGGGATGTCGGGGCAGAAGTCCAGCGCGCTTACCTGCGCCTTGGCGTCTTCGGCGGCGCGGTGCGAAAAGACGAGCGCCTCCAGCAGGGAGTTGGAAGCCAGGCGGTTGGCGCCGTGCAGCCCCGTGCACGAACACTCGCCCGAAGCGTAGAGGTGACGGATGCTCGTGCGGGCGCGTCCGTCCACGACGATGCCGCCGCAGCTGTAGTGCGCCGCCGGCACCACCGGCAACAGGTCTTTGGTGATGTCGATGCCGATGGAGAGGCATTTGGCGTATATCGTGGGGAAGTGGCCCAAAATTTCCGCCTTGGAGATGCCGCGGCAGTCCAAATACACGTGGTCGTCGCCCGTCAATTTCATCTCGCTGTCGATGGCGCGGGCCACCACGTCGCGCGGCGCGAGCTCCAGCCGCTGGTCGTAGCGTGCCATGAAATAGTCGCCCTTGAGCGTGCACAGTTTGCCGCCCGCGCCCCGCACCGCCTCCGAAATCAGGAACGACGGCTTCTCCACCGGGTTGTAGAGCGAGGTGGGGTGAAACTGGATGAACTCCATGTTGGCCACCTTGCCCTTGGCGCGGTAGACCATGGCCACGCCGTCGCCCGTGGCCACGACCGGGTTGGTCGTGGTGGCATAGACATTGCCGTTGCCGCCCGTGGCCAGCATCGTCAGCTTGGCCAGATAGGTGTCTATGCGGTTGGCCTTCTCGTCCAGCACGTAGGCGCCGAAGCACGCGATGTCGGGCGTGCGGCGGTTGACCTCCACGCCCAAATGGTGCTGCGTAATGAGGTCGAGCGCGAAATGGTGCTCCAGCAGTTCGATGTTCGGATGGCGCTTGACCTCTTTGAGCAGGATGCGTTCGATTTCGGCACCGGTCTGATCCTTGTGGTGCAGCACGCGGTATTCGGAGTGGCCGCCCTCGCGCGCCAGGTCGAACTCGCCGCTCTGCTTGCGGTCGAACTGCGCGCCCCAGTCAATCAGTTCCTCTATGCGCCGCGTCGATTCCTCAATCGTAAAGCGCACCACCTCTTCGTCGCACAGCCCGTTGCCGGCCACCAAGGTGTCGTGGATATGCTTCTCGTAAGAGTCGAGCGCGTTCATGACGGCCGCTATGCCGCCTTGCGCGTAGAGCGTGGAACCCTCGTCGGCCGAGGCCTTCGACAGAATACAGACCTTGCCTTTGGCCGCCACCTTCAGCGCGAAGCTCAGGCCCGCGATGCCGGTACCAATTACCAAGAAGTCTACCTGTTTCTTCATTTGCCCGAAGATTTTCGATTGCGTTAAAACTTACAAATATAGCGAAAATTCGTTAGACGAACGCCAAATAATTATCCCTGTTCACAACCTGAAATCCGGCCAAAGGATAGGCTTTTTGAAAAGCTTTCGGCACAGAGGGCGTTTTGTTGCCCCACTTGAACTCCAAAGCAGTCAACCGGCTATCCGCCTCCTCTTCGACAAGATCAATCTCCTGCCTATCGTAGGTTCGCCAAAAATAAAACTTCTTCTGTTGTCCTTCGTTGAAATTCGCCTTGCGCCGCTCCCCGATAAGATAGTTTTCCCACAAAGCCCCAACGTCCTGACGTATGGCCAACGGTGAAAACGCTTCAATGACGGCGTTTCGGATACCGTTATCATAGAAATACCATTTCCCGGCTTTTGTGACTTCTTTGCGTAGATTACGCGCATAAGCCCCGAGACGATAAACGACAAAGACTTTTTCCAGCAGTTCAAGATACTTTTCGACGGTCGTTTTGTTCATGCCCAACTGTCGGCCCAGTTCCTCATAAGAGACTTCACTACCCAATTGCAAGGCGATAAGCCGTAAAAGATCCAGCATCTTATTCGCGTTTTTGAGCCCGTCAATCGCCAAAATGTCTTTAAGCAGATAGGCTCTGACCATATCGCGCAGATAATCGGCCCGTTCTTCGAAATGCGCCATCATCACCACTTCCGGATAAGAACCGTAAATCAACCTGGCTTCGAGATTCTGGCGGGTTTCGAGCGCCGTTTCCCTTTGTGCGATTTCCTGTTGCGAAAAAGGGGTCAGCAAAAACTGGGTACTGCGGCCAACCAATGGTTCTCCGGTCTTATTCAGCAAGTCGAAAGACGAGGAGCCGCTTGCCACGATGCTGATACCGGGTATTTCATCCACAATCAGCTTGAGGATATGGCCGATTTGAGGAATGTTTTGCGCTTCGTCTATAGCCAAAAGGTCTATGTTTTCCAACAGATGCCGGTAGTTGGCCGCCGAACGGTTTTCCAATAAAGCCAACGTGTCGTAATCTTCACCGTTGAGCATCATCGTACGTCCGGCATAATCATCCACTATCTTCTTAAGCATCACTGTCTTTCCAACACGCCTCGCCCCAAAAATCAACACCACTTTATTAGGGGTAAGCCGCATCGCAATCTTTTTTTGGAGTGCTCTATCAATGGTCATCATACCTGAAATCTTTCGGCAAAGATAGTGTTTTTTTTACATCACTGTCGAATTTTACGTAAAAAACGTATTGCATACTGGCGAATTTTACGTAAAAAACGTATTGCATACTGGCGAATTTTACGTAAAAAACGTA
>CAYTZG010000026.1:16961-18473 GCA_964442435.1 uncultured Bacteroidaceae bacterium | reverse complement strand
TCTTCCGCGAATGCCGTTCCCATACCGAAAAACAGCATCAAACTCCATAGAGCCCATGTTAGTCTTTTCATAACTGCTTAATTTTTAGTTTGTAATTACTTTCAACGGCCTTTCAAACCGTTTTGGGCCTCTAAGGTATTATATATATATTCGCATGGTTGCTAATTTTTTTACCACGAATGTCTACGGCATGAGCGAATATCTCTACGGCATTTTATCCGAACAGCTTTTAATAAAAGATAACAATTGGAAGCAGAACGCTTGTAATGAGCGGTTTGGACAAATCACGCCCGACCACCCCCCGAACGGAGGCGGAAACGCCCGATAATCTCATTTTGGTGCGAAATAAGACGATTGATAATCTCGTTTTGGTGCGAACAAAATTTGTAAACCGCAGTGAAATAACGTTTTATCTAAAAATATCAGCTATACCTTCAACGCGCGCGACACCGCCAACGAGGAACTCTATAAGAAACGTCTGCCCGATAGGCCCCTACAGCAGGCGGGCGAGCAGGTCGGTGAGGAAGGCGGCGGAACGGGCCGGGGCGGTTTGCCAAAAGTCGTTGTACTGCGCGAAATGGGCCACGGCGTCGGCGGTGGCGCCCGGCGTGTCGCTCACGATACGGCAGCAGAGGAAAGGCACGCCGTAGAGGTAGCAGGTCTGCGCCAACGCGCCGCTCTCCATATCGACGGCCAACGCGCCCGCAAAATCGGCGCGGATGGCTTCCACCTCAGCCGCCGTGGTAATGAAGCGGTCGCCACTGCAAAGCAGACCGAAATGCAGGCGGGGCGGTTCCGAGCCGTCGGCGGGGCGGGCGGCCGGAGCGGCCAACAGCCGCTCCAGCGCGGCGACCCAACGGCCGGGCACCGTAAAACAGGCGGGCAAGCCCTGCATCTGCCCCTTCTCGCTGCCCTCGCCGCACCAAACGTCATGGTAGCGGATTTCGCGCCCGATGACCATGTCGCCGCGCCGCACCTCCGGTGCCAGGCCGCCCGCCACGCCGGAATTGATGATGGCATCGGGACGGTAGGCGTTTATCATCTCCACGCAGCCGATGGTGGCCGACACCTTGCCGGGGCCGCTGACGTGCAACACGATTTCGGCATTCTGCAACCGCCCGCGGTAAAACGTCAGGTGGCCGCGCTTCTCTTCCTTGACTTCGGTCATAGCCCCCTTGATAAGGTCGGCTTCTTTGTCCATGGCCACGATAAGGCCCGTGATTGTTGACATGGTTTTAAGGTTTTTTAAGAAATTTTAAGACTTTTTAAGGATTCCGTTAAGCTTTTTTAAGGATTACCGCCCTGCGAGGTCGTCGTAAAGGCTTTGCAGGTAGGCCTGCCCCGGCAAAAGGTTTTGACCCGGCGCCGCCCCTTCGTCCACGACCGCCCGCGCCGACTGACAGTCGTATATCAGGCGGTTTCGGGGCGTGACGAGGCCGAACGCGTCGGGGCACGTGAAAAAGGCGAAATGCGGCGCGGCGGGGTTCATGAGGTCTTTGCTGAACGTGTATT
>CAYTZG010000026.1:15090-16861 GCA_964442435.1 uncultured Bacteroidaceae bacterium | reverse complement strand
TGGTCGTGGACGCCCCATTTGCTGAGCTGCTGGGTCAACGGAAAATCGACGTCGGACACGATTTCGGAAAAGCCGGAGGCACGCAGATAGGACTGCATATTCGTGAAGTTGACGTCGCCGCCGTAGTAGTAATGCGCTTCGTAGCCCGCCGCCCCCAGACTGCGGGCGAGCCCGGGCAGCGACTGCGACTTGTGCGGGTATTTCATGATGCTGGTGGTGGGCTGCGCCGGATAGCCGCTCAGTATGGAAACCAGGCCTTTGTCGGTGCGGGTGCCGTTGGCGTAGAAGTTCGTGAACAGGACGCCTTCGGCCGCCAGACTGTCTAAATGGACGGCCACGGGCTCGCCGCCTAAACTGCCCATCAGATGGGCGGAGAAGCTCTCTAAAACGATGATGAGGATGTCGGGACGCGGCGCGGCGGACACGGCCCACAGCGTGTCGGCGGGGGCGTGCGGGGCGGCGTCAACGAGTTCAGCCATCCGCCGCGCCGCCTCGTCGGCCGCCATAAAGCGGTACTGTTGGGCGAAATTCTTTTGCTTGGACAGCGACTCCATAAGGCTGAACGCGGGGTTGATGGCGGCGTGGTTGAGGCGATGGTTGGTGCTGAAATAGACGTGCCCCGTGTTCATGGAGGCCACCGAGAACCCGCCGCGGATGGGGATGAACAGCGCCCCCGTGAGCACGAGCAGGACGAACGAGACGAGCAAGGGCCGCCGGCTGGCCGGCAGCGTCCACACGCGCCGCCGCAACAGCACGGCATGAAAGAGGCCGTAGAGCAGCGCGGCATAGCCGATGACCGCCACAAGGCCGAGGGCGATGAACCAACCGCTGACACTGGCCACGGCATCCTGCGGCGAGGAGAGGAAGTAGAAAATGGGCGTGGCGTCGAGACGGAAGCCCCAATAGTCGTAGAGCGACAGGTCAACGATAAAGATGAACGCGAGCAACAGGCTGACGAACATATAATAGCCGCGGTATATCCAATGCAGGATGCCCGTGCGCGACCAGGCGGAGACAACGGCCAACAGCCCCGGCACCACCGTGAAATAGGCGGCCACCGACGTGTCCAACACCAGCCCGTGCCAGATGACGCGCCACCAGTCGGCGCAGGGCACGTCCGCGTAGAGCGCGCGGTAGCAGAGCATGAACAGCGGTTTCTGCAACGCGAAGATGCAGAGGAACAGCAGATAGGTTTTGACCAATTCGATGATACGATGTTTCATAATCCTATTTTGGGCGGGCTGGACGGCCTCACGGGCCGGCCCCATGCGGGCCGCGTAACTGCGGCGGCCTCTGCGCGGGGGCCGCGTTCAAACTTTTATTCTACATATAGCAACAGACCCTTGAGGTATTCGCCTTCGGGGTGGTATATATTGATGGGGTGGTCGGCGCCCTGCGACAGCATCTGCACGATGCGGACGCGGCGACCCGACGCGGCGGCGGCCGAAAAGACGGCCTGACGGAAGTGCTCTTTGTCAACGGCTTGCGAGCAGGAGAACGTGAACAGCCAACCGCCGGGCGCTATTTTCTCAAACGCCTTGGCGTTGAGCTTGCGGTAGCCCTGCAAGGCCTGATGCAGCACGTCGCGGTGCTTGGCGAAAGCCGGCGGGTCGAGCACGATAAGGTCGTAGGCGTCTTTTTCCATGCGGTCGAGGAAGTCGAACGCGTCTTGCGTAAAGCTGCGGTGACGCGCGGCCACGGGCGTGCCGCCGAAATTGGCCTGCACATGGGCGTCGGTCAGGGCCATGGCGCGGGCCGAGGCATCGACGGA
>CAYTZG010000026.1:0-14990 GCA_964442435.1 uncultured Bacteroidaceae bacterium | reverse complement strand
TCGGACGCGGCTTGCGGGCCGCCCCACAGGTATTCGTTGCGCTTATCCACCTCGGCTTTGTAGGGCAGCGTGGATTCGGACTTGTAGTAGATGTGGTTGAGGCTGAACGAAGCGGCGGCTTCGGTCGGAACGGTTTGCGCGGCTTTGGTATATACCTGCCGCAGGGCCGCCGCTATCAGCTGCCGGTGCAGATGCACCCCCACGGCGTGCGCCTGCATGACGGCCGTATCGCCATATATATCTATGACGAGCCCCGGCAGGTGGTCGCCCTCGCCGTGAACAAGGCGGTATATCTGTTGGTCGGGGCGCACGAGGTTCAACGCGCGGCGCAACCGCAGGGCCTCCGCCAGCCGCCGGCGGTAAAAGGCTTCGTCTATGGTCTCCGGCTCAAAACTCAGCACGCGGACGGCGATACTGCCGATTTGCAGCTGCCCCACGGCCAGAAAATCGCCGGCGGCGGCATGGACGCTCACGGTGTCGCCCTCCTGCAAGCCCTGCGGCGAGCGCTTCGGGTCTATCGCGCCCGAAAATATCCACGGATGGAACCGCCTCAGCGACTCCTCTTTGCCAGGCCGCAACACGATTTTAGGATAGTCTATCATCTTTCCCTGTTTATCTTATTTCAACGCACGCACGGCCTTTATCCAGTCTTCCACCGTCTTTTCGTTGCGCGTGCCGGCCTGTACCTGCCCCGCCTCGTCGAATTCCTTTTCCACCTGCGTAACCGTAAACAGCCCCGGCGCCACCGTGGCCCCCATGGCCATCATCAGCACCTGAAGCTGTTGCAGGGCGGAAATGCCCGGCACCATGCCCGACGACACCGTGCAGACGCCCACTTTCTTGCCCATCCATTCCTCGTAATAGGCATCGACGATATTTTTGAGGGCGGCCGGAAACGACGTGTTATAGACCGGCGACACGATATAGATATGGTCGGCGGCCATAAGCCGTTGACGGAAGTCGGCGAGCGCGGCCATGAGCCCCGCTTCGGGCGCGGGGTTCTGCTTCAAGAGAAAGGCGTAACGCTCCGTCAGCATCGGAAAACCGAAGGCCTTTAAGTCCAGCATATCGACCGATATATACTCATCTTCCAGCCGCCGTTGCATGCACAGGCTTACGCGGTGGCTCAGCCGCCCGTCGCGCACGCTGGCGGAAATAACGGCCGCTTTCAAGGTTTTTTCTATCATATTGTATATTATAACGTATTCCTAACAATAGTGATACCGCATGGAGAAAACGTATATCAGGATTTTTTGATCATCGACCGAATAGATGATGCGGTGTTCGGCATTGATGCGTCGCGACCATTTACCCTGCAAGCCATACTTCAAGGCTTCCGGCTTTCCGATACCGCTATACGGATGCAACTGCATGTCTTTCAGCAAGGCGGTTATCTTATTCATCACGGCCTTATTGCCGGACTGTTTCCAATAAGCCACATCCTTTTGGGCCTGCTCCAGCAGTATTATTTCCATAAGTCTTCCACCTTGACGGGTTCCCCGCCGCCTTGCGCTATCTCTTCATCCCCCTTGCGGATAATCTCCATCATGGCCGGCGACTTCATGATATACTCGGTTTCCTTTATGGCATTGTATTCTTCCAGCGAGATAACCACAACGCTTTCATTGCCGGAACGATGCACCAACAACGGTTCGCTGTCTTGTATCACCTTATCGAGATAGGCTTTCAGATGACTGCGTAAGTCTGAATAATTGGCTGTCTGCATGGTTGTAATGTTTGATAAGTACAAAAATACGTACTTATTTTGAAATATGCAAGACCTAACACGGAGGCAAGCGCGGCATTAGCCCCGCGCCACATCATACACCTCGCGGTGCAGGGCGGCGGAAAGGGCGTCGCAGAGGCGGGCGGAGTCGAACGCATAGCCCTCCGGCGCGCAGGGGTTGGCGCAGACGGCCAACAGTTCGGTGCGGTGCAGGACGCGGAGGCTGCCGCCTTTTTTAAGGAACTGCCGGTAGGTGACGGGCTGCACGAAGATTTTGGTAAAATCGGAGACGATGAGGCGCACCGGCTTCTTGCAGGCGCACAGGGCTTGCAGGAAGCGGTCGGAGAGCATCCCGGCCACAAAGAGCGTATCGGGCGCGGCGGCCGCGGTGGCCGTAAGGGCTTCGGGCAGACGGCCCGCCAACGTGGAACGCAGGCCGAGGTCAACGAGGCCGTCGGCTTGGGACAGCCCCCAAACCCCTTGTCTGATGCCGTCCAAAAGCGCTACCGTGACGGGGGCGGCCGCCGCGCCCGCCGGCAGGTCGTTGGGCCCGACGAGCGGTATCTGCATGAGTTCGTGCCTGAACACCGCGTCCTGCACCACCTTGTCAAGGCTTTTGGAGAGCGCGGCGCCGGTGCAGAGTATCATGGCCTGCGCCACCGCCGACGAAGCCAGGCTCATGCGCGAGAGCGCGCCGTCGATCAGGGCCGTGGGATGGCCGGCGGCGTGCGCATAGGCGATAAAGGCCTTGAGCCCCTCGGTGTCGGACGGGCCCGAAAGGATGAGCTTGCCGGGCACCTGCACGCGCGCCGTCACCAGACGGCCGAGGGCCGTGGACGTGCGGGAGAGGTGCAGGATGTCGGCCGTCAGGTGCCGCTGCCGGTAGTGGGTTTCGGAGGTCTGCACGAGCGTGCCGGGATAGAACGTCAACTCCGGCTTGGGCGTCTTGTAGAACACGTCGGTATTTTCGCCGTCCACGCCGATGGAGGTAACGGCCAAGGCCTGCGCGCGGTTACGGTAATGCGTAAGGATGTGTTGCAGACAGAACGTCTTGCCCACGTTCTTGGCCGTTCCCACGACCGCCACGCTTCCATAACGGCTGATATCGTCGAAAAATGCCGGCATATATATATTATCGTTGAAAACCGCCACGGCAGAGTTCCCACAGCACGATGCCGATGCTGACACTGACGTTGAGCGAATGTTTGGTGCCCTCCTGCGGGATTTCTATCGTGCCGCGGCAGGCGTCGGCCACGGCCTGTTGCACGCCGTGCACCTCATTGCCGAAGATGAGCGCGATGGGTTGCGTGCCCGAATCGCCGACCTCAGCCACCGAAGCGCAGAACGCCTGCAAGGCCGTGCTGTTTTCGGTCTGCTCCACGGCATAGACGGCGTAACCGCGCGCGATAAGGTCTTGTACGAGCGAGAGCGTGTCCTCGCGGTATTCCCAGTCCACCGACTCGGTGGCGCCCAAGGCCGCCTTGTGGATTTCGCGGTGGGGCGGCGTGGCCGTAATGCCGCACAGGTAGAGTTTTTCGATGCGGAAGGCGTCGGCGGTGCGGAAGGCCGACCCCACGTTGTGCAGACTCCGCACGTTATCCAACACGATACAGATAGGCCGTTTGGCGGCCTCTTTGAAGGCGGCCACGCTGAGCCGCCCCAACTCGTCCATTGTCTTGAGCCGGTAATCCGCCATCAGCAACCCTCCACGTTGATGCCGCACGCGCGGCAAGCCGCCAGCATATCCGCCTCGGGGGCTTCGTCCACGGCCTCGCACGGGTGGAACTGAAACTCCTCGACGGCCTTTTCGGGCGGGAAGATACAATAAATGCAGAGCGCCTCCGTGCAAAGCTTGCCGGACGCATCGTATATACGAACCGCCACGTCTATGAAATTGCGCCGCTGCCGTTGCATGACGGCCTGTAAGAGTATATACGGGTCGGTCGTGCTGATTGGGTGCAGGTAGCGCACTTCCATGCGTGAGGTCACGCCGCTGGTCTGAAACTTGCGGAAGATGACCCAACTGCTGATTTCGTCGGCCAGCGTGGCCTGTATGCCGCCGTGCAGCGTGTCTATCCAGCCTTGGAACTCGGGGCGGGGCCGCCACAGGCTCAGCACCTCGTCGCCGTTTTCGTAGAACGTCATGCGCAAGCCTTGCGGGCTGTTGGGGTCACAGCCGAAACAGCGGTACCCTTTCATGCCGCGCCATGGATTCGTGATTTTTTTCATCGCACCTGAAATGCCTTATGTTACAATGACTCCAATATTTCCTTGACCAAGCCCACGAGCACGGGCACGGCCTTTTCGACGGCGGCGAGCACTTCCTCGTGCGACACCTCCACGGCCGTTTCGCCGCCGCCCAAGTCGGAGATGACCGAAACGCCCATCGTATCCAAGCCCATGTGCTTGGCCGCGATGATTTCGGGCACCGTGGACATCCCCACCGCGTCGGCGCCTATAACGCGCATATAGCGGTATTCGGCCGGGGTTTCAAACGACGGCCCCGTGACGCCCGCATAAACGCCCGTCCGCACTTCCACGCCGCGCCGACGCGCCACGTCCTGCGCCAGCTGCAACAGCGACAGCGTATAGGGTTCGTGCATACTCGGAAAGCGCGGCCCCAAGCGGTCGTCGTTGAGCCCCAAGAGCGGCGTGTGCGCCATGAGGTTGATTTGGTCGCGTATGAGCATGATGTCGCCCACCTTGAAGGCCGGGTTCATGCCGCCCGCCGCGTTGGACACGAACAGCGTGCGCACGCCGATATATTTCATGACATATATCGGAAACACGACTTCTTTCATCGCGTAGCCCTCGTAGAAATGGAAACGGCCCTGCATGGCCACGACCCGTTTGCCGGAAGACAGTTCGGCGAACAACAGGCAGCCTTTGTGCCCCGCCACGGTTGACACCGGAAAGTTGGGGATGTCTTTGTAATAGACCGTATATATAACTTTCAGTTCATCGGCCAGACTGCCGAGGCCCGACCCCAGCACGATGCCGATTTCAGGGTTGAAATCCTGCGTGACCCGACGGAGGTAGGCCGCCGTTTCCTGAATGCGCTCGTAGTATTCCATATCAGTCTGCTTCTATCAT
Organism: uncultured Bacteroidaceae bacterium; assembly: GCA_964442435.1. GTDB lineage: Bacteria > Bacteroidota > Bacteroidia > Bacteroidales > P3 > CAMXAS01. The sequence continues at coordinate 10,171 of CAYTZG010000026.1, read as the reverse complement.
TTTCAAAAACGCCTCTTCCTGCCCGAACATAATCTGCGGCATAATGGAGATATAATGCCACGGCAACTCGCGCAAGGCGCGGTCTTTACGCACCAGCAGCCGCACGTAGTCTTTCTGCGTCGTCAGCAGGCCGGGCGCCGTGAGCCCCGCGGCCGCGGCCTTTTCCCGCTCGGCGAAATAGAATTTCTCCACCTCGCGCAGTTCGGCCATCGTAAACCGGTGGTGGTCGGCGAAATCGAAATGCTTGAGCACCTCCACGTTGACGCTTTTGAGATAATCGACCAGCGGCCGCGCCGACGCGATGCCCGTAACGAGCATGACGCGGCGGTCGCACGACTGCCAGAAGACGTCGGGCTGCCAACGCTGCTTGCGGCTTACGACCTCGCGGTAATCGACCCTTGAGAAAAACGGTTGGTGGTGCGCATACGAGGCGCATTGCTCCGACAGTTGCTTACGGTCGGCCTCGCTCAAATCCGACGGGCATTTGGTCATGACCACGACGTCGGCGCGCCGGGCGCCCTCCGGATGCTCGCGCAAGCGGCCGTAGGGCAACAGCCGGTCTTGGAAGAAAGGCTTATAACAGGCCGTCAGCAGGATGTTTTTGCCGGCCTTGACATAGCGGTGCTGATAGCCGTCGTCAAACAGGATGACGTCGGTCTGCGGCTTGCGCTTCAACACTTCGGCCACGCCCTCGGCGCGCCGTTTGCACAGATAGACGAAGAACCTGTCGCCCAGCTCGCGGTTGAACTCCTCCAGATACATGGCCGGCTCGTCGCCCACGGTAAGGGCGTTGTCGGCCGCCGTGGCGAAGAAACTGCCCAGCTTGCGCCGCTTGTAGCCCAACGATATGACGACGACGGTTTTGCCCTGATTCAGAAAACGGCGCGTGAGATAGACCACCATGGGGGTCTTGCCCGTGCCGCCCACGCTCAGATTGCCCACACAGATGGACTTGACCTGCGGAAACGTCTTGGTCTTGAACCCTACCCACTGCTTGTCGAAAGCGTGGTTCCGCACCTTCGTTATCCAACCGTAAATGCCCATAACGCTTTTGTTTTTCTATCGGACGATGAGTTTGGCCGTTTGGCCGTCCGCCGTCCGCAATATATACATTCCGCTTTTCAGCCCGGGTACGGCCATCTCGACGGGCGAACCGGCCGCCCGCACGTCGCGCTCATACACCACGCGACCCCGACGGTCCACCACCTGCAGACGGACTTCCCGCCCCGTTTCCGGCAACAGCACGTTGAAACGGCCATCGTTGGGATTGGGGTACACCATCATGCGCTTGCCCTCCAAGGCTTCGCGGATTTCTTCCACCGGCAGGTTCGTCGCCCCCTTCATCGCCTCCGTCAACAAGGCCAAAGCATCGATTTTGCCACGTCCCCAAGCGTTATCCGGATTGGTGCGCACCTGACCCGTATAGCGGTCATTGACGGCTGTACGGGCAAGACAGGCCATAACGCTGTCGATTTGCCAATCGGGCCGCACTTGCAGACACAAGGCCACGATGCCCGCCACGGCCGGCGCGGCCATGGACGTGCCCATCATGACGCCGAACGGATAGGGGCGCCCGTCTTTATAGGTGCGGGCCACCTGTTCATCCGAGGGGTTGCTGTAATGGCTGTTGAGGGAAGAAACGATATAGGCGCCCGGTGCCGTGATGTCCGGTTTGACCCGGTCGTCGGCCGTCGGACCATGACTCGAAAAATAAGAAAGCGTATCGAACGGCAACATATATTCGAAATCCATTTTACTGCCGGACACACTCGTCCACGAAGCCCGCGTATTGAACGAACCGACCGCCAGAATGCTTTTGGACGTGCCGCCGATTTCACCTATCGTATGATGTCTCATGCCTTCCACAATAGGTTGAACCTTGTAATGCTGAAACTGCGTGAACGTGCCGGTATTCGCCCACATATGCACATATACGGGCTTGTTCGGACGCTCGGTCTTGACCGCTATGCAAACGATGTAATTCGCATAACTCCCCACGATGTTCAGGTTGCGGGCATCCACCTGCATCAGCATATGGTATTTGCCGTTGAACTCGTTTTTCTCGGGTACCATCTGTACCACGACCGACCCTTCGTCCACCTGCAACGTCTTGGCGGTCTCCATCGGCTCCGTCGTGGAATAGAAACCGGTCGCGCTCTCGAACGAGCCCGACAGCCGGTTCATGAGCGACACTTCCACCGCGACGGGCAGACTGTCACGGCTCCAAACATCCACATACGTAACCCGGTAAGACGGATATTCGTAATTCAGCTGGGTATAGAAAACCGTATCTTCCGTGGACGGCACGAAACCGTAACCGAGATACAGCGGCTTATCGCCTTCGTTGCCGGCCGCCCCTACGACGACGAAGCCGGGGGCTTTCATCTCATCCAACGCGCGGTCGAAGGCCGACGTGCCGTCGTGCGGCCCCACATGCGCACCGATACTCAGATTTACAACGCAAGGTTTACCGACGGACTCCGCATAATCATGTATATACTTTACCCCGTCCAATACCTCTCCGCTTACCAAAGTGGTGGGCACCACCACCAAATCGGACTTGGACGCGATGCCCTTGAATTCGGTACCGCAACCCGACCCGGCGGCGATACCGGTTACATGGGTGCCGTGCGTTTCATTGTCTTTGGAGTATTCGGCTTTCAGAATCTCGTCCTGAGTGGCGAATTCCACGCCGTAGCCATAGCCTTCGGGCGGCGTGCCATCCTTCTCGCGCTGCGACCACACGCGACGGATACGGAAACTGCCCGCGTCGTCGGGGTCATAGAAATTCGGATGCGCATACTCGATGCCGCCGTCCACAACGCCCACTATCACCCCCTCGCCGCGCAAGGAAGGCACACGGACGTCCAGCGGCCCATAATCCTGCACACTGTCCATCTTGGTCGCCTTACGACTCAAATCCATATTGATCTGGCCGCGCTGGCCGGCCTGTACCTGCCGCACGCCCGGTATGGCGCTCAATGCCTCGATGCGGTCTACCGGTATCAAACCCGTGCAGATGGTTTTCAATACGGTGCGGCTCCTGAACCCCAAGGCTTCGGCCGCTTTCAAAGCCGGCGCCAAGGCTTCGGCCGAATGGAACGTGACCCATACCGGCAACATCGGCGTTTCGGATTTGGCGCGCGGGTCGGAAACGGTTTGCAGACCGTATTGCCGCTGCAACTCCGCAAAGGCCGAATCGTAGGCCGATGTGGCGGGATTTTTCTGTTGGAGCGTGCGCCATGCGGACAGGAACATACGGGTTTCCGCCGAAAGCGCTTGCGCCGAGGCCGTACCGATACTGGCCGACAACAAGCCTATGGCTATCACAATGTGCGTAAAAACATGAAGTCTTTTCATGGTTGTATGATGGTCTATTTTAAATGGTTTAACAAATATAGGGTAAAACTACCGCAAAGCCAAGCCCAACGGCGCGGCCGCTACGCCATATAGCCGAACCGCTTCAACGCGTTCTCGCTGTTGCGCCAGTTCTGCAACACCTTGACCTGTATTTCCAAAAAGGCTTTCTTGCCCGTAAACTGCTCGATGCGGCGGCGCGCCTCGGTGCCGAGCCGCTTGATGGCCGCGCCGTTGGGCCCGATGATGATGCCTTTCTGCGACTCCTTCTCCACGAATATCAGCGCGCGGATATGGTCGATGTGCGGCTTCTCCTCGTAGGCCTCCACGACGACTTCCACCGAATAGGGGATTTCTTTCTGATAGTAGAGCAACAGTTTCTCGCGGATGATTTCCGAAACGAAGAAGCGCATATTGCGGTCGGAGAGTTCGTCTTCGGGATAATAGGCCGGGTGTTCGGGCAGATGCGAAAGGATTTTGTCGATGACCGTTTCGATGTTGAACTTGTGCAGGGCCGACACGGGCAGCAGTTCGGCCTGGGGCCAGGCGGCCTGCAGCTGTTGCAGTTTCTGTACGATTTCCGTTTGATCCGACAGGTCTATCTTGTTGACGAGCAGGATGACGGGCTTGCCGCCCGCCTTGACCTTTTCGATGATTTCGGTGTTCTTGAAGTCCTCGCCGCGGTCGGAGATGAGCAGAAAGACGTCGGCGTCGGAAAGGCTGTCCTCCACGGCCTCCAACATACTCTCCTGCAGTTTGTAGTGCGGGTGCACCATGCCCGGCGTGTCGGAGAACACGATTTGATACCCCTCTCCGTTGAGGATGCCGAGAATGCGGTGGCGCGTGGTCTGCGCCTTGGGCGTGGTGATGCTCAGCGTTTCGCCTATCAAGGCGTTGAGCAACGTGGATTTGCCGGCGTTCGGGTTGCCGATGATGCTTACATAGCCCGCCCGCATGGGCGGTTGCTGCGGAGCGGTGTCGGGTCGGGTCGTCATATATCAAAAATGTGAAAAAAACTCGGTCAAATCGGCGTCGGCGGGGATATTCATCTTTTTGCGGAGCCGGTTGCGCGACGATTCCACGCTTCGGATTTCACGGAACGTGATGATGGAAATCTCTTTGGTGGATAATCCGAGACGCAGGAAAGCGCAAAGCCGCAAATCCTTGGCCGTCAAACTCGGATAGTTGCGCAACAGATTGTCGTAAAACGAACTGTAAACCTGCTCGAAATAGTATTTGAACTCGGTGTCGGAATTGTCGTTGCTCTGCGACCGCAACTGGGACATCAGCTCGCGTATATGTTCTTTCTTGGTGTTTTCACGCGGGTTCAACTCCAGCAACAGTTGCTTCAACTCTTCGGTCAGATGGATGATGAACTCGTTGTTGCGCACGAGCTTCAACACTTTGGACGTCAGTTCCCGATTCTTGAGCTCCAATTCGTTTTTCAAATCCGTTTCACGCTTCTGAATGATTTCCATTTCCTTGCGGCTCAACTCGGCTTCCTGTTCGGCCAAACGGCGTTCGGCCAGACGGCGCTTGCGCTGGGTCATCAGGCGGTAACTGATGAAACCGATAATCATGACGGCTATCAATCCTATCAAGAGTATGACAAGACGCTGACGCTTGATATTCAAATCCTTCAACTCGCTCTCCTTACGCAGCAGACTGTTTTCCTGCACCATCTTGTCCATCTCGTAAACCAACTCCATGTCGGCCAACCGTTTGGCATCGTCCAACACGCGGATGGAGTCGTTGAGCGTATAACTCATCGTAAGGTAATGGTAAGCCTTTTCGGCTTGATGTTCATCGCGGTAATAATTCGAAAGATAGTTATATACTTTTGCCTCAAACGTTTGATTGTGCAAACGCTGCGCCACCCGCTCGGCCTCTTTCAGGTAAAACAGACGCTTGGCCTTATTGCCCGCCGCCTGCCACAAATCGGACGCGAACAGACAGCCGTAGCCGTAGTCCATATCGTGCCCGTTGTCGTACATATAGGCCAAACCGTCGGCCATATATTCCCAAGCGATTTCCAACTTGCCCTGCAACAGATATATCTGCGATATATTGCACTGTATGAAATAGTAAGTGTAAGGGTCTTCGTTGATATTCGTCCACCGCTGCGCCTGAAACGCGTATTCGAGCGCCTTGTTCAACTCGCCGCGCATGATTTCGACCTCAGCCATGTTGTTGTAGTTGTTGAACAACTCCTTGTTGGCCCCCAAGCCGGTGTTGATGTCGATGGCCTGTCTATAGAGCCTGACCGCCTGGTCGTAATCGCGCTGCTTGAGATATATATTGGCCATATTGTTGTACAACATGGCTTTAAGTTCGGAGGACCAAACCGGCTCTTCGTCGGTAAACGACAACACCTTGTCAACCAAATTCAAATCCTTGCGGTAGATGTTGAGCGCCTGCCGCCAAAAGCCGACTTCCTCGTAACCCGCCCCCAACATGACATAGAGCCGGCCGAGATAATAATTCATGTCGGTGCGGTCTATGCCCTGCTGCTCCTGCTGGTAATAGGGCAACACGCGGCTGATGAGTTCGATACACAAGGCCTGGCGGCCATGGCCGTAAAGCGTCAGAATGCTCTCGATCAGTATCGAAAATATCTCCGAATCGTCTTTTATCTGCAAACGGGCGGCATAGGCCTTTTCCAACAGGGAATCCAGCCTGGGCGACAACGTGCTGTCGGCGGTCAACAGGGGCTTGCATTCTTCATAAATGGCCCCTATGACCTCGGCTTTCGTGAATTTACTGCCGGCGCGTTCCGGAATATTGCCTTTCTGCTCCTTGTCGTTAAGGGCGTGAGCCGGCATAAAAGCCGGAACGATTGTCAGCATCAGACTGAGGCTGACAACCGCCAACACGGAATAAAAACGTTTCTTCATACGGGTTCGGTATTGGCCCACGCTACCACGGCAGGTTGGCGCAGGCTTTGGTGGCGGTACAATGCAGGGCGCAGTCCTCACAGGCGCCCAACTCGCCATGCAGACGGCGCTGTACCAAGCGCGTAAGATGGTCTTCGAGGGGCGCGACGCCGATTTCACGGATGACCTCGGCGGCAAACGCATACATGAGCAGGCGGCGCGCCGTGGCCTGCGAGATGCCGCGGCACCGCATATAAAACAGGGCCTTTTCGTCGAGCTGCCCCACGGTGGCGCCGTGGCTGCACTTGACGTCGTCGGCGTAGATTTCAAGGTAGGGCTTGGTCTGGAACTTGGCCTTCTTGGTAAGCAACAGGTTGCGGTTGGTTTGATAGGCTTCGGTCTTCTGCGCGCCGGACGCCACGAGCACATGGCCTTCGAAACGGCCGGAGGCGCTGTCGTCCAAGATGCCCTTGAACAGCTGGCGGCTGTGGGCCTCGGGGCTGTTGTGGTTGATCTTGACCTTGTTATAGACCTTTTGCGTGCCGTCAACGAGATAAAGACCGAGCGCGGAGGCCTCGGCCTGCACACCGTTGAGGTTGATGTGCTGGTCGTTTTGCAGGAAACCACCGTTGAGGCTGCAGAAGCAGGTGTGCAGGCCGGCGCCGGCCGCCACGTCCGCCTGCAGGTCGTTGACCACCCGGCAGCGGTTGTTGATGTTTTGCAGCGAGAGCCACGACAGGCGGGCGGCCGGCGCCAGTTCAAGGCGCACCGCGCCTTGAACGGAGGCCTCCGTCTCCAAGTCGCTGTCGATGCAGTGCACGACGGTGAGCTGCGCCCCGCGTTCCAACTCCACGCGCAACGAGAGCGCGAAGTTTTGCTTGGAAGACAGGGCTTTACAATCGATTTCCTTTTTGCACAATACGATGATTTGCAGGGGCTTGTCAACGTGTACGCCCGCTTCCACGCGCACAACCAGCGTATCGTCGGCCTCGCGGTACACCTGCCACGGCAGATCGGGCCGCCGCGCCGTCAGGTTGTCGGGCAGCCGGCCGTTGAGCCAGATGAGCGAATGGGTGTCGAGGTCGCTCACGTCGCAGCGGAACGCGCCGCTTTCGATTTTACTCATAAGTTCTCCTCCGCCTTTAACCAGTCGTAACCTTTTTCTTCCAGCTCCAACGCCAGCTCCTTGGGGCCGGTCTTGACGATGCGGCCGTTGGCCAGCACGTGCACGAAATCCGGCACGATGTAGTCGAGCAACCGCTGGTAGTGCGTGATGACGACGATGGCGTTGTCTTTGCGCCGCAGCTGGTTGACGCCGCCCGCCACAATGCGGAGCGCGTCGATGTCCAGACCCGAATCGGTCTCGTCCAAAAACGCCAGCGAGGGTTGCAGCATGGCCATCTGGAAAATCTCGTTCTTTTTCTTCTCACCGCCCGAAAAGCCTTCGTTGACGGAGCGTTTGGCCAGGTTTTCGGTCAGCTCCACCACTTTCTGCTTCTCTTCCATATACTGCGCAAACTCCAGCATATCCATCGGGTCTTGCCCGTGGTACTTGCGCTGTTCGTTGATGGCCGTCCGCATGAAGGACGCGATGCTGACGCCCGGAATCTCCACCGGATACTGGAAGCCGAGAAAGACGCCCTCGCAGGCGCGTTCCTCTATCGACATATCCAACAGGTTCTTGCCCTTGTAAAGCACTTCGCCCTTGGTAACGGTAAACAACTCGTTGCCCGCTATGACGGACGCCAACGTGCTTTTGCCGTTGCCGTTGGGCCCCATAATGGCGTGTACCTCGCCCGCATTGATCTGCAGGTTCACGCCCTTCAATATTTCCTTATCGCCGATAGAGGCGTGCAAGTCTTTTATTTCCAACAACATATATACAAATATTTTGCTTGTCTCACTTTTATTACCCTGCCGTTATCCCACGCTGCCCTCCAACGAGACGCTGAGCAACCGCCGCGCCTCTACGGCGAACTCCATCGGCAGGCGTTCCAACACCTCGCCCGCATAGCCGTTGATAATCAAGCCCACGGCACTTTCGGCCGAGATACCGCGCTGACGGCAGTAAAACAGCTGTTCTTCCGATATCTTGGAGGTGGTGGCTTCGTGTTCCACAATGGCTTCGGGGTTCTGACACTGGATGTCGGGCCACGTGTGCGCGCCGCACTTATCGCCCATGAGCAGCGAATCGCAGCGCGAGAAATTGCGGCTGCCGTCGGCGGCGGGCATCATCTGCACGAGCCCCCGGTAGGAGTTTTGGCTTTGCCCGGCCGACACGCCCTTGGAGATAATGGTGCTGCGCGTGTTCTTGCCGATATGTATCATCTTGGTGCCCGTATCGGCCTGCTGGTGATTGTTGGTCACGGCCACGGAGTAGAACTCGCCCGTGCTGTGGTCGCCCTGCAGGATGACCGATGGGTATTTCCACGTGATGGCGCTGCCGGTCTCCACCTGCGTCCACGACAGTTTGGCGTGCGCGCCCTTGCAGATGCCGCGCTTGGTCACGAAATTGTAGATGCCGCCCGCGCCCTCCTTGTTGCCGGGGTACCAGTTCTGCACCGTGGAGTACTTGACTTCGGCGTCTTTCATGACCATGATTTCGACAATGGCGGCGTGCAGCTGGTTTTCATCGCGCATGGGCGCCGTGCAGCCCTCCATATAGCTCACGTAAGCCCCTTCGTCGGCGATGATGAGCGTGCGCTCGAACTGCCCGCTGTTCTTGGCGTTGATACGGAAATAGGTGGAGAGCTCGATGGGGCAGCGCACGCCCTTTGGTATATACACGAAACTGCCGTCACTGAAAACGGCCGAGTTGAGCGCGGCGAAGAAATTGTCGCCCGCCGGCACCACGGAGCCCAAGTATTTCTGCACCAAGTCGGGGTAGTTGCGGATGGCCTCGCTGATGGAGCAGAAGATGATGCCCAGCCGGGAGAGTTCGTCGGAATACATCGTCTTGACCGACACCGAGTCCATGACCGCATCGACGGCCACGCCCGTCATAACCTTTTGTTCTTCAAGCGAGATACCGAGTTTTTCGAACGTCTCCAGCAGTTCGGGGTCCACGGCCGCGGCCGCGCCCTCCGGCATCTTGCGCTTGGGGGCCGCCCAATAGACGATATCCTGATAGTCGATGGGCGGATAGTCGAAATGCGCCCAGTGCGGCTCTTGCTTTTTCTTCCAGATTTCAAAGGCCTTGAGCCTGAAATCGAGCATAAATTGCGGCTCGCCCTTCTTGGCCGAAATGAACCGTATCGTCTCCTCGTTCAAGCCCTTGCGCAACGTCTCCGTCTCTATGTCCGACACAAACCCCCAACGGTAGTCGCTCTGCGTGATGTCCTCTATAATCTTGTTCTTGTCTTTATCTGCCATACTTTTGCCGGATGATTTTGCGGTGCCAAATTTAACCTTTTTTTCGCTTAATTGAAATCGTTATCTTTGCAGGGATGAACCTTTGAGACTTGAAAGACATGGATAGGACGCGAAAAACGGAGGCCGCAAGCCTGACGGCGGCGGACATCGCCGGCGCCATCGAAGCCGTGGCGCCGCTCGCCTGGCAGGAGAGTTACGACAACGCGGGGCTGATTCTCGGCTCGCCGCAACAGGCGGTAAGCAAGGCGCTGCTCTGCACCGACATCACGCCGGCGGTGGTGGAGGAAGCCATTGCCGAAGGCGCGCAGATGATTGTGTCGCACCACCCGGCCATTTTCCGGGGGCTGAAGCGGATTGACCCGGCGACGCCCTTCGGCGGGATGCTGCGGCGGTCGATGGAACACGGCATTGCGTGGTACGCCGCCCACACGAATTTCGACAACGCCCCGAACGGCGTAAACGCCTATTGGGCCGACAAGCTCGCCTTGCAGCACCGCGCGGTGCTGGAGCCGCTGCCGGGCATGAAGACGGCGGAGGGCGGCGCGGCGGGCGCGGGGCTGTACGGCACC
>CAYTZG010000025.1:0-22568 GCA_964442435.1 uncultured Bacteroidaceae bacterium | reverse complement strand
TACCGGGCGATCCCAAAGCCAACGGCAGCCACTTCCACTTCTCCATCAACCAATCGTTGGATTGGTAAGATATTACCTTTTCTTTTATCGAAAAGAAAAGGTAACCGAAAAGAAACGACCGCTACGCGCGGCGCGTCAAGGCGGCCAACCTAGCGCTAAGGCACTCCTCGCTCGCCAAAGGCAGCTCGTCGGCACGCCGGCCCACAAGGCCACCCCTCGCGCAGAAGCCAAGTTCACTTGGACTATGCCAAGGCGCAGCCGAACTTCACATGAGCGAAGCGAAGGTGAAACGCCCGCGGCATATATAAAGACGCCCGACAGCGGGACGCGGTACAAAGCGGAGCTGGCTGCGGTGGGAAAACGGGTACTGCGTAAAACATGACGTCTGTGCGCGCTGGGCGAAAAGCGGGCGGCGTCCCTGGAGAAACCCAGCAACGCTTAGTTGCGGTTTCGGAAGGGAGCGACCGACCGCTTAACGGGCGCAGGCCTCGGCACGTTTTTTGTATAAATACATAGTTTAAAAAACTTAAAGCCATGAAAAGATTTTGGATTGCGGCCCTGCTGCTGTTGGGCGGCTCGGCCCTCGCGTTCGGGCAGAAATATGCCTACGTCGATACGCGCTACATCCTCTCCAACGTGCCGGAATTCGAAGCGGCGCAGAAGCAGATAGACGATCAGGCCATCGCCTGGCAGAAGGAAATAGAGGATAAGTTCGCGGAAATCGACGCGCTCTACAAACGTTATCAGAACGAGGCGCCCTTGCTGACGCAGGACATGAAGAACCGCCGCGAGAACGAAATCGTGCAGAAAGAAAAGGAAGCCAAGGAACTGCAGAAAAAGCGCTTCGGCAACGACGGCGACCTGTACAAGAAACGCGAGGAGTTGATCCGGCCCATTCAGGACAAGATTTACAACGCCATCGAGAAGAAGGCCAAGCAACGGAGCTATATGTTCGTGTTTGACCGCAGCGACAACGCCAACCTGCTGTATGCCGACCCCAAGAGCGACATCAGCAACGAGGTGCTCAAGGACATGGGGTATTCGCCCGATGACAAGAAGCAGAGCAGCATCAACGTGAGCACCGACTCCAAGCCCAACACGTTCAGCAAGAGTTTAAGCAACTAAGATATATACGGCTATGCGTGTGACGGAACATACCGTGGTGTGGATTACCGGCGCCTCGTCGGGCATCGGACGGGCGTTGGCCCTGGCCTATTCGGCCGAAGGGTGTACGGTGGTGCTTTCGGCGCGCCGCACCGACGTATTGGAGGAGGTGCGGCGGCAGTGCGCCCATCCCGACAAGGCGGTGGTGGTGCCGTTGGACCTTACCGACCCGGCTTCGATGGATGAGGCGGCGCGCACGGTGACGGCCCGTTTCGGGGCGGTGGATTTGCTCGTGCTCAACGGCGGCATCAGCCAGCGGTCGCTCGTGCGGGAGACGCCGATGGACATCGACCGGCGGTTGATGGAGACCGACTATTTCGGCGCGGTGCAGCTGGCCAAGGCCATGCTGCCGGGCATGTTGGGCCGCGGACACGGGCATTTCGTGGTTATCAGCAGCATTGTGGGCCTGTTCGGTTTTCCGCAGCGGTCGGCCTATTCGGCGGCCAAACATGCCCTGCACGGTTTCTTCGAAACCCTCCGCGCCGAAGAGAGCGGCAACGGCATCCGCGTGACGATGGTATGCCCCGGCCGCATCCTTACGGACGTGTCGCTGCACGCATTGACGAAAGAGGGCAAGGAGTACGGCGTTATGGACCACGCCCAGGCCAACGGCATTTCGGCCGAGACCTGCGCGCGGAAGATTATGCGGGCCGTGCGCCGGAACCGCAAGGAGATTTACGTGTGTCGCATGGATGTATTGATGGTGTATTTCCGTCGGTATATACCTGCTATATACTATGCCCTTGCCGGCAGGGTAAAACCTAATTAGCGGCGTTACACACCGCCTTGTTTTAGTGCGATGCTGCAACCGATAGGCGGCGATGGCGCCAACAGCCGCTGCGGTTTAGCGCGATGCTTCGCATCGCACGGACTTAAAACCTTTTCTTTTATCGAAAAGAAAAGGTTTTACCAAAAGAAACGACTGCTACGCGCAGAGCGTCAAGGCGGCCAACCTAGCGCTAAGGCACTCCTTGCGTGCCATACGGCACGCTGCGTCGGCACGCCTACACACGAGGCCGGCCATCGCGCGAGGCTTACGCGGCGGGGAACTACGCGTGCGTAAGCAAAAGAACCGCAATAGGATTTAGCCCGTAAAGGCATACAAGAACGAGCGTAGAAAAATTTTTGTTTGAGCAACGCAGTTGCGAGTTTAAATTTTTCAGCGAGGGACTTGTAATGACTTGAGGGTTAAATCCGTAAGCGGGAGCTTCTTTTGGCGTTACCTTTTCTTGGCGGAACAAGAAAAGGTAACGAGATAGCGATGTGCAACATCGCACTAAATGGGTGTGGGGACGGAACGTCCCCGATTGAAATGAAAAATTAGAAAAAAATGAATAAAAATAACGGACAGCCGCTCATCTGCGGCATTCAGCAAGTAGGCATCGGCGTGTCGGATGTGGCCGAAGCCTTCGCCTGGTATAAGGCCAACCTTGGCACCGACATCGTCATCTTCGACGAGAAGGCGCCGGCCGAATTCATGCTGCCTTATACGGACGGGAAGCCGCGGCCGCGTCACGCCATCCTGGCGATGAACCTGCAAGGGGGCGGCGGTTTCGAAATATGGCAGCACACGGGCTTTGAGCCGCGCCGTCCCGACTTTGACGTGATGCCGGGCGACTACGGCGTATATGCCTGCAAAATCAAGTGCCGCAGCGCGGTCAAGGCGCATAAGTTCCATATCGACCGCAAGGCGGCCGTAAGCCAAATCTACAAAGACGCCCTGGGCCGCGACTACTATTATCTGACCGACCCCTACGGCAACCGCTTCCAAGTGGTGGAGGTGAGCGAGGAAAAGGCTTGGTTCTGCAACGAGAACAAACCCACGGGCGGCGTTTACGGCGGCTTGGTGGGCACGCACGACATGGAGGCGGCCATTGCGTTCTACCGCGATATGCTGGACTACGACGTGGTGCTGAGCGACCAAACGGATACGTTCGCCGACCTGTCGGCCTTGGGCACGCCGGGCGTCCGCTTCCGCCGCGTGCTCTTGACGCAGGGCACGCCACGCCAAGGCAACTTCTCCAAGCTGTTGGGCGTAAGCGAAATTGAACTGATACAGGCGCTCGACCGCCCGACGCCCTGCCGCAAGATTTTCGAAAACCGTATGTGGGGCGAACTCGGCTTTATCCAGATATGTTACGACATCCGCCGCATGAACGCGCTGCGCGAGAAGGCGGCCGCGCTGAACTGCCCGTTTACGGTTGACAGCATGAAGCAGCGGGATAATTTCGACATGGGCGACGCCGCCGGCCATTTCTCCTACAACGAAGACCCGTCGGGCACGCTCATCGAATATGTGGAAACTTGCCGCGTGCCGATTTTAAAGAAGTACGGCATCTTCCTCAACGTGGGCAAGCGTCCCGCCGAGAAGGCCCTGCCCAACTGGATGGTGCTTTGCCTCCGCTTCCTGCGGCGGTAGACCTTGCAGGACATAAAAAAAGGGCGGCCATGCGGTCGCCCTTTTTTTATACCTCAGCGCGTCTATTGCGGCAAGGCGCTGCCCTCCAAGGGCATCTCGCCCGCGGGGGAGACGGCATCCAAGGGCGGCAAGGTGGATTCCGCGCCGCCTACCGGCGTGATGTTCACGATGCCGTTGACGACGTATTTAGAGTGCCCGCGCCAAGGCAGGGCGCCGAAATACTCCACGTAGCGCAGCTCCACGAGCTGGCCGCCGGCGTGCATGAGCGTGTCGGCGATGGCTTTGTCGGCAATCGAGAAGTTGAACTCGTTGGACTGGATTTTGCCGGGCTGGTTTGTCCAGAAGCCGGTTTGTATGAGCTTGCCTTCGTAGGTCTTGAAGATGACGCCTTTGCGTACCACGAAGTTCAGCTGTCCGGTCTTGACGCCCTCCCCGTAGGGGAAGTAGAACTTGAAGCCTATGAACAGGGCCAAGGCCGCCACCAAGGCGGCGAGCGTGATGTTGCGGATGCGGCGCCACTTGCGGTGCGGTTTGGCAGGCGTGCCCGCCTGTTCTGTCTTTTCTTGATTTTCGTTCATTTTGATCTAAATGATTTTATTATATATACTCTGTTGTTATTGTCGTTGCTATATTGGTTGATGTGTCACTCGCTTCAGCAAAAAAAGCGGAAAGTTCGTGCAAGCCGAGCGCAGAGGCCAAGCTTGCTTGGACTATGCCGAGGCGCCGCCGAACTTCAACGAAGCGAAAGTTAAACGGCTTAGCGACGTTACACACCGCCTCGTTTTAGCGCGATGCTGCACATCGCGCGGACTTAAAACCTTTTCTTTTGTCGAAAAGAAAAGGTTTTACCAAAAGAAACGACCACTGCGCGTGGAGCGTTAAGCGGCCCCCTAGCGCGAAGGCACTCCTCGCTCGCCAAAGGCAGCTCGTCGGCCGCCTGCCCGCAAGGCCAGCCACCAATAAGGTGGGTAAAAGAAAAGCGGAGCCACTGCCCCGCTTTTCCGTTTGATTGCGGTTGGTGGTTTACCAAGCGTAGAGGGGACGCGGCGACATCATGTCGTTGACGGTCTTGCGTACCTTGGCCAACACCTGTTCGTTTTCCACATCGGAGAGTACCTGGTCGATGAGGTCAACGATAACCGGCATATCGGCTTCTTTCAGACCACGCGTCGTGACGGCCGGCGTACCCACGCGGATACCGGAGGTAGTGAACGGCGTGCGACTGTCGAACGGCACCATGTTCTTGTTAATCGTGATATCGGCCCGTACCAACGTGTTTTCGGCCACCTTACCCGTCAGTTCGGGGAACTTGGTGCGGAGGTCAATCAGCATCAGGTGGTTGTCGGTGCCGCCGGAAATCACTTTGTAGCCCTTGGAGATAAAGGCCTGGCACATGGCCTGCGCGTTGGCCTTCACCTGTTTTACGTAGGCGAGGTATTCATCGCTGAGGCATTCGCCGAACGCCACGGCCTTGGCCGCGATGACGTGTTCGAGCGGGCCGCCCTGAACGCCGGGGAATACCGCCGAATCCAACAGCTGCGACATCATCTTGATTTGGCCCTTGGGCGTTTTCAAGCCCCAGGGGTTTTCGAAGTCCTTGCCCATCATGATAAGACCGCCGCGCGGACCTCTCAGCGTCTTGTGCGTCGTGGTGGTAACGATGTGGCAGTGCGGCAGCGGGTTGTTGAGCAAGCCGCGCGCGATGAGGCCGGAGGGGTGCGAGATGTCGGCCATGAGGATGGCGCCGATTTTGTCGGCGATTTCACGCATACGCTTCCAATCCCAGTCGCGGGAATAGGCGGAGGCGCCGCCGATGATGAGCTTCGGCTTTTCGCGCATGGCCACTTCCTCCATCTTGTCGTAGTTGATCGTGCCGGTTTCCTCGTCCACCATATAGGCTACCTGACGGTAGAGGATACCCGACGAGTTGACGGGCGAGCCGTGCGAAAGGTGACCGCCGTGCGAGAGGTCGAGGCCCATGAACGTGTCGCCGGGCTTGAGGCAGGCGAGCAATACGGCCATATTGGCCTGCGCGCCGGAGTGCGGCTGCACGTTGGCCCATTCGGCACCGAAGAGCTGCTTGACGCGGTCGATGGCCAGCTGTTCGCTTTGGTCAACGATCTGGCAACCGCCGTAGTAACGCTTGCCGGGATAGCCTTCGGCGTATTTGTTCGTCATGACCGAACCCATGGCCGCCATTACCTGATCCGAAACGAAGTTTTCGGAAGCGATCAGCTCCAGGCCGGACGTCTGACGCTTTCTTTCCTGTTCGATAAGATCGAAAATCTGCGTGTCTTTCTGCATGATATTTAGTGTTTTATATGATTCTTTCGCCTTACGGCCATTAAGCCGCAATCATACAAATGTACAAAAAAAATAAAATGCTGTATCATAGCGCCGCCCGTTTTTTTTATTGCCGTTTTTTTGCTAACTTTACACGCTTATAACGGGCGGGGGTACAACCCGCGTAACAACGCTAAATTCTAACAGTAAAGATATGACCGGTAAACAACTGCGCACCGACGAGAAGGTGACGCTAAAAACAGCGGAAGAACTGGGCCTGTTGCCCGAAGAGTTCGAACGGATCAAGACGATTCTGGGGCGGACGCCGAATTTTACGGAACTGAGCATCTATTCGGTAATGTGGTCGGAACACGCTTCCTACAAGAACTCCATCAAATGGCTGAAAACGTTGCCCAAAAAGGGAGAGCAGATGTTGGTGGCGCCGGGCGAGGAAAACGCCGGCATGGTGGACGTGGGCGACGGTTACGCCTGCGTCTTCAAGATTGAATCGCACAACCACCCCTGCGCCGTGGAGCCTTATCAGGGCGCGGCCACGGGCGTGGGCGGCATCAACCGCGATATCTTCACGATGGGCGCGCGGCCTATCGCGCAGCTCAACTCCCTGCGCTTCGGTAACATCGACCTGCCCCACACGCGGCACTTGGTGCGCGGCGTGGTGAAAGGCATCGGCGACTACGGCAACGCTTTCGGCGTGCCGGTGGTGGCCGGCGAGGTGGGCTTCGACGAATGCTACAACACGAACCCGCTCGTCAACGCGATGTCGGTGGGCATCATGCGCAAGGAGAACCTCGTTTCGGCCGTGGCCAAGGGCAAGGGCAACCCCGTGTTCATCGTGGGTTCGGCCACGGGTAAGGACGGCATCCACGGCGCCACCTTCGCCTCCGCCGACATTACCGAGAACTCGGCCGACGACATCCCCTCCATTCAGGTGGGCGACCCGTTCCAAGAGAAACTGCTGCTGGAAGCCTCGCTGGAAGTCATCGGCACGGGCGCGTTGGTGGGTATGCAGGATATGGGCGCGGCCGGCATCATCTGCTCCACGTCCGAAATGAGTGAAAAGGGCCACAGCGGTATGCGCATCGACCTCGACAAGGTGCCGCTCCGCCAACAGAATATGGAAGCGTGGGAAATCCTGCTCTCCGAATCGCAGGAGCGTATGCTCGTGGTGGTCAAGAAAGGCCAGGAAGACAAGGTGAAGGCCGTGTTCGACAAATGGGACTTGCACTGCGCCCAAATCGGCGAAGTGATTGACGAAGACCGGCTGCTGTTCTCCCGCAACGGCAGGCTCGTGGCCGACGTGCCCGCCTCCACGCTCGTTTTGGGCGGCGGCGCACCGGTGTATGACCGCAAATACAAGGAGCCCAAATATTTCGCCAAGACCAAGCGGTTTGACATCCATACGGTGAAAGACCTCGAAATGGAGGAAATCCCCAAGGTGACGCGCTTCCTCGCCGCGCAGCCCAACATCGCGTCCAAACGCTGGGTTTATGAGCAGTACGACTCCATGGTGGGCACCAAGAACATGAGCACCAACACGCCTTCCGACGCGGCCATCGTCAACCTCAAACATACCGACCGCGCGTTGGCCATGACCGTGGACTGCAATTCGCGCTACGTGTTCTCCAACCCGCTTGTCGGCACGCAAATCGCGGTGAGCGAGGCGGCGCGCAACATCGTCTGCTCGGGCGGCTTCCCGCTGGCCATCACCAACTGCCTCAACTTCGGCAACCCGTACAATCCGGAGGTGTATTGGCAGTTCGTGGGCGCCATCAAGGGCATGAGCGCGGCCTGCGAGAAGTTCGGCACGCCGGTGACGGGCGGCAACGTCAGCTTCTACAACCAGTACAGCAAGGGCGGTCAGGTGGAGGCCGTCTATCCCACGCCGTCCATCGGCATGGTGGGTCTGCTCGACAAAGACCACCGCATGGGCCTCGGCTTCGAAAAGAAGGGCGACGCCATCTATCTGCTGGGCCACGTCAAGGACGACATCGCCTCTTCCGAATACCTGTATCACTACCGCAACGTGAAATACTCGCCGGCGCCGTATTTCGACTTGGACGAGGAATTCGCGCTGCATCAGGCCATCGCCGGCCTTATCAACGAGAAGCTCATCAACTCGGCGCACGACGTTTCGGACGGCGGGCTGATGATTACGCTGTTGGAGTCGGCCATGGTCAACCGCCTGGGCTTTGAAATCCTGCTGGACGACAGCTTCCGCCGCGACGCCTATCTGTTTGGCGAAGGCCAGGGCCGCGTCGTGGTTTCGGTCGACAGCCAGGTGGGCGGCGAATTCGAAGACTTCATGATGGAAAGCGGCGTGCCCATGGTTTACCTTGGCCATGTGACGGGCGGCAAAATCGTGGTGGAAGATATGCCGATGGGCAAAATCGACGACTACGCCACGCTCTACGACACGGCCATCGAGAAGAAGATGGAGGAATAAACGTGCCGGAGATTGTGCGAACCTATATATATCGCATGGCGAAACGGTGCCGGCTGGGCCTTTGCTTGGCCGGCCTGTTGTGCCTTGCGGCCTGTTCGACGAAAAAGAACAACTTTTTTACGCGCAACTATCACAATCTCACTTCTTACTATAATGTCTATTGGAACGGCGTCGAAGCCTTGAAAGAGGTGGAGGACGTCATCAAGGAACAGGTTACCGAGAACTATTACGACGTGTTGCCCGTGCTCAAGACCGTTACGGACCGCGACACGGCGCTGACGTCGCCCTATACCGACCGCGTGATAGAGAAAGCGATGCTCGCGGTCAAGAAACACTCCATTGTGGAACGGGGCGTGGAATACGTCAAGTTTATCGACGACGCCTACCTGCTTATGGCGCAGGGCTTTTTCTACCAGCGCGACTTCTCGCGCACGCGCACGGTGCTCAATATGGTGATGTCCGACTTCCCCAAGAACCCCGAACGGTTTGACGCCATGCTGTGGTCGGCGCGGACGTATATCCAAGAGGAGGAGTACGACATGGCCATCGGCTTCCTCGCGCACGTGTCGGATCAGCCGGAAAAGGACTTGCGCAAGGAAACGCGGCTGCTGTTGCCGCAGGTGCAGGCCGAATACTTTTTGTTCCAAGAGGAATACGACAAGGCCGAACCCTATCTGCAGGAGGCGCTGACCAAGCTCAAAGACCGCGACCAGCGGGCGCGCATCCTGTTTATCCTTGGCCAAATCGCGCAACGCAAAGGGCAGAACGTGCAGGCCAACAACTACTACAAGGCCTGTCTTAAACTGAACCCGCCCCTGGCCATGTCGTTCAACGCGACGCTGAACCGCGCGCTGTGCTACGACCCGGAGAGCTTTTCGGCCGACGACATCATCAAGACGTTGCAGCGGCTGCTGAAAGACCCCAAAAACTCCGCATATTTCGGACGTATATATTATGTGCTGGGCGAAATCGCGTTTACCGACGGCGACGAGGAAGCGGGCGTGGATTACATGAACCTGTCGTTGGACGCCAGCGCGAATGACCCGGAACGCCGGCTGCTGGCCGCCAAGAAATTGGCCGAATATTACTACGACAAGGGCGACTACATCGGCGCTGAACGCTACTACACGATGGCTTCGCAGTATGTGGAAGAGGACGACGAAGCCTATTATACGATTACCTCGCGCAGCAAGTATCTGACCGAGTTGGTGAAGTATTACCGCGTGTTGGGCGCGGCCGACACGGTGCGGATGCTGTATCACATGAGCGAGGCCGAACGGCTGGCCTACGGCGAGCAACAGGCGGCCGCCTACAAGGAGCGTCAGGCCGAGGCGCAGCGGAAAGCGGCGGCGGCCGCGGCGGTGGCGGGTACGTCCGCCCCGGTGTCGGGCGCGGCGGCCTCGTGGTATTTCTACAACAGTCAGGCGCGTTCGGCGGGCTACAACGAGTTTGTGCGCCGCTGGGGCCGCCGCGAGTTGACCGACCTGTGGTGTTTTGCCGTCAAGCCGCCGATGGCCGCGCTGCGGGCCTTGGAGGAAGAGGACGACGAGGGGCTGGGCGAAGATACGGAAGACAACGTCAAAGACCTGACGCCGGAGGACGCCGGCTATTATCTGACCGACATTCCGCAGAGCGACAGCGCGATGCGCCCCTACGACTCCATTGTGGAGAACGCGCTCTACCGCATCGGCGTCATCTATTTCGACCGTCTGGACGAGGACGGGCAGGGCGAGCCCTACTTCCTGCGGCTTATAGAGGAGTTCCCGCATTCGGCCTACATCCCGTCGGCCTACGAGAACCTGTGCAAGATTTATCACAAGCGCGGCGACAGCGAGCGCTACCAACGGTACGCCAACCTGCTGGCGCGGCATTATCCGGGCACGGAGCAAGACCAGCGCATCAACGACCCCACTTATTTCGACAAACTGGCCGAGAGCGAGCACGAGATTCAGACGTGGTACGAACAGGCCTACGAGTTCTTCTCCACCAACCGTTTCATGGAGATGCTGGACGTGGTGAACCGTATCGAAAGACGTTATCCGGTCAACAAGTTCAAACCTCAGCTCATGTTCCTGCGCGCCGTGGGGCTGGCGCACACGTCGGGCTACGAGGAAATGATCGTCTTGCTGGAGAATTTCAAGAACTCCTACCCCGACCACGAGCTGAACGAGCGCGTGGACGTGCTCTTGGAACGCGCGCGGCGGGAGGCCAAGCGGGCGCCCAAGCCCGAAACGCCGCCGGTATTGACTGCCGACGAGACGTCCAACGACCGGAAAGCGGACGAGGAGGCCGCGAAACCGGCCGCCGCGCCGCAGAAAACGACATTCGCGGACAAAGACCCCTATGCGGCGCACAGCGTCATTTTCATCTGCGAGAAAAAGAAACTCAACGCCCGCGCCATGCGCATCCGCATGGAGGACATCAACCGCAAGTTCCATGCCGATTTGGAACTGAGCGTGGAGACCGAGGAATTCGACGAAAAGCACCTGATGTTCGTGATTTCAAGTTTCCGCGATTTGGAACGCGCGAGCGATTACGCCAAGAGTCTGGCGACCGATACGTATGTCTTTTCGAGCGTCAAGCCGGAAGACGGCTTTTGGGGCGAAATTTCGGACGACAATCTGGAAGCGCTCCGCAAGACGCACGATTCGGAGGGCTACCGGACGTATTACAAGCGCCAGTACGGCAAGTAATTCCCATTTGAACTATGACGCCACAGACGGATAAGAAACTGTTTCTTTTGGATGGCATGGCCTTGGTGTACCGGGCCTTTTTCGCGCTGAGCAAAAGCCCCCGCATCAATTCCAAAGGCCTGAACACATCGGCGGTGTTGGGTTTCGCCAACGCCTTGCTGGATTTGCTCAAAAAGGAGCATCCGACGCATATCGGCGTGGCGTTCGACACGCACGCGCCCACGGCTCGCC
The DNA here is from genome assembly GCA_964442435.1 of uncultured Bacteroidaceae bacterium. Lineage (GTDB taxonomy): Bacteria > Bacteroidota > Bacteroidia > Bacteroidales > P3 > CAMXAS01. Next base: position 11,314 of record CAYTZG010000025.1, on the reverse strand, counting down.
ACGAGGCTTACGCCGACTACAAGGCCAACCGCGAGAAGATGCCGGAGGATTTGAGCCTTGCCCTGCCCTACGTGCACCGGCTGCTGGAAGCGCTGCGGATTCCGATTATAGAGATGCCGGGCTACGAGGCCGACGACTTGGTGGGCACGCTGGCCAAACAGGCCGAACGCGAGGGCTTTTATGTATATATGGTGACGTTCGACAAGGACTACGGCCAGCTGGTCAGCGACCATATCTTCATGTACAAGCCGCCGCACCGCGGACAGGCCGCCGAAATTTACGGCGTGCCCGAAATATGCGAACTCTTCTGCATCAAACACCCGACTCAGGTCATCGACCTGCTGGGCTTGGGCGGCGACAAGGCCGACAACATTCCGGGCGTGCCGGGCTTCGGCATGATGACGGCGCAGAAGCTGTTGCAGCAGTTTGACTCGGTGGAGGAACTGATTGCGCACAGCGACGCCATAGAACCCGCCCGCTTCGGGCAGAAACTCAAAGAATACGCGGAGCAGGCGTTGTTTTCCAAGAAACTGGCCACCATCATGTTGGACGCGCCGATAACGCTTGACGAAGAGCCCCTGCGGTTCAAACAGCCCGACCAAGCGGCGACGGAGGCGCTGATGGACGAACTCGAACTGCGGAGTTTCGGCATTCGGCTGCTGGGCTTTTACGGCCTGACCCCTTCGGCCCGCATGACGGGCGTGACCTATCCGGTTGCCGATATGACCCCGCAGGCGCCCGTGGCGGCGGAAGCGGCCGCGCCGGCGGCGCCCAAACCGGCGGTGCCCAAGCCGGCGGCGCCCAAGCAACCCGACTTGTTTTCCGCGCTGATGGACGACGGCGCGGCCGATGCGGCCACCGCCACGGCGGAACCCGCCCCCGCGCCCTGCGGCGCGGACGTGCGGCTGTGGCCGGATTTTGAAACGCTGCAACGGGAGTTCGAGGCCGTGTTTTCCACGACGGAACCCCTGGCCGTGGCGGTGGCCTGCGACAACGAGGAACGTTGGCGCTACGCCGCCATGACGCAATGGTTTTTCGCGCATCCGCAACAGGGCGTTTTCCGCTACGACCTGCCGCAACCCCTCGGCGAAAGGGAAAGACAGTGGTTCGAACAGTATATATTATCACGCGAAACGCCTTGGGTTGTCTATCACGTCAAACGGCTGTGGCACCTGTGCCGCCACGCGGGCATGGCGGTGGAACGGTTGGAAGCCCGTGCGGCCTGCAAGGACGTGATGCTGGCGCATTATGTGGCCGACCCTGAAAACGGGCACACGTTTGCGCGTATCGTGGAAGGGGTCTTGCACGAACGCTGCATTCCCGACGACACGCCCATAGGCCGCTGCCTGCAGGAAGCCGCCCGCCTGTGGCCGGTATGGGAAAGCCTGCGGGCGCGTTTGGAAGAGACCGACAACCTCGCGTTGCTGGAAACGATGGAGATGCCGCTGGCCTACGTGCTGGCGCAGATGGAAGCCGACGGCGTGAAGGTTGACCCCACGCTGTTGCAGGCGTTTCAACAGACGTTGGACGCGAAGATGCAGACGCTGAGCCAAGAAATATATACACTTGCCGGGCAGTCGTTCAACATCGGCTCTCCCAAACAGTTGGGCGAAATCCTTTACGAGAAACTGCAAATAACCGACAAGCCCAAGCATACCAAGACCAAGCAGTGGAGCACGGCCGAAGACATCCTGCAGAAATTGGCCGCCAAGCACCCGATTGTGAACCTCGTGCTGTCGTACCGCAGCCTTAGCAAGCTCAAATCGTCGTATGCCGAAGCCCTGCCGCAGCTTATCGACGCGCAGACGGGGCGCATCCACACGACGTTCAACCAGGCCGTGGCCGCCACGGGGCGGTTGAGTTCCACGAACCCCAACCTGCAGAGCATCCCCGTGCGCAACGACCTGGGGCGCGAAATCCGCAAGGCCTTCGTACCCTACGGCGAAGACGACCTGCTGCTATCGGCCGACTACTCGCAGATAGAACTGCGCATCATCGCGTCCGTGAGCGGCGACACCTCGATGCAGGCCGACTTTTCGGCGCACAAGGACGTGCATACGGCCACGGCCGCCAAGGTGTTCAACGTGCCTTTGGCGGACGTGACGCCGGCGCAGCGGCGCATGGCCAAAACCGTGAACTTCGGCATCATCTACGGCATATCGGCCTTCGGTTTGGCCGAACGCCTGCAGATAGGCCGCCGCGAAGCCGCGGAACTCATAGAGAAATACTTTCAGCAATACCCCAAGCTCAAGACCTATATGGAGGGCGTTTTGGCGGAGGCGCGCGACAAGGGCTACGTGGAAACGCTGTGCCGGCGGAGGCGCTATCTGCCCGACATCGTTTCGGGCAACGCGGTGGTGCGCGGCTATGCCGAGCGCAATGCCGTGAACGCGCCCATCCAAGGCACGTCGGCCGACATGATTAAACTGGCGATGATACGGATTGCCAAGCGGCTGAAACAGGAGGGCTTTGCGGCCAAGATGCTGTTGCAGGTACATGACGAACTTATTTTCAACGTGCCGCGCGCGGAGTTGGCGGCCCTGCAAGCCTTGGTGGAAACGGAAATGAAACAGGCACTGCCGCTGGAAGTGCCCATAGAGGTGGAGATGCAGGCGGCCGGCAACTGGTCGGACGCGCACTGATAAAACAAGCATTATGGATAGAAGCAGACGGAAACAACGGGAACAGCGGGAACAGGCCGCCGCCAAGGGCGGTGCGCCGACGCCCGAAGCACGCCGCCGCGGGCGGCGCAACCGGCGGGATGCGGAGCGGAACTGGGGGGCGTATATGCGCACCGGCGAATTTTGGCAACAAATCGCGCTGATGATACTCATCGTCATTGTCCTTACCTTGGCCTCGCTGCTCTCGCTCAAGTTCTTCACGCATCACGACCAAAAAATCCGCGTGCCCGACATGAGCGGCTACACGTTGGAGGAACTGCGGTCGCTCGAAGACCGCTACGCGTTCCGCTTTGTGATACGCGACTCGGTGTTCGACCTCTCGCAACGGGCGGGCGCGGTGGTGTCGCATACGCCCAAGCCCGGCGACATCGTAAAGCGGCACCGCACGTTCTATGTGGTGACGGCCTCTTACGAAAGGCCGAGCGTAAAGATGCCCAACCTCATCGACCTGTCGCACCGCCAGGCGCTTTCGCTTTTGGAAACCTACGGCCTGCAGGCCGGCGGCGTAACCTACGTGCCCTCGGTGGCGGGCGGCGCCGTATTGGGACAATACTACGCGGGGCAGGCGATTGAGGCCGGGATGCCGATTCCGCAGGGGGCGCGCGTGGATTTGGAGATAGGCGTGACCGACAAGGTGAAGGGGCCGCGCTACCGGCTCAAGAAAGAGGAAGCCGACAGCCTGCAGATGGAAGCGGACTCGATAGACGCTTTGGAATACGGCGATTTGACGGACTTTACGGACGAAGACTATGACGATTAGACACGGGCTTGGGATGGTGTTGGCCTGCGGGCTGATGGGGCTCGGCTTGGGCCGCCTCATGGCCTCCGTACCCGATACGGCGGTGGACGGCCTGCGGCTGCGGGCCCTGAGCGGCAACGCGCAGGTGGAACGGGCGGCAAGGGCCAAAACAGGCGTTTTGACGGCTTCAAAATCCGAAACCGGGGAAACTTCCCTCACGCTGCCGTTCTTTGATGATTTTACGTATAACGGGCCTTATCCCGACCCTGAGCGCTGGGCCGACCAATCGGTCTTTATCAACAACGCCTATGCGTTTTATCCGCCCTCTTACGGCGTGGCCACGTTCGACGCCATCGACAGCAAGGGGGCGCTTTACCGGCACGGCGGCCTGGGGGTTTCTTTCTCGGCCGACACGCTTACGTCGCGCCCCATCCGCATGGACTCCGCGTTTACGCCCGTGCCGCGCGCGCTTTCGACCGAAGACTCCATTATCCTGAGCTTTTACTACCAGCCCGGCGGCGGCTGGGGCAGCCTTTGGGACAGCACGAACCGAGGCCAAAGCCCGAACCGGAACGACCGGCTGCTGTTGGAATTTTACAGCGAGGAACTGAATATGTGGGTGCGGATGTGGAGCAGCGACGGCATGAGCCTGTCCGAGTTCTGCCCCCTGCTCGACAGCACGGGCCGGCACGAGGTGCAGGACATCGACTTTTTCCGCTACGTGGAGGTGCCCATCACGACGCCCGGTTTCAACAAGCGGGACTTCCGCTTCCGTTTCCGCGCCTATTCGTCGGTTGACCGCGACCTGCGGACGGGCGGCGGCCAATGGCATATCGACTACGTGTATCTGAACTACGGCCGCACGCCGGGACGCACGAGCCAAACGGACGTGGCCTTTGTGGACGCCTCGCCCACGCTGACGGCACCCTATACGCAGGTGCCGTGGCGGCAGTTCGACGCGGCGGATATGCGCCAAGGCTTCGACTTTAAGCTGAACCATTTGGGGGCGGAGGCCGCGCGTATCGACTATCATTACGAACTGCAGGACAACGCGGGCGAAACCGTATATACCTACCCCGCCGACAACGCGGCCGAAGCCATCCTCTACCCGTTTGTGCAGCGCGGCTATACGACCGAACCGGCCCTGTCGCCGGCGGCCTTCGGCTACGACTTTGCCGATTGGACGGGCGAGGCGGCGCAGACCTACCGCTTGGCGCATATCGTGCGCTACGACGGCGACCTGAGCGGCGCGGGCGAAGCGGTGGCCGACTTCTACCCCCGCAACGACACGATGGCGTTCTCGCAGACGTTCGGCGACGCGTTCGCCTACGACGACGGCACGGCCGAGGCCGGCATCGGCCCCACGTACGCGGGCGGCGCCATGGCCGTGAGCTTTGCGCTGCGGGAACCCGACACGCTGACGGCCCTGCGGCTGTTCTTCAACCGCTCGTACAACGACGCCAACTCGGCGGCCTTCAGCATCTGCATCTGGCGCGCCGTGCCCGGCGACCGCGACGAGGGCTACATTCCGGGCGCGCTGCTTTACGAAAGCGACTGGATTTATCCGGTGTTCGAAAACGGACTCAACCGTTTTTACACCTACAACATAGGCGAGCACGGCTATATGCTGCCGCAGGGCCGCTTCTTTATCGGCATCCGCCAAAGCGGCAATACGTTCCTAAACCTCGGCTTTGACCAAAACAACGACGCGCGCGCCTACACCCACTATTACTATTTGGACGACGGCACGCACGAATGGCGTTGGCGCCCCTTGCTGTATCACGGCGCACTGATGCTGCGGCCCGCGTTCGGCACGGCGGCGCGGCAACCGGGCGGCGGGAACACCCGGCGTGAGGATGCGGCGGTGGCCGCGCCGACGCTGCACGTCTACCCCAACCCGTTGCAGGGCGACGACGTGCTGCACATCGAACTGCCGGACGGTTGGCCGGAGGCCGGCACACGCATGACGCTGAGCGCGATGGACGGCCGCCTGTGCCGGCAGTCGCCTTTCCGCGCCGAATGGCCGACGGGCGGCCTGGAAGCGGGCATCTACGTGCTGCGGCTGGTGGGCGCGGGCGGCGAGGCCCATGCCAAAATCGTGATACGATAAGGGATATATGGAAGCAGACAAAGACTTGGAGAAAGACATGGACGTGGCGGAAGACGCCTTGGCCGACGACGGGGAGAGCACCGAACTCTACGAGCATTTCCGCATCACGGCCGACAAGGGGCAGACGCAGCTGCGCATAGACAAATTCTTGGTGGACCGCCTGCAAAGCACGGCCCGCAACCGCATACAGAACGCCGCCCGCGCCGGCAACATCCTCGTGAACGGCACGGCCGTAAAGCCCAACTACAAGGTAAAGCCCGGCGACGTCATCAGCATCGTGCTGCCGCATCCGCCGCACGAATTCGAACTGCAACCCGAAAACATCCCCGTCGATATCGTTTACGAGGACGACGACGTGCTGGTGGTGAACAAGACCCCCGGCATGGTGGTGCATCCGGGCTTCGGCAACTTTACGGGCACGCTCGTGCAGGCGCTGATGTATCACGTGCAGGGCAAGGTCTATTTGGTGCACCGCATTGACAAGGACACGTCGGGCCTGTTGCTCGTGGCCAAGAACGAGATGGCACAGACGTTTTTGGCCAAACAGTTCTTCGACCATTCGGTGGAACGCAAGTATTACGCGCTCGTGTGGGGCGACTTCAAGGAGGACGACGGCACGGTGGAGGGCGCGATAGGGCGCAGCGTGCGCGACCGCCGCGTGATGACGGTATATCCCGACGGTTCGGCCGGCAAAGAGGCCGTGACGCACTATCACGTGGAGGAACGCTTTGGCTATGTGACGCGCGTGTCGTGCGTGCTGGAAACGGGGCGGACGCATCAAATCCGCTGCCATATGCGCTATATCAAGCACCCGCTGTTCAACGACGCCACCTATGGCGGCGACCAAATCCTAAAAGGCACGACGTTTACCAAATACCGGCAATTCATCCAAAACTGCTTCGATTTGTTGCCGCGCCAAGCCCTGCACGCGGCCACCATCGGCTTTGTGCACCCCACGAGCAAGCAGACGATGCGTTTTTCGGCGCCGATACCCGACGACATGGAGAAAGTGCTGGAGAAATGGCGCAATTACGTTAAGGTGAAGGCCTACGAGGAAGAGGACGGCCTTTCGGCGGAGGAAGACCGCGCGGCCCGCATCGAACGCGGCCGCTTGCTGAATGAGAGCAAGTAACGTATGGATATCGAAAACCTCCGGCTGGACCTGCGGATTTGCATCAACGGCCAATATTTCGAATGCCATGACCTGAAGCTGATTCCTTCGAACAAATCCAAGCCTGACGCGCCACCCCAGCCGGAAAACCGCACCCAACCCCTTCCCCAACCCGACGCCGACAACTTTTGGGCGGCCTTCGAAGCCTTTATCATCGAACGCGGCCAAACCAACAACTGGACCGCCGCCACCTACGGCAAATTCGAAAGCCTGCGCAACCACCTCGAAGCGTTTTGCCCGGCGCATCTCAGCTTTTCGTATTTCGACACGGCGGGGCTCAGCGCCTACCTCCATTTTCTGTCTTCCGTCAAGAATATGCGCAACAGCACGGTGCTCAACCACCTGTGCCTGCTCAAATGGTTTCTACGCTGGAGCCTGTCTAAAGGCTATCATCAAAACCGGGATTTCGAATGGTTCAAGCCCAAGCTCCGCCAAACGAAACGGAAGGTGGTGTTTCTGACCTGGGACGAACTCAACCGCATCAAGACGTGCGATATTCCCCCCTCCAAACACTATCTGGAACGCGTGCGCGACGTGTTCCTGTTCTGCTGCTTTACGGGCCTGCGCTATTCGGATGTATATAATCTGAAACGGAGCGACGTAAAGGCTAAGCGCATTGAAATCACAACCATCAAGACGGCCGTCAACTTGGTCATCGAACTGAACGACCACAGCCGCGCCATCCTTACCAAATACAAGCATCAGCATTTTGCGGGCAACAAGGCGCTGCCGGTTATCAGCAATCAGAAGATGAACCTTTATATCAAGGAACTGTGCCGTATCGCACGCATCAACGAGCCCGTAAGCCGCACCTATTACCGGGGCAACCGCCGCTTTGACGAGGTTTGCCCTAAATACGAGGTGTTGGGCACGCATACCGGACGGCGCACGTTTATCTGCAACGCGCTTTCGCTCGGCATCCCGCCCCAGGTGGTGATGAAATGGACGGGCCACAGCGACTATGCGGCCATGCGGCCCTATATCGACGTGGCGGACGAGGTAAAGCGCAAGGCCATGCGCCGTTTCAACCTCCAATAGCCCCCTTTCCGCCCTTAAACGAAAACGGCTGCCCGAATCGCTCCGGACAGCCGTTTGGCTTTGCTTTCAGTTGACTTACTTCTGAACCACTACCTTGACGACATCCGTTTCCATAAAGTTGTCGCGGATGGCTTCCAGACGCAGTACATAGACGCCGGCCGGCAAGCCCGAGGCCATGATATTGCGGCGGTAGAGACCCGTCTGACGTTCGGAGTTGACGATGGTCATGACTTCCTCGCCCAAGAGCGTGAAGAGCCGCAAGCTGACGAGACAGTCGCCATATACCGAGTAGGTGATGTCGGCCCATGTCCTGACGGGGTTCGGGATGACGGACATGATGGACGAATGGTCGGTTTCGCCACCCTGCTGTCTGCAGACGATTTCCTTGCCCACACCGATACCCGTGGCCGTATAGGCTACCGTATCGATGTTGTATTCGTAACCACGGCCTTCTTCCGAGCCGACGCTGTCGCGGCCGGTTTCGTCTTCTTCGTAGTAGAACAGCGCGAGTTCGGGCAGGGCGATGCGCCAATCCGGATCTATCTTCAGGTTGGACAACGTGATTTCGTAGCCAATCGGGTCGATGCGGAAGTAGCGGTCGATGCGGTTCTTGGGCTTATGCTTGAGCAGTATCTTGAGCATGGCCAACGTATCGCCCTCGTGTACTTCTACCGGCGCCGTGCGTACCCAGTTGAACAGCAACTCATCGCCGATGAAGTTGTAAACCACCTGCGCCTCGCTTACCGGCGACGTGATGCCGAGGATTTCGACTTCCGCCGCATCGTAAGGCATGAACAACTGGAAGGCCAGAATGTCACCCTCGCTGACGCTCAGTACCGGGTAGTCGATGATGCGGACGTTGTCTTCCACCTCTATGTCGCCATAGGTGTCGAAGCGGAGCAACGAGCCGGCCTTGGCCAACTGCGAGTTAGCCGGGTTGTCGATGTAGTCGCGGTTAGCGTCACCGCGCATGATGCTTCTGAAGTGAATCAGCGTGTCGGCCTCCAACAGGAACGTATCGTTACTGTGCGCCCAGTCTTCGAGTTCAATCGTCTGGTCTTGCTTGAAGTGGGCGATGGCACCTACGGCGCGCTGCTGCGTATAGGTGGCGTCGTTGGACGTGATACCCAACGTAAAGGCCGGCGTGGTCGTAAGGTCGACGTTGGAGCCGTACCACCACATACTCAACGGGTTGGTGGGCGCTTTCTTGGCACCTACGGCATACTGCTGCGTCCACGTGGCGTCGTTGGCGGTTACACCGTTGGCACCGACGGTGGCCGTCTTTTGCGGCGAGGTACCTACGATGAAGTACTTGCCGGTGGGCGCCAGTTGCTTGAACGCGAACAGACCGTCTTCGTCGGAGTGCGTGGAGTCTATCCACTGGTTCATGTTGTCGTAGTTGTAGAGGAACAACTTGACGTTGGCCACGGCCATGTGCTCGCCGTCACGGCCTACGCCGCCGCCCGCGTCTTCGTCATACTGGGCCACGTCGGGCGTCATCAGTACCTCCGGCCGCGTGATGCCCTTGTCGGACGGGTGCCAGAAGGCGTTGTAACTGATGTAACCGTCAATGTGGTGACCGCGGTATATCGTGATGGCCACGGTGTCGTTCACGGCACAGCCTATCGGGTCGCGCGGGTCGTCGTTCTGGATGCGAATCGGGAAGTACATCGTATCGCCGTCTACCGTGTCGAGCAGGTAATACGGGTTGGCCGCGTTGGCCCACGGGTGACCTACCGTATTGTAGCGGTCGGCGGGCAGGTTGGCCGGTTCGCCGTAGACGTGCGGGTTCACGTCGCTCGCGTAGTCGCCATAGAACGGCGTTTGCCAATCGAAGTTCACATTCAATACGGCCTGGTTGCGCTTCATGAACGGGTCGTGCGCCGCACCCGCCGTATCACCGTCGCAGTAGGCGTTCCGCGTCCACAGCAGGATTTCCTTGCCGAAGAGCGCGCCCGTATCGCTGATGATGCAGTAGGCTATCGGCATACGGCTTACCGTAAACGTATCCTGAACGGTGCAGCCGAACGTGGTCTGGCCGTCGAGGTAGAGATGCAACGTATCGAGTATGTGCTCTACGGTGGTCATGTTCTTGCCCTCAACGATGTTCTGTTCATAGCGTTCGGCCTGCTTGAGGTAAGCGGCGGCACGGGCGCGGGCCGCGTGCGGGCTGTAGAGCGCATGGCCGATCGGGTCGTCGTCGGGCAGCGGCGCGTACGGATCGTTGGCATCCAACGCATCCTGCGGCACGAATACTTCGATGGGCTTGCGTATCTTGCCGTTGGCCTTGTCGAGCTCAATCTGACGCTCAAGTTCGTCGGCTATGGCGTTGTAGTAGGCCGCGCTGTCGCGCAGACGGTTCACGGTTTCGTAGCCATAGAGCGCATAGGTCTGCGTCAGACGCGGGCAGATTTCCACAATCGTATCGCTGCTGAGCAAGCCGCCGTAGAACATACTGTCGCTTACCGAAACGGTGTCGCTCATGGAGGCCGTCAGTACCACCGAGCTCGTATCGTAGTGGAGTATCGTATCCACCTCGTAGCAACGAATATCGTAAATTTCAACCGTCATGCTGTCGGTAACGATGATAGGCGTAGGAATATCTTTTTCGTCTATTTCATCGTATATCATGACAATCGTGTCTCTCGTAAAGTATTCCTTCTGTTTGAGGACTACCGTATCGCAACGGCTCATGCGGCCGGACGCCTCGTCCAACGGAATAACCCTGCAAACCTGACCTATCGAGTCACGGGTTTCTATCACCTCTTCTTCCGTTATATCGTCTATGTAGCTCGATATAAGCTTGTAAACGGTATCCTTGCATTTCACGTCGTAAAGCGTCCCTATCGGGCCGGCCTGAACCATGGGTTCGGCCGCGGTCTCGTTGTCGGAGGCCGTATTGTCGGCGGTGGCCGTCGGCGTGGTACTCATTGTCGAAACCATCGACGAACCGCCATTGGTCGCGCTCATCGCCATGGGCGAAGCGGCCAGTTTGGCAGCGCTCTTGGCTACCCGCGTCGACGCGGTCTTGGCACCCGTAGAGGCGGGAGCGGCCGCAGTGGACATGGTGGAAGCCATGGACGTTGTGGAAGCCGTCGTGGCCATCGACGCGGACTTGGAGGCTGCCGCCACCGTCTTATTGTTGGTGTTGGCCCGTGCCGCCATCGTCTGAACGCCACCGCAATCGGTCTTGGCCACCATCTTGTAGCCGCCGTCCACGTCTACGCGTTCGTAGCTTACCGCACACGTTTCTTCTACCTCACGGCAGTTCTCAGTGCCATTGAACACAACATCTACTTCCCACGGGAAGATACCGTAAGCCTCTTCCTTATAGACGCTGTCGCAGATTTGCTTCTTCGCCACAGGTGTCGGAGCCGGCGTATTGTTACCGCTATTGCCACTATTGCTACCCGTGCCGCAACCGCTCGTCTTGGCCACCATCTTGTAACCGCCATCCACGTCTACGCGTTCGTAGCTTACCGCACACGTTTCTTCTACCTCACGGCAGTTCTCAGTACCACTGAACACAACATCTACTTCCCACGGGAAGATACCGTAGGCCTCTTCCTTATAGA
>CAYTZG010000024.1:0-26917 GCA_964442435.1 uncultured Bacteroidaceae bacterium | reverse complement strand
CGGCAAAAACGACTTGAACACCGCCGCCTGCGGGCGGTAAAGTTCCCCTATACCCTACCAGCACGCAGGCATAAAACACTAAGACGAACCAAACAAGGAGCCATAGAACATATATAAACAAGTATCAATCAATAAAAATTACAACCACTATGAAAAAAATTATCGTAGCGCTCAGCCTCGTACTGGGCCTTTGCAGCATCTCCAACACGCAAGCGCAAATGCGTATTTACAACAAAAACCTGGTCAAATTTGGCGATGTCAACACGAGCCCGACCCTTTCCAAAGGATTGGAAGTCGCGATGGACAATTTCCTGTTCAAAGGGGGAAGTTTTAAATGTACTGTCGGAGATAACTCTTTAGAAATAATACAAAGCACATATACCGGTACTTTAAGCACCGGAGATTCGCCAAATGGGATAATTGGCGGTGGCGGTGGGGCATTATACCCGGTAGGCCCACTGACCGTTATCGGGCCGCATAACAACTGGGATATAGGCTCGTCCTCAAAGAAAGTCAAAACCATTTATGCCATGACTGTCAACTATGAAAAGGTGACCCAATCATCCGACCGCCGTTACAAAACCAACATCGTGGATTTAGCCCCCGCCATGGATAAAATCATGCAGTTGCGCCCCGTCAAGTTCGACTATCGGGAGGGGAAAGACGGCGAGCGTTCGACCGACCCCATGCGTCAAAACAAAGTGGGCCTCATTGCGCAGGAATTGCTGGAAGTAATTCCGGAAGCCGTGTACTATATGGAAGAAGATGACATCTATACCGTGGATTACACGACTTTCATACCGTTCTTAATTAAGACCGTGCAGGAACAACAAGCACAAATAGAGGCCTTGCAAACTGAAGTTCGGGCTTTACAAACCGTAAGATAACCATCCTGTTTATCAAATTTTGGTCGAACTTAAATGCAAATAACATGAAGCCCTATAAAATACAGAAGGTGGGATGGCTGTTATTGATTCTGTCTTCCCTCTTCACTGGACAGGCACAGCAAGTATCATCCACAGTTGCGCGAAATGTCGCGGTCAATTTTATGAACCGGATGTACACCGATAAAACACGGACGATACAGACCATCTATCGCGAAGGGGCTAACCCTATGCAGGCGGTCACATCCGATGCCGCTACCATCAATATCATTACTTTCAATCAAGGCGGATGGGTTATCCTATCTAATGACGAAAGCGCGCCGCCGGTGCTGGCCTTTTGTGAATCCGGCTCTTTCAGTTCCGATACCAACGATATGCCGGGCGGACTGATAGAACTGATGCAAGACTACCGGGATATTGTCAATGAAATCCGTATGGATTATTCCGCCAAAGGCTCCTCATCCGACTATTCCGACAACCAAAGTGCCTGGGGACAACTAAAAAACAGTCAGACCAAAGGGAAGCCGGCAACCATATATGTGGATAATTTGTTGAAAGATCCTTCGAGAGGCGGAGAAATAGGCTGGATGCAAGAGGGGTTTATTAATATCGGAGCAGAGAGAGCGTATAATAAGTTCCTAAAAGAAGGCGGAAAGGCCTGTTTCTATGGAAGAAAACCTGCTGGATGTGGTACCGTGGCCATGGCACAGATTATGTGGTATTGGAAATTTCCGCCACAATACGAATGGGAGTCCATGCCAAACACTATTGTTCCCCAAACACCTATAGAACAGGTTGATCACATTGCACATTTGTATAAAGATTGTGGTGATGCCAATAATATGCGTTACACATCTTGTGCATTTTCTTGGACATATACAGATGATATAGAATCAGGGCTAAAAAAGTTCCGATATTCCAATGCCAATAAACGTCGGCGTGGTGACAAGGATAATGGACAATGGTGGCCGAATTTGATTCGGACGAATTTGGATGCAGGGCGTCCCTTGGTTTACCGTGGAGACAAATGCGATTTCTGTGGAGAAAAACATTTTTGGAACATAACGGGATACGGATCAGAAAATCTTTTTTATTGCAATTGGGGATGGGGGATTGGAACGACCAATGACCGCAATGGATGGTATCGTTTAGATGACCTACGACCGCCAAAAACAAACGGCGGAAACTACGATTACCGAAAGAACAACATGATTGTCAGAGATATTTATCCGGATTGGAATGTGCAAGACGATGGAACGTACCAAGACATTACCAAAGGGCAGGATGAGGAGTTGCGGGCATTCAACCGCAATATCACGCTCAAGAATGTCACCTTGGAAGGCAATGCCAGAGCCAAATTGTGCTTTACGCAGACCCTGACCATAGAAGACGCGTTGACCATCGGCCCCAATACGTCTTTCATACTGCAATCGTGCGCGGAAGAAGCGGCGACCTCGCAAGCCATGCAGACCGATGCTTATCGCGGGGAAGATTCAGATGACATGGATTTTGATAACAGCAAGGCGGATATGGTTGACGTTTCGTTTTGGGATATTCTCCCCCCTGAAATTGAGGCAGAGGCAAATCCGACCATGATTAATAACATATGGAGTCTTTATCCGAATCCCAACCAAGGTAGTTTCGAAATTCAGATAGCGGCACCTCATGTCATCCGCCAAACCAAAACCCTCTCTATTTATAGTCCGAGCGGCAATTTGGTTTATGAAACGGATTTTGAGGGCGAGCATTGCAGTGTCCATGGCATCGGAAGCAAGGGATTGCATTTGGCCTTGTTGAAAACACCGGAGCAAACGTATGTATTGAAAGTGTTAATCAGATAAACATAGAAACATGAGACGATACGACTTCAAGCAGTTTATCAGTTTGGGATGTATAGGAATCTGGTTGTTGGGCGGTGTACTGGCCGCCCAACAGCCCACCTCCACCCCGCGCAATGGTTGGCCCAAAGCCGACAAACGGTTTTACATCGACCTGCAAGGCGGCTACGGCTTCCGCATGGGGAGTGGCTATACGGGGTTTCTGAGATTCGATGAATTCAAGGATAATATGCCTTTTGAAACAGAGAAGGAAGCCAAGTATATAAAAAACACCTTGGGTGCAGGTTGGCAGGGTGGCCTGAATTTCGGCTACCAATTCAACCGCTATATGGCCATAGAGGTAGGCATCGGCTATATTGAGAGCGGATTTTCGACAAGTCAATTATTCCCTTGCGACACTTCGGGACGTCTGTTCATGGACGGCAATATCACTTTGAATGAAAACTTTGCCGATTTCTCCACCATCACGCTTTCGGATGATTTCAACGGCCATATCGGCAACCTGCACGTCGCGTTACGTCTATCACCGGGTTTCCAACGTTGGGACCCCTATCTTAAAATGGGCGTCGGACTGATGATCGGCGCCGTAAATCACAATGTCCGAGCTGAATTGGGGAATTTATACCACAATATATACGAATACGGGGAAACGGATTTCGATTGGGGCGGCTTCGGCCGTTCGGGACAAGAACGCCTGACCACAACTTCCGTCGGTTTTACGGCGGCATTCGGCGTTACCTGCCGTTTTACACCTACGGTTTCGATGTTCGCTGAGTGGCAGTTTACCTTGATGTCGTCCGTATCCTATCGTGACCATTGGGTGGGCGTGGATAATGCCTATGGCAACGAGGCATACAGCCATGTACTTGAGAATGCTGTAGTACAGACATATTATGATGGGCAAACCGTTATCCGCCGCGATTTCGTCCTGCCGTTTAGCAACACCGGCCTCAACATCGGCCTTAAATTCGCATTCTAAACGAAAAGGAACAACGCCATGAAAAAGCCACTAATCTTACTCGTCCTTGCCCTGCTGTTGGGTGGCGGCATCGGTCATTCACAGGAAGCCCCCGCATTGACCGACAACCCTGCCGTACAAACCAAGCGGGCATCCAAATTCCAAGGCCTTTGGCAGCAACGCAAAGGGCATAACCTGCGGTTGGAGTACGGGTTTCAAGCCGATTTACTGGGTAATAGTTGGGTAGATACCTATTTGCCCCTGAGGTTTGACTTGGAATATCAGTACGACATCCCTTGGAATCCAAAACGTATCAATTTTTATGCTTATGCCGGATTCGTTTATAAACAGTTGAATATAGACTATCGCCCTAATACACGACCTTATACCTATACAGAGTTCCGATTAGATGGTGATGTCGGATTAGGAGCATATCTTGGTATAGGTTTTAAAATTCACTGCACAGATTGGCTTCATTTATCTTTCGCGCAAGCATTCAATGTGATGGATAAAGTTGCATTTGTGACTCACCGTGATGATTATTTTGGCAAGGACAATCTTCGCGAAAACGCATTTGGAGATGTTCTCATTGGCTCGCAAACTTCCATTCGCATTGTCGGTCAGATAAAACAATGGTCCGTTTATCTTGGCTATCGTGTAGATCATTGGCAAAAAACAGTAGTTGACTTTGCACCTTTTTTGCCGAACAGAGGTATATACGAAAATTACTTAACTTTCGGCATTGGATATGACTTTTAAATAACGAAAAGGAGTCAAACCGGCCTTCCGCCCCGTCCGGCCAAGCCTTTTGCGTCGGACGGGCGGCGGCCCATCACTTATACAACAGCCAACGCCAAGCCGGCATTCAATTTTGTCCTAAATTTCAGGACAAATATTTAATTTTTGTCCTTTTTTTTAGGACACAAACAAACGATAAACAGATATAGAATTGATTATCAACCTATATTATCTCAGAACGTAAACCGGCTGCGGAAGTCCTTGAACGGGGCATAGACCTCGTCTTTGGGCGAAAGCAACGGCTTGTCGATGCCATAAGCGGCCAACGGCCAGTCAATGCGCAGGTCGGCATCGTTCCACGGCAAACCGCCCTCCGTTTCGGGCGCGTAAGGTGCCGTGACCTTATAAGCGAAAACCGTATCGTCGCACAGGCTCAGAAAACCGTGCGCCATACCGGCCGGCAGAAAGAACTGCCATTTCTCGTCGGCGTTCAGCTCCACACCATACCACCGTCCGTAGGTGGGCGACCCCACCCGCAAATCGACGGCCACATCCCAAACCGCCCCCCGCACCACGCGCACAAGCTTGGCCTGCGCCTGCGGCGGCGTCTGAAAATGCAGGCCGCGCAACACGCCTTTGGCAGAGCACGACTCGTTGTCCTGCACGAACTCGGCGTGCAAACCGGCGGCTTCCCACGTCCGCTTGGCGTAACTCTCCATAAAATAGCCGCGGGCGTCGCCGAAAACCCGGGGCCGCAACAACAGCAGCCCCGGAATATCCGTCTGTTTGATTTCCATCTTCTAAGAATCTATACGTGTACACATTCGCCGTAAGCGATGGCCACCGCCTCCATCATGCCTTCCGACATACTCGGGTGCGGATGGACGGCATGGATGATTTCGGGGCCCGTAATGCCCTTTTCCATAATCATCAACGCCTCGCCTATCATTTCGGTCACGTGGTCGCCAATCAGGTGGCAACCCAGCATCTTGTCGGTCTTGGCGTCGAAAATCACCTTGACGAAGCCGTCGCGCAGGCCGCCCGCCGTCGCCTTGCCGGACGCCGTAAACGGGAACTTGCCTATTTTGAGTTCGTAGCCGGCTTCGGTGGCTTTCTGCTCGTTGAGCCCGATGGAGGCCACTTCCGGCGTCGTGTACGTACAACCCGGCACCTTGCCGTAATCCAGCGGCTTGGGGTTCAGCCCCGCGATATGTTCCACGCAAATCAAGGCCTCATGCGAAGCCACGTGCGCCAGCGCCTGCCCCGGCACGATGTCGCCGATGGCATAGTAGCCCTCTACCGACGTGCGGTAGTATTCGTCCACCTGCACCTTGCCGCGCTCCACGGCAATGCCGCATTCTTCCAAGCCGATGTTCTCCACGTTGGTCACAACGCCCACGGCCGACAGCACGATATCGGTCTCGATGACTTCCTCGCCCTTCTTGGACGTAACATACACCTTACAGCCCTCGCCCGTCGTATCCACCTTCTCAACGGTCGTGCCCGTGAGCACCTTCATGCCGTTTTTCTTGAAGCAACGCGCCAGCTGCGCCGAAACGTCGGCGTCTTCGACCGGCACCACGGCCGGCATGAATTCGATAAGCGTAACCTGCGTGCCGAGGCTCTGATAGAAATGAGCGAACTCGGAGCCGATGGCCCCGGAGCCCACCACCACCATGCGCGCCGGCAGATGATCCAGCACCAAGGCTTCGCGGTAGCCGATAATCTTGCGGCCGTCCTGCGGAAGGGTCGGCACCTGACGGCTGCGCGCACCCGTGGCCAAAATGATGTGCTTGGCCTCCAACGTCTCGGTTTCGCCGCTGTTCAGGCGCACTTCCACCTGCTTGCCGGGCTTGACGCGCCCTTCGCCGGCAACGACGTCCACTTTGTTTTTGTTGAGCAGATAGGCAATGCCCTTGCTCATCGTTTCGGCCACACCACGGCTGCGCGCCACGATGGCCGCCATGTCGGGCTTGAAATCCCCGGCCACGACGCCATATTGCGCGGCGTGTTTGACATGGGTAAACACTTCGGCGCTCTTCAACAAGGCCTTGGTGGGAATACAGCCCCAGTTCAGGCAGATGCCGCCCAGTTCGGCGCGTTCCACCACGGCCGTCTTGAATCCCAATTGCGCGGCGCGGATGGCCGCCACATAGCCGCCGGGGCCGCTGCCCACAACGACGATATCGTATGCTGTCATATCTTTGTCCTTTTTTTGGTTTATATACCGTTTCGCCCTGCCCTAACGAATAAGCCGATAGGTGTCGGTGGCGATAACCTTTTCTTCGTCCGTGCTTACCAACAGCACCTTCACTTTGGAATCGGGCGTGGAAAGCACCGTGTCTTCGCCGCGCAAGCCGTCGTTGACCTTCTTGTCGAGCGAAACGCCCATGTATTCCAAGCCTTCGCAAACCCGCGCGCGGACGTGGAAGTCGTTTTCGCCTATGCCGCCCGTAAACAGGATGATGTCGGCGCCGCCCATCGCCGCCGCATACGCGCCGACGTATTTCTTAACGCGGTAGATGAACATATCCAAAGCCAGACGCGCGCGGTCGTTGCCGGAATCGGCCGCCGCCCACAGGTCGCGCATATCGGAGGAAACGCCCGAAACGCCCTGCATACCGCTTTTCTTGTTGAACAAGGCCGTGGCCTGGTCGGGCGTCAGGTGTTCGTCCTGCATGATGGTCAGCACCACGCCCAAGTCCAAATCGCCCGTCCGCGTGCCCATAAGCAGACCCTCTACGGGCGTATAGCCCATCGACGTATCCACCGACTTGCCGTTTTGAACGGCCGCTATCGAGGCGCCGTTGCCCAAGTGGCAGGAGATGATGCGCGTCTTGTTGATGTCCATGCCCGTCATGCGGCAGGCTTTCTGCGCCACAAAGCGGTGGCTCGTGCCGTGGAAGCCGTAGCGGCGCATCCGCTTCTTCTCATAATATTCGTAGGGAATGCCGTACATATAGGCGTAGTCGGGCATCGTCTGATGGAACGACGTATCGAATACGGCGCACTGCGGCACATTAGGCAACAGGGCCTGCATCGACGTGATGCCTTTCAGGTTGGCCGGGTTGTGCAGCGGCGCGAGCGGCACGCAGGCTTCCAAGTCGGCCATGACCTCGGCGTTGACCAATACGCTTTCCTTGAACTTCTCGCCGCCGTGCGCCACCCGGTGGCCGACGGCCCCTATTTCGGCCACGTCCTTGATAACGCCGTGTTGCGGATGCACGAGATATTCGAGCACCCAGTTGATGCCCTCGGCATGGTCGGACACCGGCTTGCTGACCTTGAGTTTATCCTTGCCCTTGGCCTGATGCGTCAGGTCGGCATGGTCCAGACCGATGCGTTCCACCAAACCCTTGGCCAACAAATCGGTTTCTTCCTCGGACTTCATCTCTATCAACTGATACTTGATAGACGAACTCCCGCAGTTCAATACTAAGATTTTCATGGTATATCTGATGTTTTTATTTATTCCTTATAAAATAGCTCATTCGCCCTCGGCATGGTCGATGCGTTCTATCTTCTCCAGCCCCTCCACCGCGCCAAGCCGATCGATAATCTGGCGCAGATGCAGCGTGTCGCCGATATAGAGCATGATTTTGCCCGTAAACATCCCCTCCGATGCCGTGAACGTGAGCGAACGCATATTGACCTTGTCTTCGCCCGACAGGATTTCCACCACGTCCTTGATGAGCCCCACCCGGTCGAAACCGTGCAGGCTCAGCCCCGTGAGGAACGTCACGGCCTGGTCTTTCTTCCATTTGGCCTTGACGATGCGGTTGCCGTACTGCGACATGAGTTCTATGCCGCGCGGGCAGTTCGTGCGGTGCACCTCTATGCCCTTGTTCGGCATCATGATGCCCACCACGTCGTCGCCCGGAATCGGGTGGCAGCAATCGGACACATAATAGCGCAGCTTGTGGATTTCCTCGCCCAACAACAGCGTTTCAGGCTTGTTTGCCACCTGTTCCTGCAAGGCGTCCTGCAAGTCGATTTCCTTGCCTTTGGGCGAGGTGCGGAACAGATTCGTAAACCAGTTGCCGTGCTTTTCGTCGGCCTTGAACACGCGCCGGATATCGGCTTCCGAAAAATGGCCGATGGCCGCCTCGTAGTAGAGACGCGAGCGGTTCAGCACCGCCAGACCCTGCATGAGCCGATGTTCCATTTCGTCGTTGAACGGCACGGGCACGGCTTCCATCCAACCCTTGACCAAGGCCCGCCCCTCGTTGAAATAGCGCGCGTGTTCGTCGCGCAACCATTGCCGTATACTCGACTTGGCCCGCGAAGAAACCACATACTGCAACCATTCTTCCTTGGGTTGCTGCGTCTTGGACGTGATGATTTCGACCTGATCGCCGTTTTTGAGCGGGTGGTTGATAGGCTCCAGCTTGTGGTTCACCTTGGCGCCGATGACCGACAGCCCGATATCGGAATGGATATGGAACGCGAAGTCCAGCACCGTGGCGCCGGCCGGTAGCGTCTTCAACTCACCCTTAGGAGTATATACATATATCTCGCCGGCGAAGAAATTGAGGCGGAAGTCGCGCAGGAAGTTGAGCGCGCTCTTTTCGTCGGCCTGCTCCAGCATCTCGCGGATTTTGCCGAGCCAAAGATCCAAGCCCGAATCCTTAGGAATAACGCCCTCGTTCTTGTATTTCCAATGCGCGGCATAGCCCTTTTCGGCAATTTCGTCCATACGGCGGGAGCGAATCTGCACCTCGACCCAACGCCCCGTATGGCTCATGACCGTGGTATGCAACGCCTCGTAGCCGTTGGCCTTCGGACTGGCGATCCAGTCGCGCAAGCGCGCCGGATTGGGGCGGTAAAGCCCCGTGACGAGCGAATAAACCTTGTAGCAGTCGTCCTTTTCCTTTTCGATGGGCGAATCCAGCACGATGCGTATCGCAAACAGGTCATAGACTTCCTCGAACGGCACGCCCTTCTTCTTCATCTTGCCCCAGATGGAACAGATGGACTTGACGCGGCCGGTAATGGAAAACTGCAGATAGGATTCGTCAAGGCGCTTGCGGATGGGCGCAACGAACTCATTGATGAAACGCGCGCGCTCCGATTCGGTTTCCTTGATTTTGTTGGCGATACTGGTATATATTTCAGGCTCGGTGTATTTCAACGCCAAATCCTCAAGTTCGCTCTTGATGGAGAACAAACCGAGCCGATGCGCCAAAGGCACATAGATATTGATGGTTTCGGACGAAATCTTGAGCTGCTTGTCCTTGGCCATGGAGTCGAGCGTCCGCATATTGTGCAAACGGTCGGCCAGCTTGATGAGGATAACGCGCACGTCGTCCGACAATGTGAACAGAATCTTCTTGAAATTCTCGGCCTGCAACGAAACCGTCTGGTCTTGGTCGAAAATGGTGTCTATTTTCGTCAGCCCGTCCACAATCCGCGCCACCGAAGCCCCGAAGCGTTCCTCTATGTCCGAAAGCGTGTATTCGGTATCCTCCACCACG
The DNA here is from genome assembly GCA_964442435.1 of uncultured Bacteroidaceae bacterium. Lineage (GTDB taxonomy): Bacteria > Bacteroidota > Bacteroidia > Bacteroidales > P3 > CAMXAS01. Next base: position 17,025 of record CAYTZG010000024.1, on the reverse strand, counting down.
TCGTGCAACAGGGCGCAGACCACGGCCGTAGGCCCCAGGCCGATGTCGGCCACCACGATACGCGCCACCTCCAACGGATGGAAGATATAGGGTTCGCCCGACTTGCGCCGCGTATTGGCATGCGCGGAAACGGCCAGTTCGAACGCATTTTGGATGTCGGTACGTTCCTGTTCGCTGATGTCGCGGCGGAAATAACGGAAAATCGTTTCATACTTTTCCTGTATCTCCCGCTTTTCGCGTGCTTCGTCTATCACATACATCCTTGTCTCTCCTCTGTTTCGCTTTTCTTTCTTTTATTTCGGGTGACCCTACGGGCGCGCCCGCATCATCGCGGCATTTCAAACACCTCCAGATCGTAGAGCCGCTTGCCGTCTATCTTGAAGCGCAGGGCCGTCTTGAGCTTGTGGAAACCCGAATCGCCGGCCGCGCCGGGATTGAAATACATCAAGCCGTGCGCCTCGTCCCGCATGACCTTAAGGATATGCGAGTGCCCCGCCACGAAAATGTCGGGTTTCTCCTGCCGCAGCCGCGCCACGATGCCGGGCGCGTAATGCGCGGGATAGCCGCCTATGTGCGTCATCATGACCTTGCAGTCCTCGCATTGGAACACGGCCACTTCCGACAGCCGGGCACGCACGCGCCAATCGTCTATATTGCCATAGACGGCCGTCAACGGCTTGAACCGTAGCCAAGCGTCCAACGTGGGTTCATTGCCCACGTCGCCGGCGTGCCAGACCTCGTCGCAGGCTTGCAGAAACGCCTGTATCTCGGTCGAAACGCTGCCGTGCGTATCGGATATGACGCCCACCCGTTTCATTTAACGCAAACGGTCGGACGAACGCACCAATTCCTCGTCGTGACGGATGCCCCGCAACGCGAGCCCCATAAAGACGAGCGACACCAACGGCATATAGACCGCCCAGCGGTATTGCACGAGCGACACTTCCCAATCACGTCCGGGGAACATACCGGCCGCCGCCTTATCCAACCCCAAAAGCATCAACCCCACGAACAGCACGAGCACGAGCGAGACGATACGCGCCCACTTCATCTGCCGCGGCCGATGCTTGTACGAAAACAGGATGAACGCCATGCCGCCCAACAGCAGCACCGTCAAAACGGTAAAGCCGATGAACCACGGGGTCGCCCCTTTGTAAGCCTCCATAAAGCCGCTCACACCCGTCAGATTCAGATACGAGGGTGCGTCGCCCAACGGGTTCACGACGGCGAGCGGAAAAAAGAACATCATCGAAAGGGCGGTCATCGCCAGCAATAAGTACAGTGACTGAATGCGTTGTATCATAATGACATCAAATTTTCAAGCCTTGATTACAAGAGGGTAAAGGTACGCATTTTTTTCATTTCCGACAGGCTTTCTTTTTCAAAAAATATTCGTATCTTTGCATTCATCATTGGCCGTTCGCCAAGTTCGCCCACTGACCCCATTATTATAAACTGAAGTCATTTTCTAATCAATTTCCTATTTTATGCTTAATATTTTGGATCTGAACGCAATGAGCGCCGCCGAATTGAATGATACGGCGCGGCGGTTCAACCTTAAGAATTTCGAAAAATTAGCCCGAACCGATTTAATTTACAAGATATTGGACGCTCAGGCGCTGGATGAAGTCCGCAAAAAAGCGGAGGCAACCGCCAACCCGGTGCAACCGGCCGCGGAACCGACCGCCGCGCCGGCTGCCGATGCCGCGCCGACCGCCCAAACCGAAGGCGAAGGCGGTGAAGTGAAACGCAAAAGAGGCCGTCCGAAAGGCAGCCGCAACAAGCCCAAGGACGAGAACGGCCGTCCCATCGAAACAACGGAAGACGTACCGGTATTGAGCGCGCCCATCCTCAAACGGCGCACGCGCATCAGCGACACGCCGGCGGCTTCCTCCAACCCGACCAAACGCATCGCCACGCCGACCGCCACGCCCATCGGCAAACCGATACCGGTGGCGCCCGCCGACCCCAACGTCGACCGTTTCGAAATGCCCGCTCCGCCCGCCCGTCCGGTGGAAGAACCCGACACGTTCATGCCCAAGCCGATGACCGCCGCGCAACCCGCGCCGACGCCCACGGCCCAGATGGACGAAACGGCCATGTGGGGCAATATCGGCGAAGAGGACAGCGACAACACGCCCATGCCCGATATGGAAGCCATGCCGCAGGCGGAACCGCAGGCCGGCTACAACCGCTACGGTAACCGCGACTATGCGCCCGTCCGCAACGACTATCCGCAGGCGCGGGGCGACTATCAGAACCGCAACAACGATTTCGCCTATAATTTCGAGAATTTCGTAAGCTACGAAGGGGTTTTGGAAACGATGCCGGACGGCTTCGGCTTCCTGCGCTCCTCCGATTACAATTACCTCAACTCGCCCGACGATGTATATATTTCCCCGCAGCAAATCCGTTCGCTCGGCCTCAAGACCGGTGACACGATTGAATGTACGGTACGGCCGCCGCGCGAGGGCGAAAAATATTTCCCGATGGGGAAACTGCTCTCCATCAACGGCTGCAAGCCTGAAGACATCCGCGACCGCATCGCGTTCGACCACTTGACGCCGCTGTTCCCCGAAGAGAAATTCAAATTGACCGGCGCGCCCGACCACTCGCTGTCGATGCGCCTGATGGATATGTTTACGCCCATTGGCAAGGGGCAGCGCGGTTTGATCGTCGCGCCGCCTAAAACCGGTAAAACCGTACTGTTGAAGGAATTGGCCAACGCCATTTCGTACAACCACCCGGAAGTCTATATGATTATCCTGCTGATAGACGAACGTCCGGAGGAAGTGACCGATATGCAGCGCAGCGTAAGGGCGGAAGTCATTTCGTCCACGTTTGACGAACCGGCCGAAAAGCACGTCAAAATCGCCAACATCGTGTTGGAAAAAGCCAAACGTTTGGTGGAATGCGGTCAGGACGTATTGATTGTGCTTGACTCCATCACACGTCTGGCACGCGCCTACAATACGGTAAGCCCCGCCTCGGGCAAGGTGCTCTCCGGCGGTGTGGAAGCCAACGCCCTGCAAAAGCCCAAACGCTTCTTCGGCGCGGCGCGTAACATCGAAAACGGCGGCTCGCTCACGATTGTGGCCACGGCCCTGACCGAAACCAACTCGCGTATGGACGAGGTGATTTTCGAAGAGTTCAAGGGTACGGGCAACATGGAAATACAGCTGGACAGAAAGATTTCGAACAAGCGCATTTTCCCGGCCATCGACATCGTTTCGTCGAGCACGCGCCGCGACGACCTGTTGCAAGACAAGGAGACGCTGCAGAAGGTATGGATTCTGCGCAACCACATGGCCGACATGACGCCGGTGGAAGTGATGGAACTGCTGCGCACGAAAGTGCCCCAGACGCGCACGAACGAAGAATTCCTGCTGTCGATGAACGAATAAGGCCCCGGCGATACGGCCATGATTCTGTTTCCTTACTGCAAAATCAACCTCGGGCTGCAAATCGTAGCCAAGCGGCCGGACGGCTTCCACGACCTCGACACCGTGTTTCTGCCGGTGAGGGAATGGTATGACGTGTTGGAAATCCTGCCGGCCGAACGGGACGAATTCATTTTGAGCGGGGCGGCCTTGGACGGCGACCCCGCGGACAACCTCGTGTGCCGCGCCCGCGAGGCGATGCGCCGCCACTTGGCGCAACAAGGGCGGGCGCTGCCGGCGTGCAGCCTGCGGCTGCACAAGACGGTGCCGTCAGGCGCCGGCTTGGGGGGCGGCTCTTCCGACGCCACCCACACGCTTATCGGACTGAATCAGCTGTTTGAATTGGGACTTTCCGTTTCGGTGATAGAGGCGCTGAGCCGCCCCCTCGGCAGCGACTGCGCTTTTTTCAGCGCAGACGCGCCCGCCCGCGCGACCGGCAAGGGCGATATTCTCGAACGGCTCTCGCCCAAGGCCAACGCACCCGACTGCCACCTGTGGATTATCGTGCCGCCGGTGCATATCTCCACACAGCAGGCCTATGCCGGCGCGCGGCCGCAAGCCGGCCGCCCATCGCTGCCGCAACTCCTGCGCCGTCCCGTAGCCGACTGGCCGCAATGTATCGAAAACGATTTTGAAAAGACGCTGTTTCCGCAACTGCCGATATTGCGGGAAATCAAAGAAAAATTCTATGAACTCGGCGCATTCTACGCTTCGCTGAGCGGCAGCGGCGCCGCCCTGTTCGGCCTGTTCCGCGAGGCGCCGGCCGCCGAAACGCGCCGCGCCTTCCCCGCCGACTGTATCAGTTTCCAAACACGTATTGCAATTCCTTCAGTCCGCAGCTGAAACGGCGGCCGTCGGCCGCCTCCACCAAGGCCTGCCCGTAGTCGTCCACGCCCGTCAGGCGCGCGCGCATCCGTTCCCCCATACAAATATAGGTACGCTCCTGCCCCAAGAACAGCAGGTGTTTGAGATAGGCGGCCTTGTAGCGTTGCAGCAGGGCGGCCGACGTATGGTGACGCAAGCGGCGTTCCAGCCGCCGGTAATCCCGCGCCGCCCGCAAGATAAACGCCTGACGCAAGGCCGGCATATCGATAGGCGCCGCCGCGTCGTCCAGCGTGCACAAGGCCGCCGGGTTGGGCAGTTCGGGCGGAAACACGCGCTGGTTCACATTGACCCCCACGCCCATAATCGCCCGGGCGCAACGGTTGCCCATAACCGAGACTTCAAACAAGATGCCGCCCAATTTGCACTCGTTTACATAGAGATCGTTCGGCCATTTGAGGTGGAAACAGGCCGACGGCAAGCGCCGCCCGCGCGCCCACGCCGCCAACGTGTGCAACATCGACAGGCTCAACGCCATATTCAACAGGAACTGATGCTCGGCCGGCAGAAAGGCCGGTTGGAACGCCAACGAGAACAAGGCGTTCGCGCCTTTGTCGCTGCACCACACATTGCTTCCCACGCCGCGCCCCGCCGTCTGGGCCTCGGCCGTCAACGCCATCGGAAACCGCCGGTATTGCCGCGCCTCGATGCGCGACTTGAGGACGGTATTCGTGGAACTCAAATCCGGTTCATGAAAAATCTTCACGAGGCCTGCGGTTTATTTGCCGTATTGCGGCACATTCGTCCGGGTCAGCATCGGCACGAAACGGAAATGCCCGTGGCGGGTGCGCGTGAGCCGACCGTCGGCCGCCTTGAAGATGCACGTCATCTCGCATTCGTCCTGCCCCACCGGCACCACGAGCCGGCCGCCCGGCTTCAGCTGGTTCAGCAAGGCCACCGAGATTTCGGGGGCGGCACAGGTAATCAAAATCTTATCGAAAGGCGCCTCATCCGGCACGCCCTGATAGCCGTCGCCGAAATAAGTGCGCACCAAACTCCCCATCGCCTGCAACAACTGCTTGGTACGGAGATAGACTTCCTTTTGGCGCTCAATTGTATATACCTTAGCGCCCAAACGTTCCAACACCATGGCCTGATAGCCGGAGCCCGTGCCCACCTCCAGAATTTTGTCGCCGGGGGTTACGTCCAACAGCACCGACTGCGCCAACACCGTGGACGGCTGTGAAATCGTCTGTCCGTCACCGATGGGAAACGCCCGGTCCTGATAGGCGAACGAGTCGAAAGCCGTATCGATGAAACAATGGCGCGGCACTTCCTCTATGGCGCGGCACACCTGCCGTTTCTTCTCCGCCACCGTCTGCCGGTCAAGCCCCTCGATTTCCACGCGCGCCAACAGGTCTTCCACCATCTTCTTACGCAGTCCCTTATGTCGAAACGTATCTTCCATGACCTCTCTTACAATAGAATATAGGGTATCGTCATCAAATCGTCGGCGAAAATACGAATATTCCACAATAAAAATGTAACTTTGTAGAAATCCGATAACCGATTGACACCCCCGCAAGCATTTCTTGCGTTGTGTTTCAATCATATACCGAACCACCCGTGAATCCAAACGCGCCATATGCCAACGACCTGCCGGACGGTTCCGCCACGCAACGCCCCATGCGTTCGCTGCGGCGGCCGCTGCTGAAAGGCATCTACATCGCCGGCGACTGGCTCGCGGCCGCCGTGGCCTGGGTGCTGTTCTTCGCCTTCCGCAAACATACCGAGGGCGTCGCGTTCGCCCAACTCGACGACGCGCTGTTGCAAGACCCCACCTTCTTCCGCAGCCTGTGGCTCATCCCGCTGTTTTGGTGTCTGTGGCACAGCCTGTTCGGCTACTATCACCACATCTACCGCAAGACCTATACGCTGGATTTGAGCCAAAGCCTGAAAGCCTGCTTCAGCGGCACGCTGCTCCTGTTCTTCCTCATCATTTTGGACGATTACATCGCCCGCTATACCGATTATTATATCTACGGCGTGGCACTGTTCGCCACCTATTTCCCGCTCTGCCTGCTCGTGCGCTGGGGGCTGACGCGGCATATCCGCCGCCAACTGCGGCGCGGCTACATCGGCTTCAACACGTTGATTATCGGCGACGGCCCCGCCGCCCGCCATTTTGTCGAACAAATCCGCCGCAAGAATCCGGACGGGCTCTGCCTGAAAGGCTATATCCCCATCCAAACGCCGGCGGCGCACGAACCGACGGCCCAACCCGTACCCCTCAAAGCGACCGGTTTTCCGCTGCCCCGTCTCGGCGGTCTGACCGACATCGAACAGACGCTGCACAGCCTCACGATAGAGGAAGTCTTCGTGTTTCCGGAGGCGGGCGAAGAGAACGCGTTGCCGCTCATCCTGTCCCAATGCCTGGCGCCGCACCTGATCATCCACATCCGTCCCTCCACCGAAAACATCCTGCTCGGCGCCGTCCGCCACTATTCGTTGCAGAGCGACCCGTTCATCAGACTCTCGTTCGACCGCATGCCGTTTTGGCAACGCTGCATCCGCCGCGGCTTCGAAATCGTCGCCTGCACCGTGGCCGGCATCCTGCTTTCGCCGCTGTTGGTTTACGCCGCCTGCCGCGTGCGCCGCTCCTCTCCCGGCCCCGTCCTCTACAAGCAGGAGCGCTTGGGCTTGCATGGCAAACCGTTCGACATCTACAAGTTCCGCTCCATGTACGTCAACGCCGAGACCGACCGGCCGCTTTTGGCCTCCGACCACGACGACCGCATCACGCCTTGGGGGCGGTTCATGCGCAAATACCGCATCGACGAGCTACCGCAACTCTACAATGTGCTCAAAGGCGACATGGCCCTGGTGGGGCCGCGGCCCGAACGCGCGTATTTCGTGGAACAAATCGTCAGGACCGCGCCGCATTACCGGCTGTTGTTCAACGTAAAACCCGGCCTGACGTCCTGGGGCGAAACGCAATACGGCTATGCCGAGAACGTGCCCGAAATGGTGGAACGCCTGGCCTACGACATGGTCTATTTGGAGAACCAGTCGCTGACGATGGATTTGAAAATCCTCCTCTATACGATAGGCGTCGTGTTCAAGGGCGAGGGACAATAGGCCTAAAACTTTGACAATTCCGTAAAAAGTTATATTTTTGTCGTCGAAAACAACCCTAAAATTCATATCACTATGGCTTACAAAATTTCTGACAATTGCGTCAGCTGCGGCACCTGCGAATCGGAATGCCCGGTAGGCGCCATCACGGCCGGTACGCCGTACTCCATCGACCCGGATACGTGCGTAAGCTGCGGCAGCTGTGCCGCCGTTTGCCCGCAGGAAGCTATCGCCCCTGAGGAATAAACGAGCCACCGACCTAAAACCGCCCCGAAACGGGCGGTTTTTTTTTGCTATTTAGAACTTTTTTAGTTAATTTTGCTCGTTCTCGTAAAGGCAACCTCGACCAAGGTGCCGAGAGAAAAAACGATACTGGCACAGAGCCGCGGAAACGGCGGCGTTTGTGCCTTTTTAGCGTAAGTAAGATAAAAACATACAACCTATTATGTCTGCAAAGAAACTTTCTTCGGTAGAGAAACAGGACGTGGTGGTCAAGTTTGTCGGCGACTCGGGCGACGGCATGCAGTTGATCGGCACGCTATTTTCCGACTCGGCGGCATTGGCCGGCAACGACCTGGCCACGTTCCCCGACTATCCGGCCGAAATCCGCGCGCCGCACAACACGGTGGCCGGCGTTTCGGGCTTCCAGATTCACGTGGGGCAGAAACGCATCAGCACCTCGGGTGACCTGTGCGACGTATTGGTGGCCATGAACCCGGCCTCCTTGAAAGCCAACCTCAAATGGGCTCAGAAAGGCGCCACGATTATCGTGGATGCCGACACGTTTACGGAAGAGACTTTGCAGAAAGCCGGTTATACGACCAACCCGCTCATCGACGGCAGCCTGACGAGCTACAACCTCGTGGCCGCACCGATTTCCTCGCTCACGCGCAAGGCGCTGGAGCCCGCCGGTTTGGACGTCAAGACGATGGACAAAACGCGCAATATGTTCGCGTTGGGTATGATTTACTTCATCTTCGACCGCGACATGACGCCGACCTACCACTTCTTCGAAGCCAAATTCAAGAAGAAGCCGCAGATGATAGAGGTGAACAAGACCGTGTTGCGCGCCGGTTACGACTACGCCGATACGGCCGAAATCGTGGAATCCCACATTTCGGTGGCGCCGGCCAAGATGCCCAAAGGCCGCTACCGCAACATCACGGGCAACGTGGCCACGGCCTGGGGCTTGCTGGCCGCCTCCGAGAAATCGGGCCGCCCGCTGTTCCTCGGTTCCTATCCCATCACACCGGCCACGGATATCCTGGTCGAAATCATCAAGCACAAATCCTTAGGCGCCAAAGCCTTCCAAGCCGAAGACGAAATTGCCGGCATCTGCTCCGCCATCGGGGCGTCCTTTGCGGGCGCCATGGCCTGCACGACGACTTCCGGCCCCGGCCTCTCGCTCAAGAGCGAAGCCCTCGGCCTGGCCGTCATGACCGAACTGCCGCTCGTGCTCGTGGACGTACAACGTGGCGGCCCTTCGACAGGTCTGCCGACGAAATCGGAACAGTCCGACCTGTATCAAGCCCTTTACGGCCGCAACGGTGAAGCGCCGCTCGTGGTCGTGGCTTCCTCCACGCCGGCCAACTGCTTCTACTTCGCGTTTGAAGCGGCCCGTATCGCGATGGAACACATGACGCCCGTCATCCTGCTTTCGGACGGCTCGCTCGGCAACGGTTCGCAACTGTTCCGCATCCCGAAGATGGCCGATATGCCGGAAATCCACCCGCCGCTGGCCGCCGCCAACGACCCCGAATTCAAGCCCTACCGCCGCAACCCCGAAACCCTGGCGCGCTATTGGGCGATTCCGGGCACCGAGGGCCTGCGCCACCGCATCGGCGGCTTGGAGAAGGAAGACGGTATCGGCAACCTGTCCACCGACCCGCTCAACCACGAGAAGATGGTACGCAACCGCCGCGAGAAAGTGGAACGCGTGGCGCTTGACATTCCCGAACAGACGCTGTTCGGTGACCCGAAGGCCGACCTGCTCGTCGTAAGTTGGGGCGGCACGGAAGGCACCGTCCGCTCGGCCGTCGAAGCCATGCAGGAAAACGGCGCCTCCATCGCGCACGCGCATTTCAACTACATCATGCCGTTGCCGCGCAATACGGAAGCCATCTTGTCGGGTCACAAGAAAGTCGTGGTCTGCGAGTTGAACGACGGTCAGTTCGTCAACTACCTCCGCGGCAAGTTCGCCCATATCCCGATGCAGACCTACAACAAGGTGCAGGGCCTGCCGTTCACGGTACACGAACTCGTGGATTGCTTCAAAAACCTGTTGAAATAAGGGAACCGTCAAACCTATAAATGCTATCAACATGAAAATCGAAATAGAAAAATCGAATACCCCGCTCACGAAAGACGATTTCATGAGCGACCAGATGGTCAAATGGTGCCCCGGTTGCGGTTCGCACGCTATTTTGGCCGCCGTGGAAAGCGTTTTCCCGAAAATCGGCTACAAGAAAGAGAAATTCGTACTCGTTTCGGGCATCGGTTGCTCGTCGCGCTTCCCCTATTACGTAAACACCTACGGTTTCCACAGCATCCACGGCCGTGCCAACGCCATCGCCACGGGCGTCAAACTGACCAATCCGCACCTGAGCGTATGGGTCAACACGGGTGACGGCGACTCGCTGGCCATCGGCGGCAACCACTTCATCCACGTGGTACGCCGCAACATGGACCTCAACATCCTGCTGTTCAACAACCAGATTTACGGTCTGACGAAAGGCCAATACTCCCCCACCTCCCCGATGGGCGCGGTTACGAAGACCTCCCCGATGGGCACGATCGAACCGCCCTTCAACCCCGGCGAACTCGTTATGGGCGCGCAGGGCACGTTCTTCGCGCGTATTCCGGACAACAACCTCAAGCTTATGACCGCCGTGATGGAAGAGGCGGCCGCGCACGACGGTTGCTCGGTCATCGAAATCCTCGACAACTGCGTTATCTTCAACGATAAGGCGCATGAACAGATTACGGGCAAAGACTACCGCGACGAAGCGATGCTCGTGCTCGAAGCCGGCAAGCCGATGATTTTCGGCAAGGAACGCAACAAGGGTATCCGCCTCAACGGCACGGAACTCGAAGTGGTGGAAATCGGCAAGAACGGCATCACGGAGAAAGACATCCTCGTTCATGACCCGGCGCAGCTCAACTCGGGCATCCACACGATGCTGGCCACGATGAAACGCCCCGACTTCCCGGTGGCCATCGGCGTGATCCGCAACGTGGCCAAGCCCACCTACAACGAATTGTTGGAGGAGCAGTTGATTCAAGCCCGCGAACAATCGCCCATCCACTGCATGGACGACTTGCTCAACAGCGGCGACACTTGGGAAATCCAATAACGGATGGCGTCCCGCACTGCCAACAGCATCAGAAATGCGAAGGTCGGACTCATTGTATATGTGTTCGACCTTTTGCTTACATTCTTCGGCCGAAAATACTTCATTGAAATTTTGGGCCCGGAATTGCTTGGCCTCAACTCGTTGGCCAAGTCGCTGTTGCAGTTCCTGAATTTGGCCGAATTGGGCATCGCGACCGCCGTCGGCTTCTCGCTCTACAAACCGCTGTTCGAAAACGACCGCAAAAGCGTCAACGAAATCGTTTCGGTACAAGCGCACTTCTACCGCTGGATTTTCTATTTCATCATCGGGGCCTCTTTGGTGCTGATGCTGTTCTTTCCGAAGATTTTCGCCAACAGCGGCCTGCCGCTCCATTACGCCTACCTTACCTATATCGCGTTTTCTGTCAGCGTACTGCTCAGCTATCGCGTCAATTACCGACAGGTTCTCTTCTCGGCCGACCAGAAACAATACGTCGTTACCTGGCTGTTCCAAGGCGGCCGTGTGCTGAAAAGCGGCTTGCAACTGGCCGTGCTCTTTCTGTTTGACCCGTCTTACAGCTTTTGGATTTGGATAGGCATGGAGGCCCTCGTGCCCATCCTTTCATCCATCGGACTGGAGTTGGCCGTCCGCCACCACTATCCGTACATCAAGGCCACTCCTAACTTGGGACGGCAAGTATGGCACCAATACCCCACGCTGATTACGAAAACCAAACAGCTGTTTTTCCACCGTTTCGGCGGATTCGCGCTCTCGCAAAGCAGCGTCATTATCATCTACGCCTACGCCACACTGACCGACGTCACGATTTTCGACAACTATAACTTTATCGTGCTGGGGCTTATCCTCATGTGGGAAAACCTGTTCAGCGGCAGCGTCGCCAGCGTGGGCAACTTGATTGAAGAGCAACAACCGCAGAAAGTACAGAAACTCTACTGGGAGATGTTTTCGTTCAAGTCGTGGCTCTGCGGCACCATCGTATGTTGTACGATGTTTTTGGCCCAACCGTTCATCTCGCTTTGGGTGGGTTCGGAATACGTCATGTCCAAAACGGCCTTGTTGTGGCTTATGGGCACGCTGTTCATCCGTTTGTTCCGCAACGCGACCGATGTGTTCCTATACGCGTTCGGCCTCTACCAAGACATTTGGGCACCCATCGCGGAAGCCATCCTCAACATCGGCCTCTCCGCGCTTTTCGGTTACTATTGGGGCCTGCCCGGCATCATGGCCGGCGTATTCGTCAGCCTGTTCATCATCGTCTTTCTATGGAAGCCATTTTTCCTGTTCCGCGAGAAAATGGCCCAAAGCCCGGCGGTCTATTTCCGGCAGACAGCCCTCCACATCACCTTGCTGGCGGTATCCACGCTCGCAACCTACTACTTGAAGAACCTGTTGCCGATTGATCCGGCCGCCTCCTACGGCCACTGGCTACTGTACGGCCTCTGTACGGCCGCGCTCTGCGGCGGCATCGGTTTCGGCCTGTTCTATGTCTTTACGCCCGGTATGCGGGCGTTCAGCCGTCGCCTGCTGACCCTGCGTCCAAACCGGAAAGCCTAGACGGCAAACTGCCGTTTTATCGCCCTTACACTATATATATATCGCGACAACTTTCTTGTTTTTTTGTAATCAATCACTTAAATTTGCAAACTCTTTATAAGACCACGACGTTGAAAAACTTGAAAAAGACCTTGCATATCTCGTTTTTCCGGAGAATCATGTTGATGATCTCGCGGGTGCCGTATATCAGCCACCGGCTTATTTTGCTGGGGGATGTGGTCATCTCGCTTTTGGCCACGATGCTGAGTATATTCACCGCCGAGAGCATGCTGCGCATTTTCCTTCCGTCGCGCCGCATCCTGCTCATCTACCTGCTGTCGATTCCGGCCTCGCTGATAGGCTTCCTCTGCTTCCGCACGCACAAAAGCATCATCCGGCATTCCAATATGCAGAGCCTTTGGCGCATCTTGGCCGCCGTCGCGCTCAAATGCGCGTTGATGTTGCCGATACTCTACTGGCTATTGCCGGCCTATAGCCTGCATCATTTCTCCTTGACCCTGATTCCGTGCATCGACCTGCTGATGACGATGTTCCTGCTCGTGGTATTCCGCGTCGGCCTGATTTCGGCTTATCAAATCGCCACGCGCAACATACACGACAGAGGCCACAGGCTGTTGATTTTCGGCGAACGGGACGACCTGCCCAATTTGAGCGCACTGCTCAACCTCAATTTCCGCTCCTCCTACCACGTGGTAGGCGTACTTTCTTTTGACAATGTACGTTCTACCCTGCACATGGGCAACTTGCCCATCCACTACGTTCAAGACATGAACGACGCGGCCAAATTGATCCGCAAGGAACAAATCGAAGGCATACTGTTCGCATCCCAACGCGATTTGCTTGCCCAACGCAACGGCCTCGTGGATTTCTGCATCAAACAGCACCTGCGCCTGTTCACGGTGCCCCCCATCGACCGTTGGAAACATACGACAACCCCTCAGGCCCGCGAAGTCTCGATTGAGGACCTGTTGGGCCGTGACGAAATTAAAATCAACGTGCCGCGCATTCAGGAGAACCTGAAAGACAAGACCGTGTTGATTACAGGCGCCGCCGGCTCCATCGGCAGCGAACTCTGCCGGCAGATTGCGACCATGGGTGGCATCAAACGGCTCGTGCTGTTTGACTTCTGCGAAACCGGCATGCACAACCTGCGGCTGGAATTGGAAGAACGCTTCCCCGAACTGGAATTCTACCCCATTGTCGGCGACGTGCGCGCCCGGCGCCGCGTGGACTTCCTATTCCGCACCTACCATCCCGACGTCGTTTTCCATGCGGCCGCCTACAAGCACGTGCCGCTTATGGAAGCCAATCCCTGCGAGGCCATCCGCGTCAACGCCATCGGCACGCGCTATGTGGCCGACACCGCCCTACGCTACAACTGTGAGAAATTCGTCATGATTTCGACCGACAAGGCCGTGAATCCGACGAGCGTTATGGGCGCGAGCAAACGATTGGGAGAGATTTACGTGCAGAGCCTCGACCGCGCGGTGGCGGCCAAACGCAAGGAAGGCCGGACGCGGTTCATCACGACGCGCTTCGGCAACGTGCTCGGCAGCCAGGGCTCGGTCATTCCGCGCTTCAAGGAGCAAATCGCCAAAGGCGGCCCCGTCACGGTGACGCACCCCAAGATAACCCGTTTCTTCATGACCATACCGGAGGCCTGCCGCTTGGTGCTGGAAGCTTCTGTCATCGGGCAGGGCGGCGACATCATGGTGTTTGACATGGGCGAACCCGTCCGCATCGCCGACTTGGCGGAACGCATGATCAAATTGGCAGGCTACACGCCCAACGAAGATATCGAAATCGTCTATACCGGCCTGCGGCCCGGCGAGAAGCTCTACGAAGAAGTGCTGAACAATGCCGAAATCACGCAGCCGTCACCGCACGACAAAATCCGTATCGCAACGGTTCGCGAATACCCCTACGAGGAAGTCGCGGCCGAGTTCGAGACGCTCAAACAGTTGGCCTTGGACGTAGACATCGAAGGTTGCGTTCAACAGACCAAACGGCTGATTCCCGAATACAAGAGCAACAACTCCGAGTTCGAGAAGTTAGACAAATAGGCCAACGGCCGATACCGTCACTTTTTGATTCTTTTTAAGATTTTCCCCATGGAATTCTATGGGGCTTTGCCTACTTTTGCCATTGTAAAAATGCCCGATGATGACAATGACAACAAACTCAGAGCCAATTGAACGATATAGCCTTTGGAGCCTATAATCAGCCAATATAGCCTCCAGAGCCTATAATTTTGGATAAAAGCAACAATGTCCGTATCTTTATTAATATGTCGGCTATATAAGACAATTTTTGTATAAAATTTGCCGTTTATAGAAGATTCCACTATTTTTGCATTCAAATAAGGCCCGCTTATGCTAAAAAACACGCTGAAAGAAATCATTCTTCGCTGGCAGGAATTGATTCCTAATGTGAATCTGACACCAAGAAAACTCAATATTGATACCGTAGGCAACTATGTGTTTGTCGGTCTCCGCCGTGCAGGTAAATCATATATGCTCTACCAATACATTCAGCAACTCCTTCGGAAAGGGCATGACATGACAGAGATTCTGTTTGTCAATTTTGAGGACGAACGCATCTCGGACATTACCAAGGAACAGTTACATCTCTGCCTAGACGCTTATCGAGAACTCTTCCCGCATCAGCCGATCATCTTCTTGGATGAAATCCAAAATGTCGAAGGTTGGGAACATTTTGCCCGCCGCTTGGCAGATGAGAAATACCGTGTATTCGTGAGTGGCAGCAATGCCAACATGCTCAGCCGCGAAATAGCCACCACACTCGGTGGACGTTACCTGATGCAAGAAATTTGGCCGTTCACTTTTGCAGAATACCTCGACTACCACTCCATAACCTTACAGCCTCATTGGAATCTATCGTCACAAAAAGCAGACATCATACGTATCTTTGCCGATTATTTTTATCATGGCGGATTCGCCGAATCGTTTCAATTTACCGACAAGCGCCAATGGTTATCATCGCTCTATCAAAAAATACTTTTCTCGGATATCATTGTACGTAAAAATATACGGAGCGAACGTGGCATAAGCTTATTGGTCAAAAAGATCGCCGACTCTTTGATGCATCCCATCGCCATCAACCGCTTGCATAACATCATTAAAAGCGATGGAACACGCATTACCCGCGAAACCATATCCACCTATCTAGGCTACCTGCACGAAGCGTATCTCTGTTTTTCCATAAGCAATTTTACCGATACGGTCTCCGAACGCGAAAGTGTGCAAAAACATTATTTCTGCGACAACGGCCTACTCTATTTATTTTTACTTCAGCCTGAGACCAAGTTACTCGAAAACCTGGTTGCCCAAACCCTGTACCGCCAGTATGGTGACCGTGTATTCTATTATCACCACAACATTGAAGTGGACTTTTACATCCCATCCGAAGACCTCGCCATCCAAGTAGCTTACGCTATTGACAACACCGATACCCGAAACCGAGAACTTTCCGCCCTTGGAGCCCTACATTCATACAGCCCCCTCAAACGCGCCCTCATCATCACCTACAACCAGCAATCCGTTATTACACAATCCGGTCTAACCATCGAATTAATCCCAATATGGCAGTGGTTGCTGGCTTAAGTTCAACGGCGTGAAACATGGCCGGCTCTTTCCTAAGCTTCGGCATCGCCCTCGTCTGCGGACTGATGACCGTGCGGTAAGTCAGACTGCAGAGTCCACCGCGTCCGCGGATGTTTACTCTGCAATATCATCTTCTGTTTATGCACATTGACATGGGTATAAATCTGCGTCGTCACAATGCTGCTATGTCCCAACATATGCTGGATATATTTGATATCCACATCTTCTTCAAGTAGAAGCGTTGCAAACGTATGCCGGAACGTATGCGGGGTTATGTGTTTCTCCAACTTCAAAGCCTCGACACAACGCCTTACCAGCCCCCGAACCGACTGCGTCGACAACGGATTACCCAAACGATTGAGCCAAAAGCAAGTGGACGGGGAAAACAAACACTTATACTCAAACAAGACATCTATCACTTCCGACGCGCCAATCTGAATGATGCGCTCCTTGGATCCCTTGCCATACACCTTAATACAACCCCGCCCCAAGTCCACATCCCGGCATTGCAACTGACATAATTCCGACACCCGGATGCCGGTAGCAAAAAGCAACTCTACAACCGCAATATCCCGCACCTGCGCCTTATAGCGCCAGGCCGTTTTCTCATGATTTTCACTTCGCAAACGATAGAGATAACCCAAAATAGCTCTAATTTCATCGCCCTCCATAACCGTCGGGATAACGAGCGGCTCTTTTGGATGAATCCGCATCTTGCGCAACGGATTGATAAAATCCTCCCGTTCATATTCGTAGAAAGAGAAAAACGCCTTCAGCGATGCGATTTTCCGCTTGATGGTCTTAGGCTTAAAACCCGACAACGCCTGCAAATAATCCTTAATCATCTCCCGCGTTATGGATTGCATCGTTAACTGGCCTTTCGGCAGTCTCGCGCAAAACTGCATCAAATCCGTCTTATAAGCCACCAACGTCTTATCATTCAACCTTTTCTCATATCTACAATGAAAAAGAAACGCCTCAAGCGCTTCTTGAAGTAACTCCCTGCTTGGTTTAATTGATTGCGACATATCCTTGTTCTTTATCACTCGAATGTAATCAAACAGAGTGCACGAACAAAGGATAACTTAATATTATGGA
>CAYTZG010000023.1:23512-27007 GCA_964442435.1 uncultured Bacteroidaceae bacterium | reverse complement strand
ATCCTCAAGTAGAAATCATCCGTGCTGACGGTGCGGAAATCGACAAGGCATATCAAAATGTACTTGACGGAAAGGTAAAGTTCCGCTATGTGATAGATATGAGTACAATGTAAACTAACTTGTTTTCAAAGTCAGAGATATAAAAAAATTTCTGTTTCGTATATGAATACATTGTCCGTCCGTAAGTTGGGTATTGTGTTGCTCGGCGTAATCACTTAAATTTGTACCTCAAAGCGGAAAATATCAATCTACAATAACCTTAAAACCATAAGGCAATGAAAAGTTGGTTGTTATATATAATGTTACCGTGTATGTTATGGACAGCAAATGCTTGCAGTCCGGACGACGATGATCCGATAAAAACCGAAGAACCGACAGCCGTTCCCGAACCGGAGCCGAACCCCACCGACCCAACACCCGACCCGCAACCTACGGATAGCCGTGCCTTGGTCGTCTATTTTTCCTGTACGAACACGACTAAAGGCATTGCCGACCGGATTGTTGAGGTGACCGGTGCGGCGACTTGGCGCATCGAACCCGAAACGGCTTATACGTCAGAGGATTTGAACTACAATAATTCGTCCTCCCGTGCCAACCGCGAGCAGAATGACCCTTCGGCGCGCCCCGCCATCAAAGGTAAATGCGAGCATATCGCCGATTATGATGTGGTCTTCCTCGGCTATCCCATCTGGTGGGGCAAGGCGCCGAAAGTCATCTTCACCTTCCTCGAAAGCCACGACCTCGCGGGCAAGACCATCGTGCCGTTCTGCACCTCGCACTCCAGCGGCATCGGGTCGAGCGACACAGACCTGCATTCTCTGGCATCCGAAGCCGAATGGAAACCGGGAAGGCGGTTCGGTGGAAACGAATCGAAAGAAACCCTTGAAAGCTGGATTGAAAGTATGAAATTGAATTTCAACAAGAATACGGGGATATTCGACCTCTCCCAAGGCACAAACGGCAACGCCCCGACGATAAGATTAAGCAGCGGTTACGATATGCCGGTTTTCGGACTGGGTACGTACAGCCTGCATGGAGAGACCTGTATCAATTCCGTGAAAACGGCTGTCGCCGCCGGTTACCGCAAATTCGACGGGGCTTCCGTTTACGGCAACGAGGAGGAAGTGGGACAAGGCATCCGCGAATCGGGGGTTCCGCGTGAGGAGATTTTCGTGACCACCAAACTCTATCCCGACCAATACGCCGATCCCGAAGCGGCCATCGAGGAGTGTCTGCGCAAGCTCGACATCGGTTATATCGACCTTATGTTGCTTCATCATCCCGGCACGGACGATGTGAAAGCGTACAAGGCCATGGAAAAATATGTGGAGGCAGGCAAGATCCGTTCGTTAGGCGTGTCGTGTTACTACATCAAGGAAATCGACGGATTTCTGCCGCAGGTGGACATCAAGCCGGTATTGGTGCAGAACGAGGTTCACCCGTATTATCAGGACAAGGAGGTGGTGGAACATCTGCACGCTCTCGGCCTAGTGGTTGAGGCATGGTATCCGCTCGGCGGCCGGGGACATCAAACGGAACTTTTGAGCGATCCGGTTTTGGCCGACATTGCCGCCCGACACAACAAATCGGTCGCGCAGGTCATACTCCGGTGGAACTTGCAGAGGGGCGTGGTCGTCATTCCCGGTTCAAGCAATCCCGAACATATCAAGGAAAATATCTCGATTTTCGACTTCTCGCTGACCGATGAAGAAATGGCGCAAATCGCCGCCCTCGACCGGAACGAGAAACACGATTGGTATTAAATCTCATGCCTTGATGGCTTTGAGGCGGTAGGTAGCGCCGTCGGCGGCCTTGTTCTTGGCGGCCTTTGTCTCGACGGTCGGTTTTGGCAACTCCCACGGGCAACAGTAAGAATCGTCCGTTGTACGAAAACGGTAACTTAAGAGATAAAATTTGTTTTCGGAAAAAGTGTGTAGTTACACAAAAAAAACGAATAAAAATTGCTATATGATTGATATATAGAAATATACATTTTTATCAGAATGATGACGGCATCATGATTATGAATGTCTATGACTTTTTGATGAACGACGACAGTCTGCTGGGGTAGCGGCCTCGGTGGATTTTTATGTAATTTTGCAGTACAACTGCAAATTTGCATAAAATCGGCGGTGTATTTACCGACTCCTTTTCGGTGTGAATGGTAATATTACGCCGTTTAATGATGGGGCCTTTCCCATTGTAGAATTATTTGCATTGTTTATATTTGGTTAAACCGGCTGCCAAAAGGAGGGCAAGGGCGGGAGCTTGCTTTCCTTTGACGTATTTTTTTAAATCGACCGTGTCGAGCCCAGCTGAATCCTGAGCGCAATAAGCCTTATGTAGTTTTTTGAGGTTAATGCTGAAATCGGATTCCTTGAAACAAGTTTGAAATCGAATTCCTTGGATAGTGTCCCCTTCGAAACGGAACTTGCTATAAATACTTGTTTCTTCGATGCCGGTAGCACAGGTAACGGATTGGAGCTTTTGTTTGAACTCGTCAAAGTCTAATTTTTTACCCTTGTCGCTGTTATTGTGCCGCTCTGATTTCATATTTGTAAAACATTTTGCTATATTACCAGATTTCCTCTTCAAGGACAAAAGTTAAAACACTTTCATCAATATGTCCTGCCGTCCTATGGACGGCATTGACACAAAATTAGGCATTTTTCTTTTTACAGCCAAACACCGGGATGGTCATGGCTTCATTGTATCCCAACCTAGACAGCTTTTGCGGTTTCGGAAGTTTTATGTAATTTTATAGTTGTACTTTAAATTTGCATAAAATCGGAGCGTGTCATTTCACTATAGCGGCATCTTAGAAACGCAGCAGGGGCATCCGAAAGGACGCCCCTATGCTTTACCTCTATAAAATGGGCTGTGTTAATCGCCGTTCTTGCAGGCCGCTTTCATCTTTTTGAGCTCATTGAGGCGTTTAATGTTTTTGTAAAGGCGGAACGGGAAGAGTACGGCTCCAATAAACAATGCCCCAATTATTTTTAAGAAGGGATAGAGTATAAAAAGAGGAATGGTAAGCAAAAAGCCAAAAGGTATCTCGGGGAGTGCGGCCATCAAAGTAGGCCATTGCAGTCTTGGGTTTATGTATTTCCAACCATAGGAAATGCCGGCTCCCATACAGAAGACAATCACCGTTGTGCAAATAATGTCTAAGGTGGAGGGTGGTGTATCCTGATGTTGAATCAAGAAAGGTATAATGATATTGGCCGCGAAATATCCGATAATCAGGGAAAAAAAGATTTCGCGAAGGAGGGTTTTGCGTTCGGATTTGATTTGTCCGAGTGTGTCTTGGGGCTCGATAACGATTTTGTCTTGTTGATTCTCAATTTGTTTTTGATAGCAATCTTCGCAAATCGTTGTCTCGTGTGCTTTTGCGCATTCGATGCATAGGCCTTTACCGCAGTCAGGGCATTGGGCCACGGCCGGCCGGTCGGGATGGTTAAAACAGTTCATGGTAAGTTATGAATATAATTTTAA
>CAYTZG010000023.1:0-23412 GCA_964442435.1 uncultured Bacteroidaceae bacterium | reverse complement strand
AGGGCCGGCAACAAGAGTAGGAGTAACTTTTTCATGGCTTGTGTCGTTTAGGTTATGTGCAATAATGCCGTTACCAAGGCCAACACAAGCACAAAAAAGCGTGTGTTGGCTATACGACTTAGAGGTACTGCCATACCTACGTAACATATAAGCACAACCCACGCTAAGCGCAGGCGTTCGTGCCTATTGTACTTGTTACGTTCGAAAATTGGCAGTTTCCTAAGTCAAGTCCAATAGCAAAACGCTATTCTATTATAAAATGCACTCCCTTTCAGTAGTGCGTCACAAATGTAAAGATAATTTCTTTAGGTTGCAAATAAGGTTTATAACAAAAAAAGCCGCCCGACGTATCGTCAGACGGCTTGGGGATTGTCGCAAGCTTCGGCGCGTTCCGCACCGAGGTTGGTTTAGCTCAACTCGTGGATAACGAGGCCGGAACGCAGTTTCGGCTCGAACCATGTCGTCTTGGGCGGCATGATGTTGCCGCTGTCGGCGATGTCGATGAGCTGTTTCATCGAAACGGGGTAGAGCGCGAAAGCCACCTTCATTTCGCCGTTATCTACACGGCGTTTGAGTTCGCCCAAGCCGCGGATACCGCCTACGAAGTCGATGCGCTTGTCGGTACGCAGGTCCTTGATGCCCAAAATCTTGTCCAAAACGAGGTTGGAAAGGATGGTGACGTCCAAAACGCCAATCGGGTCTTGGTCGTTGTATGTGCCCTGCTTCGCGTTCATCTTGTACCACTTGCCGGCCAGATACATGCTGAATTCATGCAGCTTGGTCGGTTTGTAGATGTCGGCGCCCATTTCGGTCACGTCGAAGCTTTCTTTCAGCTTTTCGATGAGCTGGGCTTCGCTCAGACCGTTCAAATCCTTGACCACGCGGTTGTAGTCGATGATTTTGAGCTGGCTGTCGGGGAAAATCACCGACATGAAGTAGTTGTATTCCTCCTTGCCCGTGTGGTTGGGGTTCTGACCGCGCTTTTCCTTGCCCACCAAAGCGGCGGCGGCGGTGCGGTGGTGACCGTCGGCCACATACAGCGCCGGGATTTCCTTGTCGAAGATTTCAATCAGACGCGCAATCGTCGCCTTATCGTTGATAACCCAGAAGTGGTGGCCGAAGCCGTCTTCCTTGGCTACGAAATCGTAAATCGGCTTTTCGTTCTTGACGATGTTTTCAACGATTTGGTCCACTTCCTTGTGGGCGGGATAGGAGAAGAATACCGGTTCCACGTTGGCGTTCGTGATGCGGACGTGAATCATACGGTCTTCCTCTTTGTCCTTACGCGTCAATTCGTGTTTCTTGATGACGTTGTTGAAGTAGTCGTCGATATGGCAGCAGGCCACGATACCGTACTGGGTGCGGCCGTCCATCGTCTGGGCGTAGATGTACAGTTTTTCTTCGGGGTCTTGAACGAGCCAGCCGTTTTTCTTGAACATGGCGTAGTTCTCAACCACCTTGTCGTACACGGCCTGGCTGTGTTCGTCCGTGCCTTCCGGCAGGTCGATTTCAGCTTTGGTCACGCGCAGGAGCGACTGCGGGTTGCCGGCCGCCTCTTTGCGGGCTTCGGCCGAATTCAGAACGTCATAGGGACGGGAGGCCAGTTTCTCCACCACGTCCACCGGGGGACGGAACCCCTTGAAAGCTTTGATAATAGACATAATATAAAGTATTTATTTTTTATTCTTTTCCGGGTGACCCGTTTCCGGACGACCCGATTCAAAGGCCAAATATACGCAAAATTCCTCAGCCTGAAAAGGGCTTAGTACGGCAGGAACGAGAAGTCGCGTCCGTAGCCCAACATCTGCGCCTTGTAGTCGTCGGGATAGGAAATCACGACATCCGTCACCCGGCCCTGCGCGTCGGTCTTCAGTTCCAGAAGCGGGTTCACGAAGCCGCCGTAGGGCGCCAGATCCAAGGCCGCGTAGCGCGTCAGCACTTCCCGGTGCAGTTCGGGGTCAACGGCAATGCCGTAGGTTTCCACCAAGCGTTTGCCGGCCTCGTAGTCGCCCTCCGACTTGATGCGCTGGGTTTCGGCCAGCAGTTCGCCGAACAGCGCGCGCAACCGGTCGTAGTCGTTGATGCGGACATAGGTCTTGCCGTTTTTCTTGAACATTTCCACCACCCGGTCGGCCGCGCCCTTTTCATACACCCAGTGGGCGATGAGGCTGCGGTTGCGCATATGGGCTTCCTCTATGTTCTTGCCGGGCTCTATGCGCACGAGCTGCGTCATGAGGCCGTTGCGGATATAGCTGTCGTATTCGGCCTTGGCCACCTCGTCGGTTTCCATCAGGCCGAGTTCCAGCATCTTGGGGTCGGCGATGTAGTAGAGCGCGAACAGGTCGGCGCGCGCCTCCTCCAACGTGGACGAGAAGCCTTTGAGCGCGTCGGAGGCCGTGCCGGGCAGCAGTTGGCCGGAGCCATGACCCAAACATTCGTGCAGGTCGGTGTGCAGGTTGCCGCCCAGGGCACCGTGGGCTTTGGCGCGCGCGATTTCGGCCTCGTCGCAGGCAAATTCGGCTATCATGCTGTTGCCTTCCTCCGCCGACTTGTTGTAGGCATCGGTCAGGTTCTCGATGGTCACCGACTTGGAGCCGTGGTCGCGGCGAATCCAGTCCGCGTTGGGCAGGTTGATGCCGATGGGCGGGGTGGGGAAGCAGTCGCCGCCGAGTTGTACCACGTCGATGGCCTTGGCGCTCACGCCCTTGACTTCCGCCTTGCGGAAACGCGGGTCAATGGGGGAGTGGTCTTCGAACCACTGGGCGTTGCGGCTGATGATGCCGGCGCGCTCCGTGGCGGCCATATTCTTGAACTGCGCCGTCGCCTCCCAGCTCGCCTTAAGGCCGAGCGGGTCGCCGTAGGTCTCTATAAAGCCGTTGTTGTAGTCGGTCAGCGTGGAGTGGTCTTCCACCCACAGCACGTTGTATTCGTCCCATGTCTTGAGGTCGCCGGTGCGGTAGTATTCGATGAGCTTGCGCAGGTGCGCCCGCTGTTGCGGCGTTTCGGCCACCGCGGCGGCCTTGTCCAGCCAGTAAATCACCTTCTCGATGGCTTCGGAATAGAGCCCGCCTACCTTATACACGTTCTCTTTCAGCTTGCCGTCCTGTTTCTCCAGCCGCGAGTTCAGCCCATAGGAAATCGGCTGCGGGTCTTTCGGGTCAACCATGGCGGCGTAAAATGCCTCGGCCTCCGGCGTGCTCACGTTCAGATAGTAGTTGCAGGCCGAACCTTCGATGAGGCCCGTGGCCGGGTCTTGGTTCACGCGCTTGGCGTAGAGCGTCGGGTCAAACAGCACCGGCGTCAGGAACGATTGCAGGGCCTCGGTCGTGCGCAACCCCTCGCGGTTGTCGTTCAAAACCGCCGTCAAGTCGCTGTGCGCCAACAGTTCGGCGAAATAGGCTTCCGAAAAGCCCGGTTCGAACTTGTCGCCGCCGTAGTGGTGGTGGATGCCGTTCGAGAACCATACGCGTTTGAGGTAGGTCGTAAACGCCTCGTAGTCCGCCGTATTCCGGTCGCCGTCATAGGTGTTTTCGATGGCTTCCAGCGTGTGGCGTATCAGCAGGTTGTAGCGGAAGTTCTGGTCGTAGAGCATATCCCGACCGCAGAGTGCGGCCTGGCTCAGATAATACAGCAGTTCCTTCTGTTGCAGGTTCAGGCTGTCCCATTCGGAAACCCGGTAACGCATCACCTTGAGGTCGGCGAAACGGTCAATCGTGTAACGGAAGTCGTCCGCGTTCTTGGGGCTGTAGCCCTTGCAGCCGATCAGGCTGGCGGCCATGAGTGCCATGAGCGATAAGTTTTTAAGACGCATGATGTCGTGAATGATTTTAATTTCGCGAAAATACGCAAAAAAAGGATTTTTCTGAAAAAATCGTATATTTGTGGCAGTAATAAATACCTATCGTCATGGAAAAAGCGAAGATAGACCTTTTCTTTGCCGGGCACGCCGAACGTTTCCCGGAAAACAAACTGCTGATTCTCAGAGACCGGATGGAGAAATATCCGGACGAACGTTTTTATACGCTGCAGACGGCCAAGGCGCATGATCCGCTCGTGATGCTCCTCATTTCGATGGCTTGCGGCCTGATAGGCGTGGACCGTTTCCTGTTGGGGCAAATCGGTTTGGGCTTCCTTAAACTCATCACGCTCGGCGGGTTGGGTATCTGGTATATCATCGACTGGTTCGTCATCATGGAAGCGACGCGCAACGAGAACTTCGAGCGCATCATGGATCGCCTCTAATGGCCGCACCCGCCATGCAACCGAAACTGGAGCCGTCGTGGCTCCGTGTTTTGCAGGACGAGTTCGCGAAGCCTTATATGTACGCGCTGCGCGATTTTCTGCGGGCCGAGAAACGGCAGTATGTGGTTTATCCGCCGGGGCCGCGCATTTTCCATGCGTTTGAGGCCACGCCGTTCGAGGCGGTCAAGGTCGTGATACTGGGGCAAGACCCGTATCATGGGCCGGGGCAGGCCGAGGGGCTTTGTTTCTCGGTGCCCGAGACGCAGCCGCTTCCGCCGTCCCTTCAAAATATTTATAAGGAAATTCAAGACGATACGGGCTGTCAGCCGTTGCCGAACGGACATTTGGAGTCGTGGGCGCGGCAGGGCGTTTTCCTGTTGAACACCACGCTGACGGTGCGCGAACATCAGCCGCTTTCGCATAAGGATCACGGCTGGGAGACGTTTACGGATGCCGTCATCAAGGCTTTGTCCACCCAACGCGACGGCTTGGTGTTCCTGCTTTGGGGCAGTCCGGCGCAACGCAAGCGGCCGCTCATCGACGAAACGCGGCATACGGTGCTGACGGCGCCGCACCCGTCGCCCCTGTCGGCCTACCGGGGCTTTTTCGGTTGCAAGCATTTCTCGCAAACCAACCGGATTCTGGAAGAACGCGGGCTTAGCCCGATTGTATGGGGAGTAGCATGAAAATAGGTATTATCAACGGGCCGAATCTGAATCTGCTCGGTTCGCGGGAACCCGAGATTTACGGCCGGGACGGCTTCGAAGCCATCCTCTCGGCCTTGCAGACGCGCTATCCGGCGCATACTTTCGTTTATTATCAGTCCAATATAGAAGGGGAACTCATCGACGCCGTACAGGATATGGCGTTGCGTCAGGGGTGCGGGGGCATCCTGCTCAACGCGGGCGGCTACACGCATACGTCGGTGGCCTTGCACGACGCCATCAAGGCCGTGCCGGTGCCCGTGTTGGAAATCCATCTGTCGCAGGTGGCCGCGCGGGAAGAATTCCGGCATACCTCCCTCATCGGGGCGGCCTGCCGCGGCAGCATCGCGGGCTTCGGCAAAGACAGCTACCGGCTCGGCGTGGAAGCCTTGACGTCTTCTTTATAGAATCTATCCCGGTTCAGAAGGTCGAACCGCCGGTGTCGGCGGACGTAATAATCCCAAACGATGGAACCGTCGTACATACCGTCCACATAGGCGTGGCGCGGCAGGAGGTCGTATTTGGCGCGGTGTTCGCGGCGCATGCGGAAGAACGCGCGGTAGGCCTTGAACACGGCGGCGCATTCCGGCCAGCCGCCCGAGGCGAGGAACGAGAGCGCGGCCACGAAGTCCAAAACGAGGCGCGCGCAGAACACGCGGCGGAAGCGGCCCGGCGTCAGGTTCTTATACAGCAGGCACAGGTTGTTGCGGAAGTTGAGGAACGTCTTGCGCGGCGAACTCTTGGGGAGCGTGCCGCCGCCCACATGATAGACCGTCGATGCGGGACAGTACAATATTTTATAGCCGAAGTTCTTGAGCCGCCAGCAGAAGTCTATCTCCTCCATGTGGGCGAAGAAAGCGTCGTCCAAGCCGCCGAACTTGTGGTAGAGGTTGGCGCGCACGAACAGCGCCGCGCCCGTGGCCCAAAAGATTTCGCAGGGCGTGTCGTATTGCCCGTGGTCGGCTTCCACGTCGCCGAACAGGCGGCCGCGGCAGAACGGATAGCCCAGACGGTCGATGAAGCCGCCCGCCGCCCCCGCGTATTCGAAGTGGGTGGGGCGGTCAAAGGCGCGCAGCTTGGGTTGGGCCGCGGCCGCCGCGGGGTCGGCCTCCAACAGGGCGATGACGGGTTCCACCCAATGCGGCCCCACCTCTATGTCGGAATTGAGCAATACGTAATAGTCGGCTTCCACTTGGCGCAACGCCCGGTTGTAGCCCTCGGCGAAGCCGTAGTTGGCGTCGTTCTCGATGAGGCGGATTTGCGGATAGTGTTGCCGCAGGAACGCCACCGAATCGTCGGTGGAGGCGTTGTCGGCCACGATGATGTCGGCCGTTTCGGCGGGCGTATGGCGCAACAGCGACGGCAGGAAGCGTTCCAGAAAATGCCGTCCGTTCCAGTTCAGAATCACGACGGCCGTCGTGGGGGTGCGGGTCATGGGCGTAGGGTTTACAAACTCCGTTTATTTTAAGGAAATAAACCGTATCTTTGTGACAAGATACGTTGCAAAAATAAACATAAATAACATATAAATCCTTACGAATATGTTGGTCATTACCCATATCAAAGGCTTGGTGCAGATTCTGCCCGACGATGTCCGCTATGTGGCGGGCGCGGATATGCAAAAATTGCAAGTGTTGGAAAACGCCTATCTCGCGATGGAGGGCGACCGGATCAAGGATTTCGGGCCGATGGCCGACTACGAAGCCAAGAAGGCGGCTTGGGGCAACGTGGAGGAAATCGACGCGCACGGCCGCTTCGTGTTCCCGGCCTATTGTGACTCGCACACGCACATCGTCTATGCCGGCAGCCGCGAAATCGAATACAACGACAAAATCCGCGGCCTGTCGTATGAGGAAATCGCCAAGCGGGGCGGGGGCATCCTCAACTCCTGCGACCGTCTGCGCGCCGCCACCGAAGACGAACTGTTCGAAGCCGCCAAGGCGCGTTTTGAGGAGATGATGGCCTACGGCACGGGCGCGATGGAAATCAAGAGCGGCTATGGCCTCGATTTGGAAAGCGAACTCAAGATGCTGCGCGTCATCGCGCGGCTCAAGGCCCTCGGTCTGGCGCAGGTACGCGCCAACTTCCTGCCGGCGCACGCCGTGCCGCGCGAATACATAGGCCGTCAGAGCGAATATGTGGATCTCATTGTCCGCGAAATGATTCCGGCCGTGGGCAAGGAGAAGTCGGCCGATTTCATCGACGTATTCTGCGACCGCGGTTTCTTTACCGTGGCGGAGACCGACCGTATGCTGGAGGCCGCGGCCGCCTATGGCCTGCAACCGAAAATCCACGCCAACGAGCTGGACTTTTCGGGCGGCATTCAGGTGGGCGTCAAGCACGGCGCGCTGTCGGTCGATCATCTGGAATACGTCGGCGAGGCCGAAATCGACTGTCTGAAAGCCTCGTGGAAGGGCGGCCGCGGCACGATGCCGACGGTATTGCCGGGCGCGGCCTTCTTCCTCGAAATGGAACTCTCGCCGGTGCGCAAGATGATGCAGGCCGGCCTGCCCGTGGCTTTGGCCTCCGACTTCAACCCGGGTTCCGCGCCTTCGGGCAATATGCAGTTCATCCAGTCGCTGGGCTGCATCCGCTACAAGATGTATCCGGAAGAAGTCGTACACGCCACGACCATCAATACGGCCTACGCCATCGGGCTGAGCGACGAGTTGGGCGGCATCGGCCGCGGCCGCCGCGCCAATGTGTTCATCACCAAGCCGATTCCGAGCTACGAATATATGCCGTATTCGTTCGGCAACAACAAGGTGGAGACGCTGGTATTGAACGGTAAGGTCGTCCGCTAATCCTTTCCGCCCGTGAAAGTCCTGTTCCTGTCGGCCTGGTATCCGCACCGCCGCGATGCGATGTGCGGCCTTTTCGTGCGCAAGCACGCGCAGGCCGTGGCGCGTTACGCGGATGTGCACGTGTTGTATATGCAGGAAGAGGCGGATTTGGCACGGGCTTGTTTAGAGACGCGGCGGGAAGCGCATCTGACGGAATACTATCTTTATTATCCGGCCGCCCGTACCCGTTTGGGGGCGAGGTGCCGCAAGGCCGTCGCCCTGTGCCGGCTGTGGCGGGCGTACCGCCGCGAAAACGGCTTGCCGGATGTCGTACACGCGCACGTGTTGACGTGGCCGTTGTGGATGGCGTGTCTGCTGAAAGGCCGTTACCGCCTTCCGTTCGTATGCACGGAACACTGGAGCCGGTATATGCGGGGGCAGTTCAATGGCCGTATCGGGCGTTTTCTGACGGCTTTCTGTTTGCGCCGGGCTTCTGCCGTGATGCCGGTTTCGGAGGCATTGGGGCAATCCATGCGGGCCTGCGGCTTGCATCATCCGGATTACCGCGTCGTGCGCAATGTCGTGGACGATTTCTTTTTTACCGAAGCGGTCAAGGCTTCGCATCCGCATCGTATGCTGCACGTCTGCTGTTTCGACGAACAGACGAAAAACAATTTCGGGCTGCTGCGGGCCGTGGCGGCCTTGCGGAAACGGCGCACGGATTTTACGTTATATATGGTCGGTAACGGCAAGGACTGGGCGGCGACACGCGCCTATGCGGAAACCCTTGGATTGCAGGACGCGGTTGTCTTTACGGGCGAAGTGAGCCCGCGGGACGTGCATACGCATCTGACCGAGGCGGCCTTTTCCGTCTTTTTCTCGCGCTACGAGACGGCTTCGGTCGTGGTGGCCGAAAGCCTGTCGGCGGGGCGGCCGGTGGTCTGCACCGCCATTCCGGCCATCGCCGAAGTCATGGACGGGCAAACGGGGCGCATGGTGCCCGTGGCCGACGAGGCGGCCTTGACGGACGCGCT
Source organism: uncultured Bacteroidaceae bacterium (assembly GCA_964442435.1). Lineage (GTDB taxonomy): Bacteria > Bacteroidota > Bacteroidia > Bacteroidales > P3 > CAMXAS01. Next base: position 14,649 of record CAYTZG010000023.1, on the reverse strand, counting down.
CGATTGGATGCTCGACCATGCCGAAACGTTCGACGGGGCGGCCCTGCAAGGCCGGGCGCGGCGGCTGTTCGCGGCCGAGTACATCGGGCAGCGGTTCATGGAAATCTATCAAGCGGCTGTCAATCAATAGTCTGCAAACGCATCTAACACTATTTGGGTAGTCGTCCCCCGCATTATACCTATAAGTAGGAATTGCCGGGGCGGGCGCGTCATACTACCTTTGCATCCGAAATTGGAGAGTAAAAACGATGCAAAGGTCATATCGCACGATTGATTGTAGGATGGGCGCCCTGCTGTTGGCGGCGGGATTGTTCCTGACCGCTCTGTCCGGCACCGCCCGTGCGCGTATGGCGTTTGCACCGGAGGCCTACCCGGTGGTGAAAACGCCGGTCAAGACTTCTGTATATACTATTTCCGGTAGCGTTTCGGATGCCGTGGACGGCAGCCCGATTCCCGGCGTCTATGTTACGGCGGGCAAATACGGCGCGCAGACCGACGCGGAAGGGCGTTTCGTCATCAAGGACGTGCCGGCCGGCCGCTATACCGTGCGCACGATGTATTACAGCGCCTATACGAGCGACCAAACCGACATAGACGTAAAGGCGAATGTTACGGGCTTGTCCTTTAAGATTAAGGAACAGGCCTTGTCGTTGGGCGAGGTGGTGGTGACGGGCACGCGGACCGAGCGGCACTTGGCCGACGTGCCGGTGCTGACGACCGTGATACCGAGCCGCGAAATCGAGAAGTCGGCCGCGACCTCGGTGCTGGCGGCCTTGGAAGACGTGGTGCCGGGCATCGTGAGCTCTGAGAACGCCATGGGCAACAACCTGCGCATCAAGGGGCTCAACAGCCGTTACATCCTGTTTCTCGTGGACGGCGAACGCTTGGTGTCCGAGGGCGCGGGCGGCAATGTCAATCTAGACCAAATCGACGTCAATCAGATAGAACGCATAGAGGTGGTGCAAGGCGCAGCGTCGGCGCTGTATGGCTCCAACGCGGTGGGCGCCATCATCAACATCATTACGAAAGCCCCCGTCCACAAGGTGGAGGCGGGCGCGAAGGCCACTTGGGAGACGCCGAACGAACTGCGCGTGCAGGCCGATGTGGGCAGCCGTTTCAAGGACGTGACGCTGCGGGCCAATGCGTTCCGCAACGCTTCGGCGGGCTTTGACGTGGACGGCGGCACCTACGCCGCGCCCTATACCGACTACGGCGCCCAGCTCAAGACGGAATACAAGCCCGGCGAACAGTGGCGTCTGAATGTGGACGGCCGTTATTACCGGCACGAGGTGTTCAATCCCGAAAACAGCATGAACACGACGCACGGTCTGGATCAGAAGATGTCGATAGGGGCGGGGGGCGAATGGCGGCCGCGCAACGGCAAGCATATCCTGCGGCTGAGCGCGAACTGGGACAAGTATTTCGACGACGACGTGCTGGAGCGCAAGCAGAACGAAAAGAGCCGTCAGAACGTCAACGACTATCTGTCGGCCCGGCTGTTGCACACGTTCCATATCAACCCGAAATGGGAACTCGTGAGCGGGCTCGAATACAACCATGAGTCCAACTACGCGCTCAAGACGTTGGGTACGACGCCCACGCGCAAGTCGGTGGACGATTTCAACGCGTTCACGCAGGCGGCCTACAAGGTCATCAAGGATTTGGAACTGGAAGCCGGCGCGCGCTACACCTACAACACGCAGTTCGGTTCGGCCTTCACGCCCAAGTTCTCGTTGATGTACGAGGTGGTCGGCCTCAAGTTCAGGGCGGGCGTCGGTACGTCGTTCCGCGCGCCGAGCATCAAGGAACTCTATTACGATTTCGACCACCAGGGGATGTTCTGGGTCTATGGCAATCCCGACCTTAAAGCCGAACACGGGCTTTACGCCTCGTTCTCGGTCGAATACACCTACGGCCCGTTCAATGTGTCGGCCTCCACGTATTACAACCGCATCAATCAGAAAATCACGCAATACGAAGTGTTTGAAAACGGCCAGGCCGACCGCTACTACCGCAATGTGAGCAGCGCGTCTTTGGAAGGCTTCGACTTTCAATTCACCTACGTGCTGTTGCGGCAGTTGGTGTTCAAGGGCAGTTACAGTTTCTGCGATGCCGTGGACAATTCGACGGGCTTGCAGTTGGAAGACAACGTGCGCCATAGCGGCACGGCTTCCATCACGTGGAACGGCAAAATCCTCAAAAGCCCGTTCTCGTTGCAGATGGCGGGACGTTTCCATTCGCCCAAGCTGTATCAGGAAATGATAACCGATGCCGAGACGGGCGAGGAGACCGTAACCTACGACCAGTCCAAGCCTTACGCCATTTTCAAGGTGGTGCTCGTCAAGCCGTTCCGCATCAAGACCCATACGATTGAGGTGACGTTCAAATGCGACAACCTGTTCAACTTCAAGGACGCTTCGTTTGTGAATCCGGGGCGAACCTATCTAGTGGGCTTGCGTTACGCATTCAAATAATCAGGAAATATATAAATAACAAGTGATATGAAAAGACAACTGAAATTATGGGCGGCCCTTTTGCTGACGGGCTTGCTGAGCATGGCCACCTCTTGCGACAACAACAAGGAGCCGGAGGCGGAAACGGCGGAAGTGGCCGTGGATGCGACCGAAACCGGCGTATGGCATTATTTCTCGTTTACGACGGGCGCGGAAGTGGGCACGGGCAAGGAAAGCGCCGACAACGCCGCTTGGTTCGCGCGCAAAGACTGGGACATCGCGTTCAACAAATATTCGATTCGCACCAACAGCGGCGCGGCCACGACCGTAGGCGCGCAAGGCGGGGTATATACGTTTGCGGACGACGTGACGTTTGCCAACGCCAATCTGCCGTCCGGGGCGACCTTTGTTGTGGATAAGGTCATCCTGACCGAATCCATGGGCGGCGATGTCGAAACCGTCAAGTCGGAGGCTACGGTCATTCTGTTTAAGAAAAACGCCGATGGCGAAACGATTATGCCGCCCGTCTATCTGAAAGCGCCGGTTTACGCGTTCCGCACGGCCGACGGTCTGGGCATCTACAAGGTGGAGTTCACGCAGTACAAGGATGCAGAAAATGTGAGCGGCAAAATCTTGTTCAACGTTCAGAAAATGAACTAAGCATAAGCGAATAAACCCCCATCAGAGATGAACCGCAAGGCGATATACTACAGTTTGGGCGTATGCGTGATCGCGTTATTAGGGTTGTGCGGTCTGTATATGCGTTATGGGGCGAAGACGAAGGTGGCGACGCTGAACTTTCCGGATTTTACGGTGGAGAAGATGCGTCGCGCCAACGACAACGCTTTCGTGAAGATAGAACCGGTGGATTTGGAGCAGGTGGAGAAAATCCGCCGTTACGACATGGTGTTGGTGCGGGTGCACGGCAACGGCTTGGGGCAACGGCATCTGGACGCCATCCGCTCGGCCATCGCCAAGGGCGTGTCGGTGTTCTCGACCGAAAGCACGAATGCGGAAATCAATTCGCTCGATAGTGCCCGACTGGCGTATGTCGCCGCTTTGATGGACAACGGCTCGGTACGGAATTACCGTAGCCTGTTCAACTATATCCGTCGTGAAATAGACGGCAAACGCTGGTTCAACGGCGCCTATGAAGACGTGGTGCCGGTGCCGGCCGATTATTTCTTTCATTTGGGCGAAGACGAGTTCTTTGCCACCTACGCCGACTATCAGGCGTTTTACGAAGCCAAAGGCCTGTATCGGCCGGACGCGCCGCGCGTGGTGTTGCTTTCGGGCAACATCAATATGCAGAACTCCAACGAGGAGCATATGGCGGCCTTGGTGCGTTCGTTGGAGGAGAAAGGCCTGAACGTCTATCCGATATTTTCGTTCGGGGAAAAGAAATTGGACATGATTTCGGCCGTGAAGCCCGATATCATCATCAACCGGCCGCACGGACGCTTGCTGATGGGCGGCGCCCAACGCGGTACGGATTCGCTGGCGGCTTGGGGCGCACCGATGTTGGCGCCGCTGACGGTCAACGAGTTGTATGAGGATTGGATGGCCGACAAACAGGGTATGAGCGGCGGCAGCGGCAGCGCGATGAGCGTGGTGTTGCCGGAACTCGACGGGGCGGTGGCGCCCTATGCCGTGACGGCGGCGTTTGAACGCAACGGCATGAAGATTTTTGACGCCATCCCCGGCCATACGGAGAAATTCTGCCGTTTGGTGCGGCATTACGCCGACCTGCGGCTAAAGGCCAATGCGGACAAGAAAATCGCCATCTATTATTACAAGGGCGTGGGCAAAGGGGCTGTGAACGCTTCCGGGCTGGAAGGCGTGCCCTCTTTGTTCAATACGTTGAAACTTTTGCAGGAAAATGGTTATGACGTCAGCGGGCTGCCGGCCGATGCCGCCGGACTGGAACGGCTTATTGCCGAGAGCGGCGTCGTGCTGGGCCCGTATGCCGAGGGCGCGTATGACCGTTTCCTGAAAACGGGCAAGCCCGCTCAGGTGAGCGAAGCGGAATTCGGGCAGTGGATGCGGGATGAATGTCCGGCGGCTTTGGCCGATTCGCTTCAGGCGCGCTACGGCGCGTTTCCCGGTGCCTATATGGGCATCGACTTGGCGGACGGCGGCAAGGCCGTGGCCGTGGCGCGCCTGCAATTCGGCAAGGTCGTGATTCTGCCGCAGCCCATGGCTTCGGCAGGCACGGACGTGGATAAAATCGTACACGGGGGCGGTTCGGTACCCGCCTATCCGTATGTGGCCTCCTACCTGTGGACGCGCAAGGCGTTCGGGGCCGACGCCATCCTGCATTTCGGCACGCACGGCAGTCTGGAGTTCATTCCGGGCAAGCAGTTGGCGCTGTCGGATGCCGACTGGACGGACGCCTTGATAGGCGACGTGCCGCATTTCTATATCTATACCATCAGCAATATAGGCGAGGGCATTATCGCCAAGCGGCGCAGCTACGCCACGTTGCTGTCGCACCTGACGGCGCCGTTCATGCCGAGCGGCCTCAATCCGGAACTGCACCGGCTGCGCGATGAGGTGCACCGTTTGGAGAACGTGCCGGAGGGCGATTTGCGCCGGCATTATTTGGAAAGCATCACGGCCTTGGCCGCGCGTAACGGTGTGCTGTCGGCCCTGTCCATCGATACGGGGCGCGTGTTGACGGACGATGAGGTGGAACGCGTGCACCATTATGTAGAGGAAATTGAAAACGCCAAGGTGGGGGACGGCCTTTATATCTTGGGGCGACCCTACACGGCGGAACAAGTGGATAATACGGCGCGGCTCATGGCCATCGACGCCGTATGTTACGGGCTCGCGGCCGTGGATGCGGCGCACGGGCGCATTACCGAAGAACAGGCCGGCGAGGCCGTATTTGTAAACCACCGTTACGGTGAGGCCGGCGCACGCTTGCTCAAACGGCTGTTTGCGGGCGAAACGCCCGAGGCGGTATTGCGCGGCGTGCTGTCGGAGGAAGACCGGACGCTGTTGGCGGAAGCCGAACGGCGCAAGGCGGAGATGACCGCGCGTATGCGTCGGATGGGTGACAGCGGGATGCCGGGCATGATGCAACGCATGGCGCAGGCCCAGTCGATGAACGGGGAGCCGGCCGGCGGCGGGGCGGAAGCCCGCCGCGCGCCGCAGGCCAATGACCGGGCGGCACGTCAACAGCGGCAAACCGAGGCGGCTGCGGGCTTGCAGTCGGCCTTGCGCATGGCCGTGCGTTTGAAGGACGACTTGCGGCAGAGTACGCGGGCGGAACAACAGGCGCTGTTGGCGGCGCTATCCGGCCGCTATGTAGCGGCCGGCTCGGCCGGCGACCCCGTGCTCAACCCGGCGGCCGTGCCCACGGGCAAGAACTTCTATTCCGTCAATCCCGAAACCACGCCCACGGCGCAGGCCTGGCAGGTGGGCAAACGCCTGGCCGACGAACTGCTGGCCGCCGAACGGGAACGGCTGGGCCGTTATCCGGAAAAGGTCAGCTTTACGCTATGGGCCACCGATTTCGTTTCGACCGAAGGGGCGATGGTGGCGCAGATCTTCCACCTGTTGGGGGTAGAACCCCTGCGCGACGGCTTCGGCAACATCCGTTCGCTGCGTTTGGTGCCGGCCGAGGAGTTGGGCCGTCCGCGTGTGGATGTGGTCGTGCAGACGTCGGGTCAGCTCCGCGACATTGCGGCTTCCCGCTTGGCCTTGATACATAAGGCCATCGCGATGGCCGCCGAGGCCGAGGACGGGAGCGGGAATTACGTCAAGGCCGGCCGGCAACAGGCCGAACGCTATCTGCTGGAAAAGGGCTATTCGCCCGCTGACGCGCGCAAATACGCGGGCGAGCGGATTTTCGGCGGCGTGAACGGCAACTACGGCACGTCCATCATGGGCATGGTGGAGAAGGGCGACAGCTGGGATTCGGTAAGTGAAATAGCCGAACGCTATATCGCCAACATGAGCGGCCTCTATTCGGCCGACGGCGGCGAGGGCTGGGGCGAGACGCGCGAAAACGTGTTCGAAGCCGCGCTGCTCAATACCGAGACGGTGGTGCAGCCGCGCGCCAGCAATACGTGGGGGCCGTTGAGCCTCGACCACGTGTATGAATTCATGGGCGGGCTGTCGGCGGCCGTGTCGCAGGTAACGGGGCACGAACCCTCCGCCTATTTCAGCGACTTCCGCAACCGCGACCGCGCCAAGGTACAGGAACTCAAAGAAGCCATCGGCGTGGAAAGCGGTTCGACGGTGCTGAATCCGAAGTATATATCGCATATGCTGCAGGGCGAGGCCAGCGCGCTTTCGACCTTTGCCGAAACGGTGCGCAACACCTATGGTTGGAACGCGATGCGGGCTTCGGCCATCGACAACCGGCTGTGGGACGAATACTACGAAATCTATGTGGAAGACCGCTACGGCTTGGGCGTGGAACGGCAGTTCGCCGACAAGAACCCCTATGCGTTGCAGGAGGTGACGGCCGTGATGATGGAAAGCGCGCGCAAGGGGCTGTGGCAGGCCGACGAACGGCAGCTGCAACGCGTGGCGGAACTGCACGGCAAGATGGTGGCCGAACACGAGGCGGCTTGCAGTGGCTTTGTATGCGACAACGCGGCCTTGAAGCAGTTTATCGCTTCCAAGTTGGACGTGCCGGCGGCCGAACGCTATGAAGCCAAGATAGACGAGGCCCTGCGGCCGGCCATCGACAACATCGACAAGGAGGGCGCACGGGTATTGGAAAAAGAGGAGTCCGCGACGCCGGAGCAACGGGCCGCCCGTTCGGCCGAGGCGCGGCCGCGCGCCACGTGGCAAGGCTTAGGCATCGCCGTGGCCGTTATCGCCCTGCTGTTGGGCGTTTGGATTTGGCGGCGCCGGCGCTCGGCGTCCCAAGCCCGCGAAAAATAAGAAAGACATGGAAACGTTGACGCAAATCATCTTTGTATTAGCCATAGTACAGTATAGTCTGCAAGCCGCCCTGTCGGGCCGACTGCTCAAACGGTCGGCCTATGCCTTAGCGGCGTCTCTGTGGGCTATGGGGATTTACCCGTGGATTATCCGTTTGCCGATGACGTATTTGGGCGCGCACCTGTCCATGCCGCAATGGGTGGGCGACGCGGTCTTGCTCGTGACGGTGGAGGCCATTGCGGCCATCCTGCTCCAGTTGGGGGCTTCGGGCGATAAACCGACCAAGGCGCGGCGGGTATGCCGCTTTTTGAATGCGGTGCCGGGGCCGGTCTTTTTCTGTGCCGTCGCTTATTTCGAATCGCGCTATTTCGGCTTGCGGGCCGGCGGCCGAAGCTTTATGCTGACGGCGGTCGAGTTTTCGTTGCTGACGGGCGGGGTTGTCTTGGTGTTGGGCCGCCTTTTGCAAATGGCCATGCGCGAAAACGTCTATAAACGGGAACTGCGCATTTTGCTGTATCTGTTTATGCTGGGGGCGGGGCTGTTGGCCTATGCCGCCTTGTTCCCGATGCCCGTCTCCGCGCCGCGCGCCCCCATGGCCTGGGATGCGTTGGCGGCCCTGTGCCTCGGCGCGGGCCTGCTGTTCGTGGCCGGCCGTTACGCCGCCGTGTTTACGTCTCTGAAACGTCGTTTCGTCAAACATTAGCCTATATCGATATGAATCAGATTACCGCTTTACTGTATTGGATTTCGACCGGCCTGCTGGTGCCGGTCATCGTGTTCCTGCTGTATTTCTTCGTGAACGCGCTGTGGATGATCGGCCGGTTTTACGGCCAGTATATCGAACACCGCCGTCTGAGCCGTCAGCTGGATGAGACCTTGGATGAAATGCCGCTGCAAGACTGGCTGAACCATGTGGCGACCCTGCCCGACGTATCGCGTTCGGTCGTGGGGCGTTACATCGTGTCTCTGCGGGAGGCGGCCGGCGACGCCGCGCTGCTGGAGAAACGCCTGGGCGACTATGAGGTGGAGGCCGACAAAGGCTTGGGCAAATCCAAACTCTTGGTCAAGATAGGCCCGATATTGGGGCTGATGGGCACGTTGATACCGATGGGGCCGGCCCTGCTGGGCTTGGCCACGGGCGACGTGGCTTCGATGGCCTCCAATATGCAGGTAGCCTTCGCCACCACCGTGGTGGGCCTCATTATCGGCGCCGTCGGCTTTATCACGCTGCAGGCGCGTCAACGCTGGGTGGCCGGCGAGATGAACCTGCTGACCTATGTGGCCGAAAAACTGAAAGGAGGCTTGGCATGAGCCGTAAGAGACGCCTGTTGCAAGCCGACGGCGCCGACGACGACCCGCTGTCGGTGCTGACCAACCTGTTCGACGTGGCCATGGTGTTTGCCGTGGCGTTGATGGTGGCCTTGGTGACGCGCTTCAACATGACCGAGATATTCTCGCAGGAGGACTTTACGATGGTGAAGAACCCGGGCACGGAGCAGATGGAAATCATCACGAAGAAAGGCGAGAAGATAGAAAAATACAAGGCTTCGGACGAGCGCACGCAAGACAAGTCGTCGCGGGGCCGGCGCGTGGGCGTCGCCTACGAGCTGGAGAGCGGCGAAATCATCTACGTGCCGGAGTAGGCGTGCGGGGAAGCGGAGAAATGGTTATATTTGCAAACGGTAAAAGGACGGATTATGTATAACGTCGGATTGTACAAGAAAGAGGACGAGATGGGGGCACTGATTTGCGAGAATTATGCCATGCTGCTAATTCTGAGCATCTTCGACATCCCTATCGGCTTCGGAGAAAAGACGGTGGAGGCGGTTTGCCGCGAACGGGGCGTGGATCCCGATACGTTTTTGGCCATCGTCAACCTGTTTGTGAATGAAGAACTGCCGTCGGACACGGTCAAGCGCGCCATTTCCATCCCCGCGCTCACCGATTTTTTGCGGCATTCGCACGTCTATTTCCTCGAATACCGTTTGCCGGCCATCCGCCGCAAGTTGGTCGAAATCATGGAGGGCGAACTGTTGGCCGAATCCGAAGCCGGACGGCCCGCGGGCGACGGCGGCCAGGACCGCCGGCATATCGCGCGGCTGATGATGCGCTTTTACGACGAATATGTGGACGAGGTGCGCAAGCACATGAACTACGAGGACGAAATCGTGTTTCCGTATGTGGAGACGCTGTTGAAGGCCAAAGGCCGCCCCGTGGGCTACGAAATCGCCATCTTCTCGAAGCACCACGACCATGTGGAGAACAAGCTGACGGAGTTCAAGAATCTCATCATCAAATATTATCCGGCGCAAAGCAGCGTCAAAATCAACAGCCTGCTTTACGACATCTTCAACTGCGCCTCCGACCTGCGTCTGCACAACGCCGTGGAAAACGAGCTGTATGTGCCGGCCATCCGGATTCAGGAAAGTTTGAGAACCGCCAAAGCCTAAGCCTATGAATACGCGATTACAAGCGGTGGTAGCCGAATCGTCGGTCATTGTACGGAGCGGGCTCATGGCGGTGTTGAAGCGGATGAGCGACCTGCGCATGGAAGTTTCCGAAATCACGGACATGGCCTTGCTGCCGGTGCAGCTCAAACGGCAGAAGCCGGATTTACTCATCATCAATCCCAACTGGCTGGGGCTGCAACGGCCCGACAGCCTGTTGCAGGAGGCGGGCTGTACGTCTTGCCGTACCGTGGCCCTGCAGACGGTGCTGGGCGATAGGCAGGTGTTGCAGCATTACGATACGGCCGTTTCGATTTACGACAGCGCCGAAACCATCAAGGAGAAATTGGAGGCGGTGTTGCGGACGGAAGAAAAGGCGGAGGCGGCGCAGATGCTGAGCCCGCGCGAGAAAGACATCATCATCGGGGTGGTGAAGGGCTGGACGAACAAGCAAATCGCCGACAAACTGAATATCTCCACGCATACGGTCATGACCCATCGCAAGAACATCGCCGGCAAGTTACAGATTCACAGCCCGGCGGGTCTGACCATCTATGCCATCGTACACAAGCTCGTGGAAATAGGCGACGTGCAGCCCTAAGCCTTGGCGTCCAAGCCGTGCCGTTTGAGCAAATCCAGGAAGGGCGCGTGCAACGGCCCGTTCGTGGCCACGATTTCCTTGTCGAACAGGTAGCGGCCGCCGCCCGAAAAGTCGGTCACGGTGCCGCCGGCCTGCTGTACGAGGAACAGCCCGGCCGCCACATCCCATGGACGCAACCCGTATTCGTAGAACAACTCGCAACGGCCGCAGGCCACATAGGCCAAGTCGAGGGCGGCCGAACCCAGTCGGCGGATGCCGGCCGTATGCAGCATCGTATATTCCAGCAGTTTCATATAGGCGGGCAGACGGCTGTAGTCGTAGTAGGGGAAGCCGGTGGCCAGCAAGGCGTTGTCGAACGAAGCCATGGGGCTGACGCGGGCCTCGCGGCCGTTGCAGCGCGTGGGTTCGCCCGTACAGGCGTAAAACATCTCGCGCATGGATACATGATAGATGACGCCGAGTACGATGCCGCCCGCCGCCAAGGGTGCCGAAGGCCCCGGCACCGCGGCTTGCTTGTCCAAGAGCGCGATGCTGATGGCATAGACCGGCACGCCGTGGATGAAGTTGGTGGTGCCGTCCAAGGGGTCGATAATCCACGTAAAGCGTTCGCCCTCCTTGCGCGTGCCTTCCTCGGCCAAAAAGCCGGCTTCGGGCAGGATGCGCGAAAGGCCTTCCGTAAGCCGCTGTTCGGACGTCTTATCTACATAACTCACATAGTCGTGCGGGCCTTTGAATTCCACTTTGGCCGTATCGAACCGGCGGGCCTGTTCATCGATAAAAGCGCCGACTTCGCGGCACAGGTCGCAGACCTGTTCGGTCATCCGTTTCAAGTCCATAAGAATCGTTTTTGTCGGGATTTCTTTCCGTTTTGCGGTCGCGAAGTTACGGAAAATAAAGCGAAAAGTGCTAACTTTGCAGTGCCGCGTCCCCATGCGGGCGGCGGGACTGTGGGAAGGCCCCTTGCGGGCCGCGTCGGCGGCCTTGCGGGTGGGCGGTTCAAACATAAAAAATAAAAACCATGATAAGCGAACAAAGAGCCAATGTGCTGCACGGCATCCTGCTGATTGCGCTGTTCTCGTGCGCCGCCTTTTACATCGCGGAATTCGAATTCGTCAAACGGCTGTCGTTCAGCCCGCTCATCGTCGGCATCATCCTCGGTATGCTGTACGCCAACAGTCTGCGCAACCACTTGCCGGCCACGTGGGTGCCCGGCATCCAGTTCTGCACCAAACAGATTCTGCGCGCCGGCATCATCCTCTACGGCTTCAGGCTCACGTTTCAGAGCGTGGTGGCCATCGGCGGTCCGGCCATTCTGATCGACTGCATCATCGTTACCGTCACGATATTTTTAGGCCTGCTCGTGGGCAAATTGTTGAAGATGGACCGCGACCTGTCGCTGCTGACGGCCACCGGTAGCGCGATTTGCGGCGCGGCGGCCGTACTGGGCGCCGAACCCGTGGTCAAGGGCGAGCCGCACAAAACGGCCGTGGCCGTTTCCACCGTCGTTATTTTCGGTACCGTTTCGATGTTCATCTATCCCGTACTGTACCGCGTGGGGCTGTTTGACCTGACGCCCGAACAGATGGGGCTTTACACCGGGGCCACGCTGCACGAGGTGGCGCACGTGGTGGGGGCGGGCAACGCGATGGGGGCCGAAATCGCCGACCCGGCCATCATCGTCAAGATGATTCGCGTCATGCTGTTGGCGCCGGTCTTGGTCATCATGGGCTTCGCGTTGGCGCGTGGCGTCAAGGCGGCGCCGGCCACGGCCGTGCCTGTGCCCTGGTTCGCGTTCGGATTCCTGCTCGTCATCGGCATCAACTCCTTGTTGCCCAAAGACCTCGTTTGGCTCGACACGCTTGTAAACGGCATCAACCAGCTCGACACGTTCATGCTCACGATGGCCATGACGGCCTTGGGCGCGGAGACCAGCTTCGACAAGTTCAAGAAAGCCGGCTTCAAGCCGTTTCTGTTGGCCTTTATCCTGTATATCTGGCTGATGGGCGGCGGCTACCTGCTTGCCAAATATTTGGCCTAGCGTTTGTAAATTGTGGTCGCGCCGCGGGTTCGGTAAAGAAATTTTCGCTATATTTGTGGAAGATAACCTTTGGCATACGTGCGTGATTTTGCGTGTGTCGGAGCTAAGAACGGCGATATGGAAGGCGACGGGCGACATAAGGGTATGCAGGATGGGGTGGCGCGTTTTTTAGACTATCTGAAAGCGGAAAAGCGATACTCGCCCTTGACCGTGGAGGCTTATCGCCGCGATTTGGCCGAATTCGCGGCCTATGTTCAAGAGACTTTCGGGGATGACGACTGGGCGGCGGCCGACCGGCTGCGCCTGCGTTCGTATGTGGCGTGGCTGGCGGAGCGCAGGATGGCGCCTTACAGCATCCGGCGCAAGGTGTCGGCGCTGCGGTCGTTTTTCCGTCACGAGATGAAGGCGGGGCGGCTGACGTCCAATCCGGCCCTGCGGCTGCCGTTGCCCAAGACGGGCAAACGGCTCGTCTTTTTCGTGGAGGAGGGCGGCATGGCGCAACTCACGCGGCAGGAAGCCGTCGGCGCGTCGGGTCAGCCCTTGGCGTCGGCCAACCCGTCGGGTCACCCGGAAACCGCGTTGAAAGAAAACGTCACGGGGCGGAAACCCAAACGGAAAAGCCCGTTCGAGACCTATCGCGACTACCTGATTTTGGAATTGTTTTACGGCACGGGGATGCGCTCGGCTGAACTGCTGTCGCTAAAAGACCGCAAGGTGGACGCGCGGCAGGCCGTGCTGACGGTGCTGGGCAAACGCAACAAGGAGCGGCAGATACCGTTGCACGCCGCGCTATGCGAGGCCATAGACGTTTACCGGCGGCTGCGGACCGAGGAAGTGGGGGCGTTGGCGGGCGAGACGTTTTTTGTGACGCCGGCGGGGCAACCCCTGTCGCGCTCGTATGTCTATCGCCTCGTGCACGCCTGTCTGCGCAAATATACGACGATTGAGAAATGCAGCCCGCACGTGCTGCGCCACACGTTTGCGACGCATCTGCTCAACGAGGGCGCCGACCTGAACGCCGTACAGATGCTGCTGGGGCACAGCAGCCTGGCTTCGACGCAAATATATACGCATAACACGATAGAGAAACTCAAGAAAGCCTATGCGGAAGCCCATCCGAAGGCTTGAAAAATAGACTATAAACCCTTAAAAAGAAAGGATTGTTATGGAAATCATGGTGAATGCGGTTAAATTCAAGGCCGATGAGAAACTGGTTGAATTTATCGAAAAGAAAATGAAGAAGGTGGCGACGTTTCTGCCGCAGGCGATGAAGGCGGAGGTGACGTTGAAGGTGGATAAGGACCAGTCGGAGATGAACAAAATCGGCGAGGTGCGCGTGCTGGCGAGCGGCGAGGAACTGTTTGCCTCCAAGCAGTGCGACACGTTTGAGGAAGCCGTGGATTTGTGTCTGGACGCGCTCAAGAAGCAAATCGAGAAACTGAAAGAACGCTACAACAAGTAATGGAAGACAGCATTTGTGCCACCGCGACGCCGGCGGGCAGCGGCGGTATCAGTGTGATACGGCTCAGCGGAGCGCAGGCCATCGCCATTGCGGACAAGGTGGTGCGCTGCCGGCGGGGCGATTTGGCCGAAACGGCCTCGCACCGCGTCCGGTTCGCGACCTTTGTGGCGGCGGGCGGGGACGCGGCGGAAGAGGTGTTGGACGAAGGCGTGGTGACGCTGTTCCGCGCACCCCGTTCCTATACGGGCGAAGACGTCGTGGAACTGGCCTGTCACGCGTCGCCCTATATCGTGCGGCGGCTGCTGTCGGCTCTGACCGACGCCGGCGCGCGCATGGCCGAGCCGGGCGAGTTTACGAAGCGCGCGTTTCTGAACGGCCGCATGGACTTGAGCCAGGCCGAGGCCGTGGCCGACCTCATTGCGGCCGAAAACAAGGCCTCCCACGATTTGGCGTGGCGGCAGCTGCGGGGCGGCGTCTCCAACGAGATGGCGGCCCTGCGCGCGCGGCTTGTCGAGTTCGCGGCCTTGGTGGAGCTGGAGTTGGACTTCAGCGAAGAGGACGTGGAGTTCGCCGACCGGTCGGCCCTGCGGTCGCTGCTGGACGAGATGGCCGCGCGCGTGGCGGCCCTGCGGCGGTCGTTCGCCACGGGCTTGGCGTTGAAAGAGGGCGTGCCGGTGGTGCTCATCGGGCGGCCCAACGCCGGCAAATCGACGCTGTTGAACGCGCTGCTGCGCGAGGAGCGGGCG
>CAYTZG010000022.1:12338-27177 GCA_964442435.1 uncultured Bacteroidaceae bacterium | reverse complement strand
TCCATAATATTAAGTTATCCTTTGTTCAGAGTACAAATATACGATTTTTAAACGAAACCCGCCCTTCTGTCGGAGAACCGACGGAAGGGCGGTACACTTAGCGGATGCCTGTTCGCAAACAAACTTTTACGCCAACGCGGCCTTAATCTGTGCCACGATATAGCGGACGTCTTCGTCCGAGACGCAGGGGCCGGCGGGCAAACAGAGGCCTTGGCGGAACAACTGTTCGCTCACGCCGTTGACATAGGCCGGACTTTGGGCATAGACGGGCTGCAGGTGCATGGGCTTCCACAGCGGGCGCGCTTCAACGCCGGCCGCATCCAACGCCATGCGCATGGCCTCCACGTTCCGGTTGGGCTCGTGCGCCGTATGGGGATTCTTGGTCGCGTGCGTCACGCCGGCGGCGCCACCGACGGCCCCCTGCACCACGGCCGCATAGGCTTTGTCCTCGTCCTTAACCCTTAGGGCTTCATCCAACACGATTGTACAGAGCCAGAAATTGCTGTCGTAGCGCGGCGACGGGTTGCCGAGCAGACGGATGCCGGGCACGTTGGCCAACAATTCGTTGTAAAGTTGCCAAACGTGTTTGTGATGCGCGATATGCGCGTCCAACACGTGCATCTGACCGCGACCGATGCCGGCGCAGATATTGGACATACGGTAATTGTAACCGATTTTTTCGTGCTGATAATACGGATAAGCCTCCCGCGCCTGCGTGGCGTAGAACATGATTTCCTGCTTGGCGGCCTCGTCGGGGCAAATCAGCGCGCCCCCGCCCGAAGTCGTAATCATCTTGTTGCCGTTGAACGACAGCACGCCGTAGCGACCGAATGTGCCGCACACACGGCCGTCGAAGCGGCTGCCAAAGCCCTCCGCCGCATCTTCCACCACCGGTATATCGTATTTGGCTCCTATGGCCATGATTTCATCAATGCGACCGGGCATACCGTAAAGATAGACGGGCATGATGACCTTGGGCTTACGCCCCGTCTTGGCCATGCGGTCTTTGATGGCCGTTTCGAGCAAGGCCGGATCCATGTTCCAGCTATCCGGCTCGGAGTCCACAAATACGGGCGTCGCGCCGAGATAAGTGACCGGATGCGAAGAAGCACAGAACGTGAAACTCTGCACCAACACCTCGTCGCCGGGGCCTACCCCGCAAGCCAACAAGGCCAAATGCACGGCCGCCGTACCGGCCGAAAGCGCCACCACTTTCTTGCCCTCGCCTACAAAGGCTTCCAAATCCGCCTCAAAACCGTTTACATTCGGGCCCAAAGGCACCACCCAATTTGTGTCGAACGCCTCTTGCACATACTGCATTTCCTTTCCGCCCATGTGCGCCAAACACAGATAAATACGCTTATTCATTATCGTATATCTTTTAAATCCATTCGTTGTTGTAATACATCTTGCGCCCCAACACCGTGCAGACAATCATCCGCAAATCCTTCACAAAGGAATAATGACGCAGATAGTATAGGTTTATCCGAACCTTATCCGGATAAATGACCTCATCGTTGTATTGTTGCGGATTAGCCTGAGTCGCCAACAATTCTTCCTCATTCCGGTATTTGAGCGAAGCCGGCCCCGTAATGCCCGGACGGAGTTGCAGTACTTCCCGTTCTTCCCCCTTTAGTTTGTCGGCATAACCCGGCACATCGGGCCGCGGCCCGACAAAACTCATATCGCCAATCAACACATTCCAAAGTTCCGGCAATTCATCCAGTTTATAACGACGCAACTTCGCCCCAAGCGGCGTAATGCGGCTTTCGCCCGCCACCGACACCGATGAACCGCCGTGGTCAACCGTCATTGAACGGAACTTATACATCGTAAAAAGACGCCCTTCGCGCCCCACACGTTTCTGCTTGAAAATTACAGGGCCGCCAGGCATCTTAATCTTTACCAGCATCGCCACGACCAGCAATACCGGCCACAACAACAAGAGGCCGACCAAGGCCATCGTGCGGTCAAACATATATTTCAAAATATAATCCAACATATTATCCCTGTAAACTATACATCTTTAACACGGCTCTTATACTCCGATTGGGTATCAATTTACGCAAAGGGCAGAGCAAGAATAAGAATGGCTTCAGCCAGCTTTTACTATATATATTTAAATGGCAATATGCTTTGCGAAATTGAAATTTATCCATCAAGAACGGTTGTATGTTGGAATGCTCGGTCATGCTACGTGCGCCATCTGATACATAGGGCATATGTCTCTCCGTAAGATAGTGCTTGTTCATTTCAAAAATGAGTGCATAATAGGCATAATTTTTCAAGGCATCCGGCGTTCCTTTGAGATTGGCATATGAACAATAATTGGACTGAATCCGACAAATGGCATAGGCGGCAAGCTTGTTTTCTATTTGAGAATAGGCGCCCCATAGTTCCATATTATCAGACATATTGGCAATATCCCGCATAAATGTTTCCTCGTCAACTAATCTCGCGTTTGTCTTATAGTGCAAGATGGCCTGACGGTATACATTATATCCCTGTTGTCGCAAAATATCTTTTGAGATAGGCTTTATTGTGAAATTCTTATAGCCTTTCCTTACTTGATTACGTGTATTGCGACTCAACTCCTCATACCCCCCAAAAACGTCCTTTATGACATACCAAAACTTTGTTGTTTCATCACAATCAAAATCATAGGTATTCCTCAGCATCAATCCTCCCCGTTCCAACCAAGCGCAAGCCTCTTTATGAGACAATCGCTTTTCTTTGTTTGGCGCATCGTTAAATATCCAATAGCCCTTATACAAACGATAAGTATCCATCTTTATCTCTTAACAAATTTTATATAAATGCAATATCCCTATTATGGAATAAAACTGCACGACCTAATGGCCCCAATCAATGACGGAGGCTGTCATTGTCTGAAAAATTTTCGGAAAACGAATCCCCGTAGCCAACCCGGCATCCCCACCTGTACAATCCATCGCACCGTGACATTAAACACATAATGGGACAAAGAAAGCATACCATGCTGCAACATATAATCTTGCAACCCCTTTTCGCTCTTAAAATATTTCCACCCTCCCCGCCGGGCATACATTTCCTTACCGACCCTAACATTGACCAACACATCTGGGAGGTTGGCCATGCCGTATCCAGCCTCGGCCATCCTTATCCACAAATAATAATCTTCATTGAAATGCCAATCCTGATAATTGCCCACCGCAAGAACACGCGAGCGCGACATAGCCACACTAACGTGGTTCAACGGGCAACGCACATTCATATGTACGAGAATATCTTCAGGCGTACAAGGCACCTTCCGTATGCCGACAATGTTCGACTCGTTGTCGACAAACTCTGCAATCTGCCCACCCAACAAAGCACATTCCGAATGCGCCTGCATATAAGCGACTTGTTTTTCAAATCTATCTGGCAAAGAGATGTCATCCGAATCCATCCGAAACACCAATTCATTGGACACGGTTTCCATACCAATATGCAAAGCGTTCCCTAGTCCGCCATTCTTTTCAAGCCAAACTAACTTTATAGCCGGAATTTCCGACGCCAATGCCATCACCATTTCCTTTAGCGCTTCTGGGATGGGGCCATCCACCACAATCACCACTTCCGAAGGGTGCAGAGTCTGCTTAACCGTGACGCTTTCCACCGCCAAACGAAAATAATCCGGCCTATCATTACAATAGACCGACATCAACACAGAAAAATCCATATCAATAGTTGTTCTTATAGCCATAGGTTCAAGAAAAACCTATTTTTCAAAATTCGATTTAAGCGGCAAGCATTGCTTAAGATCGCGGGCAACCATTTGCTTTAGCAAAGGATACTCCTCCTCTTTCAAGAATAAACTGTCATTCAAGCAAACAAGCGTCTTTTCGGTTAAGTTATGACGCGTTGTATTATAGTATTCGACAGAAGACAATGCTACACAGAAAGAATCATCATGAAAATACGGATAAAAGTTGCCGGATAGGAGAGCATAATTCCTATAGAGATATTGATTCACGTCCGTATTTGTCCTAAATCGGCTCCGGGCTGTATTCCTCATTGCTTCTCCAAAAAGTTCCTGACAAGTTCTAAGATTTGAAAGCGTATGTGCCTGAGGATGATGGTTTACCTTTATCCATTCATGCACACCTATGGTATTGAAAAAGCGATTTCTCATTCTGTCTACCCAAGGATACGTGCGATGGTATAGGAATTCATTTTTCCGCTCCATCAACTTTCCCAATGAAATACGACTTAAAATCAAGTGTATGGAATTTTTACATATATCAGCATAAGTGTCTTTTATGCGGATTCGGTCATAAAGCCACCCTCCTCGCGGAAAATCCCAAACGAGGGAGTCAACCGGAAGCTCGCCGAAAAAAAAGCGGTCCGGACTGACCGGCTTGACAACCAATGTGTCATCGTTAAAATAAATAAACCTTTCAGCAAGACCTTCGATATTCATCAGATTCATCTCTATCGGATGAGCGCTAAACATTGGCAATACTGAGTCTTTTGAAAAAAACTCCGAATGCTTATGTATCCGGAGTTTGGGGTGAATCGTATTCAGCCAATCGGGCAAATGTCCACAAGTCAGAAAATGTACGGTTCTGATCCAAGGCATATTGAATTCGATACTGCGAAAAACATAACGCAAAGTATCCCAATCTCTAAAATAATGCGAGAGCCTCTCGGAACTTTCCCGGAATTCCGATAAATATTTATTGCGTTCGGTTTTCCATTCCAAGTCAGTATCATCCACCCAAGGAATAACGGCATCTATAGGTTCCATAACCGCAGAGTTCATTATAAATGATTTTAAAAGCTTTTCTATTTTTCGTTATTTTCCCATCCATCTTGCAGCCTATTCAAGACCACAGACTTTATCCGGGCAGACGCATTGTTGAAATTATCGCCCCAAAACTTTCGGATAATATCATCGCGTTCTGGAAATTCAAGTTCTCGTCCCGATTCAATAATGGCATATAATTCATCAAAACTCCACGCTTTAACGCCCGGCGTATAGGTCATGTAATCGAAAGCGAAATCGCGGCTATGTTCAATATATTCCGAATAATCAAACGGGAATAGGATAACACTCTTCCGCTTCATTAAAATATAATCATAATAAATCGAAGAATAGTCCGTTATCAAAACATCTGTTTTAGGAAGAATAGGATAAATATCCATCCGCTTATCCACGAGACGCATATTCGATAAACCATCAATATCCATAGAGCAGACACGCGTCGCCGGATGGAATTTCAAAAGCAAAAAATAGTTCTTTTTACGCAAAAGTTCGTTCAACTTTACAAAATCGATGCCGGCTGAAACAATAAAGTCTCTTTGATCATCCCGAAACGTAGGCATATAAATATATACCTTTTGATACCGCCCGAGTTCTTCATACAACGCCAACATTTCCGCACTTTCAAAATGCCGGATATAATCTTCTACATAGTCCACGCTACGTTGGAGTAAATCACAACGCGGATATCCCACCCGCAACATTTGAGCATCCGACAAGCGGTAGCAATCCGCAAAATGACGCGCCATCATATCGGATGGTCCTACAAAATAGGTCGGACTATCATAGCAATACGGCGCAAAGACACGAGTTTTCCAATCATGCGGATTATACAAAATGCTCCCTTTCATCCCCAACTTCTTAAGGCCAACCCCATGCCACATATTGACTTTAAGTGCCTTACCCGATGCCCAATAGTTAATGTCACTAACATCGGACGAAAAGCAATAAACCGCCGCCGTCAACGCATGATATAAACCGCAAAAACTCCATTTACGATAAGCTTCTATCCCCTTACTCCTAACAACTTCCACTTCCCCTTTGCTTCGTCCAATCCAAATCAACCGTATCCGTTCAGGATTATCCTGACTGAGAAAAAGCATCAAATACTTGGAATTATCCGTCCAGCCCGTTTTGTTACCGATTAGCCATTTCCGCTTATTCCGTATGGTAACAAACGAAATAGCCCGAACACACCAACCGAAAGCCACATCCGCCAGACGACCGATTATCTCCCGACAGGACCTATTTCGGATAACCCAAGTAAAGAACCCCGACACTTATTTAAAGTTTTTAATTTTTACATCGACCACCTGCCCCGTGATGTCCGAGGCCAACACCTTGGCACTGACTTGAGCAACCACAATGGATTTAAGCAGGGTTGACTCATCCTCTACACCGAAATTACGCACGCGCATAGGCGTTTTCGTTCGTTCGGGGTTGATGCAATGCACGCGGATGCCATACGTTACCCACTCCTCGGCTATGGCCTGCACGAAATTGACCGTCGCGCACTTTGTGGAGGAGTAAATGGTATAATTCATGCGGCCGCGTGTATAACTGCTGGACGTATAAAACATCAATGCCCCCTTGGAGGCTTTCAGATACTCAAAAGACTCTTTAGCTACAATGACCATCCCTTTATAGTTGATATCAATGGCCTCGTAGATTTGTTCATACGCCATGGCATTCAACGGCTCTTTATGCAAAACGGCCGCCGTATCCACCACACAATCAATCCGTCCTTCTTTATCGTTGACCGAAGCCAAAGCCTTTCGCACACTCTCCACCGAAGTAACATCCGTACCCGTGAGCGAGCGGCTGAAACCATGTACATGCGCCCCGCATTCCTTGCAAACATCCACTAAATCCGCTCCGATGCCGGACGAGGCCCCGAATATGACAATCACTTTCCCATTAAGAATTGCCCGTTCCCTATCGGTCAGTTCATAATGAAGCAAGTCGGTCGTTTTGAGTTGAAACAACTTCTCTATCAAATAAAAATCTTCTTGATAGGTTAGTTTCATATTGGCTCCCTCACCAGCTACGACGCCCACCTTGACTTCCGGCAAATATTTCATCACCACGCCACAATCGTCGGTCGTAACAAAATTTGGGTCGGCCAACGCAATATCGTAAGCGCGTTTGATAACCGAGAGTTTAAAGCCCTGCGGCGTCTGCCCCCGCATCAAGGTCTTACGGTTTGGAATATCCTCAATAATGCTGCCCGCACTCACTTTGATAATGGTGTCGGCTGTCGGTATGGCTACGTCAACGGCATCATAGGTTTCAAGAGCCGTCACTACATCGCTTATTACAGAAGCGCTTATCAGAGGACGGACCGCATCGTGAAAAATCAGGTTGCATTCTTCGCCATCTATCGAATAGGCGCTAATCGCAGACAACGAGGAGTGATAACGTTCGGCGCCACTCGCCAAAATCCTCTTGACTTTCTTGAAGTCGTTTTTCACGATATACGATGACATTTTTTGCTGATAGGCATCGTTTACCACCACGGCTATTTCGTCTATTTGAGGATGACGTTCAAAAGCGGAAATGGTATGTTCGATAACCGACATACCCGCCACCTTTAGAAACTGTTTAGGTACGCCCGCATTCAAACGGCTTCCGATTCCTCCAGCCAGGATTACAGCAACGTTTTTCATTAAAACCTTTTATTTTTTAAGAGTACTTTACTTATTTTACGAACAATATAAAACATCGTTACACTTGTATCTATCAACCTTGCGGCTATCCTCAAATTCTTTTGGGGCGCCATACGGGCCGTTACCTTGAGGCTATCTCGGAATAACGGGTCTTTCTTTATCACACAACAGTTATGCCACCCCACTCGGTTCCAAAAATTCAAATGCGGATACTTGAAGAATGTCGCATTACATACCCATTTGCAAATAAAAATTTTCCAAATGGGAAGATTGATCATGTATTCGAAACCACTCTCCACCATGAATTTATACAATCTATCAAGCGTCACAACAACATCCGCATCATTAGGAGAGATAGTATTCGTGATACTTTGATTATTAGTACGTCTATAGTAATATAATCCTTCTTCTATCGTACCTATATTTTTCGACAAAAGAAAAGCCTTAATACTAAAGTATAAATCTTCATATCGTATGCCCGGAATAAATTCCAATTGATGCTCTTTGATAAGTTTTCTGGAAAATATTTTCTGCGAAACAGATGCCTGGAACTTAGCGCTCTCAAGCATTTTCAAAAAAATGGTCTCGGTACTTTGGCTCAACCATTCCCTGTCTATTGCAAGAGATTCAAGTTCGCTTACCCCGCCGAATAATATATACCTTGAAAATGTTATCACGTCCGCGGGTACATCAGAAATCGATATATTTCTCTTTATAAATCGGACCGCATCCACATTCACATAATCATCTGAATCCACAAAGAAAATATAGTCGCCTTTCGCTTGGTGGATTCCAACATTCCGAGCTACAGACAAGCCGCTGTTCTCTTGCGTAATAACACGAATACTATCGTATTGCGATGCATAGCGCGCTATGATTTCCGCAGAATTATCCGTTGAGCCGTCATTAATGACGATAACCTCATAGTCAGCACACGTTTGCCCTATAAGGGAATCCAAACACTCCTCCAGATAATCCTGCGTATTATATACTGGTACAATAAATGATACTAACATGAGATATTACATTAATAATTCAACACATTGCGAGCATGCATCTCGCGCTGTTCTTCCATCTGGTGGTAATATATCGCTTCCCGCCAATAGTGACTTTCCGGAGCGAATACCGTTTCATAAGGGTAATATAAATTATAAAAGTGCGTCCCAGAAGAATAATAGTCCGTGGAAATCGTAAAATTAAACGCTTTAAGCACCAAGATTATCGAAACCGAAACCGCCAATACGACAGACGAGAATTGTTTGGCAAGCAACTGCCTAAAGACGGGGAACAACAGATTCGATATCACAATGGCCTCAAAGATACACACATAATTAGTAAGACGATAAATTCCCTGTACGCCAGCGGTCAAAATAAACAGCAAGATATAAATCTTCAAAATAGGCTGAATCTTGTCCTTGCCACATATCTTCTCTGAAAGCGCCGTAAGTATCGCAAGTGCGCAAGCATGAATGTAGTTCAGCACGACCGTTGGGCCATAAATTCCAACCGAAGCATAGCTCATTATTTTATGCATAATCTTACCGGGAAGCACCAGTGCGAACGCCGTCGGATACTTAAAAATCAATATAAATAACATTGCACAGACAAAAGCCCCAACCCATAATGCCAGCCATCCCTTCTCGACAAACTTATACAACAAAGGAAATACCAATAGAAACGAGGCGGAAATATGAATAAAAACCGCGGGCAACACGATAAGATAGTATCGCAGATACCGTTTTTGCAAAAGGGATGGAACTGCAAAAAGGAACAATGCTATACAGAACGTTTCCCGCATCACTTCCCAAAAATAGAGATAGAACAAAATGTAGTAAAAAAATACAGCCGTAAATCGGAATCTCGAATATCGGTTGATTATCCAAAATACGGCGATATTGATAACGAGAGCCTGTACGATTTGAAAACAGACAAAATCATTAGACACCAACTTACATAACGCCACTATGACATAAAATAAGGGCGAGTATCTCATTTGGAAGATATTTTCCGAACCGAAATCTCCAAATGTCGGATAGGAATCATACTCATCAGCATAGGTCAATGGATCTCCCCCGACACGATATTTGACACCCGACACAATGATAAATACCAAACACAAAAGCCAATATACCGCATTTGAACTTTTGGCATCAAAACGCCCTCTGTCCAAAACGACTGCAGCCAACCCCGAAATCAAAAACAAGACTAAATATATCATCTGCCGATTATCGACATATATTGTCCAACCATGTTTCAATGCGCAATTTACGGCGGAACGCCTCATCGTAAGGCTGATACACGGAAGCCATAAACTGATCGAGGGATTCTTTATTCAAGCCCAGCCCCTTCATCACAAAGAAATTCTCAGGCCGGAACATCGTGCTGTCAAGAATCTTGTCATTATTCGACAACACCTTTTTCTTTAAAAATATACCCTCCAATACCCGCAAAGTCATTCCCGCCTGATTCTCTTTCACGATATCGACGATAACCCTTGATTGAGCCACCCAATCGAGAATTTCGGCGTAAGGTATTTCCTTACGCAAGATATGCACATTGGGATATAAATCCTTTTCTGCCGTAGCGTCACTTACAACAAACAAAGTGGCATATCCATAGCTACGCAATTTTTTGGATAGCGCCTCAAGGTAAGGTAGCCGACCTTTATTAAGGCCTGCGAAAAAGAAATCGTACTTCATTTCTTTCTCGTCCCCCACAGTTTTTTCCCGATAAAACTGCTCGTGAAAAGCAATACCATATCGCTCCGCTTCACAAGAATCGAACGTGTGGTATGCCAAACGCTCATCGTGTAAGCATTTGAATAACTTTACCTCGTTTTCCCCTATCGTGTTCCATATCCACACATGGATTTTGGCGGCCTTAGTCCGCTTCAACAGAAAACGTACATTCGGGTATTTCAAATAATCGAAAAGTAGCAAGACATCGTCTTTCTTAATGGCATGCAACACTTTTCTAACTTTTATATTAAAGCTTACCGGTGCAAATAAATCCACATTTAACTTTGCAAACAACCGATAAAACGCATTCAGGGGAAATCGCTCCCTTGGAACTTCCACCAGTTTGACTTCCGGGTTGTCTGCAAAAGCTCCTAGTAAAAACTTCGTATAAGAATAATTGTAATATAATATGTAAACCACAGACGCTAACGGTTTCGAATCAGTGCCAAGATATATTTCCGCTTAAATATCGTCAATAGCCCGCCATACAACAAGGCGTAACCAATGCCTATCGCCACTATCTGAAGTATATCACTCATCACGAACATATCCGGGTAAAGCCTTCTCAAGCCATAAATCAGACAGAAAGGCACCAAGCCTATCAGCAGAAATGAACCCAGGTTTTCAAAAAACGTCCGCAGATTGACAAGATCCTTTATGCCGAAAAGCAACAATGCATTTACCAAAAGTTCACTTATTATCAGCGAGACCGCCGCGCCTTGCGCACCCCATGACGGTAGCAAGAACAAGTCTATGACAAAATTGGAAATAGCCGCCACCGCTGCAGCTTTCGCCATAAACTTCATCCGACCGGTACTCACATATATCACATACAGGCTTAAGCCGGACGTTATAATGGTAGGAGCCACTATCGACAAGACGACATTGGCGTTTAGCAATGATGAGGAAAAGAATATCTGGCACAACGGCGTGGCAACAAGAATAAATAAAAAGACTGTTGGCACACTCAATATCAACGAGCAAAAACACAGCAGATATATCTTTTTCTCAAACTCTTCGCGCGCATCCTTTTGGAAAAGATAGGCCAACCTAGGCATAAACACCGTTCCCAATACCCCCAACAGCGTGATGGTTACCCGTACAAGCCGGTTGGGGTAATCGTATATTGCAACTTCTTCTATCGACGACAAATAACCCAACATAACTTGATTCAAGGACAAATAGACCGAAGTAAAGATACTCGGAATAAACATCGCCATGGACAACGGGAATACATTTCTTATGGATTCGCACACCTTGTCGAATCGAGCACGCAGGTCAATTTTCTTGAGTTGTATCCAGTATATAGCATTACTCAATAACAAGCTTCCTTGCTGAATTAAGATAAACAGCAAGAGATGCGACTCCTTTCTGACGAAAATGAATATCAGCCCCGTCCCGACAATCTTTATCAATAAGTTCCTGAATGCTATTAAATCGAATCTTTCTTTCCCTGTAAAGGCCCATGATAAATCCGTTAACGAGGAAAGCAACACCAAATTAAAAGCAGCATAAATGGGCTGTCCTTGCAATAAGACCCATATATTGAAAAGTATCAGGGATATAACATTAAAAAACGTCTTAAACGTTAAGCACTGTGAAAATTTCTTTTGCGTTTCTTCAGCATCATCCCTGTTTTCCGCAATGGCTTTTGCTCCGTAAATAGTAATGCCTACATTTCCGAACAGCACAAAATACCCCGATACCGACAACCCAAAGGCATTGATACCCAAATCGCCTGCCGTCAGAATTCTCGTAATATACGGCAGCAGTATAATGTTTACCAATATACTGGTAACCTGTACTGCCCCGTTGTAAATGGCATTTCCCGCCAAAGAAATTTTCCGACTCAACGCTTACCGGTTTTTATACATCTCCTCGTAATACCGCTCGTACTCGCCGGAGGTGATGTTATCCATCCACGCCTGATGCTCAAGATACCAGCGCACGGTTTTCTCGATGCCCTCCTCAAACTGGAGCGAGGGTTCCCAGCCCAGTTCCTTTTGGAGTTTCCGGCTGTCGATGGCGTAGCGCATATCGTGCCCCAAACGGTCGGTCACATAGGTAATCAGTTTCTCGGACTGCCCCTCCGGATGCCCCAACAGACGGTCTACGGTCTTGATGAGCACCTTAATGAGGTCGATGTTCTTCCATTCGTTGAAGCCGCCTATGTTGTAGGTTTCGGCCACCTTCCCCTTGTGGAAAATCATGTCGATGGCGCGGGCGTGGTCTTCGACGTACAGCCAATCGCGCACGTTCTCGCCCTTGCCGTAAACCGGCAGCGGTTTGCCCTGCCGGATATTGTTGATAAACAACGGTATCAGCTTTTCCGGAAACTGATACGGGCCGTAGTTGTTGGAACAGTTCGTCACGATTGTCGGCATGCCGTAGGTATCGTGGTAGGCGCGCACGAAATGGTCGCTCGAAGCCTTGGAGGCCGAATAAGGAGAATGCGGGTTGTATTTGGTGGTTTCAACGAAAAAATCGGTGCCGTAGGCTTCGTGTTCGCCGGCCGACGCCTTGGTGGTAAAGGGCGCAGGCACGCCTTCGGGATGCGTCAGTTCCAACGCGCCATAGACCTCATCGGTGGAGATGTGGTAGAACAACTTGCCATCGTATTTTTCGGGCAAGGTCTCCCAATATTCCTTGGCGGCCTGCAACAGGGCCAACGTGCCCATCACATTCGTGCGCGCGAACGTGAACGGATCTTTGATGGAGCGGTCCACATGGCTTTCGGCGGCCAGATGGATGATACCGTCGATATGGTGCGTGCTGATGATGCGGCGCACCTCGTCCAAATCGGCGATGTCGGCCTTGACGAACGTATAGTTGGGCTGAGACTCTATGTCCTTGAGGTTGGCGAGGTTGCCGGCATAGGTCAATTTGTCCAGATTGACGATATGATAATCCGGATACCGATTGACAAACAGCCGCACCACGTGCGAGCCGATGAATCCGGCGCCGCCGGTAATGAGAATGTTGCGTTTCATAATTGTTGCGTTTTTTTACCTACCACAGGATTCGTCGATTAATTTCATCAAATATTGCCCGTATTGATTCTTGAGCATCGGCTGGGCCAGCGCCTTCACTTTTTCCTTGTCAATCCAGCCCTGACGATAGGCAATGCCTTCCAAACAGGCGATTTTCAAACCTTGTCTTTTCTCCAAAACCTCTACGTAAATCGAAGCTTCCGAAAGCGAATCATGGGTACCGGTGTCAAGCCATGCAAAGCCTCGGGGTAAGGTCTGCACCTTCAAGGCATCTGCATGCAAGAACTCCTGGTTGACTGTCGTGATTTCCAACTCTCCACGTGCCGAGGGTTTAATGGTGGCAGCCACATCGACTACCTTGTTGGGGTAGAAATAAAGTCCCACCACCGCATAGTTGGACTTGGGATGCGTGGGTTTTTCCTCAATGGAAAGACATTTGCCGTTCTCATCGAACTCCGCCACGCCATAGCGTTCCGGGTCATCTACCCAATAGCCGAACACCGTGGCTTTGCCTTCGTTTTCAGCCGTAACGACGGCATCTTTCAAAATCTTTGAAAAACCGGCGCCATGAAAAATATTGTCGCCCAAAACCAAACAGGCTGCATCGTTGCCGATGAACTCCTTGCCAATAATGAACGCTTGGGCGAGACCGTCCGGCGAAGGCTGCTCAGCATAGGTAAAATTAACGCCATAATCGGAACCGTCGCCAAGCAAGCGCTTGAAGCCCGGCAAATCCTGTGGTGTGGATATAATCAGGATATCCCGTATTCCGGCCAACATCAATGTTGAAATCGGATAATACACCATCGGTTTATCAAAAATCGGCAACAGTTGCTTGGACACGCCCTTGGTTATGGGATAAAGCCGCGTACCGGAACCTCCTGCAAGAACAATACCTTTCATCAATTTTACGTATTGGATATGTTAATCTTTTATCACTTCCACCAAATCGGGTGCGACCGACACGACGGCGGCCAATGTATTCGGAATCTGCACAATCAACCGTCGGGCGCGCGCCCCTTCCACTTTCATGAACACGCCTTCCACACCGTCGAACGGCCCGCCGAGGATGCGCACGCGCGCCCCCTTTTCCAAATGGAGTTCCTCCGGCGCGTAATAGGTCACCTCCGTTTCGTATTGCCCCGCCACCCGCATGAAATCCGCCATCTGCTTGTCGGGCACAATGAGGTAATCCTTGTCGGCGGCGTTGCGCGTCCGCATGACGAACTGCAAAAAGTTGTGCCGTTTTTTAAAATCGCAGATAGCGTTTTGACTGGCCTGCACGAACACCAAACCCGGTATGACCGGCACCAACCGCCTGGTTTTCTTGCCGTGGTAAACCCGCACGGCATACTGTTTGGGAATGAAATACGGCAAGCCGTTTTCACCGCCCAGCACCTCCTCGGCCTTCTTCTCGTTCTTGTAGGCCCGCAACACGAACCAACACAAAGCGGGGCTTTCGACGGGCAAGGGCATACTCCTAGTTCATGCCAATTCTGGCATCAATATGTTTGTCAGTGACTTACACAGACAGATACGGTTTTGTAGCGAGCTTTCGCCCTGCCACACAGGCCGCCTGTTCATAGGTCACAAAGTTAAGTATTTTACTTTTGATTATCAAGCGGATTGGCAAGATAATTACCAACCGAACGGATGCTCCGA
>CAYTZG010000022.1:0-12238 GCA_964442435.1 uncultured Bacteroidaceae bacterium | reverse complement strand
CGGTCGTGCCGGCTGATATGCACGGTGTTTTCCGCCACATCGCCGAATATCCAACAGAGCATATCGTAGAAATGGACGCCGATGTTCGTGGCCACGCCGCCGCTCTTGCGGACGTCGCCCTTCCAAGACGTATAATACCAATGACCGCGCGATGTGATATAGGTCAAATCAAGGTCATAGACCTTGTCTTTCGGCCCTTCGGCTATGCGTTTCTTGAGCGCGATGATGGCCGGATGCAACCGCAATTGCAATATCGTATATATGCAATGGCCGCAATTCTTCTCTTCGGCTTCCAACGCCTCTATATTCCAAGGGTTCAATACAACCGGCTTCTCGCAAATGACATCCGCCCCCTGACGCAAACCGAAACGGATATGTGCGTCGTGCAGATAGTTGGGTGTGCAGACACTCATGAAATCCAGACTTACACCCTGCCGTTTGAGTTTGGCCAAATGCCGGTCAAAGAGTTCCATCTCTGTAAAGAAGGAACACTGCGGAAAGTAGCGGTCCATGATGCCCACGCTGTCGAATTTATCGTAGGCCGCGAGCAAGGTGTTGCCCGTATCTTGAATGGCTTTCAGGTGGCGCGGCGCGATATAGCCGCCCACGCCTATCAGGGCGAAATTTTTCATCTTTGCAAAAATAGCACATTTTGTGTAGTTTTGCAACGTTGTTTAACCCAAGTATAACCCTTAACGAAACAACATGATACCCAATACAAAGGCACTGCCATTTAAATCCATCTTTGAATATATCATCCTGTTTATCATCGGACTTTTTATTCTGAGTGCGCCTTACAACTGGCTATTTTCATCCTATCTCATCGGTGGTATTGGCGGCTTGGCGTTGGTCTACGGCATTTGCTTCGGGTCTTTTTCCGCATTCAAGAATCCCAAGTGGCAACGGTACGCGTGGTGCTTCGCGCCCATGGTGGGGCTCTATCTGCTCACGCTAATCGGTATGCTTTATACCCATTGCCCTAAGGCCGGTTCCATTTTGGAAAACAACTTGTCGCTCATCGTTTTTCCGGCCATATTCCTGCTCTTGGGACCGGGTTTCTTTACACTGAAACGTTTAAAGGTTTTGGGGGGCGTGCTTTACGCGTCCTGTCTGTTAATGGTGGCTATTTTTATGGCGTTCATGATTTTAGCGATCAATCATCCGGATTTGAAACCCGCTTATGACGAACATCGCTGGCTGGCCCTACTCGATATTTATTCGCGGCATCCGGCTTTCTATCTGTCTGAAACCGGCCGCCATTTTTGGGTACACCATACGTTCCAAGCCTGGTATATGCTGACGGCCATGAGTGCAATTGTATATACATGGGTTACCTACCCGGAATGGTATAAGCCTTGGTACAAAAAACTCTTCAACATTGCCCTGCTGCTCATCTTCACATTCTTCGGCATCTTTGCGGATATGTCGAAAATGGGTTGTCTGGTCTTTGTTTTCTGGTGCGTGCTCGCCATCGGATTTTTGATTTACAAACATTTCTCCACCCTGTCGGCCATCGGTATCATGGTGTTGATTGTAGGACTTGTAAGCGTTTTTCTCCTCTATTCGCCCCAAAAAAGGCAGGTGATTGCCAACACCTATCAATCGGTGAACGTCAATCTTTTCGACAAAAAAACGGATACCGAGATCCGGGAAGGTTCTGTAAAACCCCGCATCGTGCTTTGGCAGAAATCGATAGAGGCCATCAAGGAAAAGCCGTTGTTCGGATGGGGAACCGGCGCGGAAAAATGCCTCTTGATTGAAACCGGACATAACCATCCGCATAACCAATGGTTACTTGACGGCATACGCTTCGGCGCTGTCGGCATCTTGGCCCTGACTTGGCTTTTCTTTGTGGGTTTCAGGCTATCCTATAAATCGAAAAACGGTCTTTTGGCCATGTTCATGATACTGGCCTTTTGTTTTTCGCTGACCGACCGGAATTTGGATTTTAAAATCGGCATCATTTTCTTCGGCCTGATGTACGGTCTATTAGTGGCGTTTTCGCAATATACGGGGCATCAAGAACCGTAATTTATGCGGAGACGATAGCTTGGAGGAAGCGGGCGGCTATCATTTGAAAATCGTGATGGCGCGTCACATAGTCGTAGCCGTTTTGCCCCAATCGCTTCAATTCTTCCGGTTTGCAGGCGGCGGCCGTCTGTATGGCCCGGGCGATGGCTTCCGGATTTTCCGGCGCCACACGCCAACCGCAATCAGCGTCTTTCACAATGTCATTACCGGCTTCTATCGCCATAATGATGGGTTTGCCCGCCATCATGTAATCGAAAATCTTATTGGGACTGACCCCGAAGCGATAAACCGAACAGCGCAACCAAGACAGCAACAATACATCGCAAGCGGCCAACAAGGTAGGCAAACTCCGTTTGTTGACCGGCGGCAGAAAATAAATTTCGCACGGAAACATGGCCACCCGTTGCATCAACCGCTTCTTCTCCACCCCATCGCCAACCAAGACCAAGGCGATATCCTTGCGGTCTTTAAGTTGCACCATGGCATCGATAAGGAATGACAACGCATTGGAAAGCGCACATCCACCCGCATAACCCAAAATGAATTTATTTTCTGATTTGAGTTTAGCCAACAACCGCTGGTGTTCTTCGGGCAAAGCGGCCCTATTTTCATCCGACCAATCCGCCGCCACAACGCCGTTCGGCACCAAAGCCAACTTATCCAAAGGCAGACCGTGTTCTTGGACGTGCCCGTGTACACAAGGCAAAATCGAGACCACTTTGTCGGCATGACGATACGCGTAATCTTCGCCCCATTGCATGAGCCGGATAAACGGGTGATGCGCACTCATGCCGCCCAACTCCATAGGCGAAAGCGGCCACAGGTCGTGGATTTCGTAGACATATTTGGCATGGAAGCGTTTGGCGATGCGGTAACAGGGCCAGTTGTCGAGCGTATAGGTGGAAGAAGCGATAACGACGTCAGGCTTAAAGCGCCGCCACGCACGGCCGTGCAGGAACAACTGCGCCACAAAGCAGAGCATCGACAAAAAACGCAAAACGCCGTTGCCATTGTACTTCGGCGTCCACAGCCAACGATAGTCAACGCCGTCTATGGTTGCCGTGCCCGAATGCGGCTGTTTCTTCCGCAGATGCGAATAAGTGCCGCCGACTACCAAAACCCTATGCCCGCTCTTGACCCATTCCCGCGCTAAATAGTAGGGGCGAAACTCCATGCCGAAATCCGGGGTGCCGGCATAATGATTGACGAGCAGGATATTCATAGGTGCACATTTTTTCGATAAAACGCCTCATAGTTCCGTTCGGCCGAAAAGTGGGTCAGATAGCCCTGATATGCGGCATGGCGCGCCGCATCGCCGGCCTGCAGAATCGCCTCCATGGCCTGATTGAAATCGGACTGCGTAAAACCCTTCGGCAACGGACATCCCCCGCCCAAACGCACGAGTTCCCCGCTTCCGCCCACATCGGTCGCCAACACGGGGATACCGGCCGCAAAGGCCTCCATAAACGAGACCGGCAATCCCTCGCTCTCGCTCACATTGACGAACACATGGAAATACACGTTCAGATACGTTTCCCGCAACTTGGCATTGTCGGTTTGACCATGCCATACGGTTTTGAGGCCCGGATAACCGGTGGCCTTTGCGGCCGCCTCCGCCTGCAAGGCCGACAGGCCTGCCCCGCCACCGAAATGATGCCATTCCAAGACGACATCCGCCGGCAGTTGGGCGGAGAATTCCGCCAAAGACCGCCACAGCAACGGCAGCCGCTTGACCGGGCTGACCAAAGAGCAGGACACAACGCGAACCACCTTTTCCGTTGGCCGCAAAGCCCGTATCCGCGTTGCATCCTCGTTCCCCATCGGCCAAACACCCAAAAAGGCCGTCGCTATCTTGTTCGCCATTTCGGGAAAACGCTGACGCAGGCATTCCGTCCCATGCACCGAACACGGGAACAAGCCGTCCAATACTGCCAACGAAAACCGCCGATAGGGGAAATAACGGCCGCACGCCTCATCGTATATATCATAACGATGCCCGCGCGAAATACAACGCACACCGGAGGGCAACCACCCTTTCCGCTTGGCCAAAGCCATCCCCAATACATTGTAATGCGCCCAATAGCTATATATAATATCGCCGGACTTCAACACGTGCCTGTTGCGGCGAATCCAGTCGGCATAAGCCCAAGCCGCATAAAAATACTTGGTGCCTTGCCTCAGATTGGCCCGAAATGACAATCGCCGGTTGAAATCGGCCGGCATCCGCCAAAACAACGGCTGACAAACCATACCGATGCCGATGCGAATAGACCGCCATAGCGACTTCCACCACGATACGCCCTCCGACACGCCGAGCAGACAAGGCTCGGAACGCACGGTCGGGCAAGCCGAAACCGGCACGCCCTTTTCACGGCATAGCGGCACGAAACGGACCTCATCCGCCAGCCCCATGGTTTGCACCGCCCGCATTTCATCGTTGAGAAAAACCTCGCCGCGACGGGCATACGGATAACTGTGCGTGAATATATAAATCATGACCGTTTCTCCATTATACCGGCGGCTCCGAACCACAACGCCCAAACCGCCCAAAACCATTGATCCGGCACAAAGGACGAGGCGGCAAGGCTAACAGCCGCAAAGCCGCTTAACACCGCCACAAGGACAATGGCCTGCCATACGGCCGGCTTTACCGTAAAGCCACGAAGGCCACCCGTCGGCCGACCGCTCACCGCCAAGCGCAGACAACGCCACCAAGTACGGATATAAATCCAAGCATAAAGCGCGAACACGAACAGCCCGCAACTGAACAACAATTCCAAAAACCAATTGTGCAGATGCGGCACGTCGCCAACAGTATATACCGGATATTGTAGATTGTAATAATCAACGCCGCCCCACCCCAAGCCGCGATACCAAACCGGCCTGAAAAACGCCCACGCGTTACGCGCCACGCCCATGCGCACGGCATCGCTATGCGCCTCTATATCGCCCGGCGCATCGTAAAGCCAAAACAACACGAACGCGGCCACCGCCAATGCCAATACGCCGCAAGCCATGCCCAGCCACAACCGCCAATGCGGTGGCCGCAACAGCAAGTAGCAACCGAAACCGGCCGCCCCCGCCAATATCAATCCCAAAAAGATGGCGCGCGACTGCGTGCAAAACATCAAAAACAGGAACAAAACCGCCACCGCCGTATGCCAATAGAGGGCACGAAGCCGAAGCTGCCTGAACCGCCATACGCGATGTTTATCGGCCGTCATTAACCATAAGGACGCCGCCAACGCGAAAAACAGATAGGCGCCGAAATCGTTGACATTGCCCATTGCGAATACCGGCAACGGCAAATGCATGAAACTCTTACTACGCGCCCAAAGGTAATCACCGGCATAGAGGTCATTGAAGCCGTAACGCCCGCTCAAAATCTCTATCAAAGCCCCTACCGCCACCACCGTGGCGCAGACTTCAAACACCCGCAACACACGGTTCACCGCCGTCCGGCTATCCATACATCCGAGCAGGAGCCACGTAATCAAAACGCCATACCCCAAAAATAAAATATGGGTCGCCCACGCCATCCGGTCTGCCACCCATAACCCGCTCAGTAAGGCATAAGCCCCCAATACCACGGTAAACAACGTATAAAATTTTGTCCCACCCTTCCAAAGCGTGCGCCAAAACGGCGCGGGGGCAAGCAATAAGACGAAAGGCGCCGCCAAACCAAGCAAACGGTATGGATTGAACGGTAACCCGAACAACGGGAATTTCAAGAAATCATTGCCGAGACACGCACATCCCAAGAGCGTCAAGACATAAATCCTGACACACTCATACGGCAAACGGTATCCCGACAGCTTCATTTACAAACTCCAATAGGTCAATTCATGAATTTGGCCACGATACAAGCCTTTGATATCGGCAAAGACCGCCTTCGGCTGACACAAAGCCTTGAAATAGGCCTCGTCCTTGCCCTTGTATGCCTGATGCGCCACGGCCAAAATCACGGCATCGTAAGGCGGTTTCGGCGCATCGATGATACGGATGCCATACGCGTTTTCAACCTCGGCCACCGATGCATACGGGTCAACGACATCGACCTCTACGCCGAAATCTTCCAATTCCCGCACGATATCCACCACCTTGGAATTACGGATATCGGCCACGTCTTCCTTGAACGTCACGCCCATAACCAACACACGGCTGTCTTGCTTTCGGATGCCGAGGCTTATCATCTGTTTAAGCACTTTTTTTCCGATATAGCCACCCATGCTGTCGTTGATGAAACGGCCGGCATTGATGATCTTGGGATGGTATTTCAAGGCCTCGGCCTTATGCACGAGATAATAAGGGTCTACACCGATGCAGTGCCCGCCGACCAAACCAGGCAAGAATTTCAGGAAATTCCATTTGGTACCGGCCGCCTCCAGCACCTCGTAAGTATTAAGCCCCATGCGGCTGAAGATAATCGAGAGTTCGTTCATCAACGCGATATTGACATCGCGTTGCGTATTCTCGATGATTTTGGCGGCCTCGGCCACCTTGATGGAAGATGCGCGGTGCACGCCGGCCTTCACGGCCAGTTCATAAACTTTGGCGATTTGGTCCAAGGCCTCGGCATCGCAACCGGATACAATCTTGACCGTATTATCCAAACGATGCTGCATATCGCCCGGATTGATGCGTTCCGGCGAATAGCCCAATTT
The DNA here is from genome assembly GCA_964442435.1 of uncultured Bacteroidaceae bacterium. GTDB lineage: Bacteria > Bacteroidota > Bacteroidia > Bacteroidales > P3 > CAMXAS01. The sequence goes on along the minus strand of CAYTZG010000022.1, from coordinate 5,543 downwards.
GAAATCGACGCCGGCCTTCAAACCGGATATTTCTTCCAAAACCGGCAAGCAGTCTTCTTCCGTGCAACCCGGATAAACCGTCGACTCATACACGACATAGTCGCCTTTTTTCAGCACTTGGGCCACCGAACGCGTGGCCGCGAGCAAGGGCGTCAGGTCGGGCTGGTTGAACCGGTTGATAGGCGTAGGCACAGCCACGATATAGAAAGCGGCCTGCGCCAATTCTTCCAACGAAGACGTAAAAAGGATATCGGCCTTATCAAAGGCCGAAGCCGACAATTCCTGCGAAGGGTCGATACCTTGGCGCATTTTCTCCAAACGCGCTTCCGAAATATCGAAACCTATGACCGAAATCTTACGCGCAAAGGTCAACGCAATAGGCAAGCCCACATAACCCAAGCCTACCACCGCCATTTTCTTCCGTTTGCCGACCAATTCCGCGTACATATTCATATATTTATCATTCTTTACTGACCCGGCCGTTTTCCAACCGGTAAACCTCGCCGCTTTCGGCGCAGACGGCCCGGCCTTGGGCATCGAAATGCAGACGGCAGCCGCGTTCGCTCATCCAACCGATTTGCCGCGCGGGATTGCCGACTATCAACGCATAGGGCGGCACGTTTTTAGTGACGACGGCACCGGCCCCTATAAAGGCATAAGCCCCTATGTCATGGCCGCAAACTATCGTGGCGTTGGCGCCTATCGTCGCCCCCTTCCCCACGCGTGTGGCCGCATATTCGTTTTTCCGACTGACCGCACTGCGCGGATTGACGACATTCGTAAACACGCAGGACGGCCCGAGGAAGACATCGTCTTCGCAGGTTACGCCCGTATAGATGGATACATTGTTCTGAACCTTCACGTTGCACCCCAACACGACGCCGGGCGCCACCACGACGTTTTGGCCGATATTGCAGGCCTCGCCTATGCGACAGCCCGCCATGACATGACAGAAATGCCAGATTTTCGTACCGATACCTATCTGACATCCTTCATCCACAATGGCCGTCGGATGCACGAAATACGTTTGCACGCCGTCCTGTCCAGAACGCTCCATTCCGCTTTATTTTCAATTTCCTGCAAAAATATGTATTTTTGCACTTTAATACAATACATCATACGAAATGGAAGAATACACCTCCAACGGAAATCCCGATGCCGGTAACGAGATAGACCTTGTGGGCTTGTTCGTTACCTGTTGCAAAGGCATCGGACGCGGTATCGCAGCGGCCGTCAAAGGCATCGGCATTGCGTTGGCCGCCTGTTTCAACTTTTGCATCCGTCATTTCTTTTGGCTACTGGGCGGTATCGTGAGCGGTATCTTCATCATCATGCTCGCCTCCACGCTTACCAAGAGGAACTACGTGACGGGTGAAGCCATGCTGAGTTGTTACGGCACCCCCTTGGCGGACATCGAAAACGAAATCGTCAAACTCAACCGACTGATTCAAGCCGACAAAGCGCCTTTTACAGCCACACAATCCCTACTCGGCCTAACGCCCGAACAAGCGCAAAGCCTGAAAGAAATCGCGTTTGGCTACGGTATGGACATCGACAACGACACCGTTGCCGATTTTGTAGAATACATACGGGAGAAGGCTCAAAACTTATATACCGAAAAAACACTGAAAGGCGGTAGCAACGGCGACCGCATCATCCGGACCCCCATTCAACAAAAAGTCCCCAACATCTTCTTCCTGAAAATAGCGGCAGAGATAGACGACCTGCAGAGTTTTCACACGATTGGTTTAGCTATCTGCAACTATCTGAATAATTTGCCGAATATGCAATTGAACTTGGAGTTGCAACGCCTGCAATGGGAGAACAGCATCTCGGAAATAGACCGCCAAAAAGCACTCCTCGACAGTATGTTGCGCATCGAATATTTCGAGAATTCGCGACTTAAAGCGGCCAGCTACGGACAAGGGGCCGACAAACTCGTGCTCGCGGATCAGAAACAGGCCGGTATTCCGTTTGATTATCGGGATATCATCACGTTGACCAACCAACAGAGCCAATTACAGACTTCATTAGCGCAAACGGAACAGATGGTCAATATCATTTCGGATTTTCAACCGACACCGTATTCCACGCGCACGCAAAAGATTTGGGCCGGCTTGATTTGGATGGGGCTGTTCGTCATCATCGCGCTGATTTACGACTACCGCAAACCGATTGGTCAATATATCAAGGAACAACGCCAACGGTAAGTTGGTCTGACCCTACGAAAAAACCGCGATGGCCGAAGCCACCGCGGTTTTTTTATGCGCGGAACGCAAGTCCCGTTTAGAGTTCCAAATCGATATCGAACAATTCTTCCCAAGGCAGACCGCCCTTGTTGAGTTCGGCCATAAACGGATCCGGGTCGAACTGTTCCACATTGAACACGCCGGGCTGTTTCCACAGGCCCTTGCAGAACATCATCGCGCCAATCGTGGCCGGTACGCCCGTCGTATAGCTGACGCCCTGCGTGCCCGTTTCCTTGTAGGCCACCTCGTGGCTGCAATTGTTGAAGACATAGTACGTGCGTTCCTTGCCGTCCTTGATACCGCGGATGCGGCAACCGATGGACGTAAAGCCCTTGTAGTTCTCGCCCAAATCGCCGGGGTTGGGCAACACGGCCTTGAGGAACTGAATCGGCACGATTTCCTTACCCTCGTACATAATCGGTTCGATGGAGGCCATGCCGATATTCTGAATGACGCGCAAATGGGTCAGATACTCCTGGCCGAACGTCATCCAGAAACGCGCGCGCTTGATGGTGGGATAATGCTTGACGAGCGACTCCAGCTCTTCGTGATACATCAGATACGATTCGCGGGCGCCCACGCGCGGATAGTTGAGGGCTTTATGCACGCTCAACGGGTCGGTTTCGTGCCAAGCGCCGTTTTCCCAGTACTTGCCGCGCTGCGTAATCTCGCGGATGTTGATTTCCGGATTGAAGTTGGTGGCGAAGGCCTTGCCGTGGTCGCCGGCATTGCAGTCCACGATGTCGAGATAATGGATTTCGTCGAAATGATGCTTGGCGGCATGGGCCGTATAGACGCTCGTTACGCCCGGGTCGAAACCGCAACCGAGGATGGCCGTAAGCCCCGCCTGTTTGAAGCGGTCGTGGTAGGCCCATTGCCAGCTGTATTCGTACTTGGCTTCCTCCAGCGGTTCGTAGTTGGCCGTGTCCATATAGTTGACGCCGGCGGCCAGGCAGGCATCCATGATGTGCAGGTCCTGATACGGCAACGCCACATTGATGACCAACTCCGGCTTGTATTCGTTGAGCAACTGCGTCAAGGCCGGCACGTTGTCGGCATCGATCTGGGCCGTCTTGAACTTCTGCCCCGTGCGCTTGACCACGTCCGCCGCAATCTTGTCGCATTTGGCCTGCGTGCGGGAGGCCATCATCACCTCGGTGAATACGTCCGGATGGGTGGCTACCTTGTGGGCGACCACGGTGGCGACCCCGCCGGCACCGATAATCAGGATTCTGCTCATAATTTCATCAGGTTTTTGTGGATATTAAAAAAGCGAGAACGCCTTGTTCTCGCTTTCTCTTGTGGCTCGGGTTGGAATCGAACCAACGACACAAGGATTTTCAGTCCTTTGCTCTACCAACTGAGCTACCGCGCCATTTGCAAATAGGGTGCAAAGATAACACTTTTTTTTGAATTGGGCAAATCCCAAAAAATCTTCTTATCTTTGTGTGATTATGGCTTCTTCCAATTTCATAGACTACGTCAAGATTTTCTGCCGTTCGGGCAACGGCGGCGCGGGCTCGCGTCACTTTTTCCGCAGCCGCAGCAACCCCAAGGGCGGCCCCGACGGCGGCGACGGCGGCCGTGGCGGACATATCATCCTCAAAGGCAACGCGCAGCTTTGGACGCTGCTGCACCTCAAATATACGAAGCACCTGTTTGCCGAAAACGGTCAGAGCGGCGGCGAGAACCGCCGGTTTGGCGCCAACGGCAAAGACCTCTACGTAGAAGTGCCCGTCGGTACCGTGGTCAAGGATGCGGAAACCGGTGAGACGGAGGCCGAAATTACCGAAGACGGTCAGGAAGTAATTTGGATGAAGGGCGGTCGCGGCGGCCTCGGCAACGACCATTTCAAGTCGGCCGTGAACCAGGCGCCCAAATACGCCCAGCCCGGCGAGAGCGGCATAGAGGGTTGGAAAATCATAGAACTGAAAGTATTGGCCGACGTGGGCCTCGTGGGATTCCCCAACGCGGGCAAATCCAGCCTGCTGGCGGCCGTTTCGGCGGCCAAGCCCGATATAGCGGACTACCCTTTCACGACGCTTACGCCCAACCTCGGCATCGTTTCCTGCCGCGACCGCCATTCGTTCGTTATGGCCGACATTCCCGGCATCATCGAGGGCGCGAGCGAGGGCAAGGGTTTGGGCAACCGCTTCCTGCGCCATATAGAACGGAACGCCTTATTGTTGTTTATGATAAGCGTGGAGCCGTTGGTGGAGGCGCTGGCCGGAGGCGCGCCGCTTGAAGAAGCCGTGCGGACATTGCGCGCGCCCTACGATATTCTGCTCAACGAATTGGAAAGCCATAACCCGGAACTCCTGCACAAGAAACAGGTGCTCTGCTTTACGAAATGCGACCTGTTGCCGGAAGCGGCGCGCGAGGCCTTGACGCCCTCCTTGCAGCATCTGTTCGGCACGTCGCTTTGCCGTGCCATCTCCTCGGTAACAGGCTGGGGTATCGAGCCGCTGAAAGACTTGCTGTGGCAGGCCTTACAGGATTAGGCCGCTTGACGAACCGGCCGCGCGGGCGGGAACAACAACCGCCGCAGGCCGAGATAACACGACAGCCCGAGCAACGCGCCCCACAATCCACCGCATAGTACGTCGCCCACATAATGCGCCGCCAAATAGACGCGGCTGTAAACAATCAGCAACGCCCATATATACAAACCTCCGTAACGGAAAAAGGCCAAACCGCCGTACATGGCCTTGCCGAACGCGAAACACCAGCGTTGCCAAACCGTGGCGGCGCCGGACACTTGACCCGACCAAGCGTTGGGTCTTTTATACAAACGCGAGAACCACGGCGTAAGGAAAACGGCCATGGCGAAATGGTTGACGGCGTGCGAGGAGACAAAGCCGAACCGCCCGCCGCAACCGGCCGGCAGATGCAACAGCCCTTCCAACATCGGTTCATGACAGGGCCGCAGCCGCTGTACGGTCAATTTGAACCAATGCACGCTCGTCCAGTCGGCCACGGCAATGAGCACGGCCACGCCCAACAGAATCCAAAGCGCCTTTTTCTTATACAGTCCGAACAGCCACACGACCATCAGCACGTAGAAAGGTATCCACACATAGCGGTTGCTCAGAAACATCATGAGCGCATCGGCCCATCCGCTATGCCAGCCGTTGATGGCGAGGCTACACTGCCAATCCCACTGAACCAACTTATCCAAAAGATTCATCGCTTATAATATGGTTATATCGGCAGATAGACAATCTGCTTGGTTTCGAAAAATTCGTCCGCAAAATAGTCCGCTATCGGTTGCACCTGCACGCGGCGGCCGAACGG
>CAYTZG010000021.1:0-28777 GCA_964442435.1 uncultured Bacteroidaceae bacterium | reverse complement strand
CCATGTCGCCCACGGCGATGCACCAGTCGCGGTAGTCGTCGGCGCAGCCCTCGTCCAGTTGCTTGCGGCCGTAACGGCACGAACAGATCGAGGCGCCGATATGGCCTTCGTAACGTTTGAGCCAATAGGAGATGTGTTCGATATCCACCGACTGGTTCTCCATCGAAATGGCCTTTTCCACGGGAATGACGTGCATTCCGATGCCCGCGCCGCCCTCCGGAATCATGGGCGTGATTTTCTCCAGCGGCAGGAACGTCATCCGTTCAAAAAACATCGCCAGCTCCGGATGCCTGTCCATGAGCTCGGTGTTCATGTTCGTGTATTCCGCCGACCCCGGCACAAACAGCGGCACCCAGTATTCCCGGTCTTCGCGGCCGTAGGTCGTGCCCGGCACGGGGCCGTCGGCCGTGTATTTGTCGCCGTAGTCATATTCCAACATGCCCAAAAAGGCGAGACGGTCCAACAGCGCGTCGAAGGCCTCGTCCGTGGCCGTGTAGTGTTTCTTGCGGTTCCATTCCACGAGCAACGGATAGGGGCGGTGTTCGCGCACGCGCATGGGCTTGTGGGAAATGACGTCCAACAGCAAGTCCAACGCGCTTTCGCGGCTTTGGGCGTCCAGCTCGTCTTCAAAGATACACGCCAAGCCCCAATATTCGGGGTCGTTGGTCGTAATCCCCTTGATTTTGCCGTGCACCCGGTCGGTCACCATCCGTGCGAATTTCAGCAGCTTGGGGTTCGGGTTCTCATCTCCCATATGTTTGGGGATGAACTTTTTGGACATTTCAGGCATAGCGGTCCGTATTTAGCGTCGGGTCAAAAAAACGTTAGGGGCGGTTCTTCCATTGGCGGACTTCCTCCAAAAGCCATTGCGCGAAAGCGTCCACGCCCTCGCCGGTCTTGGCGCAGAGGGGGATGATGCGGGCGTTGGGGTTGCGGCTCAGTATGTTTCGGCGGCATTGCTCCAAGTCGAAGTCGAAATGGGGCAATACGTCCGTCTTGTTGATGAGCACGAGGTCGCAGACGGAGAACATGAGGGGGTATTTCAGCGGCTTGTCGTCGCCTTCGGGCACGGACAGAATCATCGCGTTCCGGCAGCTGCCCGTATCGAACTCGGCCGGACAGACGAGGTTGCCCACGTTTTCGAGAATGACCAAGTCAAGGTCGTGCAGGTGGAGCCCGTCCAGGCCTTGCCGCGTCATCTCCGCGTCCAAGTGGCACATGCCGCCGGTATGGAGCTGGATGGATTCAACGCCGGTCGCTTCCTTTATTTTGATGGCGTCCACATCGCTGTCGATGTCCGCTTCCATAACGGCCAGACGCAATTTGTCCTTAATCAGGTTGAGGGTGCGGATAAGCGTCGTGGTTTTGCCGCTACCGGGCGAGGACATGAGGTTGAGCAGGAACACGCCTTTGTCCTTCAGCTCTTGCCGGAGCGCGTCGGCATCCCGCTCGTTGCTCTCAAAGACGCTCTTCTTGATTTCAATGATTCTGACGCCGTCCATAAGCGTGACGTTTACGTTAAACCTTAGATTCCACAAATATACGAAAAAAATGTGTATCTTTGCCCATATTATGGGTTTGCATGCGGAGGGGCGCGGACTTCCCGAAAGGGAGGCCCCGTCCTTCCCGCGGCTATATTCGGAATATGGAACCAGTCAAGCAGTCGTTTCCGCCGATGGTGGGAGACGATCCCACGGTTTTGATTTTAGGCAGTCTGCCGGGTGAGGCGTCGTTGCGGCAACAGGAATACTATGCCAAGGCGCAGAACCGTTTTTGGCCGCTCATGGCGCGTCTGACCGATAGCCCGTTGCCGCAGACCTATGCCGACAAGCGGGCCATGCTGGCGGCCCACCGCATCGCGCTTTGGGACGTGGTGCGCGAGGCGGAGCGCAAGGGGAGTGCCGACACGGATATCCGGCGGGAGGTGCCGAACGACATACCCGGCCTGTTGCGCCGCTGTCCCACGATTCGCACCGTGGCCTTCAACGGCAAGAAGGCGGCCGATTTATTCAAGAAACATTTTCCTCAACTCGGATTGCCCGCCTCGCGGCAGATTCGGTTTCTGACCTGTCTCAGCACCAGCCCCGCCAATTGTCAATACAGCGATGCGGAAATGTACCGGAACTGGCGGGAGGTGTTGGCGGGATAGGGATTAGCTCGCTGCGCTCGCTGATTCGTGTGGGGTGGCCTGCAAAGCGATTTGATTAAAAGCCTATTGCGCGTTCCGCACAAATGACTTTTTTATCTTGCGCCTTTGGTGAGCAAGCTCCCCTCGGCGCAAAATAAAAAAGCCTTGAGGCATAGCCTCAGGGCTTTTTCGCTTTGCGGAAAGTGAGGGATTCGAACCCCCGGAGGTGTTACCCTCAACGGTTTTCAAGACCGCCGCAATCGACCACTCTGCCAACTTTCCATCGGCAAAGATAGTGCAAACAAAGAGCAAAACCAAACCGTACCGTCCCTTACGGCATCCATTCTAAAATGCCTGTCACGGGATGCGCGGCGCGGTAGGCCTCAAAGCCGGCGTAGTCCGAAACGCCGCCTTCGAGCACGGCCCGGTAATATTCCACGCCCATGATTTTCTCGTCGTCGGGCGTCTCGTGTTTGAGTTGCAGAATCGTTTGGCGCGTGGCCGGCGTCAGCACGGAGAGGATGCGTTCGGCCATCCGTTCAAAATAGCCGTCGTAGCGCGAGCCTTTCAGAATATGAATCAGGTCTATCTGCCACAGGTCGCGGTCGGCGTCCTCATACATGGCGTGCCATTCGATACAGGCTTCTTCGGTGTGCGTCAGGTTGACGCATTCGATTTTGCGGATTTGGGGACACGCCGCCAGGCGCGACATGGCCCTAAAGCTGTCGTCCAAGCGGAGCGGGGCGGAATAGATGTGGAAGTCGATGTCGCGGTGCTTCATCATAAGACCCATTTTGAGTGACCCGACGAGCCGGGCCTCCGCGCCCACGGATTGCCAGACGCCCGGAATATCCAGCCGTTCGATAATGGCCTTCGCCTTCCGCTGGTTGCTTTCGGCCAACGCTAATATATCGGAATGCGTCATGGCGTGTTAGTTATATATGACGTGATTACCAACTAAATTCCTCCGAGCGGCAGCGGCTCAGCGCGGCGCGGTAGCCGTCTTTCAACTCCTTCATGATGTCGGCCACGGGCTCAACGCGGTCGAACAGGCCGGCAATCTGGCCGATTTCCAACTCGCCGTTCTCCAAGTCGCCCTCAAACATCCCTTGCTTGGCGCGGCCGCGCCCCAACAGCTCACGCAGCTCGTCGGCCGAAGCCCCGCGGCTTTCGGCTTCGTCCACGGCCTTGAAAAAGGCGTTCTTGATAAGGCGGGTCGGCGACAGCTTCTTGAGGCTCAGCATCGTGTCGCCCTCCTGCAAGCCGGCGCAGAGCGTCTTGAACGCATCCGAGGCCGAACTCTCTTGGCTGAACGCGAAGCGCGTGCCGATTTGCACGCCCTCCGCGCCGAGGTTCATCGCGGCGAGGATGCCCGCGCCCGTGCCGATGCCGCCGGCGGCCAAGAGCGGCAGGGACGTGGCCTTGCGCACGGACGGGATGAGGCAGAGCGTCGTCGTCTCCTCACGGCCGTTGTGGCCGCCGGCCTCGAAGCCCTCCGCCACGACGGCATCCACGCCGGCTGCTTCGCATTTGGCGGCGAACTTGGCCGACGACACCACGTGCGCCACCGTAATGCCGTGTTCTTTCAAAAAGGGCGTCCACGTCTTGGGGTTGCCGGCCGAGGTAAAGACGATTTTGACGCCGCAGTCCACGATGAGCCGCATAAGCTCATCGATTTGCGGGTAAAGCAGCGGCACGTTGACGCCAAACGGCTTGGACGTGGCCGCCTGGCATTTCTCGATATGTTCCTTCAGGGTTTCGGGGTGCATGGAGCCGGCGCCGAGCAAGCCCAGTCCGCCCGCCTCGCTCACGGCCGACGCCAAACGCCAGCCGCTGCACCAAACCATGCCGCCCTGCACGATGGGGAGGCGTATGCCGAAAAGTTCACAGATACGGTTCATGATATATATAACGATTTATCTCACAATACGGAAATAGCCGTCCTTGCGGGGCTTGGGCGCGTCGGGGGCGCCGTCCGCATAGCCGAGCGCGATGGCCGCGATGCCCATAAGGCCGTCGGGCAGTCCCCACTGCCGCATGAGCGCCTGTCCTTCGTCGGTGGCGAACATCTCGCGCTCGCGGTTGATCCAGCACGTGGCCAGGCCAAGCGCGTGCGCCGCCAGCATCATGTTCTGCATCACGCAGCTGCCGTCTTGGAGCGGGTTGCGGCCGTCGGCGGGCGCAAAGACGAAGACATAGGTGGGCGCGTCGTAGAAAGGGTTGGTGTCCGTGCCCATGACCTCGGCGTTCATGCGGGAGAGTCGCTTCAGCAGCGCGGGCTCCTGCACGGCCACGATAAAGGGCGACTGCTGGCCTTTGGAGGTGGGGGCGTAGGTGCCGGCCTCCAGAACGGCTTGCAGGGCCCGGTCGTCGATTTGTTGAGGCTTGTAGCGGCGGCAGCTGCGCCGCGTCTTGATGATGTCTAAAAACTCCGTGTTCATGGTAGCGTCTTATTGGGTTGGGGCGATACTTTCTTCTCTTTGCCCCACAGTTGTTCAACCATTACCTTGAAGATGGTGCAGCGCGCCGCGTCGGTGTCGGTCACGACGATGGGCGTTTCGTGGTAGCGGTCCGTCAGGGCTTGCAGCAAGGCTTTCTTTTCGGCGGGGTCTTCCACGAGCTGCGCCCGCCCGCGGCCGGTCACGCTCTTGAAGATGTCGGTATTGTGGCCATGGGCGGGATTATACACCAAGGCCACGTCGCATTCCATCTCGAAGGCCACGCGCGCATCCCGTGCCAGGCAGTCCAACTTGTAGCCGCGGCGGGCGCAGTGAAAGCACAGCGCCAGCCCGTCCGCCGTCTCCACCAGACCGTAGTTCATCGGCACGATATAGGGGTAGCCGCTCGTCGTGTCGTTGAAGGCCAGCCGGCACACATGGCTGCGCCGCAGGATGTCCATAATGGCCTGCCGGTCGGTTATCTCTCTGTCTTTGCGTATCATGATGCGTGGGGGTGACGGATAACAAAGATAGTGAAAATTTTGGTTACTCCACATCCAGTCGCCGTTAAGTTACCGGCATCAGTTTCAGTTCGCCGTTGCGGAAAGAGAGCGTGGCATCCATCTTGTTCGTGCGGATTTTGATGTTACGCACCGTGATGTCTTGCCCGTCGTAGAGCCGTTGCCGTTCCTCATCGGTCAACCGCAGACGGTCGAAAAGCGTTTCCACACGGTCGGTTCCCGTCTGGCTGTAGTCGAATGCCGCCCGCTCTCGGTACAACGATTCTTCGCCTGTTTTTAGATTTGACTCGATGAGGCGTTTCAGTGGAATTTTGTTATAGTCGGAAATAGTTTGTATATTTGTTTCCGTAAGAGGTATGTCTGTCGGCGGTGCCGGTTCGCATCGTGAGGACGACACCGAGATACCGGGCATATGTTCTTTAATGAGAGGAGCGTATATGGGGGCTGTTGTTAGCCCGTGCGATGCGGGAGGCACTGAGGTACCAGATGCGGCTCCTCTCATTTCTTTTATATTCAACGCATAGGCTTTGGCTTCTTCGCCCAATTCCACACGTCCATCATGAAATTCTTGGAGCAATAATCTTACCGAGTACGGCGTATTGTTAATCCATGCACCGACATAGAAACGGTGAATAGCCTTTATATCGATATTGCCTGCGACATTTCGGCCGAAAGAGTTGATTCTTTTCAATGGTTCAAGTTTAGAGTAGCCTAAAACCGCGAGAGAAACCAGTCGATCCAAATTGGCTACGGCGGTCAGGTGTATCGCTGTAATATTCTCTTTTTGGTCGTATTGTTCAATGGGCATCTTTTCAATGCCCTTACTTGATAGTGCGAAATACCAGCCGCTTGGCGGATTATACAATAATGGCGGCATCTGTCGCAGTTGTTCCCGCGCTTGTTGGTTGGTGTAGCGCTTGAATTGTATGCCGACGAGCGGCACGGGTGTTTCCAATGGCGGCAATTCCAACGGCCGCCGGTTTAGCATTCTGAATTCGTACATAATTTTTATCGTTTATTAATGTACGTTTGACCTCGGGTTTTAACGAAAAAAGTGTGAAATCTCGGCGGCATTGCGGCGCGTCGGACGTTCGCTCCAGCTCTAATGATGTTTTGTGCGCGTTGGCTGGCCTCGTGGGTAGGCGCCCGACGTAGCGCGTAAGCGCGGAGGAGGACTTCGCGCTAGGGGGCCGCTTTTAGCACCACGCAGTGGCCGTTTCTTTTCGGTTACCTTTTCTTTACGGGCAAAGAAAAGGTAACGAGTAGCGATGCGCAGCATCGCGCTTTTTGCCATCTTTTCGGCGAAAGAAAAGGACGTAAAACCGCCTTCTACACTATTCTATTCGATTTGTTGAAAACTTTTTCAAAAAAAGTGCCCGAAAAATTTGGCCAGAATATATATATATATAGTATATTGGCCGCCAAAATCGGACGGACGATAGTTCGGTTGATTTTTTAAGATATTGAAAAATAGTAATTAAATAAATAATTGACATGAAAAAACTGAATTACATGGGCATGGGCTTGTTGCTGTGCCTGTTTGCGGCCATTTGGAGTGGCTGCGACAAACCGAATGAACAGGATGATAACGGAACTGTACCGGAAAAAGAGTCGGTGGAAATGCAGATATTGGATACGAACGACTATGCGCTGTCCGAATTGTATTTGGAATGGGTGTTTAAAGGCGTTTTCAAACTTAAGAATACGGGCAGTTCGATTGTGGAGTGGGAGATACCGACGTTGGCGGAGGACTGGCTTAAGTGTAGCAAGCAGAGCGGTAAACTGGCGCCGGGCGCCTCAGAACGGATATACTTGACGATAGACAGGTCTAAATTGCCGTCGGAAGAAAGCGAGGCGGTGTTGAATGTCGTATCGGAGGCGGGTGAGATGCAGCTGAAAGTCCGTGTCAAGACATTTGTACCGGGGGCGGTGGGTTCGGACTATGAGGAGACGGCGTTCGGCATGTCGTTGCAGATGGTGGCCGTGGAGGGCGGTACGTTCGAGATGGGTGCGACTGCGGAGCAGGGCGATGATGCTTACTATGACGAAAAGCCCGTCCACGAAGTGACGTTGGACGGCTTTTACATCGGCAAGTTTGAGGTGACGCAGGGGCAGTGGGCGGCCGTGATGGGGACGACGTTGTCGGATATTATTTCGGAAAACGGTTGGTCTCCATATGGCATTGGTGATGATTATCCGATGTATGATGTGAGTTGGTATGATGCGCAGGCTTTCTGTACGAAATTGAGCGAGCTGACGGGCAAGACGTACCGCTTGCCGACGGAGGCGGAATGGGAGTACGCGGCGCGTGGCGGCCAACAGGCCGACGGTACGAAATACGCGGGGGGCAATAGTTATGATGATGTAGCGTGGTGTTGGGAAAACAGTGCAAGAGCTTTCTCCTCGCATTCGGTGGGCCAAAAGCGGCCGAACGGTTTGGGCTTGTACGATATGAGCGGCAACGTATCGGAGTGGTGCTCGGACTGGCACAACAGCGATTATTACGGCAGTTCTCCGTCCGTTAATCCGCAGGGTCCGTCCAGTGAGAGTGAGTCTTTCCGCGTGTATCGCGGGGGCTGCTGGGAATGCGGCGCGCAGGACTGCCGCGTGTCGTGTCGGGACAGCCACACGCCCGACTCCTGGTACTACAACCTTGGCTTCCGCGTTGTCTGTGAGCGTTAGGTTAAAACGGGCATCCCATCCGGCTTAAGCTCCCGCGCCCCGGCGTGTATATCCTGCGCGTGGTGGCCGACGGCAGACGGAGCAAAGTGGTGGTAAGGTAAGGCGTTGATGGTTTTAAATAAATAATTGACATGAAAAAACTGAATTACATGGGCATGGGCTTGCTCCTGTGCCTGTTCGCGGCCATTTGGACGGGCTGCGACAAACCGAATGAACAGGATGATAACGGAACTGTACCGGAAAAAGGGTCGGTGGAAATGCAGATATTGGATACGAACGACAATGCGCTGTCCGAATTGTATTTGGAAAGGGTGTTTAAAGGCGTTTTCAAACTTAAGAATACGGGCAGTTCGATTGTGGAGTGGGAGATACCGACGTTGGCGGAGGACTGGCTTAAGTGTAGCAAGCAGAGCGGTAAACTGGCGCCGGGCGCCTCAGAACGGATATACTTGACGATAGACAGGTCTAAATTGCCGTCGGAAGAAAGCGAGGCGGTGTTGAATGTCGTATCGGAGGCGGGTGAGATGCAGCTGAAAGTCCGTGTCAAGACATTTGTACCGGGGGCGGTGGGTTCGGACTATGAGGAGACGGCGTTCGGCATGTCGTTGCAGATGGTGGCCGTGGAGGGCGGTACGTTCGAGATGGGTGCGACTGCGGAGCAGGGCGATGATGCTTACTATGACGAAAAGCCCGTCCACGAAGTGACGTTGGACGGCTTTTACATCGGCAAGTTTGAGGTGACGCAGGGGCAGTGGGCGGCCGTGATGGGGACGACGTTGTCGGATATTATTTCGGAAAACGGTTGGTCTCCATATGGCATTGGTGATGATTATCCGATGTATGATGTGAGTTGGTATGATGCGCAGGCTTTCTGTACGAAATTGAGCGAGCTGACGGGCAAGACGTACCGCTTGCCGACGGAGGCGGAATGGGAGTACGCGGCGCGTGGCGGCCAACAGGCCGACGGTACGAAATACGCGGGGGGCAATAGTTATGATGATGTAGCGTGGTGTTGGGAAAACAGTGCAAGAGCTTTCTCCTCGCATTCGGTGGGCCAAAAGCGGCCGAACGGTTTGGGCTTGTACGATATGAGCGGCAACGTATCGGAGTGGTGCTCGGACTGGCACAACAGCGATTATTACGGCAGTTCTCCGTCCGTTAATCCGCAGGGTCCGTCCAGTGAGAGTGAGTCTTTCCGCGTGTATCGCGGGGGCTGCTGGGAATGCGGCGCGCAGGACTGCCGCGTGTCGTGTCGGGACAGCCACACGCCCGACTCCTGGTACTACAACCTTGGCTTCCGCGTTGTCTGTGAGCGTTAGGTTAAAACGGGCATCCCATCCGGCTTAAGCTCCCGCGCCCCGGCGTGTATATCCTGCGCGTGGTGGCCGACGGCAGACGGAGCAAAGTGGTGGTAAGGTAAGGCGTTGATGGTTTTGCAAACGGGCGGCTCAAAAGAGTCGCCCGTTCGCGTTTCAGGTGGAATACTAGATTCAGAGGGGATTACCTCGCTGCGCTCGGTGATCCCGGAGGGGAGCCGGCAAGGCGGGTTTGCGAGGAAGCCTTGGCGCGTTCCGCGCCGCAGGCTTTTTTCATTCTGCGCCTCGCTCAAGCAAGCTTGGCTCGGCGCGAATAAAAAAAGCCTTGGGATTACATCCCAAGGCTTCCTCTTGCATCGCCTTGCGGAAAGGGGGGGATTCGAACCCCCGGTACAGTAAACCCGTACGACAGTTTAGCAAACTGTTGGTTTCAGCCACTCACCCACCTTTCCGGAATCAAAGGCCGACGCGTTTCCAACCGGTTTGAAACCCATATGCCTGCAAGGAAGCAGACTCAAAGCCGGCGTGAAAACGAGCGCAAAGGTAGCGATAATTTTCGAGAATGACAAACGGCCGCCCCGCGCCCTTACGTGCCTACGGGCGGGTGGGCGCCTCTATCGTCGGCAGGCCGGTGCCGCCGAGGCGGGCGTCCACCTGGGCGGTGCGTTCGAAGACGGCCAGCCCGAAGACGGGCGCCATGGCCAGCAGGTGGTCGAAGAGGTCGGCCTGTATGGCTTCGTAGGTCAGCCATTCGGAGGTGCGGGTAAAGCAGTATATCTGAAGCGGTAGCCCGAAGTCGTCCATGGCCAGCTGACGCACCATGAGCGTATAGCCGTCGGCGTTTTCGATATTCGGGTGGTGACGCAGGTAGAATTCGATGTATTTGCGGAACAGGAACACGTTGGTCAGGCCGCCGTGCGGCAAGGCGGTTTCGGCTTCCGCCGTGGCCACGGCCGCATAGGGCTTCATGAAATCCGCCAACGCCTCCATGTGCGCCAGATGCGCGATGAAATCCGGCTCACAGAAACGGATGCCCGTCATGTCGATGTTGAACGCGCGTTGGATGCGGCGGTGTTTGGAATCGGACATATTCCGCCAGTTGACGACCGAGTCGGAAATCAGGTTGTAGGCCGGAATCGTCGTCACGGTCAGGTCGAAATTCTGCACCTTGACGGTTGTGAGCGTGATATCCACCACGGTGCCGTCGGCGTTGAACTTAGCCATCGTAATCCAGTCGCCTATGCGCACGATGTCGTTGTAGGCCAGCTGCACGCCCGCCACCAGCCCCAGGATGCTGTCGCGGAAAATCAACATGAGCACGGCCGAGGCCGCCCCCAAGCCGCCGATGAACACGAGCGGCGATTTGTTCAGCAGTATCGAGAGCAGGATGATGGCGCCGAGGAAATAGACGATAATCGTCGCGAACTGAATCAAGCCCTTGAACGAGCGTTGTTTGTCGCTCTGATAGGTGGTCTGGTAATCGACCACGCACCACAGGAGCCCCACGATGATGCGGACGGCGTACCAGAGCGTGCCGATGGCGAGCAGCTTCTGCAAGGGTTTGATCCAGCCTTGGAACTCGTCGAAGATGCCGGGCACGGCGTTGTAGAAGATGATGCAGATGATGAGGTAGGAGATGCGCCGTATGACGTGCTGCCGGATGAGGATGTCGCCGATGCGGGTCTTGTTTTTGGTGGCGATGGCGCGCACGATTTTGGAGAGGACGAAGCGCAGCACCCAGTAGAGCCCCCACGTGAACAGGCCCACGCTGATGAGCACGGCCAAGGTGGTGGTGATGCGGATGGCGCCGGCGTGCCAGCCGGAGGCCGCCAGAAAGAGTCCGAAGCGGGCGATGAGGTCCAAAAGGAATTTGAGTATCATATAAAGGCTATGTTTCCTGCAAAATTAAGAAAATTTGCTACATTTGTCATCAAAAAGGAGGTCGTTATGAAATCGTCTTTCAAAGGTTTGGGTTTGGTATTCGCAGGGCTGGCGTTGGCCTTGCTGTGGACTGTGACCGGCTGCCGGTCGGTCAAGCAGTACCGTTTCGGGTCTTCGAACCTGGAGGCCTGGTATCCGTTGGATGAAAGTCATCCCGACCCCGACAGCCTGTCCGGGTTGCGGGTGGCGTTGCAGGCCGATTGGGTGGCCAAGAGCCCCTACGGGCAGGCGGTGGCCGACCGCATCAACGATGCGTTGCTGGGCGCGCTCTGCGGCATCATCTACGGCGACAGCGAGCCGGGCGACGGCGGGGCGGGCGTGTCCGAATCCCTGTCGGAGGCTACGTCCGGCATGGAACTCATGGCGGCCGTGGAAGCCGCGGAACCCGAGGCGGAAATCGCCACGACCTATGGCCGTCAGCTGGCCGACGCGATTCTGTCGCAACATCCGCTCAGCCAGGCGCATACCGAGGGCTGGATGCAGGCTTTGGTCGATCGTTATCTGTATGAATACCGTCAGGACTTGGGCGGCTTGGTGGCCGATATAGAGGCCGGCCGTTTTTCGCCCAATGCCGCGGCCTATGAACTGGAATGCCACCAGCTGCTGGAGGTTGCGGAAAAGAACGTCTTGGTGTGGAAAACGCAACTCTATCTCTATACGGGTGGCGCGCATGGCTCGCAGGCCGTGCGTTATCTCAACGTCAACCCCAAGACCGGCGCCGAAATCCAACTCTCCGAGGTCATCAAGCCCGAGATGATGGATACGGTGCGCGACCGCGTGCGGGCCAAACTGGCGGAGAGCGCCGAGAGCCGCGACATCTTCGATTTGGCCACCGTGGAATTGCCGTCCCAGTTCCGTTTGGGCGGCGATGCCATCGTGTTCCAATATCAGGTCTATGAAATCGCGCCCTACGTATCGGGGCCTATTGCGGTCAGCCTGACGAAGGCCGAACTGGCCGACTGTCTGCGGTAGGGCGGGGAAAGGCCGTGCGGCCTTTCCCTTAAACCGTCTGTTCCACCGACCAGACGAAGGCGCGGATACCGACCTCTTCGTTCACTTGGTCCAGGCGGTGCACCTTGTCTAAAATCGCCGGCACCTTGTCGTCGTCCACTATCGTGATGACGGCCGAGTTGATTTCCGGCCACGTATGGGTGCCGCGGTGCGGGTCGCCCGTCTTGCTGCCGCGTCCCTCCACGTTGGAGAACCACGTAAAGCCGCGGATTTCAAGCGTGTCCAAAAGATATTCCACACGCTCTACGTTCGCTTGGTTGAATATGATGAATACCGCTTTCATGTTGTCTTGTTTTTTCAGTCTTCCATAAACGTATAGGCCTGCCGCAACTTGTTCTGCTTGTCGCGTTCGCCGTGACGGGCCATGAGCGCGTAGAGCACGGGCACGATGATGAGCGTGATGACGGTGGAGACCGTAAGCCCGCCGATAACGGTGATGCCCATCGGCGTCCACATCTCCGAGCCTTCGCCCACGCTCAACGCCATCGGCAACATACCCAAAATCGTCGTCGCGGTGGTCATCAGAACGGGACGCAGACGCGAGCGGCCCGACAGCGCGATGGCTTCGTTGAGTTCGATGCCGCGGTCGCGCATGAGGTTGATGTAGTCCACCAGCACGATACCGTTCTTGACCACGATGCCCACGAGCAGAATCGCCCCCAGCGCGGCAATCATGTTCAGCGTCGTGCCGGTCATGAGCAGGGCCAGCACCACGCCCGTAAACGAGAACGGGATGGCCATCATGATGATGAACGGCTTGCTGAACGATTCGAACTGCGAGGCCATGACGACAAACACGAGCATGATAATCAACAACAGCAGCACGACCATATTGCCGAATGTCTCCTGTTGGTCTTCGAACGCGCCGGCATAGACGATCATGACGTCGCCGGGCACGTCCACCTCGGCGTCGATGGCGGCTTTCAGACCCGCCGCCAGTTCGCCCAACGATACGCCCACGGGCGTTACGTCCACTTTTACAACCCGTTCGCGGCGTTTACGTTCGATATTGGGCGGCCCCCAGTATTCCCGCACGTCGCCAAGTTCATCCAGCTTGATGATGGCGCCGTCCGGCGCTTGAAGGCTGATGTCTTCGAGGCTTTCGATTTTGTTGCGGTAGTCCTCTTCAAGACGCACGATAATGTCGTATTCGTCGCCCAGCTCGCGGAACTTGCTGCACGTAAAGCCGGCCACGCGGTTACGCAGGGCGGCGGCCACGGTGGCGGTCGTCAGGTTGTGCTGCGCCAACTTCTCCTTGTCTAAGTTGATTTGCAGTTCGGGCTTGTCTTTCTTGCGGCTGATTTCGATGTCGCGCGCCCCCTTCACGCCGGCGGCCACGCGCTTGACGTCTTCGGCCACGCGGTTGGTCGTGTTGAGGTCGTAGCCGTAGATTTCGATGCTCACGTTGTTTTTCTGACCGCCGCCGCCCGTACCTTGCGTGCTCACCGTATAGTCGATGATTTCGGGAAAGGCGGCCAACTGTCCGCGGAAGTCCTCGGCTATTTCAAACACGCTGCGGTCGCGGTCCTTGAGGTCTTTCAACCGCACGGTCAGCGAAATCGTGTTCGTGCCGTTGTTGCCGAACAGGGCGGAGAAGCCGCCTTCGTCGTCGGCCCCCGTGGAGGAGGAGATGACCGTTACTTCGGGATAGCGTTCTTCGAGCAGTTTTTCCAGTTTGGCCGTCGTCAGCAGCGTTTCTTCCACGCGCAGGCCGGTGCCCAACTCCACCGTGGCCGTAAAACGGCTCTCGTCCGACTGCGGCATGAAGTCCATGCCCACGAAGCGGAACAGATAGAGGGAGGCGATGGCGCAGACCACCGAGATGACGACTATTTTCTTTTTGTTGTTCAAGGCCTTGCGCAACAGCCGTTCGTAGAATACATCCAAACGGTTCAGCGCGGGTTCGATAAAGCGGGCGTGCAGCGCGCTGTAACCCTTCAGCTTGGCGTCCTTGTCGCGCAGGCGCAACAGTTTGGAGGAGAGCATGGGCGTAAGCGAGATGGCCGCCGCCGTGGACGTGCACACCGTAATCGTCACAATCCAGCCCAATTCCTTGAACATGATGCCGGCCATACCGCTCAGCGTCGTCAGCGGCAGGAACACCGCCACGATGACCAGGGTGGTGACGATAACCGAAACCCATACCTCGTTCGTGGCGTAGATGGCCGCTTCCCGCGGACGCGCGCCGCGTTCGATGTGTTTCGTAATGTTTTCCAATACCACGATGGCGTCGTCCACCACCATACCGATGGCGATGGAGAGCGAGGAAAGCGAGATGATGTTGATGGAGCTGCCGGTCAGGGCCAGGTAGATGAGCGATACAATCAGCGAGATGGGGATTGTCAGCACGATGATGAACGTGGCGCGCCAACGGCCGAGGAAGAACAGCACGACGAGCGTGACGAACAACAGCGCGAACAGCAGCGTGGACGACAGGTTGCCGATGGACTGCTTGATAAACGTGGAGGAGTCATAGACTTCCCGGATTTGGATGTCGGGCGGCAGGGTGGGCCGGAGCTCGTCCAAACGCGCCTTGACGCCCTTGGCCACGGCCACGGTGTTGGCCCCCGACTGCTTCATGACCATCATGCGCAAGCCGGGCTTGCCGTTTGAACGTTCGGCTACGGTCACGTCCTTGAGCGTGTCGTGCACCGTGGCCACATCCTTGACGTAGATGTTGCGGCCGTTGAGGCTGCCCACCACAAGGTTGCGGATTTCGTCGCTCTCGTCGAATTCACCCTCCACGCGCAGCTGGTAGTCGGTGCGCCCCATACGGACGCTGCCGGCCGGCATATCCACGTTGGCCGCCGCGATGACGTTGCCGATGCCCTCAATCGTAAGGTGGTAGGCGTCCATTTTCTTGGCGTCCACATCCACGTAAACGACCCGTTCGGGCGCGCCGCTCAGGAAGACCGACGCGATGCCGTCCACGCGGTTGAGCGAGTTGACCACCTTGTCGTCGATGAGTTTCTCCAGCCCGTTATACGATTCTTCGGCCGTAATCGTATAGAAGATGATGGGCATCATGCTGGTGCTGAACTTGTAAATCGTGGGCCGTTCGCAGCCGTCCGGCAAGTCGCTCAGCACCATTTCCAAGGCGTCGCGTATGTCGTTTGTGGCTACGTCGAGGTCCGACCCCCATTCAAATTCCAGCGACACAATCGAGAGGTTGTCTTTGGACGTGGACGAGATTTCCTTCAGCTTATCGACCGTCGTGAGGCTGTTTTCAATCGGCTTGGTGATGTTTTCCTCTATATCGGCCGCGTTGGCGCCGGCATAGACGGTCATGACCGATATCGCCGGCATTTCCATGTCGGGGTAAAGGTCAATCGGGATTTTCGTCATCGAGTACAAGCCGAACAGGATGATGGCCGTAAAAATCATCATCGTGGTGACCGGCTTGTTGACGGCGGTTTTATAAATGCTCATGTCTTGTCGATTTTATTTATTCCACCACTTGGACGGACACGCCGTCGTTGAGGCGGCCTTGGCCTTCCGTAATCAGTTCCATGCCGGGTTCAAGCAACTCGGACACGATTTCCACGCGGTCGTTGAAGCGGTCGCCGATTTTGACGACGATGCGGCGGGCCTTGCCGTTTTCCACCACGAAAATATAGCGTTCGTTCGAACCCTGCATCTTGAGCACGGCGTAGTCGGGCACAATCACCGTCTCGGCCTTGCCCACCGCCAGCGATACGCGCGCGAACATACCGGGTCGCAAAATCTGTTCGCGGTTGTCGATTTCAAGCTCCACGTCGAACGTGCGCGAGGTGGGGTTGACAATCGGATAGACGATATGCACCGTACCTTTGAATGTCTGTCCGGGATAGACGTCGCTCGTGATGTCGGCCGTCATGCCCTTCTTGACAAGCGGATAAAAGGATTCGGGAATGGCGATGGTGGTCTTGAGTTTGTCGATTTCCACGAGCGAGAGCACGGCCGCTTTGCCGATAGAGGCAATCGGGCTGCCGGAATACATCTCGCCGTTTTCGAAATATTTGCCGGAGACGATGCCGGAGAACGGCGCGCGCAGAATCGTGTTCGTGCGCAGATAATCGACGTTGGTCTTGGCCACTTCGTATTGGGTCTTGATTTGGTCGTAGTTCTGCTTGGAATAGCTGCCGGCGTTGTACAGGATTTTGGCGCGGTTGTATTCGGTTTCGTAGTTCTTGAGTTGCAGTTCGGTCTGCAAGAGTTGCGTGCGGTCCATCTGCACGAGGATATCGCCTTTCTTGACCACGTCGCTCACATCCACCTTAAAGGCTTCGATGCGGCCGGGGCTGGCCGGCGCCAGATGCACTTCCTCCCAGGCGTTGAGCGTGGCCGGCAGTTCCACTTTCCGGTCTATTTCAATCGGTTCCATCTTCAGGCTGCGGACCTGTTCCGTTTTGACGGTTTCCGTAGCGGCGTCCTTCGGCTTGGCGGGACCTTGGCAAGCCGTGGCCAGCAGGGCGGCGATACAGCCGCAGGCACAAAACAGTATTCTTTTCATAGGTTAAAAGTATAAAATGCGTTTGAGGTTGAAGCGGGCTTCCAACAGCTGCGAAATCGCGCTCAGATAGTCGGAATAGGCTTGTAAATAGTCGGAGTTGGCGTTTGTCAAATCCATGCTGGACTTAACGCCCTGTTCGTATTTGAGTTGGATGCTCTTGAACACGCGGTCGGCCACTTCGATGTTCAGTTTCTGGGTGTTGTACTGCTCCAAGGCCGTGGATAGGTTGAAGCGCATCTGCTTTTCCTGCGTGCGCAGTTGGTCTTTGACCAAATCTTTCTGCAACTGGGCGTTGTAGAGGTCGATGCGGGCCTGACGGTGCTTGTTCGTGTTGGCAAGGCCGGAGAAGAGGGGTACCGTGGCCGAAACGCCCGCCACGTGGTTCGGTTGCATATTGAATTCCGGCTTGAGGATTTGATAGGTGTATTGATAGAACCCGGCGATGGTGGGCACAAAGTTCATCACCGCCATAAGTTTCTGTTTCTCGGCCATTTCCTCGCTCTTTTCCACCAAACGGTAGGTGGGGTCGGCCTCCATGTCGTAGGGCAGGGAGAGCAACAGCAGGTCGTTTTGGGCGGCGATGAGGTCGTCCAGCGATTGGGTCAGCACTAGTTCGTCGGCCACGTTCATGCCCAATTCGATTTTCAGCGTGTTGGTGACCAACTCAATGCTGCGTTCCGTGTTCTTGAGCATATTTTCCAGCAGGTTGACCTGCACTTGGAGTTGGTCGGCGTCGGTCTGTTCCATGGCGCCGGCCTGTACCATGGCCTGCGTCTTTTTAACCAAATCCTTGAGGTCGTTGACGTTGCGCGTCAGGATGTCGTAGTTGGCCTGGGTCAGTAACACGAGCAGATAGTTGGTGCTCACGGTGTTGACGAGCGTCAGTTCCGCGTTCTCCTCGTTGATTTCGGCCATGGCCTGCCCGATTTTGCCGAGCATGATGCCCACCATCGCGTTGCCGTTGAAGACCACCTGCGAGGCTTGCGCGTTCAGTGAACTCGTGTTCGGCATCTGAATCTGCATCGGCGCGCCGAAAGCCGAACCCATATCCATCTTCTTATTGAAGTAGGTGTTGAAATCGACCGTGGCCTTGGCTTGCGGAATGTAGTTGGCGATGGCCTCCCGCTTGCTGTAAACGGCTTTCAGTACATCGTTTTTCGTTTGCAACAGGTTTTTGTTGTGCGTCAGCGCGTAGTCCACGGCATCGTCCAAACTCAGCCGCAGGGCGCCGTTTTCGGCGCTGTCTTGCGTGTGCGCCTCCACGCGGTAGGCGTATTTGGGCGCGTAGCGCTTGTGCGCGTCGGCCGTCTGTCCGCAGGCGGGCGCGCCGATACCGATACATAGGCCGACGTACATCAGTCGGACATATATCATTCTATATTTCATAAGGACAATAAGTTTAGCAGTTGTTTGGAATAAGGGTCGTCGAGCGATTGCAGCGCGTGGAAAAACGCGCGGTGGCCCTTGTAGGTGCCTATGCTGCGGATGAGCGGCATCACCAAATAGGCCACGATATCGCTGGGGGTATAAAGGCCGGAGGATACATAACTCAGCTTGTCGTTGTGCAGGTCTCTGAACAGGCGGAAAATCAAGTCGGTGTTGATGTCCTGGCGGATAAAGCCCTCCTTTTTGCAATCGTCGGCCAGTTCGGAGAGCAGTTGGTTGTGCCGGGCCATCAACGTCTGAATCTGCGTGTTGTTGAGCGTCGGGTAATATTTGCGCAACTCGTCGAAAACCACTTTGTTGATTTGCTCGTGGTTCCGACGGCTGAAGATATATATACGTAAAAGCGTTTCCACCGTATTGCAGCCTTGCCGCCGCATTTCGTCGGCCTGCGCCCACATTGTGGTTACGAGCGCGTCCAGCGCACGGTAGGTGGTGTCGGCAATCAACTGCTCCTTGCTCTTGTAGAGTTCGTAGAGCGTCCGCTTGGAAATGCCGGCCTCTTCCGCAATCTCGTCCATCGAGACCTGACGCAGGCCTTTCTGAAAGAAATTGCGCTGCGCGATATCCAATATGTTTTCTTTCAAATCCATAGATAAAACTTTGCGCGTTTTGAAAGTTTTCTGGAATGCAAAATTAGAAAACTTTTCGCGTTTTGCAAGTTTTCTGTCCCTTATCGCTAAGGTTTATTTCTTCTGATACCGCATCCCGAACCGATAGGCCACGTAGAAATTGAAGAAACCGAACGGTTGTTTGTTCTCGGCCATAAGCGGGATGTGCGTGAAATAGCAGTCGTAGGTGATGCCGGCTTCGAGCGCGTGGGCCGTCTTTTCCTTTTTGCCGAATTCGGCGTTGAAGCCTATTTTGGCGTAAAGGCCGGGATAGGGGCGCAGGTGCGGCACGCTGTAAAAGACCGGGCCGCGGCCTATGATGCGGTCCACCTGCAGGTGGTAGGGATTGTCGGGGTCAAATTTCTCCAAGCGGGTTTCGTAGGGCTCGCCGTTGAGTTCGGAGCCATAGACGATATAAAGGTATTGCGGGAACGCGAGGCCGAGCGAGAGGCCGCCGTTGTAGATGAGCGACAGCGCGACGCCGCCCCAATGGGGCTTTTCGTTGAACGTATAGCGGCCGCCGTAGCCGCCGCGCAACATACAGAAACTGTTCATCTGACCATAGACATAGCGGCGGCCGCTGCCCGTCCAGCTTACGCGTATGGCCTTGGGATTCAGTTGGGTGGAAAATTCCACCGACCAGCCTTCGTAGCGGAATTTCCGGTTGAGCCGCCCCTGTTCGTAGCCGAACGCAAAGCCGGCCGAATGCAGGTAAAACGACAGGGAGCGTTCGCGCATATAGAGGTTTTGGCGCGGCGGCACATAGTCTTCGTAAACGACAACCTGGGCGTTCAGACGCGGCGCAATGCCCCCCGCCGACAGCAGTATCAGCGTCAAAATCAGAAGGGGGCGGCGTTTCGGCCGGACGGAACGGGCGGGTTGCATGGAAGCGCGGATACTAATAAGGTAGAACCTCCCGGCGGTAGTGCTGGTCGTAGGCCGGGCAGAGCTGCCGGCTGGACTGGCAGGCGCAGCACAGGCCGAAGCCCACCGTCAGCAAAAGGAGCAAGCCTAAAAGGCGTTTGGATTTTCGGGCGCGGGTCGAGGTCATGGCAAGACGTTTTCTGCAAAGGTAATACAAGCCGGAAACTTTACCAAGTTCGGCGGGGCGGTGGCGATTGTGTGGCTGTCAGTCTGTCAGGGTTCGGGCGGCGCGGCGAAGGGGCGGGGCGGAGAAGGGCGGGGAGCGGAAAACGGGTTTAGACCGCTTCAAATTTTTTGGACGGGAAAAAGGTCGAAGTGGGGGAGAAAATTTCTTAAAAACGCGGAAACGAAAAATCGGCTTCGGTTGGAATGGCGTTTATTTTTGTAAACGGATATCGGGCGGATGACGATTCCGGTCGGATGGAGCGGGGGATTTTGGGCTGAAAACGGGGTTTACAAATGTATTTTGGCGGTTTTGGGGTGTATTCTGTGTAAAATTATTTTAATATATGTTTAATCAGTATTTTATATAGTTTATATAAAGTAAAATATAGGTTTTTTAGGCGGTTTTGCGGATGTTTTGGTGTGGGTTTTGTTTTGTGTATTTAGTTTGTTTATAATCATAGTATTTTAGCGTTTAATTAAAGTAATTATTTTAATGTGTTTGAAAATACGGCTTGTTTATTTTTGTAGAATTGCGTAATTTTACATTCGTGAACGGGGTTTGAAGGGATGGATGGAACGAATTTAGAATTGTAGCATCATGCTGAAAAGAATCGCGCTTATTTTGCAGACCCAAAATTTGACGGTCTCGCAGTTCGCCGACCGGATCGGTGTTCAACGTTCGGCTTTGTCGCACGTTTTGGGCGGCCGAAACAATCCGAGTTTGGACTTTGTGACGAAAATCCTGCGGACTTTTCCCGAAATCCGCAGCCAATGGCTGTTGTTCGGTGAAGGAAAAATGTATGACGCGATGACAGAAGTCCGCTCGGCGGAAGAAGCGGCGGTTTCGGAGGTCGCTGGGGCGGTTTCGGCGGTGGCGCCGGATATGCCGTCGCGGGTAGAGGCAATGCCCGAGGAAACAGCGGGGATGGTTGAGCCGGAAAGGCCGGTGGCGGTGGAAATGGCGGCGGAAACGATGGAAGCGGCACCGGAATCGGAGGGGCCGCTATCGGATATGGCGGGCTTCGAGGCGGTTCAGCCGGAGGATTCGCGTTTGGTCAAGGTCGTTTTCTTCTATTCGGACGGCCGTTTCGAGGAATACGCGCGGCGATAGATGGCCGCTAAGCCAAGGCCTTGAGGTCTTGCGTCAGGCCGTAGCGTTTGCGGAAAAGTTGCGTGATGCCGAACAACAGCAGCAGCGCGACGGCGATACAGCCGAGGTTCACGGCTACAATCAGCCCCCACGGGAAAGCCACGGGCACATAACTCAGAAAATAGACTTCTTCGTTCAGCGGGATGGCGTGGGTAAGCCCTTGCAGTCCGGCCACGCACAGGCCGCCGAGGTTGCCGAGCAACATCCCTTTGCCGAGAATGAGCGTGGATTGCCATAGGAAAATGCGGAGCAGGGCGGAAGAACCCAAGCCCAAGCCGCTCAGCATGGCGGCCTGCGGTTTGCGGCTCATCATGCAGATAAACAGGATGGAAAGCAGGCTGATAAGCGCCACGGTCCACAGGATGCCCAACAGCACCCACACGTTGACGTCAATGAGCGCGAGCCAGTCGAAGATTTCGGGAAACAGGCGGTCGCAGGGATAGCAACTCCATTCGTAGGGCAACGAGACCATCAGGGCGTCGCAGACGGCCTGCCGCGTCTGCGGGTCGTAGAGTTGCAGGTCGAGCCCGCCTACCAGGTTCTCCGTCAGCCCGTCCATGCGTTGAATCTGACGGATATCCCCCAAAATATACGTCTCGTCGAATTGCCCCAGGCCGGTTTTGTAGATGCCGGTCACGGTCAGGGCGCGCGGGCGCAGCTGTTCGCCCGAGATGAAATAGGTGCGGGCCTTGTCGCCCGGCTTTAAGCCCACCGTGCGGGCGGTCTTTTCCGAAATCAGGAGTTCGTTCGAAGGGCGGTCGCCGAAGCGGGGCAGGCGGCCCGCCACCAGCCGCTGCGCGAAAAACGTCGTGTCGTAGTTGGCCGGCAAGCCCTTGAAAAAGATGCCGATACTGGCCTCTTCGCCTTTGAGCAGGCCTTCTTTATAGAGGAACGGATCCCAGCGTTTGATTTGGGGATGGAGCTCCGTCAGGCTGGCGACGGCCGGGTCGGACAAATCCAGATAGGGGGCGGTGCCGTCTATTTGGTAGGGCTGAATCTGCAGGTGCGAGCCGAAGCCGAACACCTTGTGCGTGATGCCCTGCTTGAAGCCGACGAGGATGCAGACGGCCAGCACCATGATGGCGGTGCAGAGCGCGATGCAGGCCACGCCCATGCGCAGGATGCGTTGCGTGTGCTTCTGCGGGGCGGCCGAGGTCCAGCGGCGGGCTATAAAAAACGGCAGGTTCATCATCGGCAAATTTACGGAATGCCGTGCGCAATAACAAATGCGGAAAAAAGCGTATCTTTGGAAGATAGAAGAAATAGCGTCGAGATATGAAAGTAGGACGATATGGGCGGAGGGTGGCGGCCGCGTTGGCGCTCGCCCTCGGCTTGGGGCTATGGGGCCGTCTGCCGGCCGTCGCGCCATCGCGGCCAACCGGCGGCCGCCTGGCCGTGGAGCGCACCGAATGCTACTACCCGCTGTTGGCCGGCAAAAAAGTCGGGGTCGTGGCCAACCACGCCTCCGTGTTTTACAGGCGGCCGCCGGAAACGGGCGCCTTTTCGGGCTTCGCGGAAAACGCGCCCGTGCCACCCTATACCCATTTGGTGGACAGCCTGTTGGCGGACGGCATCAACGTGGTCCGTCTCTTTTCGCCCGAACACGGCCTGAGGGGCGAGGCCGAGGCGGGGGCGCACGTCAAAAGCGGCACGGACGCGCAGACGGGTCTGCCCGTCGTCTCGCTCTACGGCGCGCATAAGAAGCCCACGCCCGAAGACCTGGCCGGCCTGGAGGTGCTGTTGTTCGACCTGCAGGACGTGGGCGTGCGCTTCTATACCTATATCTCTACCTTGCACTACGTTATGGAGGCCTGCGCCGAGGCGGGGCTGCCGCTCGTCGTGCTTGACCGTCCCAATCCGCATATCGGCGCCATCGACGGCCCTATGCTTGATACGGCCTGCTGCCGTTCGTTCGTGGGGATGCACGCCGTGCCCTTGCTCTACGGCCTGACGATAGGCGAGTACGCGCGCATGATACAGGGCGAGGGCTGGCTTGCCGGTGGCGATACCTGCCCGCTGACGGTGGTGCCGCTGGAGGGCTACACGCGGCGCACGCCCTATGCGTTGCCGTTGCCGCCGTCACCCAACCTGCGTTCCCAGACGGCCATCGCGGCCTATCCGTCGCTCTGCCTGTTCGAGGGTACGCCCGTCAGCGTGGGGCGCGGTACCGAACGGCCGTTCTGCTGCTACGGTTTCGCGGCCTCGCCCGCGGGCAACCTGACGTTCCGTCCGCAGTCCATGCCGGGCAAGGCGGCCGACCCGCCCTACCGCGACCAAGACTGCCGCGGCTACGCGGTGGCCATGGCCGACGGCTGGCGCAATGCCGCCGGCTTTATCGATACGTTGCGTCCGGCTTCGACCGACACGACCTTTCATCCGCTGTACCTTAACCTGCAACCGCTATTGACGATGTACCGCGCCTATCCTGATTCGGCGCGCTTCTTTACCCAGTTCTTCCGCAAGCTCGCCGGCAGCCCCGAACTGGAAACGCAAATCCGGGCGGGCTGGAGCGAGGAACGCATCCGCGCGGGCTGGCAGCCGGCCTTGGCGGCCTACCGGGCGCGGGCCGAACGTTATTACCTCTACGACGATACGCTATGAAAAGAATACTGTTTATCCCGGCCGCCGGTTTGGGCAGCCGTCTGGGCGCGCTGACGCAGGAGAGGCCCAAGGCCTTGGTCGAATACCGGTCGTTGCCGCTCATCGAGTGGACGATGCGCAAGGCCGAGCGGGCGGGCTTTACGGAAGCCGTCGTCAATGTGCACCATCATGCCGATGCGTTGGAAGCCTATCTGCGGGCGCGCGGCGGGCGTCTGTCGTGCCGGGTGTCGGACGAACGCGCCCTGCTCATGAATACGGGCGGCGCGTTGACGCGGGCCTTGCCGCTGTTGGACGGCTACGATTACGTGCTCGTGCACAATACTGACGTGTTCAGCAACTTGGAACTGAATAAACTCTGTGCCGATTTCGAGGCGGGCGACGCGGCGGCCCTGCTCGTGTTGCAGGATAGGGATACCGACCGGCGCCTGGCCGTGTCGGCAAACGATGGCCGCATCTACGGCTGGTACAACCGCAAGACCGGCGAGTGGCGGCCGGGCGCGGGCGCTCCCGACGCCTACGACGCGCAGGGTATGCGCACCTACGCCTACAACGGCATCCACATCCTTAAAACGGCATTGATTCGCGAATGGCAACGGATTTACGGCGACGCGCCTTTCGGCCTTATCGAAGCCTATCTGCGCACGGCCGACCGCTACAAGGCCGTGGCCTATTTCCCGCCCGCGCCGTTCCACTGGCGCGATATGGGCAAGCCGGAGGCGTTTGAAAAGCCTTTCGAGCCGGCGTTCGAAGCGGAATTGGCGGCCTTAGCTCAAAGCCGTCAGGCATAACTGGTAGAGCACGCGGGCGCCGACGTTGCCGTCCCATTCGTCGGCCTTGTCGGTCGGGTGGGGCGCCACTTCGCAGAGGTCGAAGCCGATGATTTCGCGGCCGCTGCGGCGCAAGGCCTCCAGCAGGTATTGCATCTCGCCATAGCGCAGGCCGCCGGGCACGGGGGTTCCCGTGTGCGGACAAAGCGCGGGTTCCAGCCCGTCTATGTCAAAGCTGATATACACTTTTTGCGGCAGACGGTCGAGGATGTCGGCCACCTGTTTGTCCCACGATACGCCTTGGCAGCGCGCCTGCTGCAACAAGGGGTCGGGGAACGTATGCACGCGCTTGTCCGCCGCCGCCCGTGCCATCTCTTCCTCGCAGACGTCGCGGATGCCCACCTGCACGAGGGCGGTCACGGGCGGCGTCCCGTCGGCCCGGCGCAACTGCAGCGCGTTGTACATAATCGAGGCGTGCGAGAACGTAAAGCCTTCGTAGGCTTCGCGCAGGTCGGCGTGCGCGTCGATGTGCAGGATGCCCCAGCTCTCGTGAAAGTCGGCCAAGGCCTGCCAGTGGCCGTAGGGCACGCTGTGGTCGCCGCCCACCAAGCCCACCTTGCGGCCTTGGCTCAGCTGCGCGCGGCATTGCGCCGCCACCCAGTCGTTCAGCGTCTCCGAAGCCGCCTCCACCGTCATCAGGTCGCGGTCGGCCTCCGGCCGTCCGCCTTCGGTCGCGGCCCGTTCGATGACTTTCTCCGCAATCGGCCGCATCTTGTGCGACGTATTCCGCAAGTCCGCAAAGTCCGGCTTCTCGGTCGCGATGCGTTTTTCCCAGGCTTTCGGCACAAAGAAATCGAAGAAATCCAATTGGTAGGAGGCGTTCAGGATGGCTTGCGGGCCTTCCGCCGCCCCCGGCTTGTAGGAGGTCGTCACATCCCAGGGCACGGGTATCAATACGAGGTCGGCCTCTTCCGTCCGGTAGGGGAAGCCGAAGAAACGCCCGTTGGGCGCGCAGGCCGCGTTCGGATCAAACGTTGTCATAATATCTTGATTTCCGTTCTACGGTTCTGTTGACGGCCTTCCGCCGTTTCGTTCGTCGCCACGGGCTTCTGCGAGCCGTAGCCCACGGTCTCGATACGGTCGGCCGCAATGCCGCGCTCAATCAGGTAGTCGGCCACCGACCGCGCGCGCTGTTCAGACAGCTGCTGGTTGTAGGTCTCGCGGCCCGTCGCGTCCGTATGGCCGCTGATTTCGATGCGCCACTGCGGTTGCTCTTTCATAAACCGCCACAGCCGGTTCAGCTCCGTGAACGAGGCCGAATCCAGCTTGTAGTCATCGGTGGCGAAGAAGATGTTGCGCAACACCATCGTTTCGCCCGTATGCACCTGCGCCAGCGCGATTTCCTTATAGAGCGGCGTCAGCGCGTGCGTGTCGTTGAGCGCGATGTGTTCGGAATGGAACAGATAGCCTTCTTTCGAAACGTTGAGCGCATAGGTCTTGCCGGCCGGCAGGCAGACGAGGAAGTCGCCGTTGACGGCATCCGAAAACGATTCGACCGTGGTCTGCGCCGTGGCCAGGTCGATGAGTTCGAAATGCGCCTGCAAGGGTTCGCCGCTGCGGGCGTCGCGCACCAAGCCTTTCATGAAAGATACCAAGTGGGGCCGCGCCGCCTCATAGAGTTCAAAACTGTAGATGTCGAGGCCGCCTTGGCCGCCCAATTTGCCGCTCGCGAAATAGGCCGTCTTGCCCGTACGGTCCACGCTCAGCGTCGCTTCGTCGGCGTAGGTGTTGATGGGGTAGCCCAGGTTGACGGCTTCGCTCCATTGGTTACGCCCTTCGCGCCGCGCTACGAACAGGTCCATGCCGCCGAGGCCGGGGCGCGTGTCGGACGAGAAATACAGCGTCTCCTGGTCGGGGTGGATGAACGGCGAGTTCTCGTTGCCGGGCGTGTTGATGTTGGGGCCGAGGTTGACAGGTTTTGACCATACGCCCGCGTCGTTGCGCACGGTCATCCAAAGGTCGCTGCCGCCCATGCCGCCCGCGCGGTTGCTGCAGAAATACAGCGTGCGGCCGTCCGACGAAATCGACGGCTGCGATTCCCAGGCCTCCGTGTTGACCGGATAGCCGAGGTTAATCGGTTTGCCCCAGTGGTCGCCGTTCTTGACGCAGACGTAGATGTCGCAGGAACCGCGGCCATCCTCGCGGCCGCAGCCGGCGAAATAGAGGTAGCGGCCGTCGGCCGAAATCGACTGCGCGCCCTCATTGCCGTCCGAGTTGACGGGTTCGGGCATCCGTTGCGCCAACGTCCATTCGCCCGTGCTGTCGCGCTCCGAAATAAAGAAGTCCTCTTCCAAATGCGGTGTCGGCTCATTGCGCTTATAACGGCGCGTAAAAATCAGGTAGCGGTCGTCCAAGCTCACGATGGGCAGGTATTCTTCGGCCGGCGTGTTGATGCTGTCGCTCAACGCCTGCGGGGCGAAGGGCACGCGGTTACGGCTCAGTTCCAAGGCCTGCGCGTTGCGTTGGCGCACGTCCTCGGCCTTGCGTTTGAGCGTTTCCGACGGCTTTTCCAGCCCGAGAAACGTGGCCAAATGGCGTTCGGCGTCTTCATACAGGCCGATGCTGTATTCCAGACGGCCCAATGTATAGTAGGCGTTCGGGAAGACTTTGGGGTTGATGCCGATGGCGGTTCGGTAACTCCAAACCGACGAGTCGATGTAGTGCAGGTCTTCGTAGATGACGCCGCGCAACAGCCAGCTTTGGGCGTGGCCGGCGCAGATGGTGCCGGCGGCCGAGAGCGCGTCCAGCGCCGCCTGATATTGGCCGTCGTGGTAGAGTTGACGCGCGCGTTCGAAGTGGCCGAGCAGTTTGCGTTCGGCCGTCGGGTCGCAGGGGGAAGGTATTTCCAGAGGCGGCATGGCGCCCATCGCGCACCACAGGCCGCCCAGCCAAAGCAAACCCGCCGCCAAGCCGTTTTTCAGCGGCTTACCGAATATGAAAGGGAACATAGGTTATGGTATTACAATACAATCGCCAAGAGACCGACCACCGCGCAGTAAATGGCGAAATAAATCAATTTGCCTTTGCTCACGATGCGGATCATCCATTTGCAGGCGGCCCAGCCCGAAACGAAAGCGGCCACGCTGCCGATGAGCAGTGCGGAAACCGGAATGGCCGACTGCGTCATGTCGCCGGAAACGAGGCTCAACAGGTTTTCGCCCAAAATCGGTACCAAGACCATGAGGAAAGAGAAGCGGGCCACGTCTTCCTTGCGGTCGCCCAGCAACAGCCCCGTCGCAATCGTGCTGCCGGAGCGGGAGAGGCCCGGCAGAACGGCCACGGCCTGCGCGATACCGATGATGAATGCGTCCCGATAGCGGATTTCGTGCCGTCCCTTGCCAAGGTATTGCGCCAGGGAGAGCAATACGGCCGTTACCAGCAGCATGATGCCCACCAAGCGCACGCCATTGCCGAAAAAGCCTTCCACCTCGTCCTTGAAAAAGACGCCGACGATGGCCACGGGAATCATCGAAACCACCAATTTGAAGATATAGACGGTTTCGTCGTTGAGTTTAAAGCGGAACAGGCCGCTCAGCAGTTTGAGCAGGTCTTTCCAAAAGACGACAATCGTGCTCAATACGGTGGCGCCGTGCACGCAAACCGTAAACAGCAGGTCATCGGGCAACTGCACGCCCAACAGACTTTTGCCGAGTTCCAGATGGCCGCTGCTGCTCACGGGCAGGAATTCGGTCAAGCCTTGAATCAGCCCCAACAGCAAGGCCTGCCACCAACTCATCGTTTCCATCGGCTTATTCTTTCGGACGTTTCATAATCGCCCAGATTTCCACGATGAAACCGGCCAAAATAACCAGGGGCGCGACGACGAGACGGCGCGTATTGAAGAGCGCTTCGCTGAACACGTTGGGATCGTCGCTGCCGCCGCCCGAAAGCAGGACATAGCCTAAAATCAACAGCAACACGCCGACGCCCATCAGGATGTAGTTCTCCTTGCGGAAAGCGAAGTCGAAGCCTTTTTTCTCTTTTTCCATAATTGTATAAATCTGAAGATAAGCCGCTTAGTTGTAAATCCGGTCCGAATTGCGCATACGCACGTATTTGTTGACCGAGAAATAGGCGGAAATCAGTGTTATCAATAAACCCAAGGCCATGAGCAACACGAACACGCCGATAATCATCGGCAGGTCGGCGCGGCTGATGACCTCCGGCACCTTGCTGTGCAGATACAGCAATCCGGCGGCCAGCAACAGGATGGCCAAGGCCGCCCCGATAAAGCCGTGTACGAGGCTTTTGGCAAGGAAGGGCTTGCGGATGAAGCCGGCCGTGGCGCCCACCAATTGCATCGTGTTGATGGTAAAACGTTTGGAATAAATCAACAGCCGCATCGTGTTGTTGATGAGCAGCACGGCTATCAAGAGCGTCAGCGCGCCGAAGCCCATGAGCCAAAAGCTGATTTTGCGCACGTTGTCATTGACGATGCTGACCAAGTCGCGTTGGTAGAACATCTCCTTGACCATGTGGTAGCGCGTGATTTCGTGCTCGAACAAGGCCACGCTGTCGGGCTGCATA
>CAYTZG010000020.1:0-30361 GCA_964442435.1 uncultured Bacteroidaceae bacterium | reverse complement strand
GCGGGTCGTTGATGGCGGCCTGAATGGCGATGCCGCCCCAGCCGCAGATGCCGAGCACGCCCACACGGGCCGTATCCACGTCGTCACGGCTGAAGAGATAGTCCACGGCCGCGCTGAAATCCTCGGTATTGATGTCGGGCGACGCCACATAACGCGGTTCGCCGGCGCTCTCGCCCGTATAGGAGGGGTCGAACGCAACGGTCAGATAGCCGTTTTCGGCCAGCGTCTGCGCGTAGAGGCCCGAAACCTGTTCCTTGACCGCGCCGAAAGGCCCGCTCACGGCCACCGCCGCCAGTTTGCCGCTCGCGCCGGCGGGCTTGTAAAGGTCGGCCGCCAACGTGAGGCCATAACGGTTGTGGAACGTCACTTTCGTATGTTCCACCTTGTCGCTCTTCGGGAATTTCTTATCCCATTCCTGTGTCAGGTTCAATGTTGTAGCCATAGTTTCAGGGTTTTGTCGTTTGCAAGTCTTGGACGTGCGGCAACCCGTGAACAACAAGGTGCCCGCGAGCGCCGCCGTCAAGACGGATATTATGGGTTTCATAAGGTTATTTTTTTGATTGATTCTGCAAAGTTAAGGTTTTCCGGCCAGCCCGCCCCTACCGGAATTCCGGTTCATGTTACCGATTTAACGGGAGGCCGAAGGTAGCGTTTCCCCGCGCCGCCTCCAAGGCCAACAGGTACCGTTTGACCGCCAGCCCGCCGCCATAGCCGGTCAGCGTATGGTTGGCACCGATGACGCGATGGCAGGGGACGAAGACCGAAAGGGCATTGGCGCCGTTGGCGTTGGCCACGGCCCGCACCGCCTCCGGCATCCCGATACGCCGCGCCAATTCGCCGTAAGAGACCGTTTCTCCGTAAGGAATGCCTTGCAACGCCCGCCACACCGTTTCCTGAAAAGGGGTTCCGGCCAACGCCAACGGCAGGTCGAAGGCCGTGCGCGTGCCGGCGAAGAATCCGTCCAGCTGGACGGCGGCCGCCTCGATGACGGGCGACATACCTTCTTCATATACGGCCCCGAACCGCCGTTGCAGACGCCTATCCACCGACTCGCGCGGCTTGCCCGTGCGCCAGTCGCACAGACAGAGCGCCTGGCCGAACGCGCCGAGCAACAGCGGCCCGCAGGGCGATTTATAATATCGGGTCGTAATGACTTGGCGCAATGGCATGGGCTTCTGTTTTTCAGAAGCAAATATACGACTTTGGCGGCGAAAGCCGAATGCGCCGCCGCACAGACGAAAAAAAACAATATCTTTGCAGGGCCTTATGCGCTTAATAGGATTGAACCGACCCATGAAAACACGCTTTCTACATACCCTCCGACGGCTTGGGGCCCTGACCCTCGCCGGCACGCTGCTCGCCGCCACCCCGGCGGCCGCCCCGGCACAGACGACCGCCACGCCCAAATCCGCCCCCAAACAAGCCCCGTCAGAAGCCAACTTCATCGGGCACATCCTCGATGAACAGACCGGCGAGCACATCCCGTTCGCCACCGTTTTGATTGTGGGCACCACGATGGGGGCGGCCGCCGACGCCGACGGCCACTTCCAGCTCAACCACCTGCCCGTGCGGCCCCTGACGCTGCGTTTCTCGGCCATGGGCTACGAAACGCACGAAATAGCCGTGTCGCCGCAAACCAGCAAGACCGAAAGCCTTGAAGTCCGGCTCAAACCCACGATGATCAGTTTGGAAAGCGTCGTGGTCACGGCCTCGCGCACCGAAACGACCAAGCGGCAGGCCGCCGGCGTGGTCAACGTGCTGACGCCCTTGCAATTCGAACGCATGGCCTCCAACTCGCTGGCCGACGCGATGCAGTGCCAGCCCGGCCTGCGCGTGGAATACGACTGTCAGAACTGCGGCCTGCCGCAGCTGCGCATGAACGGCCTCGGCGGCGAATACACGCAGATGCTGTTGGACAGCCGCCCCATCTTCAGCGCGCTGTCTAACGTCTATGGCTTGGAACAACTCCCGCCCTCGATGATCGAACGCGTGGAAATCATACGGGGCGGCGGCTCGGCCCTGTTCGGCGCCAACGCCATCGGCGGCGTCGTCAACATCATCACGAAAGAGCCGCTCAAGAACTCGGCCGCGTTGGGTCACACCACTTCCATCCTCGGCCACAACGCCTACGACTTCAACACGTCGCTCAACGCCTCGCTCGTTACGTCCGACTACAAGGCCGGCGTTTACGTCTTCGGCATGGCGCGTCAGAGAAGCCCTTACGACCGCAACGAAGACGGCTTTTCCGAAATCCCGAAGCTCAACTCGGCCACGCTCGGTTTCCGCGCCTACTACAAGCCCGGCACCCAATCCAAAATCACGGCCGAATACCACCATATATACGAATACCGGCGCGGCGGCGACTCGCTGAACCGGCCGCCCCATGAGGCCAATATCGCCGAAACGACGACGCACCACATCGACGGCGGCGGGCTCAAATACGAATATATGTCGAAAGACCTGCACCACCGGTTTAATATATACACTTCGGCGCAGAACATCGACCGCGACAGTTACTACGGCACCCAGCAAGACCCCAACGCCTACGGCACCACCTCCGACGTGACGGCCATCGCGGGCGCCCAATACACCTACG
The DNA here is from genome assembly GCA_964442435.1 of uncultured Bacteroidaceae bacterium. Taxonomy (GTDB): domain Bacteria; phylum Bacteroidota; class Bacteroidia; order Bacteroidales; family P3; genus CAMXAS01. Next base: position 27,765 of record CAYTZG010000020.1, on the reverse strand, counting down.
CTTTCGACAAGCTTTGGTTTATGCCCGCCGAACTCTCGGCCGGCGTGGAATACAAATACAACGGCCTGCACGACGTTATCCTCGGCTATGGCCGCGACATGACGCAGGATGTGCATGTGGTGGGCGGCTACGTGCAGAACGAATGGAAGACCGAACACGCCGGCATCCTGCTCGGCGTGCGCGTTGACAAACACAACCTGATGAAGAACGTCGTGGCCTCGCCGCGCGTCAACTTCCGCTACGAGCCCTTCCACTGGCTTAACCTGCGCGCCGGCTATTCGAGCGGCTACCGCGCCCCGCAGGCCTACGACGAAGACCTGCACGTGGCTTCCGTGGGCGGCGAAGTGGCGCTGATTTCGTTAGACCCCGACCTGCGGCCCGAATACGCCCATAGCGCGACGGCCTCGGTGGAGTTCAACTTTTTGGAAAACAAAACCGTGCAGTTCAGCTTTTTGGCCGAGGGCTTTTATACGAACCTGACGAACGTGTTCGCGCTGACGGAAAACGGCTACGACGCCGAGGGCAACCTGTTGCTGTTGCGCACCAACGCGGCGGGCGCCTACGTGGGCGGCCTCAACTTGGAGTTGAACTTGGCCACGAAATGGAACCTCTCGTTCCAAGCCTCCTATACCTACCAGCAGAGCCGCTACACCGAGCCTTTCGTTTGGTCGGACGACCCCGCCATCGCGCCCACGACCAAAATGTTCCGTTCCCCCGACCAATACGGCTTCGTCAGCGTGGCCTACGCCTTTTTCAAGGGCTTCGACTTCTCGCTGTCGGCCAATTTCACGGGCCCGATGCTGGTGGAGCACTACGCCGGCTATGTGCCCGAAGACATGGTTAAAACGACGCCCGTCTTCTGCGACATGGGGCTGCGGCTGTCGTACAAACTGAAGGCGCTCAAGAGTTTGGAAATGGAGTTCAGCGCCGGCATCAAGAACGTGTTGGATCAATATCAGAAAGACTTGGATATCGGGCCGTTGCGTGACGCCGGCTATATCTATGGCCCCAATCTGCCGCGCACGTATTTCGTCGGGTTGAAAATAAGCCTGTAGTACTTTCAAATCCGGCTGTTTTTTCGTATTTTTGCCCCTTATCGGTTCGGCCCCGTTGAAAGACGGGCGGAAACACTGCCATTATGGGAAAATACAAAGAGTACAAACAGCTGGAAATGCCCCGCATGGCCGAGGAAATCGGCGCTTTTTGGGAACGGGAGCATATTTTCGAACAGAGTCTTAAAACCCGCGAGGGGCACAAGCCTTTCGTGTTTTACGAAGGCCCTCCCTCCGCCAACGGGGTGCCGGGCATCCATCACGTCATGGCGCGCACGATCAAGGACGTGTTCTGCCGCTACAAGACGTTGCGCGGCTTTCAGGTGGAGCGCAAGGCCGGCTGGGACACGCACGGCCTGCCCGTGGAACTGGGCGTGGAAAAGACCCTCGGCATCACGAAAGAGGACATCGGCCATAAAATCAGCGTAGAGGAATACAACCAGTATTGCCGCAAGGAGGTCATGAAATACAAAGACCTTTGGGGCGAACTCACGCGCAAGATGGGCTATTGGGTCAACCTCGACGACCCCTACATCACGTTCGACAACAAATACATCGAAAGCGTCTGGTACCTGTTGCAGCAGCTCTACAAGAAAGACTTGCTCTACAAGGGTTACAGCATCCAGCCGTACTCGCCGGCCGCCGGCACGGGCTTGAGCACGCACGAGCTGAACCAGCCCGGCTGCTACAAGAACGTAAAGGACAACACGCTTACGGCACAGTTCAAGGTGGTGCGCGACGCCGCCTCCGAAAAGCTGTTCGCCGTGGCCAAGGGCGCGCCCTACTTCCTCGCGTGGACGACCACGCCCTGGACGCTTTCTTCCAATACGGCGCTGTGCGTCCGCAAAGACATCGACTATGTGGCCGTGGCCACGTTCAACCCCTATACGTCCGAACCCGTCACGGTGGTGTTGTGCCGCGACCGCTTCAACGCCTACTTCCCCGAAAAGAACGCCGGTCTGGCCCTGGCCGACTACAAGCCCGGCGACAAGGCCATTCCGTTTGAAATCCTGGCCGACTTCAAGGGCGCCGACCTCGTGGATATGCGCTACGAACAGCTGTTGCCTTACGCACAGCCGACCGACGGCGACGCTTTCCGCGTGATTCACGGCGACTACGTCACGACCGAGGACGGTACGGGTATTGTCCATATCGCGCCCAGTTTCGGTGCGGACGACTACAAGGTGGCCAAGCAGAGCGGCATCGGTTCGCTGACGCTCGTTGACAAACAGGGCCGCTTTACGGCCGAGATGGGCGAATTCGCAGGCCGTTTCGTCAAGCCGCAATACGAACCCGACTACGACCCCAAGACGACGGAGCCCATCGACGTGGACATCATCGTCAAGCTCAAGAAAGAGGGGCTGGCGTTCAAAACCGAGAAATACGAACACGCCTACCCGCACTGCTGGCGTACCGACAAGCCCATCCTCTACTATCCGTTGGATTCGTGGTTTATCCGCACCACGGCCTGCAAGGCGCGTATGGCGGAACTCAACAAGACCATCAACTGGAAACCCGAAGCCACGGGTTCGGGCCGTTTCGGCAACTGGCTCGAAAACCTCGTGGACTGGAACCTGTCCCGTTCGCGCTTTTGGGGTATCCCGCTTCCGATTTGGGCAACGGAAGACCGTGCCGAAATGATTTGCATCGGTTCCGTGGCCGAACTCAAGGCCGAAATCGACAAGGCCATCCAAGCCGGCCTCATGACGGAAAACCCGCTCGCGGCCTTCGTCGAAAACGACTTTTCGAAAGAGAACTACGAACGTTTTGACCTGCACCGTCCGTATGTGGACCGCATCACGCTCGTTTCGCCCTCGGGCAAACCGATGAAACGCGAGAGCGACCTCATCGACGTATGGTTCGACAGCGGTTCGATGCCTTACGCGCAACTGCACTACCCGTTTGAAAACAAAGAACGCTTCGGCCAGCGGTTCCCGGCCGACTTCATCGCCGAGGGCGTGGATCAGACGCGCGGCTGGTTCTTTACGCTGCACGCCATCGCCACGATGGTGTTCGACTCGGTGGCTTACCGCAACGTGGTTTCCAACGGCCTCGTGCTCGACAAGAACGGCAACAAGATGTCCAAACGCCTCGGCAACGCGGTGGATCCGTTCCAAACCATCGCCCAATACGGCCCCGACGCCACGCGCTGGTATATGATGACGAACGCGCAACCGTGGGACAACCTCAAATTCGACGCCGAAGGCATCGCCGAAGTACAGCGCAAATTCTTCGGCACGCTGCACAACACTTACAGTTTCTTCGCGCTCTACGCCAACATCGACGGCTTTACCTACCAAGAGCCCGATGTGCCGGCGGCACAGCGTCCTGAAATAGACCGTTGGATTCTGTCCGAACTCAACACGCTGATCCGCTTGGTGACGGAAAGCTACGAAGACTTTGAGCCCACGCGCGCCGGCCGTCTGATTCAACGCTTCATCGACGAGCACCTGAGCAACTGGTACGTGCGCCTCTCGCGCCGCCGTTTCTGGAAGGGCGACTACACGCAAGACAAGATTTCGGCCTATCAGACGCTTTACACCTGCCTCATGACCGTGGCCAAACTCGCCTCGCCCATCGCGCCTTTCTTCTGCGAACGGCTTTACAAAGACCTCAACGAAGCCTCCGGCAAGGAAGCCTTCGCCTCGGTGCATCTGAGCGACTTCCCCGTTTCCGACCCCGCCCTCATCGACCGGGCGCTGGAAACCCGTATGCAATGGGCGCAGCAATGCTGCTCGATGGTGCTCTCGCTGCGCAAACGCAACAACCTGCGCGTGCGCCAACCGCTCAAACGCATCATGATTCCCGTGGACGACACGGCCTTCATCCCGCAGATGGAGTCGGTGCGCCACCTGATTCTGTCGGAAGTCAACGTCAAGGAAATGGAACTCATTACCGAGACCGACATCCTGACCAAGACCATCAAGCCGAACTTCAAGGCCTTAGGCCCGAAATACAGCAAACTCATGAAGCCCATCGCGGCCTTTATCGGCGGCATGGATCAGGCCGCCATCCGTCAGCTGGAGAAAAACGGCGCGGTGCACACGGCGATAGAGGGTCAGGACGTGGAAATCCTGCTTTCGGACGTGGATATCTTTACCGAAGACATCCCCGGCTGGGCCGTGGCCAACGAAGGCAGCCTGACCGTAGCGTTGGACATGACGCTGGATCAGGCCTTGATTGAAGAAGGTCTGAGCCGCGAACTCGTGAACCGCATTCAGAACCTGCGTAAGGACACGGGCCTCGAAGTCACCGACCGGATTAAGGTCAGCCTCCGCTGCCCGGCCGAACTCGCGGCCGCCATTGAACACAATTTTGACTATATTTGTTCCGAAACTCTGGCTGAGACGTTGGACGTTACCGACACCGTTCCCCAAAACGCCGTCAAGATAGAACTGACGGAAACCGTTTCGGCGGACATCAGCCTTGCCAAAATTTAAAACGATTCACCATGAGCACGACTAAAAAGGCTAAGACGGAAGAACCGAACACGTTGCGCTATTCGGACCAGGATTTGGCTGAATTCAAGGAAATCATCCTGCAGAAACTGGACAAGGCGCGCAACGACCTTGAAATCCTGCGCCAGGCCTATACGAACAACGGCGAGAACGACATCAACGACACCTCACCCACGTTCAAGGTGTTGGAAGAGGGCTATCAGGTGCTTTCAAAAGAGGAGAACGCGCGGTTGGCCGTGCGTCAGCAAAAGTTCATCGCCTCGCTGGAAGCCGCGCTGGTCCGCATCGAAAACAAGACCTACGGCATCTGCCGCGCCACGGGCAAGCTTATCAGCAAAGAGCGTCTGCGCATCGTGCCCCACGCCACGCTGAGCATCGACGCCAAGCTCAACCAGCACAAGCCCGGCCAGCAATGAGAAAGAAACTTTGGATTTCGGCTTTGCTCGTCGTATTGATACTGCTTATCGACCAGGCGAGCAAAATCTGGATTAAACTGCACTTTTGCCTAGGCGAAGAGATAGCCGTATTCTCTTGGTTCAGAATACATTTTCTTGAAAACGAGGGCATGGCGTTCGGATTCAGCCTTGGCAAGGACGGCGGCAAACTCCTGCTGAGCGTGTTGCGCCTTTTGGCCATCGGCGCGTTGGGCTGGTACACGGTCCGCCTTGTCCGCATGGGGCATAAACTGACGTATATCCTGCCGTTCGCGTTGATATTGGCGGGTGCGGTGGGCAATATGCTGGACTGCGCCTTTTACGGCCTGTTGTTTTCGGACAGCTGGTTCTCGACGGCCGAATTCCTGCCGGAGGGCGGCGGCTACGCGCCCTTCCTGTATGGCCGCGTGGTGGATATGCTCTACTTTCCGCTCATAGAGACGACCTATCCGCAATGGGTACCGTTTGTAGGCGGCCAGGAGCTCGTATTCTTCCGCCCCGTGTTCAACGTGGCCGACAGCGCGATTACGGTCGGCTTCATTTGGTTCCTCATCATGCAACTGTTAGGTGCCAAACCGCAGGCATCCGCACCCGCCCATGATCTCGATTAACAAACTTTCGGTTTCCTTTTCGGGCAATACGCTGTTCGACCAGCTGTCGTTCATCATCAAGGACAAAGACCGCATCGGCCTTACCGGCAAGAACGGCGCGGGCAAGTCCACGTTGCTCAAGATTCTGGCGGGCCGTCAGGAACCCGACGGCGGCACCATCGTGGTGACGAGCGGGCACGAAATAGGCTACCTGCCGCAGGAGATGATTCCCGACTCCAGCCGCAGCGTACTGGACGAGGCCTTGACGGCTTTCGACAAAATCCGCTCGCTGGAGGCCACGATACAACGGCTGACCGACGAATTGGCCGAACGCACCGACTACGAATCGGAAGACTACCATAAACTCATAGACCGGCTTTCCGAAGCCAACGAACGCTTTACGCTGCTCGGCGGCAGCCATCAGGAGGCCGAAGCCGAGAAAATCCTGCTGGGCTTAGGGTTCCGGCACAGCGACTTCGCCCGCCCGATTACCGAATTCAGCTCCGGCTGGCAGATGCGGGTGGAGTTGGCCAAAATTCTGCTCAAACGGCCTGAAATCATGCTGTTGGACGAGCCGACCAACCATTTGGACATCGAATCCATCGAATGGTTGGAGGAATTTTTGCAGACCTACGCCGGCGCGGTCGTCATCGTTTCGCACGACCGCAAGTTTTTAGACCACGTGACCAAACGCACGATTGAAATCGTGCTGGGCCATATCGAAGACTACAACGTGTCGTATTCCGAATACGTGATTCAACGTGAGGAAAGACGCAGCATCCAACAGAACGCCTACAACAACCAGCAGAAGGAAATCGAAAGCATCGAACGCTTTATAGAACGCTTCCGCTACAAGGCCACGAAGGCGCGTCAGGCGCAATCGCGGCTCAAGCTGTTGGACAAGATGGAGCGCGTGGAGATAGACGAGTTCGACCGGTCGAGCATCGCGTTCAGATTTGCGCCCGCGCCCCACTCCGGCCGCGTGGTGCTGCATGGCGAACAACTCGGCAAACACTACGGCGAGAAGCGGGTTTTCGAAGGGCTTGACCTGACGATAGAACGCGGCGAGAAAGTGGCGCTGGTGGGCCGCAACGGCGAAGGCAAGTCCACATTCTCCAAAATCGCCGTGGGCGAGATTACCGACTACCAAGGCCGCTTCGAATTGGGGCACGCCGTCAAAATCGGGTACTTCGCGCAGAACCAAGCCGCGCTTTTGGACGGCAACAAGACCGTTTTCGAAACCATAGACGAAATCGCCGTGGGCGAGGTCCGCACGCGCATCCGCAATATTTTAGGCTGTTTCCTGTTTTCGGGCGAAGACACGGAAAAGAAAGTGAAGGTGCTTTCGGGCGGTGAGAAAACGCGCCTGGCCATCGCCAAACTGCTGTTGGAACCCGTCAACCTGCTTATCTTGGACGAGCCGACCAACCATTTGGATATGCGTTCCAAGGATATCCTCAAAAACGCGTTGCTGCAATACGACGGCACGCTGGTGGTGGTGTCGCACGACCGCGACTTTCTCGAAGGCCTGACGACCAAGGTCTATGAGTTCCGCAACGGCCGCGTGCGCCTGCACCTCGGCGACGTGAACGACTTTTTGGCCGACCGCAAGATTGAACGCCTGCAGGAACTGGAACGTTCCGACGCGGGCAAGACGGCGGGCAAACAACCGCAGCCGAACGCCACCAAACAGCCGGCGGGCAAGGCGCAGGCCACACCGCCCCCCGCCCACAAAGCCGGGTCGGCGCAGGAACGCGAGCAACAGAAACGGAACGAACGCGAGTTGCGCAAAATCCGCAACGCCATCGAAAAACTGGAAGCCGAAATCACGGCCTTGGAAGCCGAACTGGCGGAAATGGACAAGGTCTTTATCGCCGACGCCGCGCAATGCACGGTGGAGAACTGCCGTATCTACGAAGAAAAGAAAAACAGCGCCGCCCAAAAAACCGACGAGTGGGCCGCGCTGCAAGAGAAGCTGGTGGAACTATCCTAATATTCCCGCATCAACAGACGCGTCGTAAACTGTTTGAGGACATCCATGGCCTCCGGCACGATTTCCGACTGCGGAATGGCGTTCAGATGCGCCTCCCCTTCCTTGAACAAGGCCTGGATGGCGGCCTCCACATGACGCTTGACGCCTATCCGGTCGTACAACGACTTGACGAACGCCACCTTCTCGGCCTCCTTATCCGGCTGCGTGGGCGTGGCGAAAGCCGCCTTCAACGCGTCGGCATCGCCGGCGGGCAACAGTTCAAGGGCTTTGAGATATAAGTAGGTCTTTTTATTCTCGCGGATGTCGCTGCCTATTTTCTTGCCGAACTTGGCTTCGTCGCCATAGAGGTCCAACAGGTCGTCCTGCAGCTGGAACGCCAAGCCGATTTGGGTGCCGAACGCATGGAGGTGCGCCACCGAACCGGCGGGCGCGCCGGCCGCAAGCGCGCCGATCTGCAACGCGCCGGCTATCAATACGGCCGTCTTAAGCCGTATCATCTCCATATATTCCGCCATGCTCACTTCCGCCTGCGTCTCAAAGTTCATGTCGTACTGCTGCCCTTCGCACACGCCCACGGCCAAGGCTTCGAAGGCCTGCATCACGGCGCGGAGGCTGCCGGCCGGCGCGCCTATCATGAGCCGCACCGCCACGGCAAACATCGCGTCACCGGTCAGGATGGCCGTATTCGTATCCCATTTTGCCTGCACCGTGGGCTGACCGCGCCGCATATCGGCATGATCCATCACGTCGTCATGCAGCAGCGTGAAGTTATGGAACACCTCCAAGCCGATGGCCGGGCCCAACGTGGCCTGCGCCGAACCACCGAACAACTGGCTGGCCATCAAGGCCAATACGGGACGGATACGTTTGCCGCCCAACGCCATGGTATATACAGCCGGCTCGTACAGCCGGAGCGGTTGCCGTTGGAAAGCGGGCAATTCGGCTATCTGTTTGTTTACAAGTTCCAGGAGTTGTTCGAATGATTGTGCCATGCCAAATTAAAGTTTGATATCCAACAGATATTTGCCGTAGCCGCTCTTCATCAGCGGTTCGGCCAATTTCCGCAACTGCGCGGCGTCGATATAGCCCATGCGGTAAGCCACTTCCTCTATGCAACCCACTTTAAGCCCCTGCCGCTGTTCGAGCATGCCGACGAACTGCCCCGCCTGCATGAGCGATTCGAACGTACCCGTGTCGAGCCAGGCCGTGCCGCGCCCCAGCATCCCTACCTTGAGTTTGCCGGCTTCCAGATAATGACGGTTCACGTCCGTAATCTCATATTCGCCCCGCGCGCTGGGTTTGAGGCCCCGCGCCACCTCCACCACCGAGTTGTCGTAGAAATACAGCCCCGGCACGGCGAAATTGGATTTGGGATGCGCCGGCTTTTCCTCTATCGAAATGGCCTTCATGTTCGCGTCGAATTCCACCACGCCGTAGCGTTCCGGGTCGGAAACATGATAGGCGAACACCACGCCGCCGTCGGGCTTCGTATTGGCCTGCAACAGTTTGGCCATGCCCGCGCCATAAAAGATGTTGTCGCCCAAAACGAGGGCCACATCATCCGTGCCGATGAAATCCGCCCCTAAGACAAACGCCTGCGCCAAGCCGTTGGGCACTTCCTGCACCTTATACGAGAAACGGCACCCCAAACTGCGGCCATCGCCCAACAGTTGCTCGAACTTGGGCAAATCGACCGGCGTGGAGATGATGAGGATTTCGCGAATGCCGGCCATCATGAGCGTGGACAGCGGATAATAAATCATGGGCTTGTCGTAAACCGGCATCAACTGCTTGCTCATGACCAGCGTCAACGGATGCAGGCGCGTACCCGCACCGCCGGCCAATATAATCCCTTTCATGGCGTTTCAGTGTGTTTTCGTTATATATTCAATGAGAGCGCAATCTCCCGTTTCAAATTCCACAACAGTTTGTTGGCGCAGTTGACCCCGTCTATGGCAGAGGACGTGATGCCCCCCGCATAGCCGGCCCCCTCGCCGCACGGATACAGGTTTTTAATCTGCACGTGCTCGAACGATTCCGGGTTACGCGGCAAAATGACCGTGGACGAAGTACGCGACTCCAAGCCCACCATCACGGCCTCTTCGGTGTAGAACGCCGGCCGCTTGGCGCAGAACTCCGACAAGCCCGTCCGCAGGCTGTCGGCGATGAAAGACGGCAGGAGGTCGTTCAACTTGGCCGGATAAACGCCCAACGGATAGGACGTGGACGGCAGGTTGGCGCTTTCCCGCCCGTTGAGGAAATCCACCATGCGTTGCGCCGGCGCCATGGCCGGATCCAAGGCCGAGAACTTTTCTTCCAACGCCTGTTGGAACTTAAGGCCAGCCAAAGGCCCGTATTCGGCCGCATACGCCGCCGCGTCCGACTGCCGCACCGAAACGATGATGCCCGCATTGGCCCATGGTGAAGCCCGCCGCGAGCCCGACATCCCGTTGACCAAAAAGCGGTTCGGGTGCGTCATGGACGGAATAATCATGCCGCCCGGACACATACAGAACGAAAATACGCCGCGGCCGTTGACCTGCGTGCTGAAACCGTATTCAGCCGGCGGCAGCTCCCAGTCGGCGGCACGCTGACGGTACTGCATCATGTCGATAACCTCCTGCGGGTGTTCCAAGCGGACGCCCATCGCCCAATCCTTGCCCGTTATCGCATAGCCGCGCGTATGGAACCAGTCGTATATATCTTCGGCGGAGTGTCCGCAAGCCAATATCACGGCCGCGGCCCGGTACTCCTTGCCGTTTTGGTCGCGCACGCCGATACAGCGGTCGCCTTCTATGAGGAAATCCTCCACGCGCGTCTCGTAATGCACCTCGCCGCCCACCATCACAATCTCGTTGCGCATCCGTTCCACCACCCGCGGCAACATATCGCTGCCGATATGCGGATGCGCCTCGTAGGCGATTTCCGGATTGGCGCCGTAATGAATCAGCACGTCGAGAATATGCTGCACGTCGCCGCGCTTGTTGGAGCGCGTATATAACTTGCCGTCCGAGAAGCAGCCCGCGCCGCCCTCGCCGAAACAATAGTTGGACTCCGTATCCAATTCGGCCCGCTGGCAAAGGCCGCCCACATCCTTTTTCCGTCTATGCACGTCGCGCCCCCGCTCCAACAGGATGGGCTTGTGCCCGTTCATGGCCAACGTATAGGCCGCGAACAAGCCGGCCGGCCCCATGCCCACCACCAACACCGGCTTGCCTTTCAACACGGCCGGCAATTTAAGGTTCTTGAACGGTTTTTGATAGGTATCGGGCGTTGTATATACACGCATGAGCACGCGATAGACCGGAAAACGGGAACGGCCGTCTATCGACTTGCGTAAAACTTCGATATGCTGCACCTCCTCCGGTTGAACCCCCACATTGCGCGCCACTTCCTGTTGAAAAGCCTTGGGGCGGTAAAAACAACGCGACCGGATAGGTAACTCTATTTCTTGAATCATAACGACTATCTACTCAAAGGTAATGTTGAACTGGAACATTTTGGAGGTCATCCGCTCGATGCGGTCGGTATAAATATTGTCCTCCCTTATCAACAAGTCCAACATCCCGAAATACATCTTGAGTTCCAATGCGATTTTATTATTGAACGGCAGATAAAACTCCCAACCCACGCCCACGTTCAAACCCACGTCGTGCTTGTTGAGTTTCATCTCGTATTCCTCTTCCGCCACCTCGCGCTGCCGCTTGGTCAACGAAGCCAAGTCGGCCGTATATTTGACACCGGCCAGCACATACGGACGGGAATTGACCAAACGTTTGGCCTTCCATTTGAAATCCAGCGGCAATTCCACAAAAATGCTCTCGATGATTTTCTTTTCCTGAACCATCTCCGGGTCGGACGGCCGCTGATATGTATATATTAAATCCCGCTGTCCCAACGAAAACGTGGGAATGAAGCGCAAGTCCAGATAACGCGCCAAACGCAGGTTCGTGACGACGCCCACCGAGAAACCGGGGTTCATCTTATGGTTGATGCCGAACAGACTGTCGCCCGGCAGCCCAAGGTTGTCGGTCTTCATCGTGAAGTTCATCGTATTGATGCCCAACAGAAAGCCGAAATGAAACAGCTGTTCGTCGTATTTCGGGTTATAGGGTACGGCCTGATACTTCCGCCCTGCCTGCAACGGATGCGCCAGACAGAGGCTCAGCACGATCAAACCGATTATCCAACGTCCCTTACCCATCTCTACGCCCTTACCACTGTAAACATACCGTCGGCCTCCAGCTTGATGATGCGCGACGGCTTGGTTTCCGCAATCGTATCTTCCTGCACCAACGCCACGTGGTCAACGCCCGAAACGATGTGCGGCGAGATGGCCGAGAAACACATGGGCGAAGGTTCGCCCGAAATATTGGCCGACGTGGAGACAATCGGCTTGCCGAACCCTTGCAACAACGCCTTGCAGAACGCATTGTGTACAATCCGTATCGCGATGCTGCCGTCAGCCCCCAATACATTCTCCGCCAAATTCTTGCCCTTGGGATAAATGACCGTCAACGGGCTGTCCTGCATGGAGGCCAGCAAATCGTAGGCCACGGCCGGCACTTCTTCCACATACTGCGACAGCAAGGCCGGGTCGCTCAATAAGATGATGAAACTCCTGTCTTCGGGCCGCGCTTTAAGCCGATAAATCCGCGACACCGAATCCTTGCGCGTGGCATCGCAGCCGATACCCCATATCGTATCGGTGGGATAGAGCAGCGTGCCCCCCGTCTGCAAGATTTTGACGCAATTGGTTACTTCTATTTCTTCAAAAGTCATGGATGCGACTATTAGGCTTACTCCGCACACATTCCGTGCACTTGCAAATATACGAAATTTACGCAACTTGACGCTACGCGAGGTAAAAATCAATGAGCCCCTCCGGCGCGGCGATTTTCAGCCGCCGGCGCTTGCGGTCCACTTCCAGCAGGAAGGCATCGATGAGCGGCACCATAATCTCCTTGCCGTCGGGATGTTCAATCGACAGAATCGGCTGCGGGCCGTTGTCGTAAACGCGCGTCAACGTGCCGATTTCGCCGGCCGCCCTATCCTCTACCGCAAAGCCGACCACCTCGTGGAAATAAAACCGGTTGCCGGTCAGGGGCGGCAAAGCCGACAGCGGCAGATACAACTCGCAACCCACGAGCCGCGCCGCTTCCTCCGTGCCCACGCCCTCGAAACGCCACACCGCGTCCCGGTCGCGCATCTTGATTTCTTCGATAAAATAAGGCACCAAGCCGCTCTTGACTTCCACGAGCACCGACTTAAGGTCGGCGTAACGCGACGGATCGTCCACATCCAACGATACGACGAGCTCGCCCGCGTAGCCAAACGTCCGGCCGATATACCCCAAGAAAAAACAATCCGCTTTATTCGGCATCATTCCGCTATTTTGATGATTCTTCCGGCATAAACTCCGCCTGTTCCAGCATCGCGCGCCAATCTTCCGGCATCGGGAACGAACCGCCCTGCGCCATATCCAAGGTTGAAAGCACGCTGCGACAACGGGCGCGCAACACGCCGGCATCGTCGCGTATTTCCTGCATCATCGTCACGCTCTTGCCGCCGATTTTCTCCAAAAACGTCTCCACGGCAATGCGGTCGTGTTCAAAGACGGGGCGGATGAAATCCGTTTCCAGATGCACCAATACGAGCGTCCGGCCGTCAAAGCGCAAGCCGGGCATATAGTGTTGCAGGAACTCCACGCGCCCGATATCGAAAAACTGGGCGTAAACGGCATTGTTGACATGACCCAGCCGGTCGATGTCGCCGAACCGTATCTGCACTTCTTTTTTCATAACCTCCGGTTTATCCTACTAAAAAAGGAGCACCCGCTTGCACAGATGCTCCTTTCCATAATCCCGAACCGAAACTTATTCGGCCGCGGGCGCCGCTTCTTCCGTAGCGGGAGCTTCGGCCGGGGCTTCTTCCGCAGCGGCTTCGGCAGTCGCCTCCGCTTTCTGCGCTTCTACCTGAGCCAAAGCGTCGGCTTTCTTCTTGGCCACGGCTTCCGCACGGGCTTCCTTGATCTTGGCTTCGGCCGCCAGACGTTCTTTCATGCCAGCGTTGCGTTTCGAAACCTTTTCGTCTCTCTGTTTCTGGATGCGTTGTTCCTTTTCGCTCAGCCAAGCCTGGAATTTGGCTTCGGCCTGTTCCAACGTCATCGCGCCTTTGTCCACGCCACGGAGCAAGTGATGCTTGAGCATCGCGCCCTTGACGGACATCAACGAACGGGCGGTGTCGGACGGTTGCGCGCCGTTGCGCATCCATTTTACCGCTTTGTCAACATCCAACTCAATCTGAGCCGGGTGTACCATCGGATTATACGTGCCTAACTTCTCGATAAATTTTCCATCACGAGGTGCACGACCATCCGCCACGACAATGTGATAGAAGGGCGCGCCCTTCTTACCATGTCTTTGTAATCTGATTCTTACAGGCATTGTTGTATAATTTTGGTTTATTTAGGAGCGCGAAATTAACACAAACCTAACAAAAAAGCAAATCTGACGCCATCCTACCTTACCATGAGCCGCACCGTGGCCTGCCAAACGCCGTCCGCCGGGGTTTCAACCGGCACAACGCGCAACAGGTAGGCGCCCGGCGTCAAATCCGACACGCTCAGCGTATAGGGCCAGCTGTCAACGGTGTACGAGCGCAAGCGCACGCCCTGCATATCATACAACAGAACACGGCAAGAGGCCATAGTCACGCGGCTGTCGGTGGCAGCATCCCATTGCAGCGTGGCCGTTTCCGCCGCCGGGTTGGGCGACACCAGCAGGTGGCGGCTCATCGACTGAACCCGCTCGTTGGCTATCTGATAATCAAAAACCCTATCATCACAATCCTTACATTCCGCGTTCGGATGCACATAATAAACGTCACCATCACGCTCCATACAGATTATATAGTCCGTCGCGGCCTCAGTACCCATGCACCATAGGCGCCCCCACAAAGAATCTTGCCAAGAAACCCCTAAGCGGTGATACACAAAACCCAAATTCGAACCCACGCCCTCTATAAACTCAAAGTGATGCGACCGCCAATGACAATTGCTTCCATGTATCCATACATTCTCCAATGCCCTGGTATATCCACCATAACCATGGGGGCTCAAGCGGATATGTTTCAACAACCCGCCAGGATGTTCGAGATGATAGACCGTATCCACAACAAAACCGGTTTCCTTACAGATGACCGTATCCTTATAACGGACAATCATTGCTCCTTCGGTATCCCAGCTTGTATCGCACAGCGTTATCTTTTCGAATTCCCTATCCATCACGAAGACATCCCCAGCGTCAAGGTTCATATCCACCACTAAAAATTCCTGTCCGGCCGCATCCCAGGGCAACCGCACCCAAACCTTATCATGCGCCTCGCTTTCACGTACCCAAAATTGCCTAGATTCCCCTTGTGGCCAATCTCCATCCCTAACCGACAGTTTATAATACGACAAACCATCTACTATTGTATCACCTTCCAAGCCTTGCCAGTAAATAGGAACCGAATATCCACACGAGAAATGATTCTTTCCAACTTGATGATAGACCGGGTTTCCATCGAAGAAGGACTGATAGATTGGGATGGATTCTTCTTCCGGTTCATCATCCGGTTCATCCTCGGCGTCGCCGGATTTAGCATTTCTACCGCTACTGCACCTCAAATCCTTAACCCGTTGGAGATATGGATGTACGGCATTAGCCGTTCCCTTATTATCAATGATGAAATGACTTGCGGCAGATCCATCAATACAGGCATAGGCGCCGGCATCGATCTTCAATATTATTTTTTCATTTTTAAACGTGACCCCGGACTCCACAATCAACGTACCGCCGGACTTTACATGTATCGTCGATATACCGGAGGCCGTTTTTTTCTCAACCATACATCCTTGCTCCAAAACCAACGCACATAAATCGTCTATTTCCACTTCCGCATCCCTATCAAGGGACAATACCGAACTGGCTTTGCAAGTCAAGATTGTGGGTTCCGTAAAATAGCGTTTATTATCAATGGTTATCGGCATTGTTTTTACGACAGGCGTTTCCCCCAAGGTTAAATTTATCTTTTTGCCCGCCCCCAAACTGATTTTCTCATTCAACACGATGTCGCCGCACCAACGCTGGTCCCGGTTCACCCTATAATAGCCCTGCGTAACGACGACCACCACGCTCCCATCGGCCCGTTTTTCATTGATATGGATTCTAAGACCGTTCAGATAGATTTTTCGGTTATCCCGGCTTTCCAAAGGCGTACAAGATTCTGCCCCTGTTGCCGTTCTATGTGTCAGCCAAGGCGTTGTGGCCGGGTTTGTGGCCAAACTCAACGTATCCCCCACCTGAAAGACGTCATACGCTGTCCCGAAAATCGGGTTATCCCCGCCGATGCGCACGTTATCCTTATAGACTTGTGTTATCGTGACTTCTTCCCTATCCTGCAATTTACCGTCCCCATTGGCATCGTATTTCAGCGATTCCAACAAGGAATTGCCCGTAAACGCATTGCTCTTATCCGAAATCGTACTGGCTTTATACTCGTCATTGTCTGTTATTTGAGATATATCAAAATCCCAACGGCCGAAACGGCTGAACGGCACATAATAGTTCGTCCGCATATAATCACCTTCTTTATACGTGGATCTTTCGTTATACGACTTAAAATCATCACCCCCCACCTGCAGATTGATACGGACGCCCATCGGCTGGGTGGCGCCTGCCGGATAATAAGGCCGGAGACTATCCTGAACATGGTTCTCTATCCATATCCATTGCGGATCCACCCCATTTAGCCCCACATAGGGTAACTTTATACGGATGGCGTCGCCCGTCGTCAAAAAGTCGCGCAACACATACTCCCTGGAGGTAAGGACCTCCGAGTTCTTAAACTCTTCCGGTTTCGGGATACGATACGCAATATCCCCGTTCACAACCTCGCCAGCCGTATTGCAGGCGTAAATATCCGGATAGGCATCGTTCTTCTTCCAACCCAAACGGTAACGGTCCCACGCATTGCACGAACGCAGGTTATGGTTGTAACTTTCCAAAATGCCGTAGCCGCCCACATTCGTCATAAAATGCCGCGTTCCCGCACCCGCACCGCCATTATGGTACTGATTGCCGCCCAAAAATTGATGACTAAGTTCATGCGGAATAACGGTGTTGGTTAAGTCGAAAGTATACATACTCTGCGTATAATTCGACTGTATTCTTAGATTCGAAGACGATACACTTCCATAAGCTTTTCCACTATTAAACACTGTCGCCAAACGGGAATTGATACGCCATAGAATAATCAGATTGTCTATTTTGCCATCCGGCGTATTATTTTTTTCCTCATAAGCCCCAGCCGGAGTCCACGCATCGAAATCGGCCGGAATGCTAAGCCCCGTCGCACTCTTTGGATTGGTCTTCGAAGCCAAGACATCCATCACCAATTGATCATAATTACAATTTCCATTCACATCACATACAATTTGATTATATGGTATCTGAATAAGTGTTGGATAGTAATCCCCTTTTACATTGAGGTTCCCGAAAGACGCATCGTAGAAAAAACGGGAAAACCGCTTTTTCGGCACCGAGGTTGTAACCCCAATGGTCGGCTGGGTGGACAATGGGCCATCTCCGCCGCCGACAAAGCCGCCGCCGAAAGTCCACCAATCGGCATCGAACATTTGATCGGCATTGGGCGGCATCTTGCCCGCTTCCCACGGCCAAGTATCGAGACCATAATTCGGGTCGCCCGTTACCTCGGCGAATACAACCAAGACACGTATCGTACCACGAGCAGGTAAGGATTCCCCATTACGTGAATCTTTTCCACTATAAGCATACGCCCCCTGCGCCACGAGGCCGAACAATAGGGCTATACCGCTGAACAGACGGAATACAACATTCGTTTTCATAATTGAAATAGATTAAGGTTTGGACATAAATTTATTTTAGTGGGTACTCAGAGACAAAGATGGAACGGAACCTGCGGACGATGGCGGTAGGGAAAACGGGGACAAACCACTGTCTCTATCACCGCCCGCAGGCGGATAGGGACCAGTTGTTTTTCCCAAGCAGAGATAAGGTACGGTACGGTTTCATGACCGTCGGTTTTGGTAAGCGCCTATATCGCGACGCTTATTTTTTACAAATATACGATTTTTATCGTATCCGACAAATTTCAGACCACCGACGGGCGCGATAAGTCAAAGGCGAAGCCGCGCCAAGAAGGGCATACGGCTCCGCCTAACGTAAAGCCACTACTTCCAATGGAGGCGTTCGGCCTTGTATTTATCCTTGGGCTGATCCTCGCCCGTGGGATAACCGACCGGAATGACGCAGAGCGGCAGATGCGTCGAAGGCAACGACAGGGCTTCCTGCACGAACTTGACGCGCTCGCGCACGGGATAGACGCCCGTCCAAACCGCGCCCAAGCCCATGGCTTCGGCCGCCAGCAGGATATTTTCCGTAGCCGCCGAACAGTCCTGAACCCAGTATTCGCGCCCCTCGCCGTCCAACATATATTCCGCGTTGCCGCAAACGACAATGGCGGCCGAAGCCTGCGCCAGCATCTTGGCGTAAGGCAAGCCGTCCACCAACGTCTGCTTGCCTTCGGGCGTGGAAACGATATAGAACTCCCACGGCTGCGAATTGCGGGCCGTCGGCGCGGCCATACCGGCCTTGACCAAGGTTTCCAAATCGGCCTTGGAAACTTCCTTGCCTTCCACAAAATGACGCACGCTCTTACGGTTGGCGATATTGGCCAATACGGTTTCCGCCGTGTCTTGCGCATCGGCCTTGCAACCGTTGCCGCAGCAGGCCGTCATACCGGCCGCCATCAAACCGAGGCCGGCCACATACAGGCATATCATGCCCGTCTTCCAAAAATTTCTTTTCATAAGCCTTTATTTTGAGAGGCGGCAAAGATACGAATTTACTTTGATTTGTGTATCTTTGCCGTATTGAAGACCGATTGCGCTTCGGCAACGGTTAACCGACTCGTGTTATGAAAACTGTAGTAAGCGGGGTTCGCCCCACCGGTAGAATCCATTTGGGCAATTACTTCGGCGCCATGCGCAATTTCGTGCGTATGCAAAACGAATACGATTGCTATTTCTTCATTGCGGATTACCATTCGTTGACGACGCACCCCAACCCCGAATCGTTGCGCGCCAACAACTACCATATTCTGGCGCACTATCTCGCCGCCGGCCTCGACCCCGAAAAGGCCGTGATTTATACCCAAAGCGACGTGCCCGAAACCGCGGAACTCTATCTGTTCCTGAACATGAACGCCTACTTGGGCGAACTCTCGCGCTGCACGTCGTTCAAGGAAAAGGCGCGGCAGAACCCCGACAACGTGAACGCCGGCCTGCTGACCTATCCCACGCTCATGGCGGCCGACATCCTGCTGCACCGGGCCGATTTCGTGCCCGTGGGCAAAGACCAGGAACAGCATCTGGAAATGACGCGCACGTTCGCGCAACGCTTCAACCACGTCTATCATACCGAATTTTTCAAGGAACCGCAGGCGTTCAACTTCGGCGAAGCCTTGGTCAAGGTGCCCGGATTGGACGGCAAGGGCAAGATGGGCAAGTCGGAGGGCGAGATGAACGCGATTTATCTGACCGACCCCGACGAGGTGATTCGCAAGAAAGTCATGAAAGCCGTGACCAACAGCGGCCCGACCGAACCCAATCAGGAAAAGCCGGAAATCATCGCGAACCTGTTCCAACTGCTCCGCATCCTTTCCACGCCGGAGGCTTACACGTTCTTCGACGAGCAATACAACCAATGCCAAATCCGCTACGGCGACCTCAAGAAACAGTTGGCCGAAGACGCCATCCGCTTCGTCGCGCCCTTGCGGGAACGCATCAACGCGCTGTTGGCCGACGAGGAACTGTTGCGGAAAACCCTGCGGCTAGGCGCGGAAAGAGCCCGCGAAAGCGCCGCCAAGACGCTGACCGAGGTTCGCCATATCATCGGATTTTAAGTTTATGATCAGCACCGCCAAAATACGGGAACGCGCCATCCTCGTCGGTTTAGCCACCGACGAAGTCAGCGTGGAGAAAGAGCAGGAATACATCGATGAGCTGGCGTTTCTGGCCGAAACGGCGGAGACGGATGTCGTGCGCACGTTCATCCAGAAGACCGGCTTTCCGCAAGGCAAATTCTATGTAGGGTCGGGCAAGTTGCAGGAGATAAAGACCTTTATCGAAGACAACGACATCGACACCGTTATTTTCGACGACGAACTCTCGCCCGCCCAGTTGCGCAACATCGAGGGCGAACTCAAACGCAAGGTGCTGGACCGCACGACGCTGATTTTAGACATCTTTGCGCGGCACGCCCGCACGGCCCACGCGCGGACGCAGGTGGAACTGGCGCAATACCAATATCTGTTGCCGCGCCTGACCGGCCTTTGGACGCACTTGAGCAAACAGCGCGGCGGCGTGGGAATGCGCGGCCCCGGCGAAAAGGAAATCGAGACCGACCGCCGTGTTATCCGCAACAAAATCAGCCTGCTCAAAGAACGTTTGGCCGAAATCGACAAGCAGAAGGCCACGCAGCGCAAACACCGCGAACAGCTCGTGCGCGTGGCGCTGGTGGGCTATACGAACGTGGGCAAGTCAAGCCTGATGAACCTGCTGAGCAAGTCGAACGTGCTGGCCGAAAACAAACTGTTCGCCACGCTGGACACCACGGTGCGCAAGGTCGTTATCAAGAACCTGCCGTTCCTGCTCTCCGATACGGTGGGCTTTATCCGCAAACTGCCGCACCACCTCGTGGAGTCGTTTAAATCCACGCTGGACGAGGTGCGCGAATCGGACATCCTGCTGCACGTGGTCGATATCTCGCATCCCGAATTCGAAGACCAGATGGAAGTGGTGGCGCAGACGCTGAGTGAACTCGGCACGGCCGAGAAGCGCCATATCGTCGTGTTCAACAAGATAGACGCCTATACCTACGAAGAAAAGGAGCCGGACGACCTCAGCCCGATTACGCCGCGCAACTATAGTTTGGACGACCTCAAAAAGACCTGGATGGGCAAGGCGCATACGCCCTGCTTCTTCGTTTCGGCGCATACCAAGGAGAACATCCCGGCCTTCCGCGAATTTCTGTATGAGGAAATCAAACGCATCCATCAGACGCGCTATCCCTACGACAAATTCCTATACGACGAATACACCGAAACGGGCGAAATCGACGGATAAGCCCTCTCGGACGGCATAAAAAAAGGCGGCCTTTCGGTCGCCTTTTTTCGTATCGCACTGCGCTTTTTAGTAAACCTTGCCGCGGGCGGTCGAATAGTTTATCTTCAAAGCGTTGGCTTTTCTCAGTTCCACTTTCACATCGGTCACGATGCCCATCTTGACCGTGCGGTCGGCCTTGATGGAAGTGGTCAACAGCGGGCGGTCCACTTCGTCGCGCGACAAACGTTCCGCTTCCACGAAGCCCATGACTTCCGACACGTTGGCCAGCTGATCGTTCAGCTGGATACGCGGCTCGGTACCATACTTGCGTGCATCAATGGGAGGTCCTACATAAATGTAGCTCACCAACGACTTCTTTTCCAATTTCTGCACCTCGCTGGCAACCGGCGGCACGATGCGCACGAACAAGGTCGCTTCACGCATCGTCGTAATCACCATGAAGAAGAACAACAACATGAAGATGATGTCCGACATAGAGCCGGTGTTGATTTCCGGCATCTCTTTCTTGCCTCCTTTATTGAACTTTCCCATTATCTCGCTCCTCCTACATTAACGGCCGTGGGTTCCGCTTCCGATATGCTTACCGGAATGGCTTCCTGAATGGCTTTCTGCTGGTCGCCCTTCAAATCGTCGAACTTGGCGCCGAAATATTCCCGCGCCATCTCGTCACGCAATTCGTGGAACGCAGCGGTCAGCTCATTCTGTACCTTGATATACATTTCATACGAGGTTCCCCGGTCGTTCTTCAAGGAAACGACACCCTTGGATACCGGTACCTTGCCCAGCAACGCCACTTCCTTCATCGTCTTTTCGGACATCTTGCTGTTGTTCGTCGGATTGGCCATGAACTCTTTCGTCATGTTCTTCAACATCGTGATATCGATGTTCTGATCCTGCACACGCAATTCGTCCTTGAACGAAACCAGCACCTTGAAAACATTGCGCTGGTGGATTTCAGGCTTTGGGGCATTGGGCGGCAACATGGCCGGCAAACGGCGCGCGATACCCAAGTCCGTATCGATCGATGATGTCAACAAGAAGAATGTCAACAACAGGAACGATATGTCCGACATGGACCCCCCATTGATCGTAGGGCTTTTCTTTCCCATAGTTCTTACTTTTTAAAGAGTTTGGCGACTTCGGCGCCCAACAGCGTCACAATCGTGCCGAAGAAAAGAATGTAGAACATCATCATACCGCTTCCGATAAACTTGGAAGCCGTCAAGGACGTTCCCGTCTTTTCCAGGAAGGCCTCGCTTACGTCGGTCGGCGACGAGCAGAGGTACGCGACCAAATACACGACCACCAACGCCACAACGGCATACAACGTCGTCTTGGAGCTACGGATGCTGGTGATGAACTGCGTGACGGCGAAGTAAAGCAACGCCACCAACGCCACCGCGAACAGCGCGTAGGTCACGAACATGCCTATATTAACTAATGTATTCATTTCAGCGTGTTTTAAACTTTCTTTTTCTGCCCTCTTTCCAGCCGCGGCCAAGCTGACAGCCGGCGCATACGGCTAACGAAACAGGTTCTGTCTATCGTTTGGAGGTGTATTTCACCATGATATCCATGAACGAGATGGAAGCGTCTTCCATGGAATTAACCAAGCTGTCCACTTTCGCGCTCAGATAGTTGTAGAAAGTTTGTACGATGATGGCGACGATAAGACCGAATACCGTGGTCAACAAGGCCACCTTCATACCACCGGCCACAACCGTCGGAGAAATGTCACCGGCCGCTTCGATATCGTCAAACGCCTGTACCATACCGACTACCGTACCCAAGAACCCGAGCATAGGCGCAATCGCGATAACGAAAGCAATCCAGGAGAGGTTCTTTTCGAGACGACCCATCGCTACACCGCCGTAGGAAACAACGGATTTCTCCATCATTTCAACGCCTTCGTCGGCACGCAACAGACCTTGATAGAAAATGCTCGCGACAGGGCCGCGCGTGTTGCGGCATACTTCCTTGGCCGCTTCGATGCCGCCGTTGGCCAGCGCATCCTCAACGCTCTTGAGCAACTTTTCGGTATTGGTCGTCGAAAGGTTCAAATAGATGATTCTTTCGATAATCAACGTCAGACCGATGATGAGCACCAACAGAATCGGGGTCATCCAGCCGGCGCCACCCTGAATGAATTTCTCTTTCAAGGCCTGGTGGAAAGTCTTGGATTCCACGGCCAATTCCGTCGCGGCTTCCACGCCTTCTTCCAACGTCGCTTCAACGGCTTCTTCCGTCGCTTCGGCTACCGTTTCCTCTTGGGTCGCGGCCGCCGGGGCTTCATCCTGCGCCATTACCCAATTCGACGCGCCAAAGAAGAACATCGCGCCGATTGTGAGCATTCCCATTAATTTTTTCATAACAACTGTAGTTTAAATTTAGGTGAGTAAATTTGTTTGTCTTTGTTTTGCGGAGAGATAGGGATTCGAACCCTAGAAGCGCTTTTGACGCTTACACACTTTCCAGGCGTGCGCCTTCGACCACTCGGCCATCTCTCCGAACATTCACATTCACAGCGGAATAACAAATCATCCCGCGCGATTGCCCTTTTTTAAAGGTTCGCTAATATACGACATTTTTTTGAATTTACCACTTTCCCCAGTCCGGCAACGCGAACTGCGCCGGATAGCGCGCCGTGACCCCCGCGTAAGTATCCAGCAGGTAGCGGCTGTCGGCCACGATATCGCCGCTTACCGGCATGGCGCCCACTATGCGGCATTCCTTTTCCTTATAGTCGATATAGCCGACATAGACCGGCACGCCGGCGGCCCGCGCGATATGGTAAAAGCCTTTTTTCCAATGCGGATTGCGGCGGCGCGTGCCTTCGGGCGTCAATATCAACGCCATCTTGTCGTGCGTCTGCAACAAGTGCACGGACTGCTCCACGGCGCGTCCGCCCCCCCTGCCGCGCTCCACGGGCAGGCCGCCCAAGGCCCTGAGCAAACCGCCTATCGGAAAACGGAAAAACTCTTTCTTTATCAGGAAGCGCGCCGGCAGGTCCTTGGTCCAAAACGCCAGGCGCCCGATAACGAAATCCCAATTGCTCGTATGCGGAGCCACAATCAGAACGTACCGGCGTTCGGGCGGTATAAAGGCCTCGACCCGCCAGCCGAAACAACGCAAGATGAAAGCCGCTATCTTTTTCATAATCTTAGAACGGATAACCGATGCCGAAGTTAAACACCAAGTCCTTGCCCACCAGCCGCTCCACGACCCAACGCTGCCCCGTGGGCTCGGCCGGGCTGTAAAGCGGAATCCCCATATCGACGCGGATGATGAAGAAATTGAAGTCGTAGCGCAGACCGAAGCCCGTGCCGAACGTCAAATCCTTATAGAACTTGTTGAATTCGAAAAGCCCGCCCTCGAATTCGGGGTTGTCCTTCAACAGCCAGATGTTGCCGGCGTCAAGGAAAACGGCGCCTTTCAAGCCCGCGATAATCGGAAAACGCTGTTCAAGGTTCAGGATAATCGTCATATCGCCCAAGCGTTCCATGCGGTAGTTGTTAGGGTTGGAATAACTACCGGGGCCCACCTGATAGAGCGGCCACGCGCGCAAGGTCGTGCTTCCGCCCGCGTAAAAGCTCTTTTCGTAAGGCAGCGACTGGGCGTTGAGATAGCTGTAGCCAACGCCCACCAGCACGCGGAACACCAAGGCCGCATCCTTGCCGAACACGAAATGGTGCTTATAGTCCATATCCATGCGCGCGTACTGCGAGAACGGCAGCCCGAACACCTGATACTGCCCGTTCGCGTTCTGCTTCGCGCCCACGGCCTTCGAAATGCCGTAAAGCAGATTGCCGGCCGTTTCGGCGTTGAAACGGAAGAAGTTGAAGTCGGCGGTTACCCCCGGCTTTTGGTCGCTGTAAACCAACTGATAGCGCCAGTCAAAAATGAAATGGTCTTCGTACTGGTATTTCAAGCGCAGGTTGCTCGTGCTCAACGCGTCCAAGTTCTCTTGAAACCACGGGCTTACGCGCAGCATCTGCACGGTGTTGATTTCTATAGGATTGAAGGTCTGCGAGAAACGCCCTTTCCGCCAATTGTAGCCCCAAGTGGCCAAGAAGATACCGCGCGCGTATTCCACCTTGTCTTGATAACTGTAGCTGAGCGATATCGTGCTCTTGGTGCGGAACGCCTTGGCGCGGCGTTCCAACGAGAGCGGCGCCAGCAAGGTGGGGAAATCGATGCTGACCTCGCCCTTGACCTCAAACGTATTGAGGAAACTGCGGTTGCGGTCGTTGTCGAACGTGGACTGCAACTCGTACATCCCGCGCAGGCGGATGTTCAGGATTTCGCCGCCGCGGAACAGATTGCGGTTCTGGAACGTGACATTGGCGGCCACCCCCGGCATGAAGCCGGCCGACGTCGTCAACTCGGCCTCGGTGCTCAAGCCGTATTTCTTGCTCTCCACCAAGTCGATGCGGCATTCCAACTTGTTGTTTTCCTCGTAAGACAGCGTGGAATCGTAGGCTTTTTCGGAAATGCGGATATCGGTATAGCCGAAAATGCGCAAATCGTTCAGGTTTTCGTAAGAACGCGACACCTCGGCGGCACGGAACAAATCGCCCTCGGCCAAAAACGTCTTCTGCACGAGGGTGGATGGCTTGACCTTGGGTTTATGGCGGCGCGTCTCCATCTGATCCGTGATGATGAGATAGTAAGGCGGCCCCTCCCGACGGCGCCGTCCCCGCCCATACGTATCGCGGTAAACCATCGTATCGACGGCGGGCACGCGCAGGGCGTCGGGCGACGATACGCGCGGCTGGAAATACACGTCGTCGATATAGTATTTCTTGTGCGGCAGATACAGATAACGGCCCAGGCTGTCGGTTTCGGCCGACTGCACGCGGCGCAGGTTCAGCGTCACGTCCATTTCGTGGTCGCCCAGCGCGCTGTCAACCCGGTAGGTGATATATTCCTTGTTGAAGGCGAAATAGCCCTCGTTCCGCAGGATGCCGGTAATGCGCTCGCGCTCCTTGTCCAGCGTCTCCACATCATAAATCTGCCCCACCTCGATGAGCGACGGCTGCGGATTCTCCGCCAAAACGGCCGCCACGCTGTCGTCGCGGATAACGCTTTGAAACGAACGCAGGCGGTAGGGCTCGTTCAAAACAGCCGTATAGCGTACCCTTACCTTGCGTTCCTGTTTGCCGACATGTTTGACTTCCACCGAGAAATCGGGCTCAAAATAGCCCTTGTTGCCCAAATAACGGCGCATACGGTCCAACGACTGGTCGATGGAGAGGCTGTCGAAGGCCACGGGCGGTTCGCCGTTTTCGCGCAGCTTACGGTTCCACCAGTTGTTGACGGAGTCTTTCGCGCTGCTGTAAAGCCCTAACTTGATGCGGATGCCGAGAAAACGGCTGTTGGGTTCCTGCGTGATGAGGCCGGTCAGATTCTTGGGCGCTATCCGCTTGTCTTTGGCGCGTTTACCGGCTTCACTCTCAATTTTGACCCGGTTGGCGATAAGCAGACTCTCGTCCTCCGGCAGTTTCCGAAGCCCCGAACAGGACGTCAGCAACCATGCCGACAACAGCAACAAGCCATATTTATATCGTCCAGCCTTCATTTTAATATTCTATGCCGTCCAGTCTTCCGCCACCGGGAATTTTTGCCGGTAGGCGGCCAATGCCTGCCAATCCAAGGCCACGCAGACCGCTTCCTCGCGGTCGCCGCCTTGCCAAAGCACGTTGCCCTTGGCGTCAACCGCCATCGAACAACCGCCATGCGCCAACCCCTGCGCGTCCTCGCCCACACGGTTGACGCCGAGCGCGTAGGCCATGTTTTCCATGGCCCGCGCCTGCAACAGCAGCCGCCAATGCGCGATGCGGGCGGTCGGCCACGAGGCGGGGAACAAGGCCACATCGTAGGCGTAATCGGAGCCCGAAGCGGCGCGCACGAGCCGGTTGCGGCAATAGTCCGGAAAACGCAGGTCGTAACAGATGTTGGGCATCACGCGCCAACCCGCTATCTCCACCGGCTCGTGCGGCGCGCCGGGCGCGTAGTCGCGCTTTTCGGTACCCAGGCCGAACAGATGCCGTTTGTCGTAATGCGCCTCACTGCCGTCGGGACGCACCCAAAACAGCCGGTTCACCGCGCGCCCCGCGCCGTCGCGCGTCGCCGTCGTGCCGACGACGACCGCGCCGCTTCTATCCGCCATCGTCCGCATCCATGTCAAAACCGCCTCGCCGGCCTGCAAGGCCGCCTGCAACGGCAGCCCGAAGCCGGTGGCGAACATTTCCGGCAGCACGACCAAATCGGGCCGCTCCGCCGGGCTTGCCTCCAACAACGGCCATAGCAGCCGTTCCGCCGACGCGCAACTCGCCCCGGCGTCGCCCCAAGCGGGATAAGTCTGCAACAAGGCCACGCGCAACACGGGCTTCGGGTTCCGTTCCATTACCTCCAGTTTGTACGAAAAAAAGCGACATCGCCGACCGTCTCCGGCCCTCGACATCGCTTTTCGCTATACGTTGTCCGTCACACAGACGATTACAACTTCTCCAATTTAACCGTAAAGTGACGCATCAGTTCGGCTTCCCAAACAATCTTGACACCGCGTTTGATTTGGTCGCGACGGTCATACACGTTCTTGAGCGCCACGGCAATCACGTCCATATGGTTGTTGGTATATACACGACGCGGGATGCAGAGACGGAGCAGGTCGAGGCCGCCGAAACGGTTTTCGCGCGTAACGGGGTCGCGGTCCGCCAAAATGTAACCGATTTCGCAGCCACGGATACCGGCTTCCAGATAGAGCTCGGTGGTGAGCGTCTGGGCGGGGAATTCTTCCTTGGGGATTTCGGTGAGGATACGTCTGGCATCCACGAAAATGGCGTGGCCACCGGCAGGACGCTGGTAAGGAATGCCGAATTCATCGAGGCGCTTGGCCAGGTATTCCACCTGCTTGATACGGGTTTCGAGGTTGTCGAACTCGGTGTTTTCGTCCAAGCCGACCGCCAAGGCATCCATATCACGGCCGTTCATACCGCCGTAGGTGAGGTAGCCTTCGAAAGGAATGC
>CAYTZG010000019.1:0-30498 GCA_964442435.1 uncultured Bacteroidaceae bacterium | reverse complement strand
CCATCGTCACGGTATCGATGGCCTTTATCTCATAGGCCATGAAACGATAGGCTTCCCGAATCATAGCGTCCGGCTCGTTGCCAACGGCATGGATTTTTTTCCAGCGTTGATAAGGGTCGAAACCGGGATTTGGAATGAATCCCGACCGATGCACCCATATCGTATCGTCTTTCTTGGCAGATAGATTCAACAACAGGAAGAAATCCTCATCAGCGTAGTTGTAATAGAACAGGCTGTCGCCACAGGGATAGACGTATTCGTAGAGCGTTTCGTATTTGCCGTCGCAAGCCTCTAGCTTGAGTTGCTTGCAGGGCCGCCCCGCAAACAGCGTATCTTTGGCCACTGTCATGTGAACACAGCCCGTTGCCAACCCCATCCCCATATTGATGTCGTGGATGCCGTAGTACCATTCCGCGCCATCGGGAAACCACGGGGACGGCGCGGGGGGCGTTGCGCCAAGACGGAAACCCTTGCAATCACACACCAAAGCACCATAAACATAGGGATTGGTCCTATAATAATTCATAAACAGCGAATCGTTCTTGAAACTTCCGAAGCCGCTATAATAGGTAATGTAAGTCGTGTCATAATCAGGGGCAAACTGTTGCGCTGGTAGAACAAACTGGTCTTCGGTCGTAAACTTCCCTTTCACATTATCGTAAATGGGTTCGTTGATATAAAATTGAAAATCAAACTCTTGCTCATCGCACGGCTTTATGTCAATAACATAACATTGGTTTTCTTCATACCAATCTTGTCCTTCTAACGTACATTGAGCCTCTATCTGATATTCGCCCCAATGCGATTGCGCCGGCAAGAACGCTCGTGGACCTATGATGGTCAAGAATAGAAACAGTTTTTTCATGGTTTGACTCCTTTCATATTCATATTAACCGCCGCCCGTCCGACGCAAAAGGCTGGGCCGGACGGGGATGTGGCTGGTTATTCGGTTGGCATTACCCTTGATTCCAAAATTGGCCATCGGCAAACATATAAAGTAGAGCCCAATCATTCTCCCAAGGCCCCCAAGGATGGGCACATGGGCGTGTGGAACGTTGAAAAACAGTGTATTTCCCACTCTTTTTTTGTACAAGGATTATTCGGTGGGGGTGTGGGAACATATCTCCCATATTCCAGTTTTCATCTATGTAATAAACGAAAGCATTTTCCGCTATAATATCTTCGTCTCCCTCAATCCAAAACGACAATTCAATCCGTTCATCATCTAATCTCTTGTAATACCATACGGCACGTTCGGTACGATCGTCGGATTTGAAATGCTTGTTAACGTATTTGGTTACAATAGCGTCCGCCTCCTGTTTGTCAATGGGTTGTTTTTGGCAACCGACGGCCAATAAAACCATTGCAAGAATGAGCCATCTGTAGTTTTTCATGGGGTAATTATTATTTAGTTTATTTACATCCTGTTACGTTGATTGAGAGCGTCCCACCGTTTTCGACCTCAAATCCTGCTCCCAATTCAACATAGTCTGTCGCTTTTAAAACGATATTGTCGTTCGCTTTTACAACGACAGTCCCTGTAGTACGGATACTACCCTGCACATCGGTATTACTAGGACTTGTATTTGAAAAGACTTTGTCATTATTACCGCAATAACTGAATCCGAAACTCAAGGTGCCATCTGCATTCTCTTTAATACCTTTTATATAAATGTCTTTTATATTACCATCCGACATAAAACACTTTGGGTCAGTTGATTTGTTGAATTCGGTCCTTTTGTATTTGTCTGAAAAATTAGCATTTGAAAGGTAGCCCTGTGTTGAAAAAACTTCGCCTGGTCTAAAAATATAAACTTCATCGCTTGCGCCACCATATCCTTGACCATCAACATTGCCGTGATAATTCTCGTTGATTCTGTAAATAAGTAGCCCATTATCAATGTAATTGGATTTTGTTTCAAAAATTCCTCCGAGCTGTCGATATTCTAATACGAGATATTCCGTTGTACCGGACAATGGGATTTTGTAGCAATTATTGGTGGCAGCGGATAACGGATTTAATGTATAAATGCCAGGTGTGGTAATCGAGGGCATATCACTAATCCATTTGGTATATTTATATTTGAGATAAGCTCCCATATACTGAGGCGTATTTGTATGACGTGCCATGATGTCCCAACTTCCAACAGGATAAGCATTATCATCATCATTAGAGTGATATAAATCAGGTGCATTGCAGGTGTGTCCCATTTCATGACAAAGAGTGGCATTGTTAGTGCCCGTTAAGTGGCCCTCTAAATGAAAATTATAATCGGATACTTGTTTCCCGTTTATGGTTATCACCTTGGTATATAAACTCCATTTATGCGGCCATAAAATGGAAGAATACCCGGTAGTTGCTCCTTTGGCAATAAAACAAATATTGTCCACATAGCCATCATTATTGCAATCTAAATTCAGTGAAGTCGGAATTTGATTTTTTATATAATTTATGGCTTTCGCCAATAAATCATGTTCTCTTTTTTCCCGTTCCGATTCATTCTGATATCCTATCGCATTGCTTGCTGAATAGGGACAATAATAGTCGCGCTTATATGAATCCTGATAAGACACAATTGTGGTGCCGTTGTTTGTCGGATAAAAGCGAGAGTTGATAGTTAGTTTATTATAGGAAATCTCACGGAAATAGTTTTTCATGGAATTGCCCGTCTCAGCATTGAAAAGAGTCGTATAGTAGTTTTGTGCGGCAGGAAATTCCGTTTGATCGGCGAATCGTATATATATAACAAGATTATTGAGCGTGCCAACAAGGGGATTATTCGCACTTTTGGCCGTTGCTTGTGGAGAATTTTGCTGCATGCTTTGCATGACGCTTTCACGTCGTGCCGAAATTTTCTCCGAGGAGATATTGGTATGCGGTTTGAGCGTTGTATTGAGTGGATTGGCTTTCCCGACAACGTATTGTGAGGCCACCAGTTCGTCTCCTTTGAGTTCGGCATAGCAATAGTAACCGGTAGACGGATGTTGGACAATCGTATAACCGTCTTTGTCATGTAACCAATTGTAGTATTCGTCGCCCGTGGCCAAACATTCGATAACCGTTCCGTCCGGCTGTGTCAGCGTTACGGGAACATTCTCCAAATAGGCGGCAAAGGCGGGACTTCCTATCATGCAGAAAAGGCTGCATAAAATGCATATATAAACGCCATTAAATAGATAGCGTGGTTTATGGTGTCTATTATTGTTTTTCATAACTCTATTCTTCTTATTTCGGCTCCCCGCCCTCCATATTGGCAAGGCGGAGAACCGGATTAAACTTTATGTATTCGCGTATGTCGGAGCCGACTTATTCGGTCACGACCATGCGGTGCGTATCCACCACCTGCCCGTCGGCAATAAGGGAGTAGAGGTAGATGCCGGGGTTGAGGGAAGCGGCGCGGAGCACGAACTCATTTTCGCCACGGTCATTGAGGCGGTGGCAGGAGAGCTGCTTGCCGGAAAGGTCGTAGATGCAGAGCTGCGCTTCCCGCACGTCTTCGGTCAGGGCGTAGCGGATGCGGGTTTCCTGCTTGAACGGATTGGGCACGTTGCTCCACAGACGATTGCCGGCGACTTCCACGGTTTCGGCCGTGTTGCCGTTGGGCTTGACGCTGCTGAACGTCGGGGTGGCGAAAGCGGCGTTGTCGGGTGTCAGCGCCATTTGCAACTCTTCAATCTGAAGTTGCTGCTCTTGAATGGTTTTCACAAGGAAAGGGATGAGTACAGAATAATCTACTACATAAATGTCCTCGTATTCCATATGTCGTACAGCCTCCGGTATTATTTCTTGCAATTCTTGTGCAATGAGACCGACTTTGTTGTGTCTTGAGGGGTCGGTCGAACGCTCGCCGTCTTTTTCTTCCCGATAGTCAAATTTGATGGGATTCAATTGCATGATTTTATTCAAGGATGACGATAAAGGCTGGATATTAGTCTTATACCTTTTATCGGATATAGAGGATATCCCCGTTGCAGTAGAAGAATAATACTCTTTCGAATAGATTCGAAGTATCTCATCATTGGGAGAACCTATCCCAAAATCATGCTTGGGGCCGATAATGGAAATGGGATAAGAAAGTTGAATCGGAGGTATCACGATACCGGATGTATTGGAAGCCATTTGGTCCGATGTGCTTAGGGTACCTTGTGGTACATAAAGTTTTATTTCTACAGTTTTGCCGCCAATAGTGAATTTGGAACTATTGCCGGTAAATAACATTTTTTGTTTTTCCACTTCAAAACTGGACGAGAGTACCTTTACCTGTGCCCTCAAAGGTTGAGCGATTAACAGAATCAAACTCAAAAGTGCGGATGTTAAAATCAGTCTTCTCATGATAATTGTAGTTTAATTGTTATTAATATGTTTAATTGCTTTCTGATTTGGTTCGTCTTTATGTTTTATGCCTGCGTGCAGTAGGGGTATAGGGAAACTTTACCGCCCGCAGGCGGCGGTGTTCAAGTCGTTTTTGCCGATATGTGAAAGATGTTTGTTCATCGTCCGGCGTTTTAAGAAATGTGTGCAAAGGGCGTCAGATAAAGCACGATACAAAGTACTGCCGAAAGTTTTAAATATACAAGCGGTCAACCTATTGTATTTTAATTGTTTTTGCCGTATCTTTGCACCCGTCTTAGAGAAGGTATCGGTCGATACTTCGGTTTTAATATAAAGCGTTCAGAGGAAGGTATATCGTTTCACTATATTTACCCGTTGCTGCGCAACGGATGAAGATAAGAGGCATTTCGGCAGAGGCTGGCTGTCGCTTTATTCGCGCGAAACTCCATAATCTCGCGATAGAAACAATGTAAAACTCCGTTTTCCATCGGTCGCACTGCAACGGTTCAATTGGCAAAATGCTTTTGCCATTGCCCCGTTTCAGTACAACCGAACCTTTCGGTTCGTTTCTATCGCGTCGTTTTCGCGCTTCTTTTCCCCCGCTTGCCTTTACGCTCAATTTTCATTATCTTTGCGCGTGTTTTAATGGCGGGGTGTTCCCGCCCCTGTTTGAAAACTATATAATTACTTACCGATATGAGCAACGAAAAATTGTTTGCGGAATTTCCTCCCGTTAGCACGAAAGAATGGGAAGATGTGATTACCAAAGACTTGAAAGGAGCCGACTACGAAAAGAAACTGGTTTGGAAAACCGGTGAGGGCTTCAACGTCAAACCGTACTATCGCAGCGAAGACCTCGAAGCCTTGGGTTATCTGCAGTGCGAACCCGGCCAGTTCCCCTACCTGCGCGGCGAAAAGGCCGACGGCAACGACTGGGAAATCCGTCAGGACTTTCATGTTCAAGATATCAAGGCGGCCAACGCGCTGGCGGCCGAAGCCGTTAAACGCGGCGTCAAAGGCGTGGGCCTGTGCGCCAAAGGCGTGGAAACGGCCGAACAGATGGCGCAACTGCTCCACGGCATCGACCCGATGACCACGGCCATCCACTTCATGTGCTCCAAGTCGTTCGGCAAAACGCTGGATTTGTTTGTAGCCTATCTGAAAGACAACAAGATTGACCCGACGAAGGTCAAGGGCTCGATTGCGTTCGACCCGATTGCGTTCGCGCTCAAACACGGCGAATTTTACGAAAGCTACGCCAAGAACATCGAAGAAGCGAAAGCCCTGTTCGCCCGCTTTACGAAAGAGTTGCCGCTGTTCCGCCTCGTAAGCGTAAAGGCCGGTATGCTCCACAACAGCGGCGCGACGATTACGCAGGAGTTGGGCATGGGTCTGGCCTGGGCCAACGAATATCTCGGCGCGCTGACCGATGCCGGTCTGAGCGTGGATGAAGTGGCGCCCCGCCTGACGTTCTCGTTCTGCACGGGTTCCAACTACTTCATGGAAATAGCCAAACTGCGTGCCGCCCGTATGCTGTGGGCGCAGATTGTAGCGCAATACAAGCCGGCCAAGGAAGAATCGGCCGCGGCTTTCATCCACTCGTCGGCTTCGGCTTGGAACAAGTCGATTTACGACCCGTACGTAAACCTGCTCCGCTCCACGACCGAGACGATGAGCGCGGCCATCGGCGGTGCCAACTCGATTCACGTGAGCAACTTTGACGAAGCCTACCGCAAGCCGGACGAATTCGGCTCGCGTATCGCGCGCAACCAGCAGATTATCCTGAAAGAGGAATCGTTCATGGATAAAATCGTGGATCCGGCCGCCGGTTCGTACTATATCGAAAACCTGACCGACTCGATTGCCCGCTACGCTTGGGAACAGTTCCTCGCCATAGAGGAAAAAGGCGGTTTCGCCAAGGCCGTGGAAGCCGGTTACATTCAGGACGAAGTGGCGCGCAGCGCGGCGCAACGCGATGCCGACCTCGCTTCCCGCAAGCTCGTTTTGACGGGCGTTAACCAATACCCGAACCTGAACGAAAACATGGTCAAGGAAATCGAAGAAACGCACTGCGGCTGCGGTTGCGGTTGCAAGGCCGGCGCCTTCAAGACGCTGAAGCCCTACCGTGGCGCGGCGGCTTTCGAAGCCCTGCGTCTGCAAACGGAAAAGAGCGGCCGTCGTCCCAAAGTATTCCTCTTGACCTACGGCAACTTGGCCATGCGCAAGGCGCGTGCCGGTTTCGCCACCAACTTCTTCGGCTGCGCCGGTTACGAAATCATCGACAACGCCGGCTTCAAGACGGGGGCCGAAGGCGCCAAAGCCGCCCTCGCCGCCAAGGCCGACATCACGGTGCTCTGCAGCAGCGATGACGAATACGCCGAATTGGTAGCGGCGGCCGTTCCGGAGCTGAAAGGCAAGACGCATATCGTGCTCGCCGGCTACCCGAAGGAACAGCTCGACGCGTTCAAGGCGCAGGGTGTGGAAGAATTCATCCACGTCCGCTCCAACGTATTGGACGTATTGACGGCGTTCCAACAGAAACTCATGAAATAAAAGCGGTTCGCCGCGCCGCCCTCATGCGGCCGGGAACGCACGGAAAGGCAGCCCACGCGGGCTGCCTTTTTTTAACTAACCGCCAAACGACAGACCTTGGGCATGAACTTTTTTGAAATCATCTTGCTGTGTGCGGCCCTCTCGCTGGACTGCTTTACGATTTGCCTGATTTACGGCGCGCAACGCTCGGCCTACCGCCAACAGCTCCGCGCGGGCGAGCGCGACCCGTTCCGCCCCATCGGCACGGAAATCCTGCGGGTGTGGGTTGTGTTCAGCCTCTACCACCTGCTGATGCTCAGCCTGGGCTATGTGCTCGGCTACGGCGTGTTGCACTATATCGACGTGTTCGACCACTGGATTGCGTTCGGGCTGTTGGCGGCCATCGGCCTCAAAATGATTTTGGAAGCCTTTGACAACAAGCCGCGCAAAACGGAGGTTCACGCGCTATACGCCTGGTCGTCGCTCCTGCTGTTGGGGCTGGCCACGAGCATAGACGCGTTTGCCGTGGGCATCAGCCTCAGCCTGGCCCGGACTTCGCTGGCGCTTACCTGCCTGTGTATGCCGTTCGCGCTGCTGGTGTTCGTGGCGGGCGGCTGCTGGCTCGGGATGCGGGTCAAACGGATTTCGGTACGCGCCGTCAACGTGATAGGCGGCCTGATACTGCTGGGCATCGGCCTGCGCATCCTGCTGGAACACGAATACGGATTTTCTTTATAAACGGTTGACTTTACATTATGAACGCAAACTTTTCTTTGGGCGGCCGCCTGTCGGTTACCAAAATATTCCGCTTTGAGATGGCGCACGCGCTGCCGGATTACAACGGCCCCTGCGCCCACCTGCACGGCCACTCCTACCGTTTGGAGGTAACGTTGGGCACGGGCGCGGCGGAAATCCCCGCGCGGCAGGAAGAACGCGCCGCCACGGCCGCCGAAACGGAAGGCATGGTCATGGACTTCTCCCAGCTGAAAAAGATGGTGGAGGAAACGATTATCGCGCAGGTGGATCACGCGCTGGTGCTGGACGAACGCATGGACGCCACGCTCATCGACGCGCTGCGCAAAGTCAACACGAAACTGGTACTGACGCCGTTTACGCCCACGAGCGAGAACCTGTTGCTGTGGTTCGCGCAGACGATTGCCGACGCCATCGCGCTGCGGCCCGGCTGGACGGCGCGCGGACTGCGGCTGCAAAGACTGCGGCTGTATGAAACGGCCACCTCGTTCGCCGAATGGGAAAATATATAGACGGACAATAGCGATATGGATAATTTGGAAGACAAGACAGCCGAGGCTGCGCCCGAGCGCAAAAGCAACACAGGTATATACTTATTGATTTGCGTCGTCGTGGCGGTGCTCGTGTATGTGCTACTGCCCAACAAGCCCAACCCGTGGCGCGCGTTGCGGACGCACGAGCCGGAAGCCGTCTTGCATACGATAGAGGGGCTGGCGCAAGGCTCTTTCTACCGCGTTTCGTATTATGACGACCGGAGGGCGGACAGCAACGCCACAACGGGCGACCGGTTTGAAACGGCCCTGCGCCACAGCCTCGACTCGCTGCTGCGCGCGTTTGACCTACGGTTCTCGCTTTGGGAAGACCGCTCGTTGCTCTGCCGCGTGAACCGGAACGAGAACCCCGAACTCGACGCGATGTTCATCGACCTGTTCGAAAAGTCGATGACCGTTTCCCGCTGGACGGACGGCGCGTTCGACATCACGGTGGCGCCCTTGGTAAAAGCCTACGGCTTTGCCAAGGATACGGTGCCGGGGCACCGTATGTCGGCCGGCCGGCGCGACAGCCTGTTGGCG
Organism: uncultured Bacteroidaceae bacterium; assembly: GCA_964442435.1. GTDB lineage: Bacteria > Bacteroidota > Bacteroidia > Bacteroidales > P3 > CAMXAS01. The sequence goes on along the minus strand of CAYTZG010000019.1, from coordinate 21,807 downwards.
CGCGTGGGCTATGAAAAAGCGGCCATCCAAGGCGACCGGCTCGTAAAGCGGCATCCCGACCTGCAACTGGACTTCAACGCCATAGCGCAGGGCTACTGCGCCGACCTCGTGGCCGGCTTTTTGGAGGGCCGCGGCCTGCACCGTTACTTGGTGGATATAGGCGGCGAAATGCGGCTCAAAGGCCGTAAGAACGACGGCGCGCCTTGGCAAATCGCCATCGAGCGGCCGGCCGACCACGCCACCGATGACCGCCGGATTTATCATACCGTTCCGCTGACCGACGCGGCCATCGTCACGTCGGGCAACTACCGCAAATACTTTGAGGAAAACGGGCGCCGCTTCTCGCATACAATCAGCCCCAAGACCGGCGAACCCGTGCGCGACTCGCTCTTGAGCGCCACCGTGATTTGCGCCGACGCCTGGGAAGCCGACGCCATGGCCACGGCCTTTATGGTCATGGGCTTGGAGGGTACGCGCCGTTATTTGGCCGCCCACCCCGGCCGCTACAAAGTCTTTCTGATTTACGCGCAGTCTAACGGCGGGGGAAACGAAACCCCGTCCGACGGCTTCGGCTTTTGGGCCGACGGCATCGAATAAAAAAAAGGGCCCGGCACCAAGGCCGGACCCTTCAAAACCAATACGGCAATCGGTTACCGCACTACTTGCAATTTGCCGGAGAACATACCCTTGTCAGTTTCCATCATCAAGATATACATTCCCATTTCCAATCCGCGTACCGAAACGACGGTTTCTGACGTATGCAAATCCGTGGCCCGCCAAACTTCCCGACCGGCCACCGAAATGATACGGACATCACGCAACTGCCCTTCACCGAAACGAATCACGACATCCGTGCGCGCCGGATTAGGATAAACCTGCGGTGCCGCAAGGGCCGTCATCCGCTCGTTGGCCGTCAGTTGTACGGTTATCGCGGCGGAACGTTCCGACTCGCCGCAAACGCCTATCGCCGTTGCTTGATAAACGCCGTCGGACGTTACCGTAAACCGTTTTTCCTCCGCGCCGTAAATCATGCCGGAGGCATCATACCACTGCACCTTGTTTTCGGGCGTTTCGGCCACGAGCACCACCGTATTGTCGGCATCCTCTCGCCGAACGACCGGCGGTTCCGGCTTGCTCAACACGGTAAGCGTCAATGCACGGGCCGTATCGGCTTCCGCCGCCCGTACCGTATCGAAATAAAGACCGGCTTCGGTCAAGTCGCGTTTGCCGAAACGATAACTTTCGCCCTCGCAAATGGTAGCGGACAAGGCCACTTCCACCAACGGCTTAGGCTGCGACACCGCCTTGACCGAAAGGCCATACACGTTGATACCGCGGCTTTCCGCGCTTTCGGCATGAATACCGATCATATAAACACCTTCTTCCGCTATTTCCAGACGTCCGCGGCAGGTTTTCCGTTCCGTGGCGGAAGTCGTATCCCACATAATCGGCAGGGCGGATGCCTTGGCGGTAAAGTTCGTATAAGCATCCACCGACAACCGTTCCTTATAGGATTCCTGACGGGCGGCATACGTGAGTTCGACATCGTAGGCGCCCACCGCCAACTTCAAACCGGGCGTATAGAGATAGTCATCCAACGCGCCGCTGTTACGGCCGTAAATCATGGCTTGCGGCTGGGCAGGCGGCAGAATCCATTCATAGTCGTCCCCATCGGCGTTCACGGTATGGAGATAAGCCGCCCCGGCCGACTCGGCCGAGAAATCCGTTTCGAACGGCACAGTCAAGGCTTCATAGGATTCCGTGGTCGTCGTAGCAGTATTGTCTTCCGCAATCGGGTCGTCCTCTACCTCTATCGTGGCCGTAATCGTATACGTGCCTTTCGCGCTCAAATCCGCCTTGGTGGCAAACGTATACGTATACGGCGTTTCGGGCGCCAGCGGCTGTTCTTCCGTAAAGATGACGGTTTCGCTGACGGCGGGCAACGCATTGACCTGATACGTCACGTTAACTTCGCCTATATAATCCTGCTCGCCCGTATTGTTCAAGACCACCGAAACCGTTTCTTTTCCCATATTGGCGCGGGCCGGTATCGGGGTGACGGACTGCAACGCGAGGTTCGTTGGATAAATCTTGCTGACGTTGATTTCATCCACATAAAACGGGTTGCTTTGGTTCTCGTCGCCCTTTACGTAAAACAGCAGATAGCCGGCTTCCAAATCCGTCAGGTCGTTGAACGTGAACAGCCGCCATCTCTCGCCTACCGTTCCGAACGCTTCCTCGGACGGATAAGTCTCATCGTCTTCGTGGTTGACCAGGAAAGCGATTTCCCGACCGCCCTCCAGGGTGGGCGCCGTATTGAACCAAAGGCCCAGACCGTCTACCTTGCCGCTCTCGTAACCCTCGCGACGCAGATAGAATGACAGTTTGTAAGATTGGTCGGCCTCGAAATCCAAATAAGGCGACACCATGATGGCCGTACCGCCGGTATTGCCCGGATGACGCAAGGACGCTTCGCCTTTTTGCTTGTAAACATCCGTCCGTTCCAATTGCAACAGCGAAGAAGGCCCGCTCAAGCGTTCATACTGCCAACAAGCCGGCGCCCATTCCGTAAAAGGCTGCTCAAAGCCTTCGTGCAACGGCAAGGCCTGCAACGCGCAAGGGGTCTTGAACGCCAACGTATCCCAAAGGCTTTGGTCGTCGTCGGCGCAGATGGCCCGCAACCGCAACATATAGCGTGTATTGGCCTGCAAGCCCGACAACACGAACGAGGTGGTGCTGAACGAAGCTTCCAGCGGTGTCCATTCGGCGGCCGCCACCGTCTTGTATTCCGCTTCATAGTTGACGTCCTTTGCATACGTAAACGCCAATTCCGCCGAAACATCCGTCAGTTTCGTCAGATGCAAACCGTCTACCTTCGGGCACGTATACAGCGTATGGAACGCCAACGTGGCGGGCTCGCTCTCAACCGGCGTTCCGTCTTCCGCCTCACCGCAAACGGAAATCATGCGGACGCAGTAAAGCGTATGGTTGGGTTGCAGGTTTTCCAAGGTCTTTGAAAGCGCGGTGGCCGACAGAGACTCTTCCGTAGCCGTTTCCAAATCGGCTTCGGTTTGGGCGTAAGCGAAGCGGTAGGCCGTCGGCGTCATTTCGGCCGGCGCCGTCCAGGCCACTTCGGCCGAGGTGGGCGTTTGGGTTTCCGCCACCACCCGCAAATCCGCCGGCGGCAGACAACGCGGATGTTCCTGAACATAGACCTCGTAGAGATTGATTTCACTGCTACTGCTATAATTCGCCTCAAAACGTACCATCAAAGAGGTGGCCTCTCCCACCAATTCTTTCAAGGCCAAGGTTTTGGTATCCTTGACCACGCTGGCGGCACTAGACGCATATGATAACGCTCCCAAAGGTTTGCCATAACCCGTCAAGGCATCCCAAGTCTGACCGCCGTCCGTACTAATCAGCACATCCAAACACGAAGAATAAGCTTTTTGACTATACGTAAATACCAGTTCCAAACGTTCCATATCGATGTCCACCAGTGAAAATGTCGGCAAAACAGCCTTGCTGTATCCCGAATAAACATAACCACTCGCAATACTTACGGGGAATGTCAGATGCTTTTGCCCATCTTTTTCAATTACTTGCCACTCGAAATTAGACTTATCATCTTGATTCCAACCGGACGGTATCTGCCCGGCTTCCACCGTCGAAAAATCCTGCACGTAGGGCAATTCCACACAGGTACCGAACGAAAGGACATCGGACCATTCGGAGGTATGGTCGCCGGCGTAATGCGCCTGAGCCTGCACTTCGTAGGAGGTACCGGCGGTGAGGCCGCTCAAGGTCAGGGGCGAAGTCTGATTCTCCAAGGTGGTCCAAGCCTCCGCGCCACTCGGTCGGTAACGCACGGTATAGGACGGAGCCACGGGGCTCAACGTCAACGTAGCCGAAGTGGTGGTCGCGGCCACCTTAACAGATGGCGCCGGATAGGGTTTGACGGAAAGGTCATCGATATACAAGTCGGAGGTGGATTGCGCCTCGATGGCAATATATACCGTTTTACCGATATAAGTTTCATCCAACAATATCTTCTGTTCCGCCCACGCATTAGCCGGTGTAACGGCAGGACACAGGGCTGTGAAACTTTCCGGTTTGGTGTCGGTTTCCGATATCCATACAATATACGAAGCCGAACCATAACTTGGACCTTTGGCCAAAAAACGCAACTCGCTGACAGCCGTTAGGTGCAATGCCGGCGTAATCAACCTATCCTCAATTTTGGAGTTATAATTGAATTTGACACATGCGCCGGTACGATCGTCATAAGAGGAAAACGTATTTTTGACATTCCATGAGCGGGCATTGCCATCCTTATCCAACAACGTCCAACAAGACAATGAGTTGTCGGATTCCCATGTCTCAAAATTCTCTGTATAGGGCAAATCCATAACCCCGCATGGCGTTTTAAACTGGATGGCCGTCGTATAATTGGGCGCGTCCCCGGCCGCGCAGACCCCGCGCACACGGGCCTCATAGTTGGTGGAGGCCGCCAGACCGCCGGCCGGCAACGTATAGGTGGCGTCCGTCAATTCGGCCGTCGCCGTCCAGTCGGCCGCATCCGCCGCCCGATATTCGAGAATGTATTTGGTCAAACCGTTGGCCTGCCACGTAAAGACATAATCCCCCTCCGCGTTTGCCGCCACCGCCAAATTGGTGGGCGCCGGACAGGCAAAAGGCGTGGTTGTAACGGTGGCCGTTATCCAACGGCTGTACGACGTTTCGGAACGGTAGCCGCGAATGCGAAACCCATAGGCCGTATTTTCCGTTAGATCGGACAGCGTATAACTGCTGGCGTCCACCGCCGGCGCGGGCGTCACGTCCGTCCACTCGCCCGCAGCGGCTTTTTGCTGTATCTGATACGTATAATCGGCCAAATCGCCCGAGCCCACACCATCGGCCGGGGTCCAAGCGTAAGCGATGCTGTGCGCCGTAACGTCGCCCACAGTCAAAGCCGAGGGAGCCGGACAATCGTCCACTTTCAATTCCACATCGTCGATGGCGGCGAAAGTGCCATATTTGTTGGCATCTTCATGATTATACCACGCAAAAACGATGTATTGCTCACCGGAATGTTGCGCACCGTCTATCGAAATGGCCGCCTCTTTCCACAAAGCAGGATTAGCATACCAATTGGTCGTCTCCACATATTTATCCATATAATCAGTGGCCGCAACCATTGCATCCGTTCCCGCTGTCGGTGCCGTGGCAAAACAGCCTACATATAAACCGGCTTCAACATACCCAGTCCACCTTTCATCAGCATCACCGCTGACAAAATAACGGAAAGTCAGAACCACGGATTGATTGGCAGGAATATTGACCTTGAAATAAGCATAGGCCACTGAAGTAACGCCTTGTATCGTTGTGGGCGAACCATAACCGAAATCCGTCCCGTTCGGGCTGATAAACAGACAGGCGCCTTCCGTATTCTTCGTATTGGCATCCTCGCCAATCACCCAGCCATTCTTACCCGCTTCATTCAACAAAGTCCAACCGGTACTTGTTGAAAAATCCGAACTAAAAGGCAAATTCACAGCCTCTTGCGCCGAAACCGCCCCCATCAGACACCAACCGGCCAAAAACCGGAGCGTCATCCTGAAAAATCTGAAAATGTGTTCCATAACTTAAGACTTTTAGTTTAAGACGGGCTTTCCGTCCTTTTGTTGTTTCAAATTTAGAGACAGCATCCATCGCCCCGCCATCTCCGCCTACTTCTAAACCTCAACAGAACGGAAATACGTATACGACAAAGACTAACACAACAACATTACAATACACTAAATAAGCATCTTATCAAATAGAATTTTCTCACCCACCACACATCGAAAACGTATCAAGCCGGGCTGTTTTCACAACCCGGCCGACCCATCAAGCCCCTTGGTAAACGGAGAATTGCCCCGGAGGCTAATACGTTACGGCAACGCTGCCGAAAGGCGTGTAGCGGCCCTCGGCGGTTTCGAACTGAAGCCGATAGGTGTAGGCCGTATTCATGGATACCGTCTTGTCTACATACAGGCCGCCGACCACGTCGGGCGACGTCAGCACCTGCAACAGCCGGTAGGGTTCGCTACCCGACCTGCGGTACAGATAGGCCTTGGCCACGGACGCATAGGCCGGCTGTTGCCACTGCACCGCCACGCACCGTTTTTCGCGCTCCGCCCAAGCCTGTAGGCGGGGCGCCGCCAACATAGCCTCGTATTCAAACACATAGGGATGCGGCGCCCAAACCGTATCGCCCGTGGGGGTCTCCACCGCCAGCGCAAAGCGGTAGCGCGTGTCGAGCGCGCGCCCCTTGGGCAAGGCATAGTAGAGGCTGTCGGCCGTCGGACGCCCCACCCCCACGGCATCCAAGCGCCGCCGCGCCACCAACTGCATCTCGCCGCTGTCAACCGCCACATAGAGCGCACAACTGCTTACATGGGCATCCATGCTGTTGAGCCAACGGAGTTTAACGCGCCGCTCGTCGGCGGCACAGCCATCGAACAGCGGCGGCGCCACCGGGTTGGGGCGGTTCGGATAGACCGCAACGGGCGCGGACGGCTCGGAGAGATTGCCGTTGCCGTCCACGGTCACAACGCTATAGTAGGCGGCCTGCCACATGAGTGCGTCAATGCTGTCGGTATAGACCGTATCGGGAAGCGGGTCGGATTGCAGCGTCCACGCGCCCGTGCCGTCGGCGCGGCGGCTTTTGAGCACCATGTAGCCGGCCACATCGTCGGAGGCGGACGGCCGCCACCCGAGATGCACCCCGCCGGCGGTATCGGCATAGGCCGTCAGAGAGGCGGGCGGCAGGGGCGGCACCGTATCGACCGCCTGTACGAAATACACGGGCGAATGGCAGACTTCCCCGCGGCGGTTGTAGGCCGCCACGCAGAAATAAGACGACGGGCGGAGGCCACCGGCCGGCACCGCCAGCCGGCGCGTTTTGGGCGAGGCCGTACCCAAGCTGCGGTAGGCACCATACATACTGTCTTTGACAAACACCTCAAAACGCGCCAGGGCTTTCTCCTGTTCGGCGGGATAACGCCACCCCAGCAGGAGGCCTCCCTTGGGCGCAGGTGTGGCCTGCACGATCTGCGGCGCGGAAAGCCCGGTGGCCTCCGCCTCGCCGACCACCTCGCCCGTTACCGGGAAACGGTCGCCGAACATATCCACGCCCATCACGCGGTAACGCACCCGACGCCGCCCCGGCAGACTGTCCACATAGTGCAGTTCCTCGGCACCGGCGCGGTCGCGCTGCAACACGTCTATCGGCTGTGCGTTGCAGGCCTCGAACCCACCGCCGCCCACGGCGCGTTCCACGTAATAGCCCACGCAAAGGCCGCTCCACAACTTGCAGTTCCAGCGCAGCGTCACGGTGGCGTCTCGGAAATCGGCCGCCAGCAAGGTCTGCGGTGGCAGCAACAGGCCGGCCTGCGGCCGCAACAGCACGGTGGCCGTATCGGCAGCCGCATCCGGCACATAGATTCTATAGAGGTAGGCGGACGCGCCGCCCACCCCGCTCAGGCTGTCGCGCCAGCCCAACAGCCCCGCACAGGCCGCCGCATAACTGCGGTCGCCTATGAGCAACGCCATTGCGAAACGCATCTGCCGTTGGTCGCGTTCCTGCGACAGCCGGCTGAAACGGCTGCCCTCCGGCCCTATTTCCAAGCTGTCGGCAAACAGCAGCTCGCCCATGGCGGCCGTATAGAGGTCGTCCGCCCCTTGCGCCGCAAAAGCCATGGAGTCGGCCGAAGACAGCGGCGGCCGATGCCATTCGTCAAACCGCACCGTGTCGCCCATATAGGCGTAACGCTCCACCACCACGCCCCGCGCCAAAAGCCGTTCCCACTGTTCGGGCGTTTCGGGCGCCCAGCGCAGCCAATTCATGCCGTCTTTGACCCGACCGGCCGCATGGAGTTTGGAATCTTCGGCCGCCCGCCCCATGCCCATCGTCAGCCCCAACAGGCCAACCATCATCATTAAAATGCCATATCTTTTCATAAGCGTTATTGTATTTCGTTTTTCATGCTCACTTCCGCTTCCGACCCCTTGCTGCCGTCCGGCAACCGATAGCTGAACCGCATCGGGTATATACCCGCCGGAATGGGCGGGAACGGACGGTTGAGCCAGTCGCTGTAGTCGGTCGTCAACGCCCGCAGGGCGCTCCCCCGGCTTGCCGCCACGCCGGCCAACATCGACTCGTAATCGAAATGGTAGTGGTACGGCAGGTAATACATCCACGGGAAGAGATCCGTGCGCTCGTCCTGATAATAGGAAGTGACATAGACAGCCCAGTCGGGTTCTATCTCCGGATGGTCGGGGTTGCGCTCGAACGACACCCAGCCGTCGTAGGGATAGTTCTCGTAAACCAACGGATAAATCTGCCGACGGTAATAGGGTTCCTGCGCCAGCAAGGCCCGCGCCTCTATCATGGGGCCGCCGCTCAACGCGTTGCCGCGCAGTTCGATATCGTCGAAGCCCTCCGCGGCCAGCATCTCCGCCTGCAGGTAATGCACGGCCGGCGACGGTTGGTAGCGGCCGTTCAGCACCTGTATATAAGGGGTGCGATAGACCTGTCGGAACGAGAGGGCGCGCAATTTCTCGGCCAAGGTGGCATAGCGGCTTGTTGCAAATTCCGCCTTCAAGACGATTTTGTCGCCGTTCGACTGCACGGCATCGCCCGCCAACACGGTTTGGCTCTGCACCAACACGTTGTCGCCGTCGCGTTGCTCGCTGTCGGCCGTGGTCAAGCCGCCGCCCGACGCCGCCTCCTTAGCCACCATAACGAACTGCATCGTGTAGCGGCGCGACGGCTTCAGTTCCGGCATCTGGAAATTCAACTGCCGGTTGGCCGTGTTGTAGGTAAAGGCGGTTTGCAACGTATCGCCAGACTCGTCTATGAAATACACGCGCTTTTTATAGGTGTCGTCCTCAAACAGATAACGCTGCCCCATGTGGAGTTTCACCCAGCCGCGCCCGCTCTCGCCCGCGTACATATAACGCTGTCCCGGCACCGGATACATCTGCGCGACGTTGCGCATCGGGATGCTGTCGGGCGCGTTGCCGGTCGTGAAGCGGTGCTGCCGCAACTCTGTATATACCTCACCCGAAACCGTCTTCAAATCCTGCCACGAACCGCCCTGCTTCTCCTGCGCCCGTATCTTGGCCGTAAACGTATAATCCGTGTGCGGCGACAAGGCTTCCTGCGGCACCCAACGCGCCAAGCGGTTGTCCTCGTCCCATTCCGTCCGCCCGGCCGCCGAACCCGCCGCGTTCAGCCCGAACGCATCCAACTTAAACCGCAGGTGCGATTCCTCGCCATCGAAGACCGCATCCAATTCTTTCTCCACCGACAGGTTGAAAGCGGCCTGCGGCACCGTAAACACATCCACTTCCGTGGCGGCATCGGCGGGACGCATATCGGCGATGACTTCCATGCCGTCGGCCAAACCGCTTTCCACCATCTCGCATTTCTCGCCCAACGAGAATTTGAAACGGCAGTTGCCGCGCAACAGGCCACCCAACACCGAGAAGTTAAGGCCGATGCCGCCGCCGAAATAGGCGGGCCGCGGCAACTGGGCTTCCAACATGGCGCCCACCTCGCCCTGCAAGACGGTAAAATGCCGCTCCTTCTTGAACAGGTTGACCCGCAAGCCGATGGCGCCGTACAGATAAGCGTAGGCCTGCCCCGTGGCATACCAACCGTTCAAGCCCAAAACCTCCGACTTGCCGTTGCAGAAAACACCTTGGTATTTCTTCATCATGATGTCGAAGCCGATTTCCGTCTCAAAACGGCCATAGAGCAGCCAATAATTCAGATTGCCCGTATTGACGCCCAACGAACTGCCGAACGCGAACCCCTTGCCGCCCTGTATCTCCGTCAGCGGCCGCCCGCTCAAGCCCGCGGTTTCGTTGTCTTTGAGCAAGCGCACGAGTTTGGACGGCAAGGGCGGCATGGCCGGCAATTCATTGCCCGTTACGAAATAGCTATTGGTACGCACGTTCAGCAGCCCCAAATCCATCTTGATGCCCAGCCGATGGTCGGGATGCCCCACATGGATAAACCATTTGGGTTGGGAGAAATACATTTCGCAAGCCCCCACGTGGCCGTCCGTGCCCACGCCCTGTATGAGCCCCATCTGCAGATAGGTGTCGAACAGCCCGTAAAACGACTGGTTCTTGTGGTCGTAGGTCAGGAGCGCGGTGGCCGTAAACGCGGCGTCGGCCGTGGAAGCCTTGCGCATCTTCTCCCACTTCGTGCTGTCGGCTTCCAAAGCCTGCGTGATTTTATTGCTCAGGTTGGCCAAACCCGTCAATTCCGTCTTGTTCATGAACTTGGCCACGCCTTGAAAACTGAGATGGTCAAGGCCGCCGCCCTGCAAAATGCCCACACTCAACGCCAAATCGGCCTGAAACATATCGGGATTGCCCTGCGTGGAAAGTTTGCAGAAGGCCTTGACGCCTAAGCCGACCGTGCTGTCCGGCACATAGCGCACGCCCGTTACCGTCAAGCGTTCCCCATAGTTGCCCCCTTCTTTGTCGGGCTCCATGCGCATATGCTGATAGGCGCCACCGCCTATGCCCGAAATCTGAAAGCCCGGATAGACCATGATGCCCGCGCCGCCGAAATCCGTAAGGATATCGGCATACCAATAGCGGTACGACGGCATGGCGCCGAACATCACGTTGGCGTCCAAGCCGAATTTCAAGCCCGTTTTCATATGGAAGCCTATTTCGCCCTTGAAGCCGTCGCCATAGTGCCGGTCGTCTTCAAAGAACGTGGCCGCCCCTTTGAGCCCGAAAACCGGCGTGCCGATGTCCACCTTGAGTTTGTCGATATTGAAGCCGGCAAACGCCCAGTGCATGGCCGTGTCGGCTTTATGCTCCTTGAGCGTGGAATGGATTGAGAAGTCCAAATCGCCGGCGAAATTCAGCCGCCCGCCGCGCGGCGTCAGATGGACTTTCATGCCGAAGCCCAAACTGGATTTCCAATCCTTGAAACTGAAACTGACCTTATCCAACGAGACCGGAAAATGGCTGATTTTGGCGTCCTGTTTGAGTTCGAGTTTGCCGATTTCGAGATAGGGCGCGCGGTTGCTGACCTTAAGGTTGGAAAAGGCGATTTCGCCGAGTTGGAACTTGCCCTTGGGCTTTTGGGCATCCGCGCCGGTATCCGACGCGCCGCCCTTGGCCGTCGGATCCAGCACCATCTTGCCGGAGAGGTTGGCCGTAAGGTGTACCGACGTATCCGACGCCTTCTTGTCCACCTTTATATAAGAGGTGGCGAACAGTTCCACGTCCAGCGACTTCCACAGGTCGAAGCTCATGCGCTCGCCTACCTTCACCTTCATATCCCAGCTGCCGTCGGTCTTGAAATCGACCGTATAGCCGAAGCTGTTGCGCGTGCTGACGGGCAGGCTGATGTCGCCCTGCATCTTGCCTTCCTTGATGCGGTTGGCCACAATGCGGATATCGACTTCATCCACCGAAAAACGCCACGAATCGAGCAAGCCCTTGTTGATTTGCAATACGTCCTTGGCTTGTAGCGCCCCCGAAAAACCGTTTTCATCCAGCCACAGCCGTTCGGCGCCGAACACCGGACTGCCGCCCAAGTTATCACTTTTAACATAGGTGGGGAAATGCACGTAGAAGTCTTCTATATACAGCCCCGTCCACGCTTCCGGAAAGCCATCGTAGAGTCTGACACCGCTTGGCAGACGGTAGTAGTCCATGGACGGCGCGTTTTCCTGCGTGCTGAAATCGAAAACGGCGCGTTTGGCTTCGAAACGCCAGTCGGGCAAGGCCGTCAGCGCGAATTCCGGCACCTCCACGTCGGCCATGATACAGTCCAAGCCGCCGGCCCGGCACGAAAACGGAATCTCCAATTCGCGGTTGTCCAACGGCTTGCCGTTGAATACCGGCTTGGCGTAATCCTGCGAGACGACGATGCGGCCATTGACCTGCATCTCCTCAAAGCCCTCGCAGCCCACAATGGCATAGGTGGGCGGCAGGTCGCCCCGCTTGCGCGCCGGGTCGAGCACCAAACGGAACGCGCCGCCCTTGCCGCCTATGTTCACCTCCGAGAGCAAGGCCAGCTTAAGGTCACCCACAAAGCCGCCCTGCGATGAAATGCGGACGTTTTCGCTACCGAAATACAGCGTCAGGCTCCCGCCCTCGTAAGAGGGGGTCGTAAGCCTGAGAAAGACCGTCAAATCGGTATAGTCCGGCCCGAAAGTCGCTTCGGTCACCAACAAATCGCAAGCCGTCTGCCCTATCTTGGTCTGCAAGCCGACGGGCAACGACTGCAACTCGCCCACCGTCAGCAGGCGCGTGCGTGAGAGATAATCGTCAAACCGTTCGAAATAGCCCAACACTTCGGTCTTGACGCGCTCCCAAAAGTCGGAAAGCCCGTTGCCGCTGGCCGTTTCCTGCGCGGCGGCCGTGCCCCGGCCCAATAGGCCGAGCCATAAAAAACACGCCCAGCCGACACGCCAAAAACGCCGCCGATGCCTGATGATTGCTACCTTATCCATAATCCCATGTATTTATACGATTTACGGACACAAAGGTAGCGGGGCACGGCCGCCGCGCCAACGAAAAATCCTTAAAAAAACTTAATATATGCGGAGATTCTTAAAAATGTCTAAAAACAAAACGGGCGGCCTCCGAAAGGAAACCGCCCGTCTGAAAACCCGCAGCCGCAAGGCGTCGGGTCACACGGAATACTAATAAAGGAAGCTCAGCAGGATACCGGCGGCCACGGCCGAACCGATAACACCGGCCACATTCGGGCCCATGGCGTGCATGAGCAGATAGTTCGTCTTGTCGTATTCCAACCCCACCACTTGGGAAACACGCGCCGAGTCGGGCACGGCCGATACGCCGGCGTTACCGATAAGCGGGTTGATTTTGTTGTCCCCCTTGAGGAACAGGTTGAAGAACTTGACGAACAGAACGCCGCAGGTGGTGGCGATAACGAACGACAACGCACCCAACACGAAAATCAGGATGGATTTAGGCGTCAGGAACGACGTGGCCTGCGTGGAAGCCCCCACGGTCAAACCGATGAGAATCGTAACGACGTCAATCATCGGGCCGCTGGCCGTATTGGCCAAACGCTTCGTTACACCGCTTTCCTTAAGCAAGTTACCGAAGAACAGCATACCCAGCAACGGCAAACCCGTCGGTACGATGAACGTCGTGAGCAGGATGCCGACAATCGGGAAAATCACTTTCTCGGTCTTGGTGACGGCACGCGGCGGACGCATCCGGATAACGCGTTCTTTCTTGGTGGTCAACGCCCGCATGATAGGCGGTTGGATAACCGGCACCAAAGCCATGTAGGAGTAAGCCGACACGGCGATGGCCCCCATCAAGTCAGGCGCCAGCTTGGACGAGATAAAGATGGCCGTGGGGCCGTCGGCACCGCCGATGATACCGATGGCACCCGCTTCCGCCGGCGAAAAGCCGAGCAACAGGGCCACCGCATAGGCGAAGAAGATGCCGAACTGAGCGGCCGCGCCCACCAACATAAGTTTCGGGTTGGAAATCAAGGCCGAGAAGTCGGTCATGGCACCGATGCCCAAGAAAATCAAGGGCGGATACCAACCGTTCTGCACCCCGTGGTAGAGGATGTTCAACACGGAGCCTTGTTCGTAAATACCGATTTTAAGCCCCGGATAGAACGGGATATTCCCGATAATCATACCGAAGCCGATAGGAATCAACAGCATGGGTTCGAATTCCTTGGCGATGGCCAAGTAGATGAACAGCAAGCCCACGCAGATCATAATGAGGTGTCCCCACGTTACATTGGCGAAAGCCGTGTAATCGAGGAACTGGCCCATCTGAGCCATAATGAATTGGAGAAAACTCGCTTCTGACAACATACGTTACCTCCTATTCCATTACGATCAGGACGTCGCCTTCCATAACGGCATCCCCTTTACGTACCTTGATGGTTTTAACCACGCCTTCCTTGTCGGAATCGATGTTGTTTTCCATTTTCATGGCTTCCAGCAACAGCAGGTGCTGACCTACCTTAACCGTATCGCCTTCCTTGACCATGACGTCGAGCACCGTACCGGGCAGCGGCGACTTGATTTCGGCCGTGGCGCTGGCGGCATTCGTGCGGGCGTTCGTCGTATCGCCCTCGGTGGAGGGAACCGCAACGGAGCGCATGAGCTTAGGCGTCTTCGTCTGCTTGATTTCCTTATCTACCTTAACCTCGTAGGGCGTACCGTTCAGGTTGAGATTGATCGTCTGATCCTCCACGCTGTTGATTTCCACTTCGTATTGGGTGCCGTGGATCGTGAATTTATAATTTTTCATAGTGTTTATTTACCGTTTTTGATTTGAAAATAAGGGTTCATACCATACAGCTTGGAACTCCACGGCGAATAGGTACGCGATACCTTCTCTATCGTCAGAATCGTGTTCTCTTCGTCATGCAGCTCGCTTTGATACATATATATGGCCGCCGCGATAGCCGCATAGACGTCGCCACTCAGGTCTTCCGCTTTGGGAATCGAAGCCTTGATGGTGTCCTTGTCGCCGCCCGTCGCCTTTTGTTCGGCTTTCACCGCACGCCAGTGGTTGAAGGCCATGATGCCTTTGCCCAAGGACTTGAACGCGACATAGAGCAACACCAAACCGAAGAACACGACCGAAATGGCGATGAGCATCAAAGCCACACCGTGCGGGTCGTTCTTCTGCATCTCTTCCGCCTTTTTAGGTTTGAGGTAGTGGAAGTTAAGGTCGGGATGGAACACGAGATTTTCCAAACCGGCCGCCGCATCCAATACCGTTACGTCGTAACCCAAACCGTTTTCGCCCGCTATATACAGTTCGCGCGCTTCCGGGTCATAGCTGAACGCGAAAGCGTTGCCGGCGAAATAGAAGCGTTCCACTTCCTCGCCCTGCAGGTTGAGAACCGCCAGATAGCAGGAATCCCGTTGCGTGGCCAGGATAACGATATGTCCATCGTAAACCGCAACGCTCTGGGGACGGTAAATATTGACCACATCATGCCTTCCGGCCACGATGTCGGCGATGAAACGTTCGCGGAACGCCATCGTCGCGCCGTCGTAGGCGATAAGGTCCACCGCGTTTTCAACGGAGTTGATGCCGACGAAAATCTGGCTTTCCTTATCGAAGGCGAAAAGTTGAGGAATCAGCGGGTCGGCAAAACCGACCGCCTGCACGGAGGCCTCCGCTTCGGAAGCGGGGGCGGCGGCCGCCTGCGTCGGCAGAGAGGCTGCCAGCGCGCAAACGACCGTCCAAACAATCAAAAATTTCTTACTGTTCATTTTTCTCGCCTGTTTAATGTTACAACGGAATATTGGTGTGCTTCTTAGGCGGAACAGTGTCTTTCTTCGTAGCCAAAGCCTTGAGCGCACGGATGATGCGGAAACGCGTGTTGCGCGGTTCGATAACATCGTCGATAAAGCCGTAGCTGGCGGCGTTGTAAGGATTGGCGAACTTGTTCTCGTATTCGGCCGTCTTTTCTTCCACGAATTTCTGACGCGCCTCGGCATCGGTAATTTCCTTAACTTCCTTGCCGTACAAGATGGAGATGGCGCCGGAAGCCCCCATGACCGCGATTTCGGCCGACGGCCACGCGTAGTTGATATCGCCGCGCAGCTGCTTGGAGCTCATAACGTCGTGCGCACCGCCGTAAGACTTGCGCAACGTAATCGTAACCTTGGGCACCGTGGCTTCACCATAGGCGAACAGGAACTTGGCACCGTGGATGATGATGCCGCCGTATTCCTGAGCCGTGCCGGGCAAGAAGCCGGGAACATCGACGAGCGTAACGATGGGGATGTTGAACGCATCGCAGAAACGCACGAAGCGCGCGCCCTTGCGCGAAGCGTTGATATCCAAAACGCCGGCGATGTATTTGGGCTGGTTGGCCACGATACCGACCGACTGGCCGTTGAAACGGGCAAAGCCGACCACGAGGTTGGGCGCATAGTGACGATGTACTTCCATAAACTCCTGGTCATCGACGATGGCGTGGATAACGTCCAGTACGTCGTAAGGCTTGTTGGGGTTGTCGGGAATAATCGTGTTGAGGCTGTCTTCGAGACGGTCGATGGGGTCGGTGCAGGGCACAACCGGCGCTTCCTCAAGGTTGTTGGACGGCAAGTAGTTGATGAGCTTGCGCAGCATCATGATACCTTCCTGCTCGCTATCCACCACGAAATGCGCCACGCCCGACTTGGAAGCGTGAACCATGGCGCCGCCGAGTTTGTCTTCGGTCACGTCCTCGTTGGTTACGGTCTTGACAACCTTGGGACCCGTCACGAACATATAGCTGTTCTCTTTCGACATCATGATGAAGTCGGTCAAAGCGGGCGAATAAACCGCACCGCCGGCGCAGGGGCCGAAGATGGCCGACAGCTGGGGCACAACGCCGGAAGCCAAAATGTTGCGTTCAAAAATCTCGGCATAACCCGCCAAGCTCTGTACGCCTTCCTGAATACGGGCGCCACCCGAGTCGTTGATACCGATAACCGGCGCGCCGGCCTTCATGGCCATATCCATCACCTTGCAGATCTTCTTGGCGAAGCTTTCGGAGAGCGAGCCGCCGAAAATCGTGAAGTCCTGCGAGAACACATACACCAAACGGCCGTCGATGGTACCGTAGCCGGTCACCACACCGTCGGTGAGGAAACTCTGTTTTTCCATACCGAAGTCGTGGCAACGGTGGGTAACAAACATATCGAACTCTTCGAACGAGCCTTCGTCCAAAAGCAGTTCCAAACGTTCGCGCGCCGTGAGCTTGCCCTTGGCGTGCTGCGAATCGATTCTCTTCTGACCGCCACCCAATCTGGCTTGGGCGCGCTGATCCAGAAGCAGCTTGATTTTATCTTCAAATGTCATGATATGAACGGTTATTTAGTGATTATTTCTTTCCGCAAAATTCGGTGAGTACGCCCTTGGTCGATTTCGGGTGCAGGAAGCCGATCTGCAAGTTCTCGGCGCCTTTGCGCGGAGCCTTGTCGATAAGCTGAACGCCCTTGTCGGCGGCTTCGTTCAAAGCCGTGGCCACGTCTTCCATTGCAAACGCGATATGGTGTACGCCCTCGCCTCTCTTTTCGATGAACTTGGCGATGGTGCCTTCGGGGTCGGTCGATTCAAGCAGTTCGATTTTCGTCTGACCTACCTGAAAGAAAGCCGTCTTTACCTTTTGGTCGGCCACTTCTTCGATGTTGTAGCATTCCAGGCCGAGAACGTCCTGATAATACTTAATCGCTTCGTCGAGATTCTTAACCGCAATCCCGATGTGTTCGATATGCGTCGGTTTCATAGTATTGATATTTAATTAGTTAATATGCAAATCAATAAAGTTGCAAAGATAATGAAAATTGAGCGTAAAGGCAAGCGGGCAAAGACAATGTGAAAATATGCTATTTAAAAAGCAGAACCGAGCCGAAAGGCTGGGCGTACCGCAGCGGAGCAACGGCAAAAGTATTTTGCCGATTGATTTGCTGCGGGGCGACCAAATGGAAAACAGAGTTTTCCATCGGTTCTGCGAACAAAGTGAGCGCACGCTTTTCACATTGCAAATAGGCGGTTAGTCTTTACCGAAATGCCTCTTATCTTCATCCGTTGCGCAGCGACGGATAAAGATAGAGAACCAATACACCCCACTCCCTCTGAACGCTTTATGAAAACCGAAGAATCGAACGAACCTTCTCTAAGACGGGTGCAAAGGTACGGCGAACATAATTAAAATACAATAGGTTGACCACTTGTATATTTAAAACTTTCGGCAGTACTTTGTATCGTGCTTTATCTGACGCCCCTTGCACACCTCTCCTAAAACGCCGGACGATGAACAAACATCTCGCACATATCGGCAAAAACGACTTGAACACCGCCGCCTGCGGGCGGTAAAGTTCCCCTATACCCCTACTGCACGCAGGCAGAAAACATAAAGAAGAACCAAATCAGAAAGCAATTAAACATATTAATAACAATTAAACTACACTATCATGAGAAGACTGATTTTAACCTCCGCACTTTTGAGTTTGATTCTGTCAATCGCTCAGCCTTTGAGGGCACAGGTAAAGGTACTCTCGTCCAGTTTTGAAGTGGCAAAGTCTCAATTGATTTTCACTGGGAAGGAAATAAAGTTAGACATTTATGGACAAACATTGGAAATATCCAACAGTATTCTGAATACTTCAAACTCTACTCCTTCAGACAATGCACCTAATGGTATCATTGGAGGGGGGATTACGTTACCGACATCCGGCACAATTATGATTTTAGGCAGCAAAAACAGCATATCCGTAGGCAGCACGGCCAAACCGCTCCATAGCGTATATGCCACTGATCTCTATGGAAAGAACTCTGCGCTTTCTGACCGACGTTATAAGACCAATATTGTAGATTTAAATCCCGCTTTGGATAAAATCATGCGCCTACGCCCCGTCAAATTCGATTATCTGGAAGAAAAAGACAACCTCAATACCTTGGATTCCACACGCATGAACAACGTAGGCCTTATCGCACAAGAATTATTAGAAGTGGTACCGGAAGCCGTACAATACTTATCGCCTGATGATATCTATATGGTATCCTATACGACTCTTATTCCTTTTTTAATTAAAAGCATACAAGAACAACAAACTTTAATCGAAAGCCAGCAACTTCAGATTGAAGAGTTGCAAATGGCGCTGACGCCCGACAACGCCACCGTTACCCCGACGTTCAGCAGCGTCAAACCCGACGGCAACGCGGCCGAAGCCGTGGAGGCCGCCGGCAACCGCCTGTGGAGCAACGTGCCCAATCCGTTCAGACAGGAAACCCGCATCCGCTACGCCCTGACCGAGGACGTGCGGGAAGCGCAGCTCTGCATCTACGACCTCTCCGGCCGACAGCTCTCCTGCCACCGCCTCAATGACCGCGGCGAGAGCGAGTTCGTGCTCCGCGCCGCTTCCCTCAACCCCGGCATCTACCTCTACTCCCTTATTGCCGACGGGCAGGTGGTGGATACGCACCGCATGGTCGTGACCGAATAAGTCGGCTCCGACATACGCGAACACATAAAGTTTAATCCGGCTTCCCGCCTTGCCGATATGGTGGGCGGGGAGCCTAAAAAGGAAAGAATTGACTATGAAAAAATACATCTTTACATCTCTAATCCTTATCTTGGGCATTTGTTCGTCAGAAGGACAAACGTCTATTGGCCAGATATTCCCTCACAATAACTATGCTGTAATCATAAATGGCGGAGGGAACATCGGTAATAATTATATAACGTATTGGAATGATTGTTCAGCTTACTATAAAACATTAACGCAGCTTTATGGATACAAAGCGGAAAATATCTATGTTCTCATATCGGATGGTCTAAACGCAAATAACGATAGGACCTTAGGTAATGGCGCAATTGATTCTTCTCCATGGGATCTTGATGGCAATGGTACAAATGATATACAATATGCAGCGACAAAAGCTAATTTATCTAAAGTATTTACAGATTTATCGAAAAAAATAACAAATCAAAATTATTTATTTGTTTATCTAACGGGCCCAGGAGGATATGACAGCATAAAAGGATCATTCATAACTCTTTGGAATGAAGAGTTCTTGTTCCCAGAAGATTTTGCAAAAGAAATAGACAAGATAAATGCTTCACAAATAACAATAACTATTTCAACAAGTTATAGTGGTGGATTTATTTCATCTTTAGAAGGACATTCAAATCGTATTATAATGACCGCATGTCGGGAATTCGAATCAAGTGAACGTTTAACGAACAACTCTCTCTTCGATTCTTATTGGATATCTGCTGTAAACAGAGCTACTCCCATACAGAATGACAGATATTTTATAGATCAAGATAAAAACGGTTTTATTTCTATGCATGAGGCATTCATATATACAAAAATATATGGCTATGGTTCAACAAAAGCAATACCCCTGATTTCTGGATCGGCACAAGGAATATCTTTGTTTGGGCAAATACCAGCTAAAACCACTTTTTTAAGGGGAGGGACAATACAAACGGATGATTCTTTTCAAAATCGGCACATCATACTAAAAGACATCACTGTCACAAACGGAGCAAAATTGACTTTGGATGCTGATACAATTTCGATATATGATACATTTAGGACGGACAACTCTGAAATAGAATTTAAATAATAGGAGTTACTTACCATGATACGGATGTTCCTCAATATTTTCAGTATAATAACATTAAGTATATGCCAAACAATTATTGTAATGGCTCAACATAAATCAATGATTGGGGAAGATACTATGGATAAATCCCAAGGCCTTTGGCAGCAATGCAAAGGACATGGATTGTATTTGGACTACGGGTATGAGTATCTACAAGATCTTGAGACCGAAATTGTTGATTACAAATGGCCGTTGCGGTTCGATTTGACCTATCAGTACGATATTCCGTGGCGTGCCAAACGGGTCAACCTTTTCGTGGAATCCGGCATCGCATATGAAAAACAGATTTGTCAGAGTTTTGGCAATTGGTTGCTTGGTACAAATGACTATGTCGCATATAAAATACAGCGGATTCGGCAACGGATGCTATGGAGATTTGGAGGTGGCTTCAAAATCCATTGTACGGATTGGCTTTACCTATCACTCGAAGGCGGTTTTCAAGTAGGTTATGATAATACCAAACTTGATGAGATAAATCAAAACAATGATATTATAAAACATAAGAGTGATGCCAAAACCGCTCTTTTCGGCGGCCAAAGTGCCATGCAGATAGTCGGACAAATCAAACGGGTGTCCATCCATCTCGGATACCGAGCCAACCACTGGATAGATATATATAGATATCAGTTGCCCCGCTATAAGACAGAGGTAACGATTCTAACTCAAACCGATTGGTTTCTGACGGCAGGCGTCGGGTATCATTTCTAGATATAAATGAAAGGACTCTGACCATGAAAAAACTGTTTCTATGCTTGACCATCATAGGTTTACAAGCGTTTCTGCCCGCGCAGGCGCAATCGTATTTGGGCGAATATCAGATAGAGGCTCAATGTACGTTAGAAGGCCAAGATTGGTATGAAGAAAACCAATGTTATGTTATTGACATAAAGCCGTGCGATGAGCAAGAGTTTGATTTTCAATTTTATATCAACGAACCCATTTACGATAATGTGAAAGGGAAGTTTACGACCGAAGACCAGTTTGTTCTACCAGCGCAACAGTTTGCCCCTGATTATGACACGACTTACATTACCTATTATAGCGGCTTCGGAAGTTTCAAGAACGATTCGCTGTTTATGAATTATTATAGGACCAATCCCTATGTTTATGGTGCTTTGGTGTGTGATTGCAAGGGTTTCCGTCTTGGCGCAACGCCCCCCGCGCCGTCCCCATGGTTTCCCGATGGCGCGGAATGGTATTACGGTATCCACGACGTCAATATGGGGATGGGGATGGCAACGGGCTGTGTTCACATGACGGTAGCCAAAGACACCTTGTTTGCGGGGCGGCCCTGCAAGCAACTCAAGTTAGAGGCTTGCGACGGCAAATACGAAACTCTCTACGAATACGTCTATCCCTGTGGCGACAGCCTTTTCTATTACAATTACGCCGATGAAGATTTCTTCCTGTTGCTAGACTTATCGGTCAAGAAAGGCGATACGATATGGGTGCATCGGGAGGGATTCATTCCAAATCCGGGATTCGACCCCTATCAGCGTTGGAAATCTATCAATTCCGTGGGTGACGATCCAGAGGCTATGACCCGCGAAGCCTATCGTTTCATGGCCTATGAGATAAAGGCCATCGATACCGTGACGATGG
>CAYTZG010000018.1:0-35276 GCA_964442435.1 uncultured Bacteroidaceae bacterium | reverse complement strand
CGGGTTCGCTGACCACCAAAAAGGTCACGGTATCCACCTGCATCGGTACGTCCATCACGCTGAATGCGGTCACGAACGTGCTGCAGACCGGCACGCCGAAGAATCCCTCCGACTATACCTATACGTGGAAGGTGGGCAGTGCGGCCGTAACGAGCGCCACCGGGGTGGTCACGAACGGCACGCCCGTCAACTCGGGCTCCACCTGCGTCATTCCCGCCTCGGCGGTAACCGGCACCTCGAACGTCACCAAGACCTATACGCTTACGGTCAAGGCCTCGGCCGTGAAGAAAGACGGGGCCACCTACGGCTGTCCCGACTCGGTGGTGCTGACCTACGAAGTAAAATACTATGCTTGCGGCAAGGATAAACTCAAGGATGGAACCACCTCCACCGAATACGACAAGAATACGGCCTACAAGGTCTGCAAGGAGGAAGCGGCCTGGCCGAGCGTCAAGGTAGAGCCGGTGGCCATCCCCAACAGCACCAACCCGGCCACGATAACGTCCGTCACGCTCTATCACAGCACCGACCGCACGGGGCAGACAACGCCCTACCAGTCGGTAACGTTCAGCAACGCGTCCACCTATACGCTCAGCCTGTCGTCGGTGGCCAGTACGGATGCCAAAAAAACGGTGGGTTCGCACTACTACTACGCCAAGGTGGAACGCACGGGCTATTCGCCTACCTACACCGATACGGCGGAATATTTGGTCGGCGATATGCCTGAGGTGACCGTCGCCGCGGACGCGGGTATATACCTGTCCACGACCGACCCTGCCACGCAGCAGGGCACCGTCAAGGACTTGGCCGTCTGCGCGGGTACGAACGTTTATCTGCAGATGCGCGGCCTTACGATTTCCAGCGCCAATACCGTGGTTGACAACGGCTCGGTGGGCGGCGCCTACACGTGGTACCGGTTCGCCACGGCGCCGGCCAACCCCGCCACGGAGCCGTCTTCCGGCGCCAATACCACTTCTTATACGGACGTGTTGCCGCTTGTGGCCACCGGTCAGGCCGCCCTGGCCGATTCGGGCCTCTACTACGCCTACTACCACCTCAAGCGGACGAACAATGCGGCCAACACCCCGCTGAACGGCACGCCTAAAACCACGCTGGTATGTTCTAAGAACTTTACGACCGCCGCCGGCCACCTTACCGTCAACCCCAACCCCACTAAGGTAACGGCCATGCAGTCGGATACGAAGAACATCTGCGACGGGGAGCAGTTCGAACTCAAGGGCAAAATCACCACGCCGTCCACGGCTACGCCGGCCAATACCACCTATAAATACCGTTGGTATGAGTACAACGGCTCCGGCCACACCCAGCTCGACCCCGCCACGTATCCCAACGCCACGGGCACGCTGACGGCGGCCATGGAAACCGCGCCGTTCAACGTCACGCTCAATGTGGGCGGCACGGCCAAGGTAACCTATACCTATAAATTGGGTATCATCGCCGAAACCGACAAAGGTTGCGTCGACTCCACCTCGCTTACGAATCCCTATACCAACCTTATCAGCGGCATCACGGTCAACATCACGCCCAAGCCCAAGTTCAGCGTATCGGTGGCGTCCGAAACGGTTGAGGTCTGCGACGGAACCACCGCAACCTTCTCCTACACGACCAACCCCACTACGATAAGCAACACGGCTTTCTCTACCCAGTGGTACAAATGCGCTTCGGCCACCGGTGCGCAGGCGCCCGCCACCGATACGAAGATGTCGCAGAATGCCAGCTATTCTATAGCCAATGCCACGGCTGCGAACGACGGCTACTATTATGCCGCCGTCAAGGCCACGCCCCAAGGCAATACGACTTGCGACACCGTGGTATATACCAAGAGCGTCAAACTGACGGTCAACCCCAAACCGCAACTCGGCAATGCGTTCGACTTTACGGCCAACGGCATCGCGGGGGTTACGGCGGGCGTTTGCAGTGAGGAAACCCCGGTACTGACGGCCAAGCTTAAATCTGGCTTGGGTTACACCACCGCCTCCAAGACCAACGGTTCGGACCAGGGTTATGTCTGGAGTCCGGTGGGGGCGAACAACGGCACGGTCACCAGTGCCGACCGCACCGAATACACGCTGGCAAAAGCTTGGACAACGGTCACGAGCAAAACCACCCGGGAGGTCACGGTCAATATCAATGTCAAGACGGCGGCCGGCTGTGAGAAAGATACCAACGTCAAGTTCTCGGTAGAGGTTTCGCCTTGCAATAAGGACGAAGTAAGGGATGGCCGCGACAACAGTATGCGCGACAAAACGACCCCGTTCTTGGTCTGCGACGGCGAGGGGGCTCCGGCTTGGCCCACGGTCAAGATTGCCGCGCTGGATATGGCGCAGAAGTTGATTTCGCAGATAGATCTGTACTACCGCTACGGCACCACGGGCAACTATATAAAGGTAGCCGACAAGGCGGTTTCGCCGGCGGCCACCACGGCCGACTTCACGTTTACGCCCGTCACGGCTACGGTAGCCGGCGCGGACTTCAAGAAGCCCGGCTCGCACTATTATTTCGCGCTCGTAACGCGTAACGACGGCGTCAAGTCGACCGACACGGTCGAATACCTTGTGGCCAAACGGCCCGAACTGGGCGTGGTCAACGGCGACCTGCCCAATGCGTCGATTGTGGTGTCGCTCAACCCCACCACGCCGGCGGCCACCGAGAAAGACTCGCTGACGGTCTGCGCCAACCCCAATACGTGGCTATATCTGCGCAACACCCCCACCATGCCGGGCGACGGCGGTCAAACCACGCTCCAGAAGTACGCTTGGTATCAGGGAACGGCTGCGCAGAACATCAATGTGCCGGCCACGCCGGCTGCCGCCACCACCGGCGGCGCCTCGGTCAAGGGCGGCAACACGGCCAGCGTCAACATCGGCGTGTCGGCTACGCCCGCCGTTCAAACCGTAAACTACTACTACGCTTATCTCACTTACCGCCGCGAGAATACGGCCCAAAGCAACACGGCCACTAAAAAAACCTGCGATACGGTTTACCGTGTGGGCAAGGCGGGCGTGCGCATCGTCAACCCGCAGCCGCAGTTGCCTACGAGCATAGACTACAATTATTCCCCCAATGACGAATACACGCTTTGCGACGGCAAAACGTTCGACCTGCAACCGTCGGTGCTGCCGGCGCCTATGGCGGCCACTCCCGCCACCACGTGGACGTACCGTTGGTACACGTCAAAGGATTTTAATGTAGACAGTACGCTTTTCTGTTCGAACAAAGACTCGCTCAATATCCAGTCCGTCCTGAAGCCGGGCGACAAGAAAGTCGGCGCAACCGATTATTATTGGCTGGTCGTTTATGCCACCAACGGGCTCTGTAGCGATTCGGTTTCGTCCAAACAGCTGTCGGCTACGTCCTCCCCGTTGACCGTCTACACCAAGGCCTTGCCTTATGTCACCAACGCGCCGGTCATCAAGAAGTCTCCCACCAGTGGCGAAGTCTGCGCCGGCGAAACGGTTACGCTGACGGTAACGATCAGTGAGATGGGGTCTAAACTCGGTACGCAAGCCTTCGAATGGTATAGACTGCGCGACGCCGCGACCTCTTACGCCGACCGCAACCCGAAACTGGATACGCGCGTCACGACCAAGCAGGGCGGGGAAGTAACGGTTCAGGACGCGCCTAACGGCACAACGACTTCGGTCACGATTAAGAGTTCCGATGTATCCCTGTCGGGTCGCTACTATCTGATGATACCGATGAAGACGGCCGCCAATCAGGGCGCTTGTACCGATACGGTCTATTCGACGGCCTTTGCCGAAATAAAGATCAACCCGCGTCCGGACGTGCGCATCGTGGACGCCGACCCGCTGAACTACACGCTCTGCGCCGGCTCTGACGAAGAAACGGTCTTGCGCATCACGCTCGACGACGATACCAAGGATCAGTTGGCGGCCACACCGCCTACGGCCACGGTTACTTACCAATGGTACAAGTCTTCCAAAACGAGTGC
This sequence comes from uncultured Bacteroidaceae bacterium, assembly GCA_964442435.1. Taxonomy (GTDB): domain Bacteria; phylum Bacteroidota; class Bacteroidia; order Bacteroidales; family P3; genus CAMXAS01. Next base: position 31,303 of record CAYTZG010000018.1, on the reverse strand, counting down.
GGTTAACGATGCCAAGGGCGATACGCTCCTCGTCAAGGCGCCCGCGAGCGCCACGCCGCCCCAGTTGAACTATTGGGTCAAGGTAACGAAAACCGTAAACGGCTGTTCCACCTCGGTCATGATTGACTCGGCGAAGCAGACGGGCAATACCGGCACGGGCGGTCAGGGCGCTAATTTCAAGATAAAGGTCGCCAGCTGCAACGGCGATAAGATTGTTTTGGGCCCGTCGATGGCCGAGCAGAAAGCCTCCGTCGCCGTGGCCATCTGTTCGTCTGACGACGAAAAGACGTTCTACGTCAAGGCCGACCAAGGCCGTGGCGCCATCTCCAAGGCCACGTGGTCTTACGCGCCCATTACGGAGGATGCTTCGGGCAAACCCATCATGGGGGCCATCACCACGCTGACGCCCTGCACCACGGGCATCGCGGGCAACGCCACGGGCTGTCCGTTCAGCACCAAGACCGACGGCGGCATGGCCGCCCCCGGCGAATGGCGGCTGTGGGCCGATGTGGAACGCACCGGACTCAACTCTACCACCACCGACACCATCACGTTCGTCATCCGTCCCAACCCGTCGGAGCTTGCCAACGAAAGCAGTCTGAACATGGTGCTGCGCAAGCAGGCCGGCAACAAGGACATCATCGCCAGCAAGTTGGTCTGCAACGGTACGCAGGTTCAGTTGAATCTGGAGCCGGCGGCCAAGTTGAAGACGGTGGCGGAAGTAAACAGCGCTCAAGTCAAGCCCTCCGAAACCACGGCCGACTCCACGCGCTTTACGTGGCATACGATGAACTTCGGCTCGCCGTTGGGCAAGCAGGTTTACGCCGACACGGCCTATAAGTTCACGGCGGCGCAGCAACCCACGGCGTCCGTTACCTCAAGCGGCGCACCCACGGGGGCCAACTACGAAGACCAGTACGAACTGCGCGAAACCTATCAGCGGCGCTTCCAGCGCACGGGCGCGTATAAGCAAACGAAACGACCTACCTATAATATAGCGTGCGTGGCCATGAATCCGGCCACCGACACGTTGAAAAAGGTATTCGCCACCAGCGTGTACGCGAGCAAGACGCCCGACGGCGACTTGAAAGACGCGCCGCGCGGCAAGGCCGACACCAATATCTGCAACAACGCGCTTACGGGTCAGAACATCGTGCTCAAATTCACGCCCGCTGCGGCTACGCCCGACGCCAAGGTTACGAAATGGCAATATAAGACGGCTGCCGCTTGGCTGGATTGGTACATCGTGCCGGACAATACGGCGCAGAATGTGGCCAACGAGCTTACGGTAAGTCTTACCGACGCCAAGATTCCGACCGCGGGTCCCGATGAAATCAAAACGGTGACGTTCCGCGTCGTGTTGGTCAACGGCGAGTGCTCTGCGGAAAAAGAAGCCTATACCCTCAATATATACGGTGCGCTGACGGCGGGTTCGCAGCAGGCCGACCAGGCGGTCTGCGCGGGCAGCGCGGGTGGCTCGCAGTTCGAAGTCAACGATACGGCCATCGGTGTGTTGCCGGCCACGGCCAAGGTAACGTTCCGCCTCTATGACAAGAACCCCGATGTGGATGCCACGGCCATCGTCCTGAACACGGTGGCGGATGTCGCCGCCACGGGCGGCAAGGCCACGGCCAAGTTGAAGGCCAACAATCCTTCGGCGCCCACCAAGTATTACCTCCGCTACGAGATCAAGCCCACCAACAGCCTCTCGCCCTGCGGCACGGTTTACTCCGAGGTGGACAGCGTGATGGTTTATCCCATGCCTACGATTAGCTACAGCGGCACCATCGCGGATTTGTGCTTCGAGGACGGCGCTTCGGTCACGTTCTCGTCCATTGCGCAAACCAATACGGTAGGCTTCGACGTGTATGCGTACAATACGGCGCAAACGGAGGCGGCCTTGAAAGCCGCGATTAACGGCAGCACGCCGCCTACGCCTATCTTGTCAAACCAACCGGCCACGAGCCCCACCAACGTAACGGTTACCTATTCGGCCACGGCCACGCCGCCGGCCATGTACTCCGGCAAGACCTACTATTATTTCGTGGCCAAGTCGGGCATGTATGCGGTCAAAAAGGACGCCGCTTGCGCCATGGCCGTCGCGGGTAAGGACATCACGACGAAGAACCCGGTTGTCAAGCCCCATATCGAATGGGCCGCGCCGGCCACTCCTAGAATCGACTCGCTCGTCATAGACCTCGGTCAGGAACACGCCATCACGATGACGGGTGGCAACCGCACGGGCAGCGCCACGCCCGAACCGGCCACGTTGCACTACGCGCCGGCTTCGGCCGCCGACCCCGCCGTGCCCGATGTCTCGGCCGGCAAACTCAAGTCGCAAACGGGCTTTACCACGGGCAAGGTGTTCCAGTTCCAAGCCAGCCAAATGGAGGCGGGTATGTGGTTCTTCTGGGTGGAAGTGACGGGCAGCCCCTGCGGCAACCAGTATTCCGACACCATCCAGGCCGATGTCCGCAAGTCGGCCAAACTGGCCTTGACGGGGGCTGCCGATACGTGTAGCACCGACGCCATCGTGGTAAAGGTGCTCGATGAAAACGATGACGACGGCACGCCCAAGATAGACCAGGTGGATGTCAACGAGCCCGTGGACTATTATTGGGCTCCGTCGGCTTCGGCGGCCGCTAACCAATGGACGAAGATAACGCCCGACGGCGGCAATATCACGGTGGGCGACAAGGCCTCGTTCTTCGAACTGGTTTGGACCAACCACGGCCTCGGTGCTTCGGCCGACTTGACGCGCGCTTTCAAAATCAAGTACACGACCACGGGCGGCACCGAAACGGAGTCGACGCCCTTCACGATAACGATTCACCCGCAGCCCACGCTCTCTTCGCTCGACGCCTTGAACCTGCCCGCCGCCATCTGCGACGACGGCACGACGCAGCACGGCGTACAGCTCAAATCGGGCGTGACGGCCGGCCCGGCCAGAGGCACGGCGGGCATCACGTGGGAACTGTTGTTTACCAAGGGCGACACGGCCGTGTCGCAGGCAAGCGCATGGGGTACCAGAAGCGTGGCTGCGAGCGGCAACGTCTTGTATAACGCGAAAGGCGTGGCCGACAGCGGTTATTACCGTCTGCGCATCAAGGGCCACAAGACCTGTAAGGACACGATGTCGAACCCGGCGCTGTTGACGGTCAACCACAAGCCTACGCCCGGCACGTTGACGGTAGCGCCCGTTACCGTATGCTTCGGCAGCCCGGTCACGGTTACGCTCAGCGACTATACCGATTCGATTGTGGACTACGAATACAACAAGGCGCACAACGCCAACGCTTCCACCACGGGCTGGAAACCGGTACTGCCGGATTTGGCGGCCGACATAACGGCCACCGACGGCAGCGCGCTTGCCAAAACCGACAACAGCTATCCCAACGCTTGGAAGGTTACGGCGGCCAAATACGGTTACGCCATCCGCGCCAAGGTCAAGAACGGCGTTTGCCCGGCGGAATACGCCTATAACAAGGTTGAGATTTACGATACGGTAGTGGTAAAGACCCAGCCCAAGGACTGCCCCGTTACGGTGGATGAAACCACCGAACTGCCCGTCAACGCGGTTACGTTTACGGCCGCCGAAGATTGGGCGAAGGCCAAGTATGCCGACGGCAGCACCGTCATGACCACGCCTACGGACGCCGCCACTTTCCAATGGGAGGTATTGCCTTCGGGCGGCTCGATGTGGAGCAATGTAAGCGGCAACGGGGTGGTGGACGCCACGGCCAAGACGTTGCAACTTGAGCCCGCCTATTGGACTTCCATGACGCCGGCCCAGGCGGAGGGCACGAAGTTCCGCGCCAAGATTACCGACAAATGCGGTCATTCCGTCTACACCAAAGAGGTGAAGATCGTTTCGCAGGCTTCGTTGCGGGCCGGCGACATCAAGCCGCAGCCCAAAGACCCGGACGATCCGGATAAAGAAGACGACTTGGTGGTAACCAACCCCGGCGGTTGCTTCTACTACGGCGACACGGTAAAACTGGAACACAAAGGCGCCAGGGGCGAGGGTACGGTACATCACCATTGGCGTGTGGGCAGCGGCGCCACGCCTATGCCGGCCAGCACCGTCAAGACGCTGGATGAGGCCGGTTTGGCCTACAAATTCGGCACCCGGGACGGCCAGTTGGATTCCTCTTTGATATATCTTGCGCCTAAAACGCCGCAAACCGATTTGGCGGCGTTCTGGAACGCGCGTAAGGATATCTTCGTATTCGTGACCGACGACCTGAACCCGGCTTCCAAATTGTTCGACGCCAACGGCCAGCTTAAAGACGGCCAACCGGAGAATGCCGACCACTATACGCACCGGGAGTTGTGCTTCAGCGCCAAACCGCAGTGGACGATGCCCAACGACACGGTTTGCTTCGGCGAAAACGATACGGTATTCGACCTCTTGGCGGCCAATATGGACATAAACGCGTCCAATACGCCCAACATCGCGCGTCTGCAATTCGCGTTCAAGGCGGTCAAGGCCGCGGATTTCAGCGACGTGCTGACGTTCGGCGTGCCCGGCCAGGCGGATGTCACCACCGGCAACTATACGGTTCAAGACGCCGAGGGCAACGACAAAACGGTATCGGTAACGATTGAATTCAACGACGGCAAGCCGAGCGGCAAGCTCACGCTTACGGCCGTCACGCCTTCCGCGTGGATTGATTCCATCTTCGATTCGTTGGTGGTACGCACCGTTGTCCGCACCGACTACAGCCAAAAGGACGACACCACGCTCTATGCGGTACTGCGCATCGACCGCGGCATCAAGTCCATCACGCCCAAGCAGGCCGAACTCAGGGTCTGCGAGGAGGGTAAGGCCGAGTTTGAAGCGGCCATCGAACGCTACAACCCCTCGATAGAGTCCGAAATCAAATGGGAATGGAAGCGGCGCAAAACCGCCGGCGACAATTCCGACGACGAGACGCCCGCGTCCGGTACGCCGCTCAACGGCAATACCACCGCCGGCGTTCCGCAGCCCGTCAAACTGACGGTCAACAACGTTCAGCCCACCGATTCCGGCATCTGGGTACTGCAAGCCACCACGGCCTGCGGGGTGGTCACGGAACAGGAATTCAAACTGACCGTCGACCTCAAGCCCACGTGGAAACACGACCTCGCGGTTGCGGACGATGAGTTCTGCTCCGGCGAAGACAGCAAGCTGGAACTGAGCGCCACGTTGCAGAACGTAAACGGCAATCCGACGATAGAATGGGAACATGCGCTTACCAATAGTTTTTCGGACAATACCCCCATCTTGAGCGAGGATATTGACCCGCGCGTTTCGATATCGGCGGTACCCGACGCCACGAATCCCTACGAATGGGCGTTGAGCGTTACCGTTACCCCGGCTTATCTCGACGACAGCGGCTACTACCGTATCCACGTCACGCCGGAAGACGGTTCGGCTTGCGCCGGCTATGTCCTCAATAGCACGCCGGCCCATGTCGTTATCGACACCACGCCGCAAATCACGATGAATCCCGAGCCGGAATGGTCGATGGGTTCGGGGGCTTCGGCCGCCAGTGGCGCCACGTCTTTGGAAGCCACCGTTTCCAACCCGAAACCGACCATGAGCGACGGTTGCGCGCAGATAGGCGCCGAGTGGCATATCATCTACACCGCCGATTTCGCCAAGGGGCAGGCTTACGACAAGTCGGCCACGATAGAGGACTTCCTCAAGGGCGACGGCTCCGAATTCCCCACCGGTTTCACGTTCAACATCAAGGAAGACGGCAGCGGTGCCACCCTGTCGCCCAACGGTGTGCCGTTCAAATGGGATTCCGTTTCGGTATTCTACCGCGCGGAGAACTGCTGCGGCGAGACCTATTCCGATACGATACTGGTTCGGGTGCGGAATTCGCTTGATATATACGGTGTCATCGGCGATACGGTCTGCGAGGGCGCTACGGCCACGATAAAGGTGGGTGCCAATCAAAACATCCCCAATGCCAGCAGCCGCACGTGGGAATACCGCGTGCCGGGTGCAACCGTTTGGCAGACGGTGCCGCTTGGCGCCGGCGCTTTCTTCGGGGCTACCGCCAGCGAAACGATGACGGGCGGTACGGCCACGCTGACGTTGGAGAACGTGCCCTATCGTCTGGATGGCTATGAGTTCCGCTTCCAGTCCGACGGTATCTATAACGCGGAGCCCAACGGCACGTTGGTTGTAAGACCGGTCAACGACCTGCACGTGCTCGTGGCGGCCGACCCGAACCCTGCATCCGACTATGAAGGCTTTGACAAAACCACGTTGAAAGCCGAGGTTTATGTGGGTGACGAGCCGATAGACGGCAAGGTGCCGCCCGGAGCCAAGGTATTGAGCGACGAAGAATTGGAACTCTACGGCTATACCGACTTCGACTGGTATCAGATTGCGCCGGGCAAGCCGTTAGACCCGTCGTTCCTGACGGTCAACCTGCCTAATTCGTCCATCTTCATGGCGGAGGGGCCCGATATACACCTCAAGACCTACACGATAAAGGATTTGAAATACGATGACCACGATTCGACGCGTTATTTCGCCGTATTGCGGAGCGACTGTTTCGATAACTCCGATTTGGTGAACCAACGGATTCCCGACCATTACGCCGGTCTTCATTCCGATACGACGGTTCTGCGTATATACGAAGACTTGCTGTTGGAATGGACGGCGGCCGATATGTACACCGTCGATACGTTGCCCTACGGCACGGATAAGAACAAACTGAATATCGACACGCTGCCCACCGACGAAGTCATCGGTGTGCATTTGGCACAGGAGAATCCATCGTCCAAGCACCAGATCTCGTCGGCCTATTATCTCAAGTGCGGTTCCGGAACCACGGCTGCTACCCTGAATGTGGAACTCCGCAAGGGTGTTCAGTCAAACGTGGACGCTTTGGTAATCGCCACGCGTCAGTGGTACTATCGCAAGCCGGTCGACGGAGGCGGATACGGTGCATGGCAACCGATTTTGCCGGACGACTTGGCCGGTACCGCCGATGACGAGGAAATGGGTACGGTGTTCTTTGTATTGACTGGCCGTCGTGCGTTGCAAGTTCTGGGTGTTGACTACCTTATGGACGGCTGGCAGTTCATGTCCATCGCCATGGCCGACTCCATCGGCGTAAACGATGACGGCAGCGCGAACTATCAGTATAAAGACACCACGCCTATCCTTACGTTGGTGGTTTCCGCGCCGATTGAGGACGAAGAAGGCGATCCGCTGACGTTCTCGCCCGACCCCAACGAAGGCGCGCCGTTCTGCGGCAGTCACGACTACACGTTTACGGTTTCGTATCCGCATCCGTCGTTCCATTACGAATGGGAAATCAAACGTCCGGACGACGAAGACTACCACAGGGTGGATACGCTCAGCGGCAAGAGCGAATTCCATTTCGGCCTGGCCACGTTCGAAGACAACGGTACGTTGGTGCGTTGCCTGGTCAGCAACAGTTGCGGCGTGGATACGATTGATGGCGACATCCAAATCACGGAGCCGCTCTTGGTTAAGGTGGAACTGCCCGCCGACATGGCCATCTGCGCCGACGAAATGGTAGAATTAACGGCCATACCCACCAACGAGGGCGAGCATCCGGTTTACGAATGGCTTGTAAACGGCAATGTGGTGCCCGATGCCACGGAGCCAGTCTTTACGTTCAACCCGGCCGACTATCCGGAACTGGCCTCGGCGGGTGGCGAAGCCGAAATCGTGGTGCGCCTCACCTCCAGCGAGGATTGCGTATGGGAACCCACGGTCAGCGATACGCTCACCCTTACGGTGCATCCGCTGCCTGTCTTTACGGTGGTGGCCGACCCCGCCGAAATAACGGTGTCGGAAGGTACGACGCTAACGGTAACCGGCTTGCCGGCCGGCAGCACGGTGGTATGGTCGCCGGGTCTGGAAGTGCTGGATTCCACGGCCGTCAGCACCCCGACGCATCCGATAGAGTCTTCCGGCTCGCATTGGTTCTACGCCACGGTTACGAACGAATACGGTTGCTCGGCCACCGATTCGGTCGAAGTCACCGTACAGAGCAGCTTTACGCTCGACTCCACGGGGGCTGTGGTCATCGTGCAGCCGTCCTTGCCCGAGTTGCCGGGGTTAGACCCGGATAATCGCACGCACGAAGGCCCCGACACCACGTTGCAAGTCATCATGATTGGCGACACGTTGCGCATCATCGCCTGTGAGAACAGCATCGCGTTCGTCACGCTGTTCACCTCCGGCGGCGAAGCCCCGTTGCGCTACGAGTGGGTGGGCATCGACACGATGAGCTACGACGAGCTGGCCGAATATGGCTACGACTACAGTGCCGAAAATCCGTTGCCCGATTCCGTCTTCGCGTTGTACCTCGACGGCGAAGTCTCCGAATTCGAAGTGACGATTACCGATAAGGACGGCGCCGGGTTGTCGGTCAAGGTCTATGGCTTCATCACCTATTACGTCACGCAGCACGTGGCGTTGGAAGCCATCCCGCATATGCGCCACAACCGTTTCTACGAAGACCAGATTGTCTTCTTCACGGCTCATCCCAACCGTTTCTCGTGGTACAACTTCTACGACTACAACGCCACGGTGGATGAGGTGAACGACGAACAGCACAGCGAAAAGAACCTCTACAAGACCGATTACGACTATGAGGAAGGGGCTGAGCATCTGGTTTACGTTTCGGTGGCCGACAAGAACGGTTGCCGCAGCTACGATTCGGTGGCCATAGCCATTATGCCGTTGCCCAACGCCATGGTGTTCAACGACCCCAACTATCCGGAAGCGGATGTCCTGTTCCCGGAATTTGAAGTCGAAATCCACGACTCTTGGGGACGGCTCGTCAAGGCCATGGATCACGGCCTCGGTTGGGACGGCACGCGCCGCGGCAAGCCCGTGGAGGCCGGCACTTACTACTACCGCGTAAAACTGCCCACCGTGGACGGCTTTACATACATTAAAGGCGCCGTAACCGTATTCACCAAGAAGTAATAAGGGGGGCGGCAAATGAAGAGAATGAAAAGAATAGTTATTATAACGGCGTCGCTCCTCGCGTTGGCGGGGAGCGCCCGTGGTCAGCAGGACGCGCAGTTCAGCCAGTTCTACGCCAACCGGTTGTTCTTCAGCCCGGCGGCTATCGTGGGAACGGATGAACTGTTCCGCGCTTCGCTGACCGACCGCGAGCAATGGTGGGGCGGGGGCCGCAACCGGCCTTCCTACCGTATGCTGAACGCCACGCAGTTCTTCATGGAAAAGAAAATGGGCGTGGGATTGACGGTTTACGAGTGGAATCAGAACGTAGAGACCGATTTACTCGCCAAACTGTCGTATGCCTACCATCTGCAGGTGGGGCAGGAAGCCTTTATGTCGTTCGGCCTCAACGCCGGCGTGGTACACGGCTTCTACAAGAACATCATCCTGCCCGACGGTTCGGTGGGCGCGCAAGTGGATGCCGACATGAAGACCAAGCCCAACCTTGACCTCGGCTTGGGCATCGAGTTCTACACGCGTGAAATCACGACCGGGGTTTCGGTTCAGCACCTGCCCATCCGCATTACGAAAGAATCCAAGAAGATGGTGCTTCACGCCTATTACTATTTCGGCTATATGGGCAAGATCAACGACAAATGGTCGTTGTATCCGATGCTGGTCATGCGTATGGCGGGCAAGGCGGCCAACTTGGACGCGAGCCTGCGCGTGTTCTACGGCGATTTGCTGCACTTCGGGGCCAGCTACCGGCTTGACGCCGTGGCCATCCTGGCGGGCGTCAACATCGGGCCGCACTTCACGTTCAGCTATGCCTGCGACATTCCGTTGGGCAGCATCCGCAATCATTTCACGATGCCGTCGCACGAATTCGTGCTCACGTACCGAGGCTGTCTTTACTGCCCCAACAACCATACGATGCCGATTAACTCTTTTGATTGATGACACCTATGAAATACGCGATACAAAACCCGAAAAAGACGGCGGCCTGGCTGCTTTGTGTAGCCATCGCGCTGTGGGGTGGCCTTACCGCCTCCGCCTACGCCCAGAAAACGGTTGCCGTAAAGGCGTTGGACTTAAGCAATATGCCGAGTGTGCGCGTCGTCATTCCAAACATCAAGATGTGTCCCGGCGAGGAATACGACCTGCCGATATATTTGGAAAGCGACCAACCCGATATCGTCATTCCTAGCCTTCAGTTGCTGGTTCGCTTTCCCGACCACGACGTGCTGGAACCGGCCTACGACCCCAAGGATGTCCACGCGGTGGATAACCTGCCCGGCAGCAAGAGTGTGGGCGTGCTGATTACCAACAAGGCGACGGGCGTCAATTCGGCCATGGGGATGTATCATATCGCCAAGAACCCCAGTTTCCCCGATTACACGATGCCGATATCGATTGCATCCTCCCGATATACGCCGAAAGCGGGCGAACCGATATTCTGCGTGCGCGTCAAGTGCAAGGAACAGAGGCCGGCCGCCGTTACGGTCGACACCAACCGCATGGAATATTCCAACATTTGGATTCAGGTGGGGGATGCGACGCCGCCGGTCAAGAAAATCTACGCCGATGCGGCCCATATCATGCCGGCGCCCGACCCGGAGGTCTCCATCATCGGCGACACGATGATGTGCGTCAACGAAACCATCCGTTTGTGGGCCGATGGCGGCGTGCGTTACGAATGGGAAGACATCTCGTCCATGGAACGGCCTTTCCTGCCGGCCATGGTCGATAACCGCAACCAAACGCCCTTGTTCCGTCCGCAGGAACCGGGCTATTATACCTACCGCTGCAAAATCACCAACCGCATGGGCTGTTCGGCCTACGACACCATGCAGTGTATCGTGCTCAACAACCTGCTCAATGTGGAGGCCACGCCCGACACGATGGTCAATCACGGCACGCCCGCCGACCTCAGTGCCATGGTATGGGGTGGTTTCGCGCCGCCTTACACGCTGGTATGGGATCCGGCCAACCTCGTGGTTACGCCTCAGATGACGCTTTCCGCCGCCGGCCCCACCGAAAAACTGTGGGTCGAGAACCAATCCCTGCCGCTTACCAAATCGCAGTGGTTTACGGCGCGCCTCAACGACGGCTACTGTAAATTGGAAACCGTCCGCAACGTCAACGTGTATGGTTCCGAAATAGAGGGTTATGTAGAGATGAACCCGTCGCGCTTCTGCGTATACGATCAGGTGGACGAAATGGTCAAGCTGAGCGTGCGCGCGCATGGCGGTTCGGGCCGTTACACCTATTTGTGGGGCGTTGAAAACCTTGAGCCCGACAAGCCCGCGCCCGTTTTCGAAACCGTCAATACCGAATCGGAAGCGCGTTTGCGTTTCCATTCCCGCTGTGTCGTGTGGGTGAGTGTCAACGACTGGGAAACGCGTAAAGTGACGCGCATTGTCGATACGCTCCGTTTCGACGAGGTGACGCGCGCCAAGGTGCAGCTCATCGACTTGCAAAACGGTAAGTCGGTCTGCGAGCAGAACGAGATGCGCTTTGCGGCCAAGTCCGAAAACGCGGGCGACGATCCGCGCTATGGTTGGTTCATCAACGGCGTGGAGGTGCTGCGCTCGCGTGACTCCGTTTTCTCCACCTATCAGCTCAAGCCGGGCGACCGCTTGCGTTGCGTGCTTACAAGCGACAAACAATGCGTGGGCAACGTGACCGATACGTCCAACACCCTCTATCCCGATGTCGTTTATCCGGGCTATATGACGGTGTTGCCGTCTTTCGGTTCCGACGCCGTCAACAAAGCCTGCGGCGACTCGTTGTCCTTGGGCATCCTGCACCGCAACACGGGCAAGAAATTCCGTCTGCGTTGGTATCGCAACGACGCGGAGGTCATGGCCGACCGCTATGTGGAACACGACCGGATGACGGGCAATAACGACGTCATGGACTATACCAATGTGGCACGCATCGGTTACCACGACTACTACCGCGCCGTCGTTACCGAGAGCGACCGCGCCTGTCTGCTCGACGACTCTATTGTCACCATGGCCATGTACCCGCGCCTTGAACCCAAATGGCGCGTCAAGGCCGGCGACATCTATGTTCATCCTGACGACCGAGAAAGCGTCTGCAGCGGCTATCCGTTTGTGGTGACCGCCCCCGACGTGCGCTACCTGCCGTCGCAGTTCCGCTTGGTATGGTATGTCAAGCGGGCGGGGCAGCAGCCCGTGGCCAAGGGCTATTACGCCACCTCAGACTTTACCGACAACGAGGCTTATGGCCGCAACCTCGGCGCTTCCGCCGAATTTTCCGCCTCCGACGATTACTATCGGGCGCAGAATTGGGTGGTAAAAGGCTTTCCGGTTTCGTTTACGACGGCGTCCATGGCCGGTCACAACAACGGGGAATCCGACCTTCAGCACGGCGACAGCGTGTATTACCGCGTCGAAACGATGAGCACCCGCTGTGTGCCGGCGCAAAAAGTCAATTCGGCCTGTGTGGGCATCAACATAGAAGAATCCTTGGCCGAAGTGCCGCAGTCGTTGCTGTATATGTCACCGGCACCGCCGGTGGGGCAGTTCTGCGAGGGTTCGGAGTTCCGCTTCTTCCCGCATCCGAGTTATTATAAAAACCAGAAGGAAGTCACCTATACGTGGTTCCTCAACGGCAAAAACATCGCCGACCTCTATCCGGAAAAATTCTCCGGCGATACCGTCACCGTAGCGGTGCGCAACGGCGATATCATGATGTTGCGCGCCACCACGTCGCACCGTTGCATCAATCCGGGCGTATCCCGCATTTCGGAAACGCGCTCGCGCATGAGCGGTATGTATGACGGTTTCGCGCTCATCAAGGCCAAAGACACCATGGTGTGCTCCGGTCAGCCCGTGGCGTTGTGGGCGGCCGGTGCGCCCTATAAAGAACCCGCCCGTCTGGTACCTACCGAAACCTCCGGCGTGCCCGATTGGCTGTTTTCCTACTACGAAGGCAAGGTTGAGGTGGAATGGGCTGAAAGCCGCGCCGATGCGGTGGCCGGCCGTTTCATCCACAAGGGGCTTCTGTTCGAAACCTCCGTCGATTCGGCGGACTTCGGTGACCGCAGCGCCGACCTTCACAACGATACGGCCGTGGTGGGCACCAAAACCTACGTGATGCGGGTTACAAGCAACAACGGCTGCGTGGGCTACGATTCCATACACGTCACGGTGGGCTACAACCGGCCGGCGAGTGTGGTGGTTGTGCCCGAACCGGCTTTCCCGTGGTGCGAGGGCACGGAGGACGCTTATTTCAAATTGGAAGGCGCAAATTGGGGCAAATCCCCGCAGGTATTCCTGCGTGTGGATAAGACGTGGTATCCGGTAACCCGACCGGACAGCGTTCCGTATATACCTTCGTTGCATAAGCGCGGTATGCCGGTACAGGCCGGCGTTTTGAGCTCCATCCGCACGTGTAACCATTCTCGGGAAGCGTTCTCCGAAGAAATGCCTTTGAACCTGCGGACACAGACGTTGCCGTTCCTGTTGATGGAAGGCGACGTGCCGCAATCCGCATTGCAACCGGCGGTTTGCAGCGGCACCGAACTCAAAGTGGAGGGCTTCGGCAGTACGTTGGAAGAATTGCAAGCCGTTTCGGGCGTGCAGATGTCGTTGGAAGACATTGTGGCGCAGGTAAGGGACGGCTACGAATACCGATGGACGGACAAGGCCACGGGTACGGAAATCTCCACCGAAGGAATGCTGACCGTGATGCCGGAAAAATCCACGGTTTACGAACTGCGCGTGTGGGATACGGCGCACCGGTGTCCGGCCGTCACGGCGGAAGTGGATGTGCGGATGGCGGTGGAAACGGGCATCAGCCTCAGTTTCTCCGACGCCTTTACGGGCAAGGAAATGCCGTTCAGCATCTGCGAAGGCAGCGAGGCCACACAGCTTACGTGGCGTGCCCATCCGCAGAACTTTACGGGCAAGGCCTATATCGGGTTCGCCATCATGACGGCCGAATCGAATTATCTCAAGGCGCGTCAGAGTTGGATGGTAAGAAATCCGGACACGGCCATTACGGCTTGGTTCTACCCCGGCGACAGGTTCGTGTACGCCTATTTCCACGATACGCTGTCGTGCAGCGGCGAACCCTTCGTCATGGACTCCATCGACCTGCAGATGGGTCGGCCGCGCTCGGAGAGCTTCCGGGGCGCGCCCGATATGTTGCTGTGTCAGCATGAGAGCAAACGCCTGTTTGTCCTCAACGCCAAGGAAAAAGTGTCCGACCTGCCGGCGGGCGCGCCCTCGCTCAAGGCCTATCTTTTGGCGCACGGCGTTACGAGCGCGGCCGATTTGCCCGACGACGGCTTTACGGCCACCGGCCATCTGTCGCCCGATGCGTCGCTCATTTACTGGTGGCCGCTCACGGGCTTCGCCGACAAGGCCGAACGCACGTCGCTCACGCCTTTGGTTTCGCCCGATGGCAACGCCATCTACGAAATGTGGGCCTATAACGAATACGGCTGTATCCAGTCCGACTCGGTGCGTGTGGAACGCTACGAAGTCAGCGACGAGGGTATGACGTTCGAACTCTTGCTCAAAGCGTCCGATTCGTTGCTCTGCGACAGCGACGATATGTTCTTTACGCTCGACCGCTACGAAAGCAGCATCCTTACGCTGTTCGACTCGTTGGTATGGAAGCGCGTGCCGGCTGCGGTCGACGGTAAGGCCGCCAAGCCTGAAATTCTGGCCAAGGGCAAGGAAATCTATTATCTCCATGTGGATGTGGCGCACGGCGACACGGTGTATGTAGAAGGTTATGTCAACGGTGAAGACCGCTGCGAGGAAGTGGATGCGGCTTGGTACACGTCCAACAAGATAGCCGTAAAACGTTACACGCGCCCGCTCTTGACGCTCTCTCAGGTGGAAACGGCGGCCTGCGCCGACTCCACGCTTGAACTGCGTGCCACGGCCGATGCGGCCTTTGTGGAATGGCTGCGCGTGGATGCGCCCGACAAGGGCTACGAAGTGCTGGAACGCGGCCCCGCCGATGAAAAGACGGCTTGGGCACGTGTACGCACCTACAAAGACTTTACGGCCCGTGCCACGGCCTACGACCATCCGGCCTGTGCCGCCGTCGACAGTGTGATGGTGGCGGTGGCGCCCACGCTCGACACGTTGTTCATCGCGCTCTCCGACCCGCAGGTGGTTTGCGACGGCGTGCCCGTCACGATAGAAGTGGCCGACCGCCGTTTCGTGGATTCGTGGCAGTGGCGGCTCAACGGCCGGTATATGACCTATGAGGATTTTGAATCGGAGGCCGTGATGTCCGACTTCCTGCTCGGCACGCTGAGCGCTTTCAGCGGCCCGTTCAAGGCCGGCGACCGCATTTGGGCGGAGGGCAGCACCAATTCGCGCTGTGTCCGCACCTCGACGGTCATGTCCGACACCATCACGGTAGAACGTAGCGTTACGCCCGTCTTTACGTGGATAGAGCCGGCCGGGGAGGCCGCCGATGAGGCGGTTCGCCGCATGGAGGCCTGTGCCGGCGACGCGCTGTCGTTGCGGCTGCACGTGGCGGGGGCGGGGGATTTCTCCGCCGTATGGCAACAGGACGGCACCCAAACCAAGATAACGTTCACGGAAACGGAGGCCGACGAAGCGGGCAAGACTTACCGGCTGTCGGCCACTTATCCGGCGGCTGAAGCCATGCTGTATTTGGGCGCCGTCAACGCGGGCTGCGTCATGGAAGACAGCCTGCAGATCGTGGGTCACCCCTACGATACGCTGCTGCTTGAAGTGGCGGCTTCCGCCACCTCGGTTTGCGAGGGCGAGGAAGTGCGTTACGGTATCGTCCGTCAGGCTAACGTCGATTCGATAATCTGGTATCTGAACGACGGGGTCGTTTTGGCCGGCCCCATCCGTCAGGCGGCCACCTACACGTATCGGCCGGCTTTGGGCGACCGCGTGTATGTAGTGGCCTACAACACGAGCGGAATGTGCGTCTATAACAACGGCCTGCGCTCCGAAGACATTGGCGTTGAGGTTATGTCGGGCGCCATATCGGCCGGCCCGGTCATCGCGGCTATGACGGCTTCGGCCGACTCGGTCTGTGGAGCCGGCGAACCTATATATATGGTTTCCGGTCGCGGCTTCGACAGTGTGTATTGGTATGCCAACGGGCAGTTGGCGGCCATTACCGACCTGTTGGATACCGAGGTCAAGGCCGTGCCCACGGTTCGGACGGCCACGTGGCAATGTGCGCCGCGTCCGGCAGAGGAAGGCGTCGACAGCGTGTATGCGGTGGCCGTGCGGCGTTCTAAAATCTGTGCCGACCGCGCCGAGCAAACCACCAACGTGGTTTCGGTCTATCGCCGCGAACGGCCCGAAGTGCGCATCACCCCGCGCGATACGTCGGTGCTGACGGGCTACGACCTCATGTTGGAGGGCACGGGCGCTTCGGCCTATGTATGGTGGACCGATGCCGAAGACGGCATTGCCGGCACCATGGGCACGTTTACGCTCGTGGGCCACGGTGATACGGTCATGGTATATACGATGGGCTACGAACCCGCGTTTAACCGCGACAGTTTGGCCGGCGGTCAGACGCCCGCGCCCGCGGCCGATGCCTACAACGAGTTTACGTGCCGCGCTTTCGACAGCGTGTTGGTAAGTCCGGCCGAAATATCGGTATTGGATTCCTCGCTCATCTACATCCCCAACGCGGTGTTGCGGCATTCCGCACGGCCTGCCGACCGCGTGTTCAAGGTGTATGGCGAGAATATAGAGTCGGTTCATATGCGGATATTCAACAACAACGGCGATTTGGTCTTCGAAAAGACCGCGCCCGACCCGGTTTGGAAAACCGCCGACGTCATGCCCGGTAATTTCACCTACCGTGTGGCCATCACATTGCAAAACGGCAAGGTCATCAATCGGAGCGGTTGGATTTCCGTATTGGAATAAGCGAAAGGCGATATGAAATTGAAAGGCATAAATAGAAATCGGTTCGGAACGGTCGTCCGGATGGCGCTCCTCTTAGGGGTTGTCATTCGGTCGGCTGTGCCGGCCTATGCCCAGCAAGACAGCCCGCTGTCCGCCAATTTCGACCTGCCCGTGCTCATCAATCCGGCGCGTTGCGGTCTCAGCGGCGAGGCGTTGCACGATTACGCCTCCATCCATACAGCCAATCTCAACTACAAGACCCAAATGAACGGGATGTTCGCCAGCCACGCCATCCGCGTGCTGAGTGCGTCCTACAACGTGCTGTTGCTCAACCGCACGATGTCGGCGGGCGTTGAAATATATACCAATACGCTCAACAACGCCGCCACGTCCGATTTCTCCACGCACCTTACCTATGCCTACCATTGGCTTATCGGCAAGGACAAGCAGGAGAACGCGCCGCACCGGCTCAGTTTCGGCTTGCAGGCGGGTTTGCGGCGTTGGGCCATCAACCTTGACCGTCTGGAAACGGGCAGTATGTACGACCCGGCCTATTCGGGCGGCATCAATCCGGCCATGGCGCCGATTTACGATTTCGAAGAACTCTCGCGCACGGTGTTCGACGTGCAGGTGGGCGTGCATTATACGGGTTGGCTCAAACCTACGCTCAACGTGCAGGCCGGGGCTTCGGCCTATCACCTCAACCGTGGGCAGATGGGCATGGGCTTCGTCACGTCGCGCACGCCGGTGCGTTTCGCGGTCTATGGCGGCGCGGCCTGGCAGAACCGCGAGGTGCCGGCGGCTTCGGTCAAGCACGGCGGCAGTTTCGAGATAGACTTCGAGCAGGCGGCGCACGAGGTCAGCGGCACGGTCACCTACATGAATCAGGACTTGTACAATATGCTGGAAATAGCGGCCATGTACCGTCTCTATCTCTGCGGTGACTTTTCGGTGGGTGCGGGCTTGGCTTACCGCACGCTTTCGCAGGCCAACGTCTTTTCGCCCATTCTCTCGGTCGATATCGACAGTTTCACGCTCAATATCCAGTGCGATTTCAATCTCGGCACGGGTAGCGCGTTCACGAATATTTTCGCCATAGGCTTGGCCTATCGGCTCTAAAAACAAAATATGCGACATTGCAATTGGTCTGATTTAAAGGCGTGGGGCATGGCGTTCGTCCTGCGGGTCAAGGCGCTCGGCCTTTCGCTGGGGCGTTGGTTCCGCCGCCTCACGTACAAGCAGCGCGTTTGGTTAGGGGCAGGCGTGGTCGTGCTCGTGGCGGGGCTGTGGCTCCTGTTGCGCGCGCGTCCCGAACCGCCGCAACTGCCGGTGGTGGCCGCCGAACCCATCCAAATCAAGAACATGGAGGTCTACGGCGACTACGTAGGCCGCATCCGCGCGCAACAGTCGGTCGAAGTCCGCGCGCGCGTGGAGGGCTACCTTGAGAGTATGTATTTCGAAGAGGGCACGTATGTGCGGCAGGGCCAGCAGCTGTTCCTCATCGACCCCAAGCTTTACCGCGCGCGCGTCGAAAAGGCCAAGGCGCAACTCAACAAAGACAAGGCCTTGGCGCAAAAGGCCGAGCGCGACTTGGAACGCATCCGTCCGCTCTACGAGCAGAACGCGGCCAGCCGTTTGGACTACGACAATGCCGTGGCCGCCGCCGAGAGCGCGAAAGCGGGCGTGGAAATGAGCGAGGCCGACTTGATTCAGGCCGAAATGGCCTTGGGTTACACGTCGGTGCGTTCGCCCATTTCGGGCCATGTGGGCAGCCGCAACGTGGATGTGGGCACGCTCGTGGGGCCCGGTGGCAAGTCGCTGTTGACCACGGTCGTCAAAAGCGACACGGTGCGCGTGGAGTTCAGCATGACGGGCTTGGATTACCTGCGCAGCAAGGAGCGCAACGTACAGCTCGGCCGCACGGTGGCCGAACGTAACTGGAACCCGTCCATTACCGTCACCCTGCCCGACAACACG
Organism: uncultured Bacteroidaceae bacterium; assembly: GCA_964442435.1. GTDB lineage: Bacteria > Bacteroidota > Bacteroidia > Bacteroidales > P3 > CAMXAS01. The sequence goes on along the minus strand of CAYTZG010000018.1, from coordinate 12,478 downwards.
GTCTATCCCTACGAAGGGCTCGTCGATTTCGCCGACCCGCAGGTTGACCCAAAAACCGGCACGTTTACGGTGCGTGCGGCCGTGCCCAATCCAAACTATGTGCTGTTGCCGGGGCAGATCACGCGCGTAAGGCTGTTGATGGACGTGCGCGAGGACGCGATGGTGGTGCCCGTGCGCGCGCTCATCATCGAAAAGGGCGGCGCGTATATATTTGTCGTGCGTCCCGACAGCATCTGCGAAAAACGCTTTATCGAACTCGGGCCCGAAATAGGCAATTCGGTTATCGTGGAACGCGGCATCGCGCCCAACGAACACGTCATTACGGAAGGCTACCATAAGCTGACGCACGGGCAAAAGGTTTGTCCCACCGACGTCTATCAAACCGACACCGCCCGATGAAATCCGATTTCTTCATAGACCGGCCGGTCTTCTCCACGGTATTGTCCGTTGTGGTGGTCATGGTGGGCCTCATCGGCCTCAGCCTGCTGCCGGTTGACCAATACCCCAAAATCGTGCCGCCCACGGTGCGCATATCGGCCTCCTATCCGGGGGCGGACGCGCAAACGGTGACGCAGGCCGTGGCCACGCCCATCGAACAGCAGCTCAACGGCACGCCGGGTATGCTCTATATGGAGTCCACGTGCAGCAATTCGGGCGGCTTTACGGGCATCGTCACGTTCGACATCCATACCAATCCCGACTTGGCCGCCGTCGAAATCCAAAACCGCGTCAAACTGGCCGAATCGCGTCTGCCGGCCGAGGTGGTCACCAACGGCCTTTCGGTCGAGAAAGAGGCGTCGGGCCGCCTGATGACGATTACACTGCTGTCCAATACGTCCAAGTTCGACGAAGTCTATCTCAGCAATTACGCCACGCTCAACGTGCTGGATATGTTGCGGCGCGTGCCGGGCGTGGGGCGCGTCAGCAACGTGGGCAGCCGCTACTATGCCATGAAGATATGGGTCGAACCCGACAAGCTGGCCAACTACGGTCTCACGGTCAAGGACATCCAGACGGCCATCCGCGACCAAAACCGCGAGTCGGCGGCCGGCGTGTTGGGGCAGGCGCCCGCCGAGGGCATCGACCTCACGATACCCATTGCGGCGCAGGGCCGGCTTTCCACCGCATCGCAGTTCGAAGACATCGTCGTGCGCGCCTATGGCGACGGCAGCATCATCCGTCTGCGCGACGTGGCGCGCGTGTCGCTCGAAGCCTCGTCCTACAACACCGAGAGCGGCATCAACGGCGGCAACGCGGCGGTGCTCAACATCAGCCTGCTGCCGGGCGCCAACGCCATGGAGGTGGCCAAGTCGGTGCGGGCGGCCATGCAGGAAATCAGTCAGAATTTTCCGGAGGGCATCGGCTACGAAATCCCGTTCGATGTCACAGAGTATATATCTGATTCGATTCACCACGTGTTCCGCGCGTTGCTGGAAGCCCTGCTGCTCGTCATCCTCGTCGTGTTCCTAGCCTTGCAAAACTGGCGTTCCACGCTGGTGCCCGTCGTGGCCGTACCCATTTCGCTCATCGGCACGTTCGGCGTCATGCTCGCGTTCGGCTTCTCGGTCAACCTCATGACGCTCTTGGGGCTTATCCTCGCCATCGGCATCGTCGTCGATGACGCCATCGTCGTGGTCGAAAACGTGGACAGGCTCATGCGCACCGAGGGGCTTTCGGCCTACGAGGCCACCAAAAAGGCCATGCGCGGTTTGGGCAGCGCGCTCATCGCCATGTCGCTCGTCCTGTGCGCCGTGTTCGTGCCCGTCAGCTTTCTGAGCGGCATCACGGGGCAACTCTACCGCCAGTTTACGATTACCATCGCCGTGTCGGTCATCCTGTCAACGGTCGTGGCCTTGACGCTCAGCCCGGTCATGTGTTCGCGCCTGCTCCGCGCCGAAGACCTTAACCGCCCCAAGGGCTGGCTTTTCCGTAAAATCAACGCGTGGATAGACGGCGGTTCGGCCCTCTATCAAAGGGGCATCCGCTACGCGCTCAGCCATTCGCGCCGCTTCGCGGGGCTGTTCGCCCTCATGCTCGCCATTACGTTGCTCTTGGCCTATATCGTGCCCACCAGCTTCATGTCGCGCGAAAACCAAGGCTATTTCACCGTAGAACTGGAACTGCCGGAGGGCGCCACGCTCGAACGCACGCGCCGCGTCACCGACCGCGCCATCGCCTACCTCATGCAGCACAAGGACGTGGAATACGTGCTCAACGTCACGGGGTCAAGCCCGCGCATCGGCACCAGTCAGGGGCGCAGCACGCTTACGGTCATCCTCAAGCCGTGGGGCGAGCGCGTGCACCGCGACATCAACCGCACGATGGCCGAGGTGCGCAAGGAATTTACCAAGTACCCCGAATGCAAGGTCTTCCTCTCGTCGCCGCCCGTCATTCCGGGCTTGGGCTCGTCGGGCGGGGTGGAAATGGTGCTGGAGGCCCGCAACGGCCTTTCCTACGAACAGCTGCAACAGGCCGTCGATACGCTGGTGCTGCTGGCCAACCAGCGCAAGGAACTTGTCAGCGTGTCGGCCTCCCTGCAACAGGACATCCCGCAGCTGTATTTCGACGTTGACCGCGACCGCGCCCAGCTGTTGGGCGTGCCCATGGCCGACATCTTCTCCACCATCAAGACGTTTACCGGCTCGCTCTACGTCAACGACTTCAACCTCTTCAACCGCGTCTATCGCGTGGAGATGCAGGCCGAGGCGCCTTACCGCGTCCATAAAGACAACCTGAACCTGTTTTTCGTGCGGGGTTCGTCGGGCGCCATGATACCGATTACCACGCTGGGCACGGCCGAATATACGGCGGGCCCCGGCGCCATCCAGCGTTTCAATATGTTCAATGCGGCCACGATACAGGCCGAGGTGGCGCAAGGCTACAGCACGGGCCGCGCCATGGCCGTGCTGGAAAGTTTGGCGCGGCGGCATCTGCCGGCCGACGTGGGCGTGGAATGGAAAGGCCTGTCGTATCAAGAAAAGCATGCGGGTGGCAAAACGGGCATGGTGCTGGCGTTGGCCTTCCTGTTCGTGTTCCTGTTCCTCGCGGCGCAGTACGAAAGTTGGTCGGTGCCCTTGGCCGTCATATTGTCGTTGCCCGTGGGCGTTTTCGGCGCCTATCTCGGCGTGTGGATTTGCGGCATGGAAAACAACGTCTATTTCCAAATCGGTTTGGTCATGCTTATCGGCTTGGTGGCCAAAAACGCGATTCTCATCGTGGAATTCGCCAAGGATGAGGTCGAAAAGGGCATGGATGCCGTATCGGCCGCGCTCAAGGCGGCGCAATTGCGTTTCCGTCCCATCCTCATGACCTCCATGGCGTTCATCTTGGGGCTGCTGCCGCTCGTTTTCGCCACGGGGCCGGGCTCGGAGAGCCGCCGCGACATCGGCACGGGCGTGTTGTTCGGTATGCTGGTCGCGTTGTTTACCTGCATTGTGACGGTGCCGTTTTTCTTCGTATGGATTTATCGGCTGAAAGCCCGTTTTGAAAGGAGGAAAGCGTGATGCGGTTTAAATATATACTGTATATATTATTCGCGCTTGCCGCCGTTTCGGGCTGCACGATGCAGAAGCAGTGCCCCGCGCCCGACGGCACGTTGCCGGAACAGGTGTTGCGTGCGGACTTGATGAGCGGTGGCGCGGCCTTGGGTGATATACCGGCCGACACGTTGGCGTTCTCCGATATGGAATGGTGGACGCTGTATGCCGACTCCCTGTTGAACCGGCTCATACGCAAAACCTTGGAGAACAACCGCGATATGCGGGTGGCCATCGCCAAGATACGGGAGTTGCGCTATACGGGGCGCGGCGCCATTATGGACCAGCTGCCGAAGGTGTCGGCGCGGGCGGCCTACGAGAACGAAATCATGCACTACTACGGCAAAGACCTTTCGCCCGACCCGGAAATGCACCTGAAAGGCATCGTCACGTGGGAGTTCAACCTGTTGGGCGCTTCGGTCTGGAAGTCGCAACGCGAGTCCGACCGCTATCTGGCATCGGTGGAGGGGCAGCGGGCCTTGCAGATGAGCCTGATTGCGGAGGTCGTGACGGCCTATTTCGAATTGATATCGCTCGACCAGCAGATGGCCATCATCGAACAGACGGTGGACGTGCGCCGCGAAACAACCGAAAAGACACGGCTGAGGTTCTTGGGCGGGCTCACGTCCGAAACGGCTTACCGGCAGTCCATCGTCGAATACGCTTCAGCGGCGGCCATGGTGCCCGATATGGAGAAACGCATCGCGTTGAAAGAACACCAGCTGGCTTGGCTGGCGGGCGAGTTCCCCACGGCCATCGAACGCTCCCGGCTTACGGGCGGCAAGCGGCGCACGCTCGACCTGTCGGCGGGCATCCCGTCCGACTTGCTGTTGCGGCGGCCCGACGTGCGGCGCGCGCGGGTGGAACTGGACGCGGCCATGGCCAACGCCGGCTATCATTTCGCCAACCGCTTTCCCACCATCCGCCTCAGCTTTTCGGGCGGCTTCGAAAACAACGACTGGCAGCATCTGTTGCATGCACCTTACCTGTATCCCATCGCCGCGCTGACCAGCCCGCTGTTCGCGTTCGGCACCAATCAGGCGCGCTATCGGGCGGCGGTGCAGCAGTATATGCAGCAGAAGGCACTGTACGAAAAAACGGTGCTGACGGCCTTCCGCGAGGTCAACGACGCCATGGTCGTCTATCGCAAGACGCGCGAGGAGATGATGTTGCTCGAAAACCTGCAGGATGCCGCGCTCAAATACGTGGAGCTGGCCGACTTGCAGTATCTCAACGGCGTTATCAGCTATATGGACGTTCTCGACGCCCAGCGTAAGTATTTTTCGGCGCAGCTCGATTTGGCACGCAACAAGAACGAGGAGCGGATTGCGCTCGTTAGGCTCTACAAGGCTTTGGGCGGCGGCTGGAACGAAGAACTGCCGGCGGGGGCGTTGACGCGTTCGCAGGAGCGGCGGCAGGAAAAGATGGTCAAGGAGCATCTGTCGGATTCCACGGTGGCGCGACCCGGGCTTACGCCGGAAGAAACGCTGCGGGAGAACTACCGCCTCTATCTCGGCAAGCAGGTGACGGAGCGGACGGAGAAACTCATCCGGCGCGACTTGGAGGGCACGTCCTACAAAAAGTCTGACAAAAAGCGGGCGAACCGCAAACGCAAATAGCGGATGGCTTATGGAAATATATCTGCTCTTGGGCGGCAACATCGGGCCGGTGCGTCAGAACCTGCAACGCGCGCAGACGCTTATTGACGAAAGGGTGGGGCGCGTGACGCGCGTTTCACGTGTATATAAGTCGCCGGCTTGGGGCTTCGAAAGCCCCGACCCGTTCTACAACGTGGCCTTGGCCGTGGAGACCGCGCTTTCGCCGGAGGACACGATGCGCACGCTGTTGCAGATCGAGTACGAGCTTGGCCGGAGGCGGGGGGCGGCTTGCCCGCAAGCCGCGGCGGCCGCCGGTTCCGCCGGCGATAAGTCCGAAACCGACCGGACGGCGGCAGTGGCCGACGAAAAGTCCGCAATGGCCGCTGTGGCGGCGGCCGACCCGGCGGCACCGTCCAAAACCTACGCTTCCCGATCCATCGACATTGACATTCTGTTTTTCGGCCCGTTGGTGCGCCACACCCCCTTGCTCACGGTGCCGCACCCCCGCCTCCCGCAGCGCCGTTTCGCGCTTCTGCCCCTGTGTGACATCGCCCCCGACTGGGTGCATCCGGAACGCCACGAAACGATGGCCGACTTGCTGGCGGTTTGTCCCGACTTTTCCGAAGTCGTCCCGGTTTCTTAAGGGCTCCGCCCCTTTTCCCCGTTCTTAGCGGCACTGCGTGCCGGCTTGGTTAGCGCGGTGCCCAAGACGCCGCCTCGTTTTAGTGCGATGCGCAGCATCGCACGGATTTATAACCTTTTCTTTGACCGCAAAGAAAAGGTTATACCCAAAGAAACGGCCACTGCGTGGAGCTTTAAGCGGCCCCGCGGCGCTAAGGCACTCCTCGCTCGCCAAAGGCAGCTCGTCGGCACGCCGGCCCACGAGGCCAGCCAACGCGCGAGGCTTACGCGGCGGAAAACTACGCGTGCGTAAGCAAAAGAACCGCAATAGGATTTAGCCCGTAAAGGCATACAAGAACGAGCGTAGAAAAATTTTTGTTTGAGCAACGCAGTTGCGAGTTTAAATTTTTCAGCGAGGGACTTGTAATGACTTGAGGGTTAAATCCGTAAGCGGGAGCTTCTTTTGGCGTTACCTTTTCTTGGCGGAACAAGAAAAGGTAACGGAGTAGCGATGCGCAGCATCGCGCTAAGCGGCGGGGGATGCAATCCCCGAATTTTGTGCTCTTTCGACAAAAGAAAAGGTTTTAAGTCCGCGCGGTGCGTAGCATCGCGCTTTCTGTCTCTTGGCGGAACAAGAAAAGGTAACGGAGTAGCGATGCGCAGCATCGCGCTAAGCGGCGGGGGATGCAATCCCCGAATTTTGTGCTCTTTTGATAAAAGAAAAGGTTTTATAACGTCAAATTTGGCGATTTAACACAAATTTCGTAAATTTGTAGAACGCAGAATTGTGTCAACTATGGAAAACGCCAAAGTCCTTTACATCAACCAAGAGGTTTACCCGTACGTGCGGGAATCACGGGAAGCCATGGTAGGGCGTTACCTGCCGCAAGCCATCCAGGAGGCAGGCTCGGAAATCCGTATGTTCACGCCGCGCTTCGGTTGCATCAACGAACGTCGCAACCAGTTGCACGAGGTGTTGCGGCTGTCGGGCATGAACATCGTCATCAACGAAGCCGACCATCCGCTCATCATCAAGGTTTCCTCCATTCAGGCCGCCCGGATGCAGATTTATTTCATCGACAACGAGGAGTATTTCCATAAGAAAAATATGCTGGTCGATAAAAACAACGCGCCCTATGCCGATACCGACGAAAAGCTGATTTTCTTCGCGCGCGGCGTGTTGGAGGCCATCAAGAAACTGAGTTGGATTCCCGACATCGTGCATTGCAACGGCTGGTTCACGTCCTTGGTGCCGTACTATATCCGCAAGGCCTACCGCGACCATCCGTCCTTCCTCAACGTCAAAATCATCAGCTCGGTGTTCCCCGGCAAGGGCTACGAAGGCCCCATGAGCGGCGACCTGATGGAACGGCTGCGGTCGGACAAGATGGCCTCCAAAGAGTTGGCCGAAAAATACGCGCCGTTCACCTACGAGAAACTCTGCCAGTTCGGCGTCGATTATTCCGACGGCGTGGTCATGACCGAAAAGAGCGCCAATATCGCGCCGGCCTTGGCCAAGGCGGTTACGGCGGCCAAGAAACCCACGTTGACTTATCCCGGCGAGACCACGTTTGCGGCGGCCTGCGGTAAATTCTATGAAAAGTTCATGCCGCATGGAAAGTAGAAAGTCTGCCGTCCGGTGGTTGGGGCGGCTGTCGGTCTTTTTCATCCTGCTCATCGGGCTTTCGGCCTGTCACAAGGACCCCGATTCCGCCCTTGGCGGCACGGTGGGCGGCGACAAGGATTTCCTTACGGAACGCTATCAAGACACGGCTTTCGACATCATGGTCTACAGCCTGCCCGATACCGGCCTCATCATCCAAAACGCCGAGCGTATGCTGTTGGGCTCCATGCAGGACGACGTCTTCGGCCGCGCCGACTATCACATCTACGCCCAATTGGTTTACGCCGGCACCAATGCGTCTACCGACGGCTTCATTCCGGGCGAGGATGCCATCGACTCGGTGGTGCTCGTCCTGCCGTACAGCGGGCTTTATCCCACTAAAAAAGGCGCGGCCGACGGCCGGCCCATCCAACTTACGGTGCACGAACTGACGGAGGAAATCGTTGACGGCGGCAGTGTTGACAGCCTTTATTCGGTTACTTCGGATATCCCTTATACGGCGGCTTTCGGGCCGGCCGTTTCGTTTTCGCCGCGTCCGTTCGACACCATCTACGATTCGCTCAACCAGCAGTCCGTTGTGCCGTCCCTGCGCGTGCGGCTCGACGCTTCGTTGGGCGAACGCCTCATGACGTTGCCGTCCGCGGCTTACGAGTCGTCGGAAGCGTTCGAACAGTCTTTCCACGGCCTCTGTCTGCGCAGCGTGCCGGTTACGGCGCAGGAAGCGAGTTCGGTCGTTTCGTTCGCGTTCGGCACCAATCTGGATGCTTCCGGCGATATCATGCGCATCATCGTTTATCACGGTCTGTTGTCACCCGATACGGCGCGTTACAGCGTGTTTACGTTCGGGCGTGTTCGCTTCACGAAGGTGGATCACGATTACAGCACGTCCACCGATGCGGATTTCAAGGCGCAGATGGGTGGCGACAGCACGGCGGGCGGCCAATCGGTCTATCTCGCCTGTTCGGGCGGTGCCTACATGGCCTGTGTGCTGCCCAATATCCGCGAGGTGTTCGCCGGCCGGCAGATTATCGTCAACCGGGCGCATTTGGTGTTGAACGCCGCCTCGGCATCCAACGGGTCGGGCATCACACTGCCGCAGACGTTGCAGATACCGGGTTCGCTCGACGACGCCTATAGCCAAGACGGTAAATGGGACAGTGAGGATAAGGCCTACCGGCTCGTGCTGACGCGCTACCTGCAACGCTTGCTTTACGAGCAGGCCACGCCGGAGCCGTTCTACATCTACCCGAGCACGGTGGAGCGTTACGGCACGCCCTGTTGCGTCAAGTTGAACGGCCCTAAGGCCGCGGGTTCGCCCGTGAAATTGGAAATGATATATACAGAAGTAAAAGAATAAAAGATTTTGCGCTATGTGTGGTATTGTTGGATACGTTGGTCGTCAGGATGCCTATCCGATTTTGATGAAAGGCTTGCATCGGTTGGAATACCGCGGCTACGACAGTGCGGGGGTATGTGTCTATAACAACGACGCGTTGCATCTTTACAAGACGCTCGGCAAGGTGGCCGACTTGGAACGCTTTGTGGAAGGCAAGGATATGAGCGGCCACATCGGCATCGCGCACACGCGCTGGGCCACGCACGGCCTGCCCAACGAAATCAACGCCCACCCGCATTATTCGCAGTTCGCCGACATCGCGTTGATTCACAACGGCATCATTGAGAACTACGCCACCTTGAAGGCGGAGTTGATCAAGCGCGGCCGCAGCTTCGTGTCCGAAACCGATACCGAAGTGCTCGTGCAGCTCATCGACTTCATCCGCATGGATAACGGCATTTCGCTGGAAGCGGCCGTCCATCAGGCCTTGAGTCAGGTGGTGGGGGCTTACGCCATCGCCATCATGTCCAAGCAAGACCCCTACACGATTATCGGCGCGCGCAAGGGTAGCCCGCTCGTCATCGGCGTGGGCGACGACGAGTTCATCCTCGCTTCCGACGCCACGCCCCTCGTCGAATACACCAAAAAGGTCATCTATCTTGAAGAGGAGGAAATCGCGGTTATGACCGTGCGTCCCGACGCCGAACCCCAGTTGCGCATCACCAACCTCAAGAACGTGCGCAAGACGCCGCTCGTGCAGACGTTGGAAACGAATTTAGAGGTGCTGGAAAAGGGCGGCTATCCGCATTTCATGCTCAAGGAGATTTATGAGCAGCCCAGGGTTATCCGCGACAGCTTCCGCGGCCGCATCAACGTGGAACGCAACACGGTGGCGCTTTCGGGCATCATCGACCATCAAAAGGAGTTCCTCAACGCGCGCCGCATCATCATCACGGCCTGCGGCACGTCGTGGCACGCCGGTTTGGTGGGCAAATACCTGATTGAAGAATTGGCGCGCATCCCCGTAGAGGTGGAATACGCGTCCGAATACCGCTACCGTCATCCGATTATCAACCCGGATGATGTCATCATCGCCATTTCGCAAAGCGGCGAGACGGCCGACACGTTGGCCGCCGTCAATCTGGCGCGCGACCAGGGCGCGTTTGTCTATGGCATCTGCAACGTCGTGGGCGCGTCCATCCCGCGTGCCACGCACAGCGGCACCTACATCCATGCGGGCCCCGAAATAGGCGTGGCCTCCACCAAGGCGTTCACGGCGCAGGTGTGCGTGCTCGTCCTCGTCGCGCTCTCGCTGGCCAAGGCCAAAGGCACGGTCACGGATTCGCGCTTCCGCGCCATCATCAACGAACTCTATACGTTGCCCGACAAAATCGAGAAGACGCTGTTGCAGAACGAACGCATCGCCGATTTCTCCAAGATTTTCACCTATTCGCGCAACTTCCTCTATCTGGGACGCGGCTACAACTATCCGTTGGCCTTGGAGGGCGCGTTGAAGCTCAAGGAAATTTCCTATATCCATGCCGAGGGCTATCCGGCCGCCGAAATGAAGCACGGCCCCATCGCGCTCGTCGATAACGAGATGCCGATTGTGGTCATCGCCACCAATCAGGGCAATTACGATAAAATCGTCAGCAATATCCAGGAGGTGAAAGCCCGCAAGGGACGCATTATCTCCATCGTGACGGAGGGCGACACCACGGTCAAGGCCCTGTCGGATTTCTATATCGAGATTCCGCCCACCGAAGCCATGCTCGTGCCCATTCTGGCCTGCGTGCCGTTGCAGCTGTTGGCGTACCATATCGCGGTACAGCGTGGCTGCAACGTCGATCAGCCCCGAAACTTGGCCAAGTCGGTTACCGTAGAGTAAAAGGCTGCTTTGAGCCGCGTTGACTGAGCGCGGCTACTCTTCTACAGAGGTTCTAAGGTTCTGCAAGATGAACTCCTGTCGGTCGGGCGTGTTGCCGCCCATATAGAACGACAGGATTTCCTTCAGGTTTTGGTCTTTCTTCATGATAACGGGGTCGAGCCGCATCTGCGGGCCGATGAACGCCTTGAATTCGCTCGGCGAGATTTCGCCAAGCCCCTTGAATCGCGTTATCTCCGGCTTCCCGCCCAAGTGTTCGATGGCCGCAAGCCGTTCTTCCTCACTGTAACAGTATAGCGTTTCCTGCTTGTCGCGCACGCGGAACAGCGGCGTCTGCAAGATATATACGTGTCCGCTCTTCACCACGTCGGGAAAGAATTGCAGGAAAAACGTCAGCAATAGCAGGCGGATGTGCATCCCGTCGGTATCGGCATCGGTGGCCACCACAATGTTGTTGTAGCGCAGTCCGTCCAAGTCTTCGCCTATGTTGAGCGCGGCTTGCAGCAGGTTGAATTCCTCGTTCTGATATACGATTTTCTGCGTCAGCCCGTAGCTGTTGAGCGGCTTGCCCCGCAGGCTGAAAACGGCCTGGGTGTTGGCGTCGCGCGACTTGGTGATGGAGCCCGTGGCCGAGTCGCCCTCGGTAATGAAAATCGTGGTCTCCAACCGCTTTTCATCGTTCGTGTTGTAGTGAACGCGGCAGTCGCGCAGCTTGCGGTTGTGCAGGCTCACTTTCTTGGCGCTCTCACGGCTTATCTTCTTGAGGTCGGCCATGCTCTTGCGCTCCTTCTCGGCTTCGATGATTTTGCGTTGCAGGGCCTCCGCCACTTCGGGGTGGATGTGCAGGAAGTTATCGACGTTTTTCTTGAGCGAGTTGCTTACGTAGTTGCGGATGGTCTCGCCGTTGGGTTCCATGTAGAGCGAGCCGAGTTTGGTCTTGGTCTGCGACTCAAACACGGGTTCGATGACCTTGATGCTGACGGCGGCCACGAGCGAGGTACGCACGTCGGCGGGGTCGTAGTCTTTCTTATAGAATTCCTTGACCGTGCGCACGAAGGCTTCGCGGAACGCCGCCTGATGCGTGCCGCCTTGGGTCGTGTGCTGGCCGTTGACGAACGAATGGTATTCCTCGCCGTATTTGTTTTCGATATGCGTAAACGCGTATTCCAAGTCCTCGTCTTGTATATACACAACCGGATAGAGCGGGTTGCCGTCCAGGTTGTTTTCCAAGAGTTCCTGCAAGCCGTTGTTCGACTGTATTTTGTTCTTGTTATAGACGAGGGTCAGGCCGCGGTTGAGGTAGGCGTAGTTCCACAGCATCTTTTCGACGTACTCCGGCAGGTAGCGGTAGTTGACGAACAGGCTGTCGTCGGGCGTAAAGCTGATGCACGTGCCGTTGCGTTCGTTCGTGGGTTCGAGCGGGCAGTCTTCCACCAGCTCGCCGCAGGCGAAGCGGGCGCGTTTCTTTTGGCCGTCGCGGATGGATTCCACGCAGAAGGACGTGGAGAGCGCGTTCACGGCCTTGGTGCCGACCCCGTTGAGGCCCACCGATTTCTTAAAGACCTTGGAGTCGTATTTGGCGCCGGTGTTCATCTCCGACACGCATTCCACCACCTTGCCGAGCGGGATGCCGCGGCCGTAGTCGCGGACGGTCACGCTGCGGTCGTCCTCTATCTTGATGTCGATGCTCTTGCCGTTGCCCATCACGAATTCGTCGATCGAGTTGTCGATGACTTCCTTGAGGAGTACGTATATGCCGTCGTCCTGCGACGCGCCGTCACCCAACTTGCCGATATACATCCCCGGCCGCAACCGGATGTGTTCGTTCCATTTCAGCTTGACGATACTATCGTCATTATATACAATATTCTCTTCCAT
>CAYTZG010000017.1:18661-37017 GCA_964442435.1 uncultured Bacteroidaceae bacterium | reverse complement strand
AAGACCAAGCCGAAGCCCAACAACAAAACACCGATTGTCATTGCTGATCTTTTCATAATTTTTATTTTAAATTTCTTAAACAATCTCTGTTATATCAATTAGCGGACAATCACTTTCTTGATGGCGACCTGTCCGTTGGCGCGCACACGCACAAAATATATACCATTGTCATCCAAACGGACCTTGACGGTACCCTCGCCCACAAACAGGTGTTTTACCATTTTACCCTCAGCACTGAAGATTTCCACTTCGCCGGCCGCGGGCATCGTCAGGTTGAACTCACCTGAAGTCGGGTTGGGATACAGACGGACGCCCGCCAGTTCCCTGTCTTCGTTTGACACTGGCTTAACCGTATAGGAGGATTCCGCCACCAGGGAGTTCTCCATGCCTTCCTTGACGGCGATAGCCTTGATAGTCATATCCGCATTGATTTCAATTTCAGCGGTGTATTCGGGGCTTTCCACCGCAGGTTCGCTGCCATCGACCGTATAGTGTATCGTAGCGCCTTCGGTGGCGGTGGTTATCGTCACTTTCGTGCCTTTTTCCACTTGGCCGGCGAGGGGGCTAAACGTAGGCGTCTTTACCGTATCGGCCGTTTCGGAGGCGGGTTTGAGCGTATATTTCTTCGTCACGGTCTGGGACATATCGCCGTTTTTCATCGCGTAAGCGCGGATTGTGGTGTCGCTCACGATGGTTACGGTTACATCAGCCGTATATTTGGCAAAATCGAGGCTTTTGCCGAAAGCCACAAAAATACTGTCGGCAGTGCCCTTGAGAATCGTTACGGTGCTGTTGGCATCCACCGCGCCGGCATCGGGCGTGAACACAGGGGCGGGCACTTCTTCGGGTGTTTCACCTTGAAGCGCATATACGGCGGTTTCTATTTCCGAATTTTCCCAACCTTCCTTAATGGCGATGGCCTTGATGGTCATGTTCGAATCAATGCGGATTTCATCAGTGTATAACGTGCTTTCCACCGTAGGGTCACCATCATTGACCGTATAATAGATTTTGGCTCCGGGAGTGGCGCAGGAAATCTCCACCATCTTGCCTTTCTCCACCACGCCGGATTGTACGTCGAATTTGGGCTTCTGCACCTTTTCCTTCACCGGGGTTGCGCCTTTTATCGTGTATTCGGCATAGCCTTCTTCCGAGCTATTGTCTTCAAATCGGGCAATAACCTTCAAGACGGTCTTGCTTTTCGTCACTTTCGGGAAACCGTCCTCGTCTTCTCCGTAAATGTAGTCCAGCATACTTTCCTCTTCCGCCTCTTCCCTATTGGCGAACATGCCGAAATAAATATCCATGGGGGCCGGCGTAACCGTAACCTTTATTTCCGTGTTTTCCTCCACTTCGCCGGGAGCCGGATCAAACGCAAACGAAACGGTCTGTTTAATCGTGTAGGCACGCGATACATCTCCGGATTTCAGCTCGCCTTTCATCGTATAAGCGCGGATGGCGGTGTCTTGGGTAAGGGTTATCGTATAGTCGGTCGTGTATTCGGTAAAATCGGTAGCCTCCGCTATCGCGGCTGCCGTTTTGCCCGTCACCACCAAAAGTTTGTCGGCTTCGCCTTTGCTTACCGTTATCTGCGTACCGGCCACATAGGCCCCTGAGGTCTTATTTACCGTAGGCGCATCCGGTTGGTCGGGTTCTTCCGGATCGGTAGAGCCCGTAACCGTGTACTCGAAATATACCGTCTTTGCATCATCCCCGGACTCCACATAAACGGCCAATACAGGCTTGGCGACTGTAACGGTTGGATTGCCATCTAACGACACTTCGCTCATCGGAAAATCGTCTTTCGCATTTTCCAGACTGGCATACATGTCGTAGTAAACATCCGCACCTGCGGGCGTAACCGTAATCGTAATCTCCGTACCCGCGGACACGGCGCCATCTTCGGGAGTCGGACTGACCGTCACCGTGATTGTCGCTTCGTCATCAGCGGGGTCATCCGGTTCATCGGGTTCATCCGGGTCGGTAGAGCCTGAAACCATGTACTCGAAATATACCGTCTTTTCATCATCCCCGGCCTCCACATAAACGGCCAGTACAGGATTGGCGACTGTAACGGTTGGATTGCCATCTGACGACACCTCGCTCATCGGGAAACCCTCTTTCGCATCTTCCAAGCTGGCATACATATCGTAGTAAACATCCGCACCTGCGGGCGTAACCGTAATCGTAATCTCCGTACCCACGGGCACGGTGCCGTCTCCGGGAGCCGGACTGACCGTAATCGTAATATCTTCCGTCTCATGTTCATCTTGGGTGTTTGCCCCGTTCACCTTGGCAAAGCCAAAGGAAAAGAACATCATCAAGACCGTAAGGCCTAAAAAAGATAATTTTTTCATTTTCTCCGTTTTTATAAATTTATCTATCGATTGATTTTATATATACAATTTAAAAATATGCAACATCAAGCCATTGATTTTCATCACAACAGACTCGCCGACTTGACTGAACGCAAATAAATCAGAAATGACGACAGAATACATAATGGCAGAACCGCACCCTATAGAGACGCGTCCGCCGGATCTTTGTCATGCGACCATGCGGCACGGTAGTTTGCCAACGCCGGGCAACCTCAGAACCGCTTTTATTAAATAAAGACAGAAAGGGGACAGAATCAGCCCCTACGAATATATATATATCGAAGTTCCACCACGCCGGCGGCAACCTGTTTCCGCTCAACCGTAAAGCGGGTTTTCAGCGTGTCGTGTATCTTTTTTCGGCCAAGCATGGTAGTGTTCCTGCACTTTGTTTGGGTTGCGAATTTACAATATTTTTATGAAACCGCAAATTCGGATAACGCCACAAAAAAGGGGCGACCCGATGGCCGCCCCTTTCTCCAAGCGTCTTGCCGACGCCCGACGCTTATCGTTGATTATCTTACGACGACTTTCAGCGTCTGTACGCCGCCGTTCGTATAAACGCGCGCCGTATAGAGCCCCGGCGTGAAATCGCCTACATACACGCGATAGGCCTCCGTCGCGAGCTTGTCCGCCGAACGGAACATCAGGGCACCCGTCATGTTGTAGATTTCTACGCGGTCGATTTGCAAATCGTAGGCCGTGACCGTCCAAACGTCCGTAGCCGGATTGGGATAGGACTTGACGTAACGCGACAAATCCACCGTCTGCTCGTTGGCCACGCCACCCGTCCGAACCACGATGTCATCTACGAAGAACATCCACGCATCCTGCGAAACGCATTGAATCGCCACATAAATATTCTTGCCGGCGTATTCCGACAGATCGACCCAAACTTTGGTCCACTTGCCCGGCGCCTCGCGGATATCCGAGCCATTGGCGTCCGGTATGGGCGTAAACGTGGCCGGTTGGTCGTTAATCGTGGATACCAATACCCGGTACCATTCCAACACATTCGGGTCCGAACTGCATACCCAGAACATCATGCCCAGGCTATCGACGCCCTTCGACATCGAGAATTCCGGCGAAATCAGCCAGTCGTTGTTTTCCGGCCGCGTTACCAACGCCATGCCGCAACGCTTGCCGCCATGCGCCACATTCACGATTTCGCCCGTATATTCGTCCACCTCGCCGGCCGCCACCGAATTGTATGCCATAAAACCGAAAGGCTTGTCGACGTTCGGGAACGTCAGGTTGTGCGGGCCGGGTATCGTACCGTCCTTATCCACCGATTTCCAAGCCGGCTCGAAGCCGCTTATCGCGAAATCGTCGCAATATTCGAAATCCATGACGCGCGGGTCGATGACGATACATTCCACCGTCTTCTTGGCCACATTGTTGTCCGGATCCTGGTCGCCGTCCGCAACCGCTTCAACAACTATCGTATAGGTGCCGACGGCCGACATATCCGCCGTAAACGAAACACGGCCGGTTTCATACCCTTTGACGGTCTTCTTGGTCGTCAGCTCGGTCTTATTGACCATACATTTGAATTCCACTTCCATCGTTTCGAAGCCATGGTTGGCGTATTCCACACGAATCGGCTGACGGGCCGTGAACGCCCCTATTTCCTTGGGAGCCAAAATCTCGCCTACGGCAATATCCTTATTCTTCAACGATGTGGGCGTACCGAACACGGCACGGATGCCCAGGAAGCCTTGACCGGCTTGAATGATATACTGACCGTTGGCCGCTACGAAGAAATAGCCTTCGGCGTCATCGTCCACAGCCACCGATATATTCTGCGCGCCCAACTGACGCACGCCTATCAGATAGCTGCCGGCCGACAGGATACGGGCCGGGAATTCCACCGTCCGGAAGCCGCCTTTCAAACCGCGTTTCATTTGATATTGCAACACCGGTGCTCCGACCGTTTTCGCCAACATATTAACGGGATAGATATCAAGGCATACGTCAAAATCTTCCATAACCTGATCGCCCAATTCCATCCACGAAATGATGACGGCCGTCAGCGTATCCTGTTCGGCCAACGTGAAGATATTGCCCATCGTCATATCCACAACGCCAAGGCCCCGCGACGGATTGTCCTTGCACCGGTCGAACACATAGAGCGAATCGGTGGCCGTAAACGTAAACTCGGCCGTATTGTCGTAGGGATTGCCATCCGTGGCCGCCATCTCGACCGAGAGGCTCAGCGTCACCTCACTGTTGACCGCCGGTTTGGCCATCTCACCGTCTATCGGACGGAATACCACAAGCGAATCCTTTTTAAGATTGACCTCAACCGAACTGCCGCCGATAACCGTGTTTCCCTGTTTAATCACCATCTTCACGCCGGTTTCATCATTCTTGCCTCGGTTGGCGATCAAGGCCTCAAACGACGGTTTAACGGCATGATGCGCCGGCGTCATACGGCCGAGCCGTGTAACCCAATCCGACAAAACGACATCGTGATCCATGATTTCCGTCACCGAAACCTTTTGGATATACAAGACACCGAATTCTCTCCGCGATACGATAGCGAAAGCATAGTCCCCGGAAGTTGCCGGCGTAAACACGATTTCATCGCTCTCGATTTGATTGCCGGTCTGAACGTCCTCATAGCGTTTCACCAACTGCCAGCCTGCAACCGGTGTACCCGCCAGACCGTACAACACGTCGAAATCCTCATCCGTACCGATGATGCCCATCACATCTATACCGCCCACATAGTCGAAGGCGAACCGGTAGCTGTGATTGGCCTGCAACGGCACGCAACGCGAAATCAACGGCAACGTGTCTTCGGCCCGGATGGCCAGCACCTTCGTGGGGTCATAGTTCCACGTGCCCGGCGCATAGCCCCACTGCGCCCGATCTTCCTCGTTGTTCATATCGGTAATGAAAGGCAGGGCATGCACCGTAAAATGCTTCGTTTCGCCCGCTATTTCATTATCTTTATTGGTTTTTTCCGCTTCCAAAAGTCCGCTGACCGTCTGCGTAACCGTACCGTTTACCTTTACCTCGTAGTTACCGTCAGCCGACAGATCGGCTTTCTGCGCGAACGCCACCCTGACCGTATCCAATACGCCTATCTTCCGATTGAAGGTTTCACTCACGGGCGAACCGCCATTGACGCTATAAGTCATCGTGAAACTTTCGATGTCCGTCTTGCCGCGATTGATAACCCGCAGTCCGACTTCGCTTTCACCCAGATTGCAGGAGGAAATCGGCAGATACAGATAGTCCAACGACAAGTTCGGCACGCCTTTGTATTCCCCTTGGCCGATTTCGATTTCATCTACAAAAATCCCCAACCGGTCCACGTCCGAGCAGGCCTGAAGGGCGAAATAATAGTCGCCGGCCTCCGCGATATCGACCGAAATCAGTTTGAACTTCCATTCACGGCCGTAGAACGTCCACGTTTCCAAGGCCTCTCCCTTCGACAGCGCGGCGGGGTCGGCCTCCTTACCGCAGTAAACGGCCAAACGTTCCGGTTCGTTAGGCGACCGGTGCGCGCTCGCATAGATGAACGCGATATAGGCCTTGCCCTGCGCCAACCGGATTGGCTTACTCATAATGAGCCAATCGTTAACCGCCGTTTCCCGATTGAACCACGCCCGCAAGCAACCGCCTTCATCGGAACCGTCCAAGGCAGGCCAGTTGTCATGGAGTTCATAGGACCATGTAATGTCATCGCCATCCAAATCCACGGCCCGCCAATTATCTTGAAAATCAGCCGGCTCGTCAAAATTACTGACAAAAGGCGACGTCACAAACGCTTCGTCCGACTTGGGCGCGGAAACGCCAGCCGGTCGCTTCGGGGACGTCCCGGCCGTAGCCAGCCCGACGCCCAAAAGCATCATTAAAGTCCATGCAATTCTTTTCATAGAGATATGATTTTGTGAATTATATTTTTGTCGGGGTGACAGGATTCGAACCTGCGACCCCCTGCTCCCAAAGCAGGTGCGCTACCGGACTGCGCTACACCCCGAACGAACCGCAAAAGTACGCTTTTTAGCGAAAAGCCGCAACCGCAGCGGTCCGTCACGTGAAGCCAAGCCGCCTTAGGCGAACAAGGCCGACACGTCAGCCAGCACCTTGTCGGCCGTTACGTCCAACGGGAAGACAATGGCGGGCTTGAGATACCAGAGTTGTTTGTCACGGCTGAAGCGTTTCTCGCCGCCCCCCGTGATATTGAGCATGACCGTGGCGTCGGCGGGCACCGTGCCGGCCTTGACGGCGGCCTGGAGCGACGAAACGGCTACCCCGGCGGCCGAATAGATATCCACGCCTTCGGTTTCCTCAAACAGACGCTGGGCGGCCGTCAGTTCCTCGTTCGTGACCGCCAAAACGTCACCGCGAGTGTCTTTGAGCGCGTCGTAAAGGCCGCCGGCGATGCCGTAGGGCGGCTGACGGTTGGAAAGCACCTTGGCCAAAATGGTTTCGGCGTCGCGGCGCGCCTGGTCGTCGTCATACGGCAGCAACGCGCGCGAGTCGGCCTGCCAGGCCTTGTACATGGGCAAAAAGGGCGTATTCTGCGATACCATGAGCCGCATCTTGTGCGTACCGAAACGGCCGTCGGCTATCAGACGCAGGTTGGCCTCCCAAGCCGCGATGGCGCCCGTACCGCTGCCCACGGCTTGGAAATAGAAGTCCGGAATGCGGCCGATATGTTCGACGGCCGAAAGCACCGTGGTGGACATCCCGTCGCGCCGCGCGACGTTCTTGGCACCGCCCTCGGCCAAGAAGCGGGGCGAGCTCAACACCATGTTGCTGATGCGGATGGCGTCGAAATAGTCGCCGCCCTTCTGCGCCGCGATGAGCTTGACACAGTCGTTGAGCGGCTTTTCGAACCACAGCGCGCCGATATTGTCTTCCGGCACGCTCAACAGCAACGGGATACGGTTTTCGGAACAAACCTTGGCAAAGGCGCGCGCCGTATTGCCGGCCGAGGCCACGACCAGAATCCGGTTGTTGTCCGCCCCCAGACGGCCGCAGACCGAATAGGCTTCGGTCTCCTTGAACGAACAGGTGGTCATCTGCGCACCGATTTCGGGGAAATAGCCGCTGAACGTGATATAGAGGTTTTGCAGGCCCAATGCCCGCGCCAGCCCTTCGCTCCGGTACGTGACCGGCGCGCACGAGCCTTCGAGCATCCGCTGCACGGGCAACCAGTCGGCAAAACGGTACAGGCCGTATTCCCGCCCCTTGGGCTGAAACTGTTTCTGCGCGTATTCGGCCCGCACCAAGGCCGGTTTGTCGGCCTGCGGGTCGTCGATAATCCATCCCGTGTCGTCGAACTCGCGGTTCGTCGCCACATTCCGCAAACGATAGGCGGTCGCTTTCAATGCTTCCATAATCTTGTGTATTAACGCACAAAGTTAGCCTTTTTTGCGGAGATAGACTAAAAAAACTTTCTTTTCTTGTTTCCGCTGTGTATTTTTACAGCGTTTTTGCACAGTTGCATTTGGTAAACCTTAATGGATTTGACGATGAAAACGATGTTTGGTAAAAGAACCGGCCAAGCGGTGGCCTTGGCCTTGGCGTTGTGGCCGCTTTTGACCCTCTGCACGTCCTGCGACAAAGATATCCGCCAGTTTACGGGTACGTATTCGAGCAAGACGAGCGGTCTGCTTACGTTGCACAAGACCTCTACGACCGGCCTCGGCGCAGACAGGCTGACGGTTTCGCTCACCCCCGAATCCGGGCAGATGCGCATTTCCCAAATCAAGGACGACAAAGACGGCTATAACCTGCTGGTGAGCGTCAACCTGCTGGGCGGCGACGCGCTCTCGTTCCGCGCCAAGGCCAAGGACGGGCAAATCACGTTGGAGACGACGCCGCACGAGCGCTTCGTACAGACCCGCGACGACAGCAACAACCAAATCACGCTGAGCGTGACCACGGGCGGCAGCGGCCAACTCTACGACGACGTCATCGTGTTCTCGCTCGACTATCAGGGCGGCGGCACCTACAACCGGGGCGACTATGTGATTGCGGAAAGCCGCGTGGATTGCATCGCCACCGCCAACGAATAATGTTCAATCAAACGCACGATAGAGGATTTTTCGATGAAAAGACTTTTGAAATACGGATTGTTCGGCCTGCTGTTCCCCCTTTCCGCCTGTTCGGAACAACCCGCCTTGAACTTCAAGCATAAACCGCAGCCGCCGCAACCGATTCCGGTTTGCGTGCTGATGGCCGAACCCACCGCCGTGGTGCGGCAAACCGCCTATGTGGGCAACGTGGAGGCGGCCAAATCGGCCCTTCTGACCGCTCCCTACCCCGGCACGCTCAAAAACACCCGCGTTCGGGAGGGCGAGCGCGTGCGGGCGGAACAAACCGTGGCCGAGACGTTTTCGCAAAGCGTGGACAGCCGTTACGACGCGGCCGCCGCCACGCTCAAACGCGCCCGCGACACCTATAGGCGTGCCTCTCAGGTATATAAAACCGGCAGCATTTCGGAGGCCAAGATGGTGGAGGCCGAAACCGCGCTGCATCAGGCCGAGGCTTTGGAAAAAGCGGCGAGCCAAGCCCGTCAGGACGGCCAACTCAAGGCGCCTTTCGACGGCGTGGTGGATGAAATCATGGCCGACGAAGGCGTGGAATTGGCGTTCGGGCAACCCGTCATGCGCATCATCGACCTATCGGATGTGGAAATCCGCTTTCCCGTGCCGGAAAAGGAAATAGGCCGCTGGCGGATTGGCGACAGCGTATATATAGTTATCCCCGCGCTCGACGACCGCCTCTTTCAAGCCTGTGTGGCCACGACGGGGCTTTCCGCCTCAACCGTATCGCATACCTATATCTGCACGGCCCGCCTGGCCGACTCGGCCAACGTGCTTAAGCCGGGTATGGTTTGCAAGGTATATGACCGCCGCTTGACCGACAGCGGTTTCGTTATCCCCGCCGAATTGGTGGAACGCGACGCGCAGGGCACTTATGTATGGGTGGTGGAGAACGGACGCGCTCGGAAACGGGCCGTGCGGACCGCCGGTTTTTCCGGCAACGGCATCCTGATTCGGGAGGGCCTACGGACGGGCGATGACGTCATTACCGATGGCCGTCGCAAAATCAGTGAGGGTTCAATCGTGGAAATCAAAGCCCTATGAAAGAGAAGCAAGGTTTCATCCTTCAGATGATCCTCCACAAGAAGATTGTCTATTTGCTGCTGGTCTGCCTGATAGGCGTGGGCGGCGTGGGCCTTTTCCTGATGAACAAGGACGAATATCCGACGTTCGAAATCAAACAGGGATTGATTGTGGGCGTGTATCCCGGCGCGAACGCCGAAGAGGTGGAACAGCAACTGACCGAGCCTTTGGAAGACCTGCTGTTCGCGTTTTCGGAGATAGACCGTGAGCGGACTTACGCCTACTCGCAAAACGGGCTTTGCTACATATACACCGACCTTACGGTGCCGGCCGACCGCAAGAACGAAGTGTGGTCGAAAATCAAGCTGAAGCTGAACGAAAGCAAGATTTTGCTGCCGCCCGGCGTATTGGCCGTCCGCGTGTTGGACGAATTCAGCGCGGTGTCGGCCCTGCTGATTACGTTGGAGGCCTCCGACAAGAGTTACCGCGAGATGAGCCGCTATGCCGAGGATTTGTCGCAAAGGCTGAAAACGATTCCGGAGGTGGCCAAGGTGGCGATTTCGGGCGACCAGACGGAAGAGATAGCCCTGACCGTGGATATGGAGCGACTTTCGGCCTACGGCATCAACCCGGCGGCCCTGCTTTGGCAATACAAGACCAACAGCCTGCAACTACCGGCCGGTTCGATTGACAACGCCTTGATTCAGGCGCCCCTGCATTTTGAAAACCGCCTGACGTCCGAACAGGCCGTGGCCGACCATCTGATTTTCGCCTCGCCCGACGGACACGCCATCCGCATGGGCGACGTAGCCGACGTGGAACGCCGCTACAAGGCCCCGTCCTCCATTGTCAAATACAACGGCCATACGGCCTTGGTGATTTCGGTGGAGATGCGGCCCGACAACAACATCGTGGCTTTCGGCAAGGATGTGGACGCCGTTTTGGCGGAATTCCAACAGACGTTGCCGGAGAGCGTGCGGATGAACCGCATTACCGACCAACCCAAAGTGGTGCGCAACTCGGTTTATTCGTTCCTGCGCGACCTCGCGATTTCGATGCTCGTGGTCATTGCGGTGATGCTGATGCTGTTTCCGTTCCGCTCGGCGCTCATCGCTAGTTCGGGCGTGCCCATCTGCATTGCCGTAACGCTGGCCTTCATGTTTCTCTGCGGCATTGACCTCAACACGGTGACGCTGGCCGCACTCATCGTGGTATTGGGCATGATTGTGGATGACGCCATCATCACGATGGACGGCTATATTAACCATTTGGGTAAGTTGAACGCAGAGGCAATGTCTCGCATTGCTTCTGCTGAAACGGGAAAATGGTCTGCGCCAGCAAACCATTTGGGCAAACAGAACGCGGCCTTGACCAACGGCCCCGCACGCACCGACGCGCAACGGCACGAGCTGCGCATCCATGCCGCCGAAGCGAGCGCGCGCGAACTGTTTATGCCGCAGTTTATGGCCACGGCGGCCATCTGCGCGATGTTTTTCCCCATCAAGGGGCTTATCAGCGGCTACCTCGGCGAATTCGTCGCGCTGTTTCCGTATGTCATCACGATTGCGCTCATGACCTCGCTGGCCTATGCGATGTGCGTGGTGCCGGCCTTGGAGGTACGGTTCATCCACAGCGTGACGGGTGACCCGACGCGCCCCGCCAAAGGCGTGGCGGCCATTCAGAAACGCTTTTTCGACGGTTTGCAGAACATTTACGACCGCGCGGAGGCCTGGTGTTTCCGCCACCCGCGCGCGACGTTGCTGACGGGCGTGGCCTCCATCGCCGTGGCCGCGCTGCTGTTCACACGGCTTAACGTGCAGATGATGCCGATGGCGGCCCGCGACTACTTTGCCGTGGAAATCAAGTTGGAGGGGGCCGCCGGTCTCGACGAGACCGAAGCGGTGGCCGATGCGATGACGCACCTGTTGCTGGACGACCGCCGCGTGGCATCGGTCACCGCTTTCATCGGCACGGGCGCGCCGCGCTTCAACGCCACCTATGAGCCGATGCTGCCGGGCAAGAATATGGCGCAGCTGGTGGTCAACACGCGCTCGACCAAAGCCACGGAACAGATTTTGGCCGAATTGGAAAGCCGCTATGAGTTCGCGTTCCCGAACGCACGCTTGCGGTTCAAACAGATGGACTATCAGGCCGTCAAAGCCCCCGTGGCCGTGGAACTCAAAGGCGACCGGCTCGAAACGCTGTTGCCCGCGGCCGAAATGATACAGCGCCATATGGCCGGCATGCACGAGACCCTGCAATGGGTGCACGCCGACTACGACGGCTACCAACCGGTTATAGAGGTGTCGCTGGCCGAGGAAGAAGCGGCGCGCCTTGGCGTGAGCAACAGCTTGGTGTCGCTGTCGCTGGCCGGACTGGCGGGCGGACAGACGCTGACGACGATTTGGGAAGACGAGGGCGAAATTCCCGTAACGCTTTACAGCCGCGCCTGGCACGACAGCGCGGACTACAGCGCGTTGGAGAACCAGATGGTGCCGACCGCCGTACCCGGCCTCTCGGTGCCGCTCCGTCAGGTGGGGCGCATCTACCCCGACTGGAACGTGACGAGCCGTCCGCATAAGGCCGGCACGCCCTCGGTCTCGGTGTCGGCCGATATGAAACAGGGGTGCAGCCAACCCGAAGCCATGGCCGACCTCAAGCGCTTTGTAACGGATTCCGTTATGCCGATACTGCCGCCCGACGCCACGGTAAGCTACGGCGGGCTGTCGGCCGTAAACAAGACCGTGATTCCCGAAATCCTGCTGTCGTTTATCTGCGCCGTGGCCGTGCTGTTTTTCTTCATGCTGTTCCATTTCAAGAAAATATCGCTGGCCGCGCTGACGCTGACGCTCAGCCTGCTGTGTATGTTCGGCGCCTTCTTCGGGCTTTGGATTTTCAAGCTCGACTTCGGGCTGACCGCCGTATTGGGGCTCATCAGCCTGGTGGGCATCATTGTCCGCAACGGCATCATCATGTTCGAATACGCCGATGAATTGCAGATGGAACACGGCCTGAGCGCGAAAGAGGCGGCCATCGAAGCCGGCAAACGCCGGATGCGCCCCATCTTCCTGACGTCCTGCACGACGGCCTTGGGCGTTTTGCCGATGATTATCAGCGGCGACGCGCTGTGGCGGCCGATGGGCGTGGTGATTTGCTTCGGCACGATGCTGTCGATTGCGCTGGTGGTGCTGATTATGCCGGTTTCCTACTGGCAGATTTTTAAAATAGGCGGGCGCAAACAGGCCGACAAGGGCACTATCTCCGACTTTCTGAGAAACAAAACGGTTGTATCGCTCCTTGCGCTAACGCTGGGCGGCATAGGCGGCCTGCAGGCGCAAAACGCCGCCGACACGGCATCGGGTACGGCCGACACGCTTTACCTCTCTTTGGACGACTGTTTGGAGCGGGCGCAGACGCAAGACTTGCGCATCCGCAATGCCGAGTTGGACCAACGGGCCGCCTTGGCGCAGAAACGCGAAGCCCTGGCCGCTTACTTCCCCACCGTATCGGTACAGGCGTTCGGCTTCGGCGCATTAGACCCGCTGCTGGACATCGGCATCACCGACATCTTGGGCACGTCCGCGCCCGCTTACCAAATACAGCAACTCGTGGGCGAATGGGCCTCCAGCCTGGGGCTCAACAGCCGCTACGAAGCCTTGGGGCACGGCTATACGGCCGTGGTGTCGGCCACGCAACCGCTGTTTGCGGGCGGCCGTATCGTAAACGGCAACCGTTTGGCGCAGGTGGGCGTCACGGCCGCCGACCTGAAGAAAAACCTGACGGTGCGCGAAACGGTCGAAGAAATAGAACGCGAATACTGGCAGGTGGTTTCGCTGCAAGAGAAGCGCGAGACGTTGCGGCAGGCGTTGACGTTTTTGAACAACCTGCATAAAGACGTGGCCTCGGCGCGCGCGGCCGGCTTGGCCACCCAAACCGACCTGTTGCAGGTGGAACTGAAGCGGAACGAACTGAAATCAAAGGAAATCGAACTCAACAACGGCTTGCTACTGGCCAAAATGAACCTCTGCAACCAAATCGGCTTGGGCGTCCGCTTCGAAGACCTCGACCGTTTGGTCTTCTCCGAACCGCTGACCGAAGCCAACGCCCCCGAAACCGTTTACCAAGACGAAGCCAGCGTGTTGGCGCAACAGGAGGAGATGCAGCTGCTGAACCTGTCGGTGGAAGCCAAACGCTTGGAAAAGAAAATCGCCACCGGCGAGGCCATGCCCGAAATAGGCGTGGGCGCGACCTATGGCTACGGCAGCCTGCTTCACAAGGGCGACTGGAACGGCGTGCTGTATGTATCGGCCAAGATTCCGCTGTCGGACTGGGGCGGACAGGCGCGCAAGATACAACGCTACGACTATCAGTTGCAAAAGACCGAGAATGAGAAGGACTTTTTAGCCGACCAGTTGCTATTGCAGTTGCGCAAACTCCGCTTCGACCTCCTTACGGCCTGGGAACAGATGCAATTGGCACGGGAAGCCGAACGCACGGCCAAAGCGGGCATGGAGCAGACGCAGGCGCACTACCGCGCGGGGCTGGCGGCCCTGTCGGAACTGTTGCAGGCCCAGCTGGCGCTACGGGAGAGCGCCGACCGCCTGACCGACCAGAAAATCGCGTACCAAAACGCCTTGCAAGCCTATCTGAGCCGTATGCGGAATGCCGAAAGCGCGCCGGCGGCGGAGACCACCGCCATGCCTTTGCCGGAACCGGTCGAAAAAACGACCGCCCCCAAGCCCGGCAAGTCCCGCAAACCTACCGTAACCGCTGTGGAAGGGACGCCGCGCCCAGAATAGCGCCGTTCTTGCCCAACAGGCCGGAGTATTCTATTTGGACGGTACCTTTGTAGGAATACAGCAGATGCGCGTCGAACGCACGCAACGTGGGTTGCAGCAGACAGTCGCCGGCGCCGACGGCCACCCCGCCGTAGAGGAAGATATGCGAAGGGGCCGTGCAGAGCGCGATATTGGCCAAGCCCCAGCCGAGCATCCCGCCCGCCTGTTGGAAAGTTTCGACGGCCACCGCGTCGCCTTGTTTGGCTAAACCGCAAAGGTCTTTGTAGTTGTCCGTTTCCGGCTGCCGCTGGTATTTAAGACACAATTCATTATAGGTAAGCACGATACCGGAGGCCGTCACATAGCGTTCGAGACAGCCGTTGCGCCCGCATCCGCAAGGCCGCCCATCGGGTATCATCGTCATGTGGCCGACCTCGCCCGCCATGCCGTTGGCGCCGTTGACAAGGCTGCCGTTTACGACAAAGCCGCTGCCCAAGCCCGTGCCCAACGTAATGACGACAAAATCCTTCAAACCGACGCCCTTACCATAATACATCTCGCCCATGGCCGCCGCGTCGGCGTCGTTGGCCAAGGCCACCGGTATATCTGGAAAATACTGCTTGAACAAATCGACCATCGGCACGATGCCCTTGAACGGCAGGTTGGCCGCCTCCACCATGACGCCCTCCGCGGAACGCCCGTTCGGACAGCCGATACCGATGCCCTCCAACGGCTGCCGGCTCTGCTTGGTCATGCGCAGAATCGACTCCGCGATGGCCAATATCAAGTCGGGCGCCGAGTAGAACTTGCCCGTCTTGATGCCTTCCCTATCCAGCAATTCACCCTTTGCCGACACCAACCCCACCTCAACGTTGGTGCCGCCTATATCCACGCCGCAAAACATAATCTTCGATCTTTAAAACACACCGCAAAGATAATGGTTTTCACGCCATCCCGCAATATCGTCCCTCCTCTCAAGCTTGGTTTCAACTCAATGTCCCAACTTACACCGACGCGGTTTCCGGGACTTTTTTTCATATGAAAGTCGGAGTCAAACGTACATTAAGTAAACGACAAAATGCAACAGCATCGTTTTGCAACTAAAAAATAGTTACATTTGCAAATCCATTTGACATGGGACATAAAGAGAAACTAATCGACCGCTTTAAACGGTTGCCCAAGGACTTTACATTTGATGAATTGACCGGTTTATTACGATATTTGGGATTTGAGCAGGACAACAAGGGCAGGACATCCGGTTCCCGCGTCCTGTTCAGACGGCATGACGGCTTGCTCATCATGCTGCACAAACCGCATCCCGGGAACATCGTCAAATGTTATGCGTTGAAACAGATATTGGAGTACTTAAAGAAAAACAACATCATAGACCATGAACAACCTACTTCATTATAAAGGATTTATGGGCTCTGTCGCTTTCAGCGAAAAAGACGGGGTGTTTTTCGGTAAAATCGAAGGCATCACACATTTGGTCAACTTTGAAGGCGACAGCGTGCAAGAACTGAAACAGTCGTTCCACGAGGCGGTGGACGACTATCTGGCCTATTGCGCCAACGAAAACATCGCCCCGCAAAAACAGTATTCCGGCTCGTTGAACATCCGGATTTCGCCCGAAGTCCACAACCGTATCGCCATTTTAGCCAAACGGAGGGGCATTTCCATCAACGCTTTCATTAAACAGGCATTGGAGAAACAAGTTCGACTGACCAAATAACGTCTATAGATATGCAGACTTTGATAGACCGACTTCATGCGGAGGGGTGCTCCTGCGTGATACGGCACGGCGCGGAGATACGGACGTTCCGTCAACGCGGCGTGGCCGACCTCTACGATTTGTATCTGAATGAGCCGACGTTTCTGAACGGTGCGGACATCGCCGACAAGGTGGTGGGGAAAGGCGCGGCCGCCCTCATGCGGCTTGGCGGCATAAGGCGGGTTTACGCCGACGTGCTGAGCGAACCGGCGGCCCAACTGCTGAAAGAGGGCGGCATCGAAACCGACTGCGGCCAGCGGGTGCCGCATATCGTCAACCGACGCGGCGACGGGTTCTGCCCGTTGGAAACGGCCTGCATGGACGTGCCGTTTGAACGGATTTTTCCCGTTATCCGCCAATTCGTAACCCGGTTACGGCAGCCATCATGAAAACGGAACAAGACGAAAAGCGGTTGCCTGAGGCCTGTGTGACGGGGCGGCGCGGCGAACAGGCGGCCAAAGCCTACCTCGAAGCGCGCGGCTACACGATTTTGGCCGCCAACTACCATGCGGGGCACAAGGAAATCGACCTCATCGCGCAGACCGGCAACCGTTTGGTGTTCGTGGAGGTCAAGACGCGGGCCAAAAACTGCCTCGTCCTGCCGCAAGACGCCGTGCACCGCCTCAAGCAGCACCGGCTGCGCCGCGCCGCCAACACCTATATCCTGCGGACGAAAAACCCGCTCGAAGCCCGCTTCGACATCATCTGCGTGCAGAAAACGCCCGACAACCGCATCGAAGTGACCGACCACCTCATCGATGCGTTCCGTCTGGCCTAAGCCGGTGTGGCGGCCGTGACGACACTCAGCCGGACGTCCGGCAGGCCGTTGAGCAAGGCGGTAGCCGCACTCTCCAACGTGGCCCCCGTGGTCATCACATCGTCCACCAGCAAAAGGTGCTTGCCGGCCACGCGCGCCCGCAAGCCCGCGTCGGCGTTCAGTTCATAGACATCCTGCACGTTGTCCCAGCGTTCCGCCCTGTTCTTGCGCGTCTGACTCTCGTTGAACCGCCGTTTAAGCAACAAATCCGTCAGCAGTTCGGGTTTGACGGCGGGCGCGCCGTGGCCGCTCCCGTACCCTGCCCAAGCGTCCGCCATGCCCCGCCCCAACAAGGCCGCCTGATTGTAGCCACGCTTTTTCAGTTTGTCCGGATGCAAGGGCACCGGCACGATATAGTCCACGCCCGCATACAGCGGCGAGCGCCCGATGCGCCGCCCCATCAGCGCCCCTATATACAGGCCAAGCTCCGGCTGCCGCTTGTATTTCAGCGCATGGAGCATAGACTGCACGCGGCCGTCGGCCGTAAAGAACAGCACCGAGGCCGCCCGCTGCAACGGCACCCGCCCGTAAAACGCCCGCGCCGTCGGGTTGCCGTCCCAGCATTCGTAATGCGTATAGGGCAAATGCACGCGGCAATCGGTGCACAACGTGCGCTCACCCGCGGCCAGCGGTCGGCCGCAGGCCTTACAGACCGGCGGGTACATAAAATCGACAAAAGCCCGCCAATAGGATATAAATATACTTTTCATCGGGGTCATCCGTATGTTTTTGCCAAATTTATTGTTATTTTTGCAGTTGGTTTACTTTTTTTTCTTAAAAAACGCAAAAACAAGAAAACATGGCCTGGGAAACACAAACCGACCGGACGGTCAAACGTCTCAAAAACACGATTTGGTTGTTGATACTCCTGCTCCTCTGCATGGGGGGCGGCATGGGCTACGCCCTGTATCAGAAACAACAGAGCTTTAAACAAGGCGTCCAGCTCAAAGGCGAGTTGGATCAGTTGATGGACGACTATACGAGCGTCAAGGTCGAGAATCAGGACCTCTCCGCCCAACTCATAGACAAGGACAGCATCATCATGGCCAACGCGAAAGAGATTCAGAAACTCATCGCCTCGCAGGCCGACTATAACAAAATCAAACGCAAACTGGAACTGCTCCGCAAAATCACGCAAGACTACGTGCACCGTATCGACTCGCTCGTGGTGGAGAACCAGACGCTGACGGCCGAGAACGTTCAAATCAAAGAGGAAATCGCGGCGGAACGTCAGAAGAACACGACGCTGACGCAAGAGAAACAAGCTTTGTCGCAACAGGTGGAAGTGGCCGCCACGCTCAAGGCTTACAATTTGGAAGTGGGGACGGCGCGTCTGCGTGCCGACGGGCGCGAGGTGCCGACCGACAAGGCCCTGCGTCTGAGCCGCATCTCCATTTCGTTCACGCTGGGCGAAAACAACCTGGCCAAACGGGGCGAACGCCACATCTACGCGCGTATCCTACGGCCGGACGGCGTGGTGCTGACGAAAGACGCCACGAACGACGCCTATACGTTTACGACCGA
>CAYTZG010000017.1:0-18561 GCA_964442435.1 uncultured Bacteroidaceae bacterium | reverse complement strand
AAATACGATGTGACGGTTTACATGGACGACAAGGAAATCGGCCGCGGCAGCTTTATCGTAAGGCCGTAAGCCCTGCCGACGCGCCAAAAGAAAAGCGCCGTTCCGCAATGGAACGGCGCTTTTTTCATGCCCGGCGACCACCGCCCGTTTGAGCGGGGCGTCCGTGGCCGCTGCTTTAAAACTGAGACAGGAACCGCTTGTCGTTCTCGGAGAACAACCGCAGGTCATTGACGCGATACTTGAGGTTGGCCATACGCTCCACGCCCATGCCGAACGCATAACCGCTATATACGGTGCTGTCGATGCCGCAATTCTCCAACACGGCGGGATCCACCATGCCGCAGCCCAGGATTTCGACCCAGCCCGTATGCTTACACAGGTGGCAGCCTTTGCCGCCGCAAATCGTACAGGCGATATCCATCTCGGCCGAAGGTTCCGTAAACGGGAAATACGACGGACGCAAACGAATCCGCGTGTCCGCGCCGAACATCTCCTTGGCGAAATGGAGCAAGGTGCTGCGCAGGTCGGCGAACGAGACGTTCTTGTCGATATACAGCCCCTCCACTTGGTGGAAGAAACAGTGCGCCCGCGCCGAAATGGCTTCGTTGCGGTACACGCGCCCCGGGAAAATGGCCCTGATGGGCGGCCGTTGGCTCTCCATCATCCGAATCTGCACCGAGGACGTATGCGTGCGAAGCGCCACGTCATCCGTGCCGCCGCGTTTTTCTACGAAGAACGTGTCCTGCATATCGCGGGCCGGGTGTTCGGGCGGGAAATTCAGGGCCGAGAACAGATGCCAGTCGTCTTCGATTTCAGGGCCGTCCCATACGACAAAGCCGATTTTGCCGAAGATGTCGATGATTTCCTCGCGCATGAGCGACAACGGATGCCGATGCCCCAGCCCCGCCTCTACGGGGCGTGTCATATCGGGCACATCCTTGGACGCGCCGCCTTGCTGTTCGACGGCGGCCTTGGCCTGATCCACCGCCGCCTGCGCCGCCGTTTTAAGCCGGTTCAACGCCGCGCCCATCTCTTTCTTCAAGGACGGCTCCAACTGCTTGAACGCCTCGAACAAATCGTTGAGCTCCCCCTTTTTGCCCAAAAGACGGATGCGGTACCGCTCGATGGCCTCGGCGGTGGTGAGTTTGATGGTTTCGGCTTCTTCCAATAAAGCCTGTATCTTCTCTTTCATGCTTTTCTGCCTATTTTTCGATGCGCATCTTCATCCATACATCTTCCACGGGACGGTCGGCGCGGTCGGTCTGCACGGCCGCAATCTTATCGATGACGTCCAAGCCCTCAATGACTTCGCCGAACACCGTATAATCGCCGTCCAGATGCGGCGTGCCGCCCACGGTGCTGTACAGCTGCTTCTGTTCGTCGTTCAGCTTGAACCCGCGGCTCTCGAACATCGCGAACATCTCCTGCGGATAGACCTGCCCCTGCACGATATAGAACTGGCAGCCCGAAGACGCCTTGGCCGGGTTCACGGCATCGCCCTGACGGGCCGCCGACAACGCGCCTTTCTTATGATAAAGCCCCTTGACGAATTCGGCCGGCACCGTATAGCCCACGTCGCCCACGCCCAGCATCTTGCCGGCGGGCGCGCCCTTGGAATCCGGGTCACCGCCCTGAATCATAAAATTCTCTATCACGCGGTGAAACAAAAGGTTGTCATAAAAACCCTCTTTCACGAGTTTGATGAAGTTATCGCGATGTTTGGGCGTTTCATCGTAAAGTTTCACGACCATGTCGCCGTAAGGTGTCTCGATCCGCACCTTGGTCTGTGCCTGTGCCATAGTTATGCTGGTTGTTAAAAATAAAATGCCTGTCATGAGCCGAACCAACGGCCGTTTTACGCTTTTCATGGCTTATCTCTTTCTTTTATGTCCTGCAAATTTACAATTTTTCCCCTATCGCGCCAACCACAGGGCCGGATCCATCTTCGTCACGCCTTTCCACACTTGGAACTGCAATTCCGTCTTGCCTTCCTCCTGGTTCGTCGCCACACGGCCTATCGTCTGCTTGGTCGTCACCTTGTCGCCTTTCTTGACCGACACCTGGTCAAGGTTGGAATAGACCGTCGTATAGGCGCCATGCCGTATCATAATGAACTTGAGCCCGTAAATCGTGCCCACATTGCTCACTTCGCCGTTGAATACGGCGCGTACCGCCGAACGGGCTTCGGTGATGATGTCGATGCCGTTGTTCGTTACCGTCACGCTCTTGACGACGGGATGCGGATGGGTACCGAACGAACTGGAGATGCTGCCCTTGGCGGTCGGCCACGGCAGTTTGCCCTTGTTGCTCTCGAAATCGGCCGAAAGCGCTTTTTCGGCCGGCGTCAGCGCATAGGCGGCCGATGAGGTTGTGGCCGTCTGCCCCGAAGCCGCCGCTTTTTTCTGCGCCGCCTCGTTCGACTTGCGGATTTCCTCCTGAATGATTTTTTGAATCTGCGCATTGAGTTCGTTGCGCTTCTTCTGCTTGGCCTTGAGCTGGGCGGCCAGTTGGTTTTCCTTTTTCTTGAGCGTGTTGACGAGTTTGTTCTGGGCCGTCTTTTCTTTCTGCAACTTGCCCTTTTCCTTTTCCTGTTTGTCCAACAGCTGCTTTTTCTCCGCACGCTGCGCCGTGAGTTCGGCCCGCTTCTCCTCAAGCGCGGCCTGCTTGGCCTCTATCTGCGCCACGGTAAGCCGTTGGTGGTCGCCGTATTGTTTGATATACTGCAAACGCCGGAACGCCTGGTTGAAATCGGACGAGGCCAGGATGAACATCCATTTGTCGTATTGGCTCCGGTGCAGATACGACGACTGCAACATGGCGGCGTATTCTTTCTTCAGGTTTTCGATGTCGCGCGTATGGCGGCTGATGTCGGACGTAAGCTTGTTGATGCGCTGGTCCGTCAGGTTCACTTCCTGATTCAAGCCCTTGATGAGCTTGGTTCGCATATTGATGTTCTTGTTCAGCAGTTCCAGTTCCGCCAGCGAATTGCGCTTGCTCTTGCGCGTCTGTTCCAACAGTTTGGACGTTTGGGCGATTTCCTGTTCCACTTTCTTCTTGTTGGCCTCCAACGTCTTTTTGTCTTGGGCCAACAAGTCGGAAAAGCCGCCCGCAAGCAGGCAGACCGTCAAAAACCATATCAGGGGTTTATTCCGCATAACGCACCTTGTATTTTTTCGGCAGGTCGGTAGGGACCTCAACCGGTTCATTCACTTTTCGTTTACTGTAAGTCAACTGGATATTGACCCCGGCGCCATCCGCCTGCCGCCAGTACAACTGCCGGCTGTCGGCCGTCGGATAC
This sequence comes from uncultured Bacteroidaceae bacterium, assembly GCA_964442435.1. Lineage (GTDB taxonomy): Bacteria > Bacteroidota > Bacteroidia > Bacteroidales > P3 > CAMXAS01. The sequence continues at coordinate 15,263 of CAYTZG010000017.1, read as the reverse complement.
GACAGGCGCAGGGCGGCGTTATCCAACGCGGCGGCCGCGGCGGCGGGCAATGCCGCTCCCATGGCCTGCACAGGCTGTGCAAGGGGCAAGGTCTCCGGCCCAAGCCAATACAGGGCCAAGAGCCGAAAGTCGGCCACGGCCACGTCGCAGACCACGAGCCCCGCCGTATTTTCCCCCGCCGCCGGCAGAAGTCCGAAACGCAGGACTTCCGCGCCGCCTTCGGCGGCCGGCCGCCGCTCCATATATACCACTTCCATCCGCAACAGGGCTTCCGGTATCATACCGAGCAACACGGCCGTCACGAACTGCTGTTCCGTCCGGTCGGCCAACGTCAAAAACGGCCATTGTCCGCGCCATACCGACAAGTCATAGACATCGACCGCGCCCTCCATTTTGTTTACGACCCAAACGCTGTCATGCTTGACCCAGGCCCTGAACGCCTCCATGCCGAACAACCCGGCCGTCATCCACAGCACACTGTCGGCCGAGTGCCGCAACTGTCCGCTGACGCGCATCCCCTTGCCACCGCCCTTGTCCGCCTCCGCATTGGAGAACGTCAGCTGATAGGCCGCCGAAAACGTGGCCGGCAGCCCCTGCGCCAACCCGACTTCCCGCCAAAGGCTGTCGCCCTCGACCGTATGACATACGTCCACCGGCGCCTCCGCGCCGACGCCCGTCTTGCCGTTTTTGTCGCGCTGCCAGCAACCGGTGGCGATGCAGGCCACCAAAAGAACCGCCAGCAGGCCATGCGCTTTTCCGACGTTTATTCCATCCATCGCCGATTCTCTATTTTACGTTGCAACAAACCGGTATCCACCGTGGGGTCGGCCAGTTCCAAAGCCTTGCGCCAGGCCTCCACGGCCTTATCCGTCTTTTTGAGGTGAAAGAGGATATCGCCCGCGTGTTCCCACACCACGGCTTCCTTGGCGCCGCCCCGCCGCAACGCATTGCGGATGGCCGCGTAGGCATTGCCGTATTCGCCCGCCCTGAACAGCGTCCATGCGTAGGTATCCCAAAAACTGTAATGGGCGGGCATCTGCCGGCAGGCCTGTTGCGCCCAACGGGTGGCCTCGTCCAAACGCGTGTTGAGCAGGCTCAGCTGATAGGCGTAGTTGTTTTTCAGGAACACGTCGTCGGGAAACGTCCGCAAGGCCTCGTCCATCACGCGCATATAGTCGTCGTAACGGCCGCCACGGAAATAACAGTCGCCGACGCAACCATACAACAGCTGCCCCCACTGCGCATGGTCGGGCCCCGCCACATACGGCAACCGCTTCAGCGCCTGTTCACCGTAAGAAAGGCATTTCGCGCAGTCGTCGATATTGTAATAGGCCACGGTCAGATAGACATAGAAAATCGTGCTTTCCGGAAACAGCCGCAAGGCCGCTTCGCCGTAACGCGCGATTTTTTCCCAATCCGGCACGGCCTGCAAGACATACAGCAACAGCGTATAGGTATTGTAGGCTTTGGGGTCGAGTTCCAAACTCCGCTCCAAATAAGCCAAAGCCGTGGCCGGCTTGTCCCTATGCCAATCGTACAGTCCCCTGACGAAATGCAGCCGCGCGTTGGCCGGATACATCCGCAGAAGCGTATCCAACAGCCCGACATAAAGCGCTTCCTCGCGCTCGGTCGGTTCGCTGCCCTGACGGTCGCTGAAAAACGTGGACACCAACGTCAGGCGCGTGTCGTCGTCCAAACCCGGCAGCGTGACGGCACGCAGCAAGGCTTCCAAGGCCTTTTCTTCCGCGCCCGTCTTGCGATAATAATCGGCCAAAGAGGCGTAAGTATAGACATCGTCCGGCTTCAAATCCAGTATTTTCTGATAATACCGGTAGGCCTTGGCGTAATCGCCGGCCTTGCTGCTCATCTGCGCCAAAATCTCGTAGTACTTGGGCTCTCCCGGCACATAGGCGCTGATTTTCTCTATCTCCGCCCGCGCAGCCTCCACACGTCCGATGCTCATCAGGAGCTTGTATTTCTGCATACTCCATTCGTCGCAGGGTTCGAACATCCGTTCCAGCTCATCGTAAACACGCACGGCCGAGGCCACGTCCCCCTGCGCCAGATACAGGTCCGACTGCTGATAGGCATAGTCCAACTCCGTGGAATCCATCGCCCGCAACTGTCCCAAGACTTCCACGGCCTTGGGGTATTGCATCGTCAGCCGATAGACCTGCGCCAACAGCACCTTATACCAAAGGTTGTCGGGCTCCAGCCGCGCGGCCTTCTCGCCGTAGGCGATGGCTTCCGACCACTTCTGCTGCCCCGCCTTGATGGAGGCGATGGCGTAACAGGCGGCGGCATGGTCGGCCCGCCGCGCCAACGCGGCTTCGTAGGCGGCCAAAGCCTCCTGCTGCCGTTCCGCCAACTGCCAGCGGATGCCCTCCAAAAACAGGGAGTCGGCCTTGGCGGCCTGCGCCCGCAAGGGCGTGCCGAAGCCTCCCGACAGGACGGCCAAAACGGCCAGTCCCACCGCCAACCTATATTTCATCCTCGCCTTCGCTCAACTGGGAATAGTCGCCGAGGTTGAGGCTCTGCGGCACGCCCGCGATGTTCGCTTCCCGTCCGATCATCGAGCACGTCATAACCTTGTTGGCGATACGGGTGTCGGCCTGCAGGATGCTGTGCGAGATACGCGACTGCGCGATGTCATCGCGCGCCCCCACCGAAACGCAAGGCCCGATGACGGATTCGCGGATGCACGCCTTGTCGCCGATATAGCAGGGCGGAATAATGACGCTGTCGGTAATCTGAGCCGTCGGCGCGATTTGATGGATATGCTTGTGTTCCAACAGGCGCGTATGCGTATCCACCGTCGCGGCCTTGTTGCCGCAATCCAACCATTCATCCACCGTCTCGCTGTAGAAAACGACGCCTTTGCGCCGCATATTCTCCAAAGCGTCGGTCAGCTGATATTCGCCGCCCTTGCTGATGTCGTTGTCGAGCAGATAGCGCAGTTCCTTGCACAGGTTTTTGCCATCCTTGAAATAATAGATGCCGATGATGGCCTGGTCCGAAACGAACGTCTTGGGCTTTTCGGCAAACCCCGTGATGCGTCCCTCATCGTCGGTCAACACCACGCCGAAAGCCTCCGGATGCGCCACTTTCTTGGTCCAGATAACGGCTTCCTGATTCGGCTTGATGACGAAATTGGAAAAGAAAATCGTATCGGCAAAACCCACGATAACCGGGCCTTTCAACGAATTGGCCGCACAAAGGACGGCGTGCGCCGTGCCCAACGGTTCTTCCTGATAATAAATCCGTCCCTGCGCGCCGCGTTGCCGGGCGCAATCCAACAATTCCCGTTCCGCTTGTTCACCGAAATTGCCGACAACAAACGCGATTTCCTCAATCGGTTCTTTGACCGTCGTCACGATTTCGTCTATCAGGTGTTCCACAATGGGACGCCCCGCCAGACGGAGCAAGGGTTTGGGGGTGGTCAGCGTGTGCGGGCGCATACGTTTGCCCATGCCGGCCATTGGAATGACAATCCTCATATCTTTTTGGTATTAAATTATTTGCATTAATAAAAATCCTCAACGGCCCGTATGGCCGAAACCGCCCGCCCCGCGTTCGGTATCCGACAATTCGGCCGTTTCCAACCACTGCACGCGCTCGTGGCGGGCCACCACCATCTGCGCGATGCGTTCGCCCTGCTTGATTTCAAAGGCCTGCTCCGACAGGTTGACGAGCAGCACCTGTATTTCGCCGCGGTAGTCGGCATCTATCGTGCCAGGGCTGTTGAGCACCGTGATGCCGTGTTTGAGCGCCAGCCCGCTGCGCGGCCGTATCTGCGCCTCGTAGCCGGCCGGCAATTCGATGCGCAGGCCCGTCGGCACCAACGTGCGTTGACCCGGTTGCAACACCACGGGTTCGGTCACATTCGCCCGCAAATCCATACCCGCCGACAAGGGCGTCTGATAAGCCGGCAGCGCCTCTTTGGACGCATTCACCACCTTTACTTCTATCATCGTTTCAAAATTTTCAAAACCAACTGCCGCAACGCCTTTTCCCTATACAGCACGTAGGCCGAGAAGCCACCCAGGCTCAACAGCGCGAACGCAATCCCCTGCCACGTTTGACGGAACGGCAGCATTTCCTTCAACATACCGAGCAAAACGGCCACAAGGATATACGCGCCGATGGACACGAGCCGATACGGCACCTTGTAGCATTTCTGCCCCCATACATACGAAATCAACGTCATGACGACATACGAGGCCAGGGCCGTCCAAGCCGCGCCCACGTAGCCGAAATACGGAATCAACAAAAAGTTAAGCCCCAAGTTCAGCACCGACCCGATAAGCGATATATACATACCGACCCGCGTGCGGTCCATCACCTTGTACCAAACCGAAAGGTTATAGAAGATGCCGAGGAAGAACTGCGCCATGAGCAGGACCGGCACCACGCGCCGGCCTTCCCGGTAATCGGCGCCGATAAAATAGAGGATTTGGTCAAGGAACAGCACGCAAACCATATAGATTAAAGCGCAGGTAATGACGAAATACCGCATGACCTCGGCATAGGTTTCCTTGGCATCGGTCTGCGCGGCCTGCTTGAAGAAAAACGGTTCGGCCGCAAAGCGGAACGCCTGCACGAACAGCGTCATGATGACCGACAGCTTATAGCACGCGCCATATATACCGAGTTGAGACAAGGCCTCCTGTGTGTCGGGCGTCAGGTAACGTATCAGCAGACGGTCGAACGTGCTGTCGACGATGCCGGCCAAGCCCCATATCATGATGGGCAACGCATAGCCCATCATGCTCCGCCAGAGTTGCCGGTCGAAGCGGAAGCGCAACTGGCGCCATTCCGGCCACAGCAGCAGAATCGTGACCAAGCTGGCGATCAGGTTCGAGATGAAGATATAACCGACCCCCAAATCGGCCACATAGATATGCCGCAGGATGGAAGCCGGATGCGCCGCTATCCACATCGGGCAGAACAGGATGAAGAACAGGTTGAGCCCGATGTTGACGACGATGTTGACGGTCTTGAGACAGGCGAAACGGAACGCCTTGTTCTGCTCGCGCAATAGGCAGAACGGCAGAGAGGCCATGACGTCGGCCACGAGGATGAGCGCGAACCACAGCACATAGTCCGCCGCGTAGGGATAGCCCAAGGCCGTGCCGATGCGGTCTTTGAGCAGGAACACGATGAGGAAGAAACAGGACGAGGAGAAAAAGAGCGACCACAAGCCCGTGCTATAAACGAGATTACGGTCGTCGTGCTTCTCCACGTAACGGAAAAACGTCGTCTCCATGCCATAGGTCAGCAAGACCATAAGCAGGGCCGTATAGGTGTAGAACTCCGTGACGACGCCATAGGCTTCCGGCGCGAACGTATAGGTGTAAAGCGGCACCAACAGGAAGTTGAGGAACCGCCCCACGATGGAGGGAATGCCGTAGATGGCCGTCTGCTGTGCTAGTTTCTTAAGCTGCGCCATAAACTGAACCGTCTGAAATTCTTTTTATTCGCGATATAATGTTTCCAAAACCGTTTTGCCGACGACACCCAACGTATTCGGGTCTATCTGCGCCATATTGTCCTGCAACGTATGCCATTGCGGGAAAAAGCCGGTCGATGCGCCGAACTCCTTATGGATGATGTCTATCATCGGTATCCGCGCCAAGCGGTTTACAAACAGGTGGTCGTCTATGATGCCGCCCGTCCGGTTCGGCACAAAGACCGCCCCGTAGCCCGATTCGGCGGCCACGCCCCAAACCTTGTCCAAGATATCGGCGGCATAATAGAGCGAGGTGGCTTCCTGCGCGAATATCGGCTGACGGTTGCCCACCATATCCAACAGTATGCCGTAAACGGCCGTATAACCGGGGATATGCGGATGGGCCGCCCAGTGTTGCGAACCCTTGCACCACGTATTTTCGTCACCCGGCGTGTATGGGATGAAATCCGGCCGCCCCGCGTCCTCCAAATCGAACAGCACGATGTCCACGCCGACCGCCGGCGCCTGTGCCGACAAAACCCGCGCCACTTCCAGCAGCACGCCCACGCCGCTCGCGCCGTCGTTGGCGCCGTCGATGGGCGTATGGTGCAACGTGGAATCGGCTTCCTGGTCGGCATAAGGCCGCGAATCCCAATGGGCCGCCAACAGCACCCGACGCGGGTTTTCCGGCGCGAAACACGCGATGAGGTTGACGCCCCGCATCGTTTGACCGTCCCAGCGTTCGGCCGTAAACGGTTGCCGAATCACCGTATCGGCGTAATCGGCCAAAACGGCGTACAGGTAGTCGGCGCACCGGTCATGCGCGGCCGAACCGGGCGTGCGCGGGCCGAAGGCCACCTGACGCGCCACGAACGCATAGGCCGAGTCCTGCGCGAAATGCACGGCCGCCGCGGGCGCATGGTTCTCCACCGCCCCGACACTCTCCGGCTTGGCGGTACGGCAAGCGACGCCACCCAACGCCACCGCGAGGCAGAGCGCCGTCAGCCCCCAACCGTTTTTGCCCTTTCTTATCTTGAAACCCATAGTTCCACCAGTTTAAAACAAAATTAGATAAAATATCCCACTTACACCAGCCCGGCGCGGCTATTTTTATGCACTGTTTTTTTAACATTCTTTAAGAGGGTTTTCCGACTTTCTTATCATTCTTTTTTGTAGTTTTGCACATTCTAAAACTGACACCATGCGTAGCATTGTTTTGAAACACAGCATAGTCGGCCTGCTGCTCATAGCGGGCTTCTCCGGATGCTTCCAGACGGCCGCCGCCCAAAGCAAAAGCGACGGGAAACCCGCGCTCGAAATCAAAGTGAAAATCGCCGATTATCCGGACAGCATGCAGCACGTATTGCTGCTGGGCCGTTACTACGGCAGCAGCCAATACATCATCGACACGGCCGTTTACAACGCCAAGAACAACACCTATACGTTCTCGGCCGAACAGCCGAAAGAACGCGGGCTCTACCTGCTCATCACGAACGACAAACGCTTTGCCGAGTTCATTTTGGACGAAGACCAGCAATTTGAAATCGAAACGAAATTCCCGAATCTGAACGAGCATATCAAATTCATCGGGTCGCCCGAAAACCAGCTTTATATGGACTTCATAGAGGCCGGCAAAAAGGACTACACGGCCATGAACGAAGCACAGGCGGGTTTCAGCGCCGCCAAAGAAGCCAATGACACGGTGGCCCAAGCCGCCTGGCGGGAAAAGATAACGGCGCTGTTCGACCGTATGGACAAGCAGAAGGCCGCCTTTATCCAAGCGCATCCCGAACACCTGATGGCGGCCGTATTCAAGGCCCAGCAGGACATCGACGTGCCGGACGCGCCCGAAGACGTGCCCGATTCGCTCAAACGCGAATGGCAGTACGAATACTATAAGGAGCACTATTTCGACAACCTTGACCTTTGCGACGACCGCCTCGTTTATACGCCGATTTTTCACCAGCGCATGACCGCCTGGCTCGACAAGGTGCTGTATATGCAGAGCCCCGACACGATGAAATACGCGATTGAGCGCTTTATTGAGAAATGCCGTTGCAGCAAGGAACTGTTCAAATACGCGATTTGGTATCCCGTTGACAAATACCAGCGTTCGGAAATCATCGGGCAGGACGCCATTTGGGTGCATATCGCCAAGAAATACTACCTGACGGGCGAAGCCTATTGGGCCACGCCGTCCATCGTGGATAACTTCAAGAAACGTATCACGCGCGTGGAACCGCTGTTGATCGGCAACCGTCCGCCTGAATTCGCCTGCCCCGATACGACGGTGGATTCGCCCAACGAGCGTTTCATCTCGGTGTTTTCTTCGCCCAAACGTTACACGGTAGTTATCTTCTGGTCGATGACGTGCGGCCACTGCAAGAAAAGCCTGCCGAAATGGCTGGAGTTCTATCACGAGAAAGGCAAGGAACTGGATTTGGAAATCATCGCCATCTGCAAGGACTTTGAAGTGCCCGACTGGAAGAACTACATCCGTGAGCACCAGTTCGACTGGATCAACCTGAACGGCAAGACGGCCACGGCCGACTACAACGACCTGTGGGATATCGTCTCCACGCCTACCGTCTATATCCTCGACCGCGACAAACGCATCGTCACCAAGCGGATTGACCAGGAATACGCCGAAGATTTCATCCGCCTTTGGGAGCGGGAGCATTACGGCAAATAAGGCCTTGGGTTACAAGCTATAGACTTCCCGCAGCACGGCATAGGATTTGATTTCCGACAGCGAGAACTGCACGGTATAGTACTGCACCAAGAGATGGAGCAGGCTTTGCCGTTGCGTATTGTCCATGCGGCGCAAACTTTCTTCGGCTTGGTCCGGTTCCGACAGTAGCCGGTAAAGTGCCATCGCGGCTTCCGTGCCCGAAAGGGGATTTTGGGCGACCGTTCCCGCCGGCATACGGCAGAAAACACCCTCCTGCAGGTCAAACCGCAGGCCGGGCGCATCGGGCAAAACCTCCGCCACCTGCGGATAACAGCCCAAATAACGGCATAACACCAACAGGAACCATACGTGATAATGGCCGTAAGGTTTCTCCGCCGCTTCCAGCCGTTGCACGAAATACGCGATATATTCGTAAAGCGCGGCGTCGGCCTGTCCTTCGGCCAGACATTTGCTCAACATTTCGGCCAAAAACGTCAGCATACAGACTTTCGTCACGTCGGCATACAACCGTTGCGCACGCCCCGAAGGGCGGAACTGCCGCAACGTATAGAGCGTCTGGCTTTCGCGCCGCTCCATATACGTAAACTCCAATTCCAAAAACGGAAAAAGACCGGCCTTGCCTTGTCGGTTGCGCGAGGGCCGAACGCCCGATGGCCGCACGCCCTTGACGAAGAATGAGCGCAGCCCCTTGTCTTTCGTATAAATCTTGACAATGCTGCCGGTATCGCCGTAGCGGATTTCCCGCAGCACGAAGCCTTCCGCGCTCTCGGTCATCGGGCATAGAAGATTTTGCAGACGATGCGCTGGCCTCCGTCGGAGGTGGCGGCGAATACGAGCAACACGCCCGACTGCGGCCGCTTGCCCTGCATATTGAAACCGTCCCACGACAACTGACTACCCGTGGCACACCCCTCGTATATCAAATGTCCCGCCGCATCCGTTATCTTGACTTCCGAATCGGCCGGCAGGTTGCGAATCGAAATATAACCGTCGTAGCCCGGCGGCACCGGATTGGGAAATGGCAAAGCCTTGACTCCCTCTTCCATAAACGCCCCCGTACCCATATAGGAGCAGATGCCGCCCCCCGTCGCCATAAAGACCTCGCCCGTATAGGGTATCATGCCGATGGCTGTAATCTGATCTGCCAGCAAATCGGAATTTTCGGCCGTAAAATGCGCCACTTCCTGCGTGCCATCGGCCGAAACCAAAAACAGACCGTTCGATTCCGTCCCTATCCACTTGCGGTTGGCGCCGTCGTACACCATCGTCCGCACGGCTTCGTTATGCAACAGTTCGATGATATAATCGCCGGAAGGCACCATGATGTTCTTGCATTCCACCGAAGAATAGCGGCCGTTCGGATTATCGAACAACTCGGCGTGACGGTCGATGAGCTTGATACCGCGCTCCGTACCCAGCCACACATGCCCCACGGCATCTTCCAACATACAATACACACGGCTCGTTGTCACGCTGCTGCCGTTGTTTTCATCTATCTGCAAGCCTTTTATCGCCGCACCGTCGGTTTCAAACACATATACATTGTCGTTATTGTCAATCACCCAGATATGTTGCCAATAATCGACCATGACGGCACCGAGCCGCTGGCCGGTCGTATATTCGGAAACGTCATAGGCCTGCCACGTGCCGTCGTGGCGGTACTCCAACAGGGCCGTAGATGAACCGGGATTCGTCATCCAAACATCGCCGTCGGCATCAAGTGCAATGCCGTAAACCCGCACCGTACCACTATAAGCCTGCAACGGGCTGTTCGCTTCCGTAAAGCGGTTCACAACTTTGTTGTCGCGTATTTCCAACAAGCCATCCACCGCCGAAGCCCAATAGAAATGGCCTGGCTCGGACTCCAACACCTGTACATTGGCTGAAAAATCATCATACCCCTCGATATTGGCGCCATTGAGGAACTGCCATTCCCGCCCATCAAAGACACTGACCGTCCCTTCCCGATAAATCGGCACAAAAGAAGCGTCATATCCGCCGGACGCCAGATAAATCCGATCCGCCCGGCCGGTCATCGTCATGGCCGTATTGAAAGCCGGCCCCCAATAGTAGAACGTTTCCATATGGCCGTCCGCTTGGTCGAACCGCATGATGGAAGCCCAAGTGCCGACCGCCCACAGGTTCTGCCGCGCGTCCAACAGCGCGTCGTAGGGTATGGAGCCTTCGTAACCGCGGTCTATCGCGGCCCGGTAAAGCAGTTCCCCCGTCTCGGACAGCAAATCCACCGACCACTGTTGCGCGAACTGGCGATAAGTGCCGCGCGCCACATAATTGGCACCGGCACGGAGACACGTCACCTGCTTGATATCGGCGGTATCGGCCAACGTCCACGCGCCGCCCAATTGACCGCAATACACGAGGTCGGCCGCCCCGTCCTCACCTTTTTCCAACACCCACCACGTTTCGCCGAGCTTGACGGCCTGCGCCAGATGGTGGTCTTCGCCCCAAAAGGCATCCACCGTCCAAGCCGTATAGTCGTTGAGATTGACGGCATTTTTATCGGCGAACCGCAGCCCCTGCTCCGTCGCCGCCCATATATATTTATCATCGCAATTTACCTCATTCACACGCAGACTGCCGTTGAGTGGCCCGATGAAATAGGTTTCCCTAAACTCCCGCTTCAACACATCCACAATCACAATCCCGAAACCGCAGGCGAGATAAGCGTATGCGCCCTGCGTATGGATGCGATAGACGGCCTTGTCGTTGCCACCGGCAATGGTCTTGTCCCGGATGTCGGGCATATTGAACACGTGACCGCCGTAATAGAGGTCGATGTTTCCATCTTTATATCCGATAATCAAACAGTTGCCCGCCTGGTGATAGGCAATGGCCCCGATATCGCCGCCCGATAGGCCGTTTCGTTTGGAAAGCGTCGTCAGCGTGCGGTCCACCGTATTGTAACACAGCAAATCCGCCACGCGGGAGGCATAGACTTCCGGCCCCCAAATGGCCAACTGCTCCGGCGGCGTGGCCGCGAAATGGTAACGCCACGTGCCGACCTGCGCGCGCAACGGCCCCACGATGCCGAAAAGCGCCACCAGCCACAGTTTTATGAGGATATTCGTCTTGTACTTCATCTTATCTTTATGTCAGAAAGACAAAGTTACACACTTTTCCGTAATTTTGCAGGTATGCTTAAACAGACACTTTGGTTGGGCGGCCTGTTTGTAGGTTGCCTGGCGCTTTTCGGCCTTATAGGCGCCGGCCTCGCCCGCCTGATGCCTTCGGCCGAGGCCGTTTCGACGCTTTACCTTGTGCAAAACGTCAGTGCGGCCGGCTCGTTCCTGTTGCCGGCCTGGCTGTTCGCGCGGCGGGTAGCCCCCGGCCACGCCGCCGGTTTCTTAGGCTGCCGTCCGACGCCACCCGCCGCCTACCTCTTGGGCTTGGCGGCCTTCTTGACGCTACTGCCGTGGATTAACGCCTCCACGACTTGGAACCTCGAAGCCCTGCAATCGTGGCAAAGTAGTCCGCTCCGTTTGTTTTTCAAACAGATGAGCGAGCGCAACGAAGCCTTGTTGCAGATGTTTCTGAATCAGACCGACATGGGCGCATTCGGGCTGAACCTCCTGACCTTGGCCCTGATGCCGGCGGTTTGTGAAGAGTTTTTCTTTCGCGGCTGTTTGCAAAGCTTCCTCACGGCCCATACCCGACACCCGCAGACCGGCATTTGGCTCACGGCCCTTATCTTCAGCCTGTTGCATTTAGACCCGGTCGGTTTCCTGCCCCGCCTGTTTCTCGGCGCGCTCTTAGGCTATGTATTTGCGGCGAGCCGAAGCCTTTACCCCGGCATCCTCTTGCATTTCCTCAACAACGCCTCGGTCGTCGTGGCGTATTATCTCTACGGGCACGGCCTGTTGACACGGCATCCCGACACGTTCTCCGACCTATGGCATTGGTGGAGCGCCTTGCCCGGACTCGCGCTCGCCACCCTGTGCATCGGCTTGATGTACCGCCGCCTGTCGGCACGCGCCTAACCCAAGGGGGACTTGCGCCAAAACAAGGCCGTCATATCGGTACGGCTGCCGTCCGCCGCTATACGGTAGAGCCGTTGATTGGTCGTCGGCGACTTGAGCGCCCCCAACGTTTCGATGTAAGGCCCTAATTTGATATATTGGAAATCGGTGGCCGGAAAGCCCGCCGGCAGGTCGGCGCGGCCGGAATACCAAGCGGTTTTAAGCGGATGCCCCGCCGCCTGTCCGAAAGCCGCCGTAAAGCGCGCCAAGGCCGCCACGGCCATCGGTTCGGCATCGCCGCCCATAAAGCAGACGCAGGTCACGGCCGCGCCGTACTGACGCAACAGCACGCCCAAATTCTCCTCCGTCAACGGCTCGCCCGTATCCGCCCACAGATGCGGGCTGTGACAGCCCTTGCACCGGTTAGGACAGTTCGAGATATTGACGGCCAACGTCACTTCGCCCGGAATCTCCGAGAAAACGACATCATAACTGACGAACCGAAGCATAGTGCCGTTGCGCGGCCTCTTTCTGCCGGGCCGCCGAGAAATTACTGATCCGCTTCATATACCCGATGATGCGCGTCAGATAATCGACGTTCTGACTATGGCAATGCGGGCATTCTTTCAGGTAACGCTTGTCGATGTGCTGGCAGTCGTTGCAAATCGTGTTCGGGATATTGAACGTGAAATAATTGCAACCTTCCACAGCCGCCACCCGCAACAGCTGGCGGTATTGTTCCTTGCTCAGGTGTTCCTCCAGATTCATGTGCAGGGCCGAACCGCCCGTCAGGTGCGCGATATAACGCCGGCCGTGCAGACGGAACTTATCGACGATGTTCAGCGATTTGTCTTCCACGATATAGAAATAGCTGTTGTAGCAGTCGCGGAACGTCTTGAAGCCGGCTTCCTTGTCCCATTTGGCGTGTTTGACGCCCACATTCTCGGCCGGAATCATCTCGCAGTTGAACAGCACATCTTTGGTGCGGTACTTCATGTTGTATTTCTCCACAATGCCCAGCATTTCCTGCACGAAAGCCTCGTAAGCCGGATTGTCGTTGATTTCCAAGCCCATGAACTGGGCGGCCTCGACCAAGCCGTTGACGCCGATGGTCAGATACTGGCGGCTCATGTTGATGTAGCCCGCATCGAACAGCGGCAACATCCCCTTGCTTTGCAGATGCTTCAGGTTCTCGTTGTAGGCCAACTGCACCTTGTGTACCAAATCCACGACTTCTTCCAAAAAGAGATGCGGCAGGATGCTGTTTTTGGTCGCGTATTGGATGCAGCGGTTCAGGTTGATCGTCAACACGCTCTTGGAGCCCGTCGAAACGCCGCCCGCCCCCAACGTATAACTGAAACCGTTGTCCTGAATCTCGTTGCGCAACCGGCAGCAACTGCTCAGCGAATCGGCGTTGTCGCTCATATACGTGAAGAATGAATGCCCTTCGGCATACATTTCGGCCGTAAAATCGCCGTATTCCTTGTCCAACACGTCGCCGTCCTTGGTCAACAGCGCCATAGTCTCGACCGGGAACGTGAGCGGGGTTTTGGTGCGTTCCTGATTGAACCATTTCATAAACCGCTTCTGCAACCAGCTCAACGACTCCCAATCGGGCTTGCTGTTGTCGGGGAATACGAAATGTTCGAACAGGCTGTGGAAATAGTATTTGTCGTAGTAGGCCACATTCCAGAACACGGCCTGGAAGTTGCGCGCGCCCGTAGGCTGGTTGATGGAATAGACCACCTGCTCGAAACAATCGGTAATGACCTTGTCTATCGTGCGCTGACGCACGGACAGATCCACCACCCGGTCGGCGTGCTTATGGTAATCGGGGCCGTATTCCTTGCCGATAAAGTAGTTCAGATACATGAGGAACTCCGGCGTGGCGCAGGCGCCGCTCAGCATACTCGACACCATGAACACCATATTGACGAAGCCGCCGCAGAACGACTTGAGGTTGGCGGGTGCCGTGGAGTTGCCGCCGATGGATTTGGTGCCACCGATAAGCCACGGATACATCGTGATGCTGGCGCAATAATTGGCCAGACTCGTCTCGTCGTTCTTATAGATGAAGTGGTTGTTGAGCAATTCGAGATAGCGGTCCGACAATTCCTTGCCGTACATATCCTTGAGCCGGTCGGTCAGCATACGGCGGTTCAGCCGGATGAAATTCGGCTTCGGCAACTCGCCTATGAGCGTCGCGATGTTCTTCTTTTCGACGTTGGCGTTGGCGTCGTACTTGCTGCCCGTGGCGGCATTGCTGGCCTCGCAGTAGTTCATGAGGAAACAGAGTTTGTCGCGTTCCTCCCGCTCTTCCAAATGCCGCTGGCGATACAGCATATAGGCCTTGGCCACGGCATAGTAATGCTCGGCCATCAACGCCACCTCCACCTGGTTCTGGATGTCCTCCACCGTGGTGCCGTCGCTGATGTTGACGCGGCTCAGAATCTGCGTCAACACTTCCTGCGTCGCGAAACTGCCCACGGACAGAAACGCCTTGTTGATGGCGTTCTTGATTTTGTCGAGCGAAAAAAGCTCTTTGGCGCCATTGCGCTTAACGATAAAAATCTCTGACTGTATCATCGCTGTAATTCACTTAGGCTTAATCGGTTTTTATCGGCGATGCCGCTCTTTGCGCAGGGACGGAAAGTCTAAGCCAAACCTGACGAGCGCCGAACCTATCCGGAACTGCCGAGGCGGTTACACTTTTCATCCCGAAAGCACCGCTGATTGAAAAGGCAATGGCAGGTCTTCTGACTCACGCTTCCGGCTCCGTGCCTTCCCGGCCGTTCTTAAACGCCCAGTGGCTAAAGAAACGAAGCCTTCTCCCCAAGGGGATTTCGCTTACAGCTACGGGTATAGTTCCTGATTCTCACAGGATTCCCTATTATTTTCGCCTCCGTGAACGGGATTTGAAAACCATTTCCTTGACAACAAAAGTAAAGATTATTCCGCTTCGACCTGAGGCGCCGAGCGTTTTTTAATGAACAATTTTTAAACATGATGGAACGACAAGCGCCCCACTGGTTTTGTGGCAAAACGGTTTAAAAACAAAATAAAAAGGCCCGACACTTTCGCATCGGGCCTAGTAAGGGCGGCGACTACCTACTCTTCCACACTTTAGATGCAGTACCATCGGCGC
>CAYTZG010000016.1:0-40798 GCA_964442435.1 uncultured Bacteroidaceae bacterium | reverse complement strand
CGCCGGTAGCGGCCGAACGTTCGCTGAACTTCATCGAAGAAATCATTGAAAAGGATCTGGCCTCCGGCAAGAACGGCAGCCGCGTGCATACGCGCTTTCCGCCGGAACCCAACGGCTACCTGCACATCGGGCACGCCAAATCCATCTGCCTCAACTTCGGCATCGCGCAGAAATACGGCGGCAAGACGAACCTCCGTTTCGACGACACGAACCCCACGAAGGAAGACACCGAATACGTGGACTCCATCAAGGAAGACATCAAATGGCTCGGCTTCAAGTGGGATGCGGAATACTATGCGTCCGACTATTTCGAACAGCTGTACGAATGGGCCGTGCAACTCATCAAGGAGGGCAAAGCCTACGTCTGCGACCTGAGTCAGGAGGAGGCCTCCGAATACCGCGGCACGACGACGCAGCCGGGACGTCCCAGCCCCTACCGTGACCGCTCCGTGGAAGAGAACCTCGACCTGTTTGAACGGATGCGCAAGGGCGAATTCCCGAACGGCGCCAAGACGCTGCGCGCCAAAATAGACCTGGCCTCGCCCAATATGCATATGCGCGACCCCATCATGTACCGCATCATCCATCAGGACCACCACCGCACGGGCAACAAATGGTGCATCTACCCGATGTACGACTACGCCCACGGCGAAAGCGACTCGATAGAGGGCATCACGCACTCGATCTGCACGCTCGAATTTGAAGTGCACCGCCCGCTTTACGACTGGTTCATCGCCACGCTGAAAATCCACGCGCCCCAACAGATTGAGTTCGCGCGGCTCAACCTCAGCTATACGGTCATGAGCAAGCGCAAGCTGCTGCAACTCGTGCAGGAGAAACACGTCATGGGTTGGGACGACCCGCGTATGCCGACGATTTCGGGCTTAAGGCGACGCGGCTACACGCCGGCCTCCATCCGCCTGTTCGCCGACAAAATCGGCGTGGCCAAACGCGACAACACGATTGACGTATCGCTGCTGGAATGGTGCGTGCGCGAAGACCTCAACAAGAAGGCGCAGCGCGTGATGGCGGTGCTTGACCCGGTCAAGGTGGTCATTACGAACTACCCCGAAGGACAGACCGAGGAGCTGGAAGCCGTCAACAACCCCGAAGACCCGACGATGGGCACGCGCAAGGTGACGTTCTCGCGCGAGCTGTATATCGAACGCGAGGACTTTATGGAGAACCCGCCCAAAAAATATTTCCGTCTCTCGCCGGGCACGGAGGTGCGGTTGCGCTACGCCTATTTCGTGCGTTGCACCGACGTGGTGAAAGACGCCGCCGGCAACATCACGGAAATCCACTGCACGTATGACCCGGCCTCCAAGGGCGGCAACTCGCCCGACGGCCGCAAGGTGAAAGGCACGCTGCACTGGGTGTCGGCCGCGCACGCCTTGGACGCCGAAGTGCGCGTCTTTGACCGGCTGTTCAACACGCCCACGCCCGACGAGGTGGAAGAGGGCAAGACGTTTCTCGATAACCTCAACCCCGACTCGTTGGAAATCAAGAACCACTGCAAGGTGGAGGCTTTCCTCGCCGACGCCCGCCCGCTGGACCACTTCCAGTTCGAACGTCTGGGCTACTTCAACGTGGACCCGGACGCCGCGCGCGAAGGCCGCCTGATTTTCAACAAGACCGTGGGGCTTAAAGACACGTGGGCGAAAGAGAACGCAAAGGCATGAAACGCTTTGTGCAAGCGATAAAGCGGTGCTCGGCCTGGGGCATGGCGGCCTTCGCGGCCGCATGGCTATGCGGCCTCGGCATGGGATGCCGGCGCGCGGCTCCGGAGCGGACGACGGTGGAAGTCTGTCTGCACGGGGGCGCGGAACGGATGCTGACCCTCTACGAACTGCGCGCCAATACGGGCACGGTGACGATAGCGGCCATCCGCTTGGATAAGCGCGGCCAAGGGCGGTTCCGCTTCGGGAACGACAGCCTGAGCCTGTTTGCGTTGCAGACGGAGGCCGACACGGCGGGCACGCCCGCGCCTTTGGTGCTGTTTCCCGCCGTGGGCGGCGCGCTGAAGGTGGAGGCCGACTACGCCGACTTGGTGGGCAGCGCGCACGTGACCGACGCGGCGGGCGCGGCCGACAGCCTGCATATCCTGCCGTTCCAGCGGGCGCAACAGGCGGCCGAACGGCTGAACCGCGAGGCGGCCGACTACTGGCTCAGCGTGCGCTATGAGGCCGACGCCCGCCATATATACGACTCGCTTGTAGAGAGTCTTGACGACCACTACCGCGCGCACAAAGCCGAAAGCATCCGGCTGGCGGCACGCTACCCGAACACGCTGATACCGGTTTATCTGGCCCAGCTGCCGTTCGGCAACCGTCCGCTGTTCGACGCGCGGGACACAGCCGACCTCCGCATCCTCTCCGATTGGGCTTCCGCCATGCGGTGTGCCCTGCCGGACAACGCGCACGTAAACCGTTTTTCGAACAACATAGAACGCTTGGAACAACTGCAACGGCTACAGGCCGCAACGCAAACGCAACCATGAAAGAGATACAAGTAGACCATATCGACCTTAAACTGGAAGCGGGCAAAAAACTGTTCTTCGCTTCCGACTTCCACCTCGGCTCGCCCGCTTACGACAAGAGCCGCGAACGCGAACGCAAGGTCATCGCGTGGATAGAGGCGCACGAGGCGGAGATGGGCGCCCTGTTCCTGCTCGGCGACGTTTTCGACTACTGGTTCGAATACCGCCATGTGGTGCCCAAAGGCTTCGTCCGTCTGTTCGGAACGCTGGCGCGGCTGACCGACAAGGGCATCCCCGTCTTTTTCTTCTGCGGCAACCACGACACGTGGGTGCGCAACTACTTCCAGCAGGAACTCGGCCTGCGCGTGTGCGAACGGAACGCGCGGCTGTGGGTGGACGGCGTTAAGTTCTATCTCGGCCACGGCGACGGCTTGGGGCCCGACGACAAGGGCTACAAGTTCATCAAACGGCTGTTTACCGCCCGTTGGAGCCGCAGCCTGTTTGCCATGCTGCACCCGTGGACGGGCTATGTGCTGGCCAGCGGCTTTTCGCGCCGCAGCCGCAAGGCCGACGAACTCAAGACCGACCGCAAGGCCTACGAAACCAAGAAAAACGAGAACCTGACCTATTTCATGCGGGAAACGTTAGACGAGGAGCCCGACATCCGCTATTTTATCTTCGCCCACCGCCACTGGCCGCAATTGGTACCGATAAAGGCCTTGGACGAAAATACGCCAACCGACTGTCAGTATCTGAACGCGGGCGACTGGCTGCAATATTTCTCTTACGGCGTTTACGACGGACAGACCCTGCAACTGCAAGGGGAATGCACCGAAAAACATTTTTAATGCGTTCAACACGATGAAAACGGCCGAATTCACGTTTCTCGGAACGGGCACCTCGCAAGGCGTGCCGATTATCGGATGCCATTGTGAAGTCTGCAACTCAACCAACCCCAAGAACAAACGGCTGCGCACGGCCGGCCTCATCCGCTACGGGGACAAGGCCGTGGCCATAGACGCGGGGCCCAACTTCCGCGAACAGATGCTGGGCGCGGGCGTGGACCGCTTGGACGCCATCCTGCTGACCCATCCCCACCGCGACCATATCGGCGGCCTGGACGACGTGCGCCCCTACAATTATTACGCCCGCTATGCGCCGCCGCGTCCGATGCCGCTCTACGGCACGGCGCACACGCTGCAAGGCGTAAGGGAGAACTTTCCCTATGCGTTTGAGGCGCATCCCTACCCCGGCGCCCCGCAGTTCGTGATGAACGAGATTGAGACCAACGCCGCGCCTTTCCGCGTGGAGGGGCTGTCGGTGCAGGCGATTGCCATACGCCACTACCTGATGGACATCGCGGCCTTCCGCATCGGCGACTTCTGCTACATCACGGACGCGAGTGAAATCAGCGCCGAATCGGCCGACCTCATCCGCGGCTGCCGCATCCTGGTGGTGAACGCGCTGCGGCGGGAGGCACATCCCTCGCATTTCACGTTGGATCAGGCCATGGCATTCATCAACGACATCCAACCGGAACAGGCCTACCTGACCCATATCAGCCATGCACTGGAACACGAGGCGCTGTGCCGCGAACTGCCCGAAAACATAAGGCCGGCTTACGACGGACTGACACTACAATTGACATTATGAAAGCATATCTGGATTTACTGCGCACGATTCTCGAACAAGGCGTTCGGAAAACGGACCGGACGGGTACCGGCACGCTCAGCTACTTCGGCTATCAGATGCGGTTTGACCTCTCGGAGGGCTTTCCGCTGCTGACGACCAAGAAACTGCATACGCGCTCCATCTTTTACGAACTGCTGTGGATGCTCAAGGGCGACACGAACATCCGCTATCTGCACGACCACGGCGTGACGATTTGGGACGAGTGGGCCGACGCAAACGGCGACCTCGGCCCGGTGTACGGCAAGCAGTGGCGCAGCTGGGCCGGGCCCGACGGCCACACGATAGACCAAATCAAAGAGGTGGTGCGGCAAATCCGCGAAACGCCCGACTCGCGCCGGCTCATGGTGTCGGCCTGGAACCCCGCGGAGGTGGACAAGATGGCGTTGCCGCCCTGCCATGCGTTCTTTCAGTTCTACGTAACGGAGGGACGGCTCTCGTGCCAGCTCTATCAACGGAGCGGCGACGTCTTTTTGGGCGTGCCGTTCAACATTGCGTCATACGCGCTCCTGACGGCGATGGTGGCGCAGGTATGCGGCCTCAAGCCGGGCACGTTCGTCCATACGCTCGGCGACGCGCACCTGTATTCGAACCACTTGGAGCAGGCGCGGCTGCAACTGACGCGGACGCCGTTCCCGCTGCCGACCTTGGAACTGAACCCCGACGTGCGCAACCTGGACGATTTTACTTACGAAGACATCCGCATCCTGAACTATCAGGCGCACCCGCACATCAAGGCGGACGTGGCGGTATAGCAAAACCTATCGATTATGGAAAAGATTGCATTGATTACCGGCGTAACGTCGGGCATCGGACGGGCGACGGCCGAACGGCTGGCCGCCGAAGGTTACAAACTCATCGTGACGGGTCGCCGCGAAGACAAGCTGAAAGCGGTGGCCGAAGCGATGAAAGCCAAGACGGAGGTTTTGCCGCTCTGCTTCGACGTGCGCGACAAACAGGTCGTGGAAACGGCGCTGAACGGCCTGCCGGAGGCCTGGAAAGCCATAGACGTGCTCGTGAACAACGCCGGCCTCGCCGTGGGCTTGAACCCGTTGCAGGAGGGCGTCGTGGACGACTGGGAACGCATGATAGACACCAACATCAAGGGGTTGCTCTACGTGAGCCGCGTCGTATTGCCGTGGATGACGGCGCGCCGCAAGGGCCATGTGGTCAACCTCGGCTCGATTGCCGGCAAGGAAGCCTATCTGAACGGCAATGTCTATTGCGCCACCAAACACGGCGTGGACGCGTTGAGCAAGGGAATGCGGCAGGACTTGCTGCCTTACGGCATCAAGGTGACGCAAATCTGTCCGGGCGCGGTGGAAACCGAATTCTCGCTCGTGCGCTTCAAGGGGGACGCCGAACGTGCCGACAAGGTTTATCAAGGCTTTACACCGCTTACGGCCGCCGATATCGCCGACGCCATCGCCTACTGCGTGCTCTTGCCGGCCCACGTCAACATCAACGACATGGTCATCATGCCCACGGCGCAGGCCAACTCAAGCCAGTTCCACAAGGTGCTGTAAGCACGTTGCAGACCGACGGCAAAAAGGAAGGGGGAACCGCCAAGCGGTTCCCCCTTCTGCTTAACGGCCGCTTCCGTCCGTCAGTTACGGCAGGAGTATCTTATACGCTACGCGGCCGGCTTCGGTCTGCAGAACCACCACCGCCGGCGTGCCGCTCAACGATACCGGCAGCAACACGTTCTCGTTCGTATTGACCGTATAACCGTCAACCTTGCGGCCATCCACCGCATACACTTCAATTGTATATACATACAGGCCGTTTCGGTTCAGAACGCTGATATGACCGTTGACGGCATACAAATCAAAGCCTGCGCGCAACACGTCTTCATTGGCCGCGCCGCCAAACGTGCTGAACTCGTTGGCCGCCGCCCAACCGCTCGTCCGACCCTCGCTGCACATGGCGTTTACCGACCAGATATAGGCGGTACGGGCCTTCAGGTTATCGAGCGTATAGGTGGTGGCGGTCAGATTCTTGACGCTGTCCCAAGCCGTGACCGTGGTTTCACGGAAACGGAACAGATAACCTTCATGCTGTTCGTTGCCGTTCCAAACCATCTTGGCCGACGTAAGCGTCGTGTCTTCCACGCGCAACTGCGTGGGCAACGGGCATACGGGTTCCGCTATCGTCGTAAACGCCACGACATCGCTATAGGCGCTCGTATCGCCCACCGCACAGATGCTGCGCAGCCGCACATGATAAATCGTTTCGGCCCGCAGCCCGCGTATCGTGAAAGCTTGTCCGGCCACAAAATCCGTTGTCCAAGGCATGGAGGTTTCTCCCGCCCGACGCCAGGCTATCTGATAGTTGTCGGCGTCGCCTTGCCAAGTCACTTCCGCCAAAGAGAAGGACGGGTTGACTTCGATGCCGGTGGGCGCGATACACGTGAGGGATTGGGTGCTGAACGCGGCCGTCTCGCTCCAGTTGGACATATCGCCGGCCAAAGCGTTGCACGCGGCCCGTACACGGAACACATAGGACGAACCGGCATTGAGATTCGTCAACCGGCAAGTCGTTCCCGTTACCTCGCGCAACGTGTAGGCCGTAGCGGAAACTTCCTTGAATTCGAGCTGATAGTTTTCGGCGGCACCCGACCACGTAAGCACGGCCGACGTCTGGGTTATTTCCGTGGCGTCCAAATCTGTCGGTATATCGCAGGGCGCCCCGCCGGTCGTAAACGTGATTTCCGCCTTGGCCGACTCGTCATCGCCGCAGACATAGGTTACCGCCAGCTTATAAGCCGTCTGCTCCGTCAGGCCGGATATTTCCACCTCCGGCGCCTGCACATTGACGACGACAGGTTCGGCGGCCGCGTCGTCCGCCGCAACCACCGTGACCTTATAGGCCGTTACATTCGGATAAACGCGCCAGGCCGCGACCGCCGTCGTTTCGTCCAAAGCCGTCAGGTGCAGATCGGCCACCGCGCCGCAAGGTTCGGCTACCGATACATTATCGATATACAATTGGTTGAATTTGGTTTGGTCGCCACCCAACGTGCCGAACATATAGCAAATGCCCACACGGACTTTACCGCTCAGCTGCCCCAAAGAAGCTTCAAGGCGTTTCAGGCTGCCTATTTCCGCCAAGCCGGCCGCATCCACCGTCAAGATGATGTCGTTGGCCGTAAACGTCTGGGACGTCAGTTTGTCGGCCCCCGTCATTTCCGTGGCGTATACGATGAGTTTGGCATCGGCGGCGATGGTGGCGGCCGTGGCGGCGGCAAAGGTCTCGCTGTGCAACAGGGCCGCGTCGAAACCAACGGCAGCCGTATGCGTTTCGGGCAATATGAAAGGCGGCAGGACTATCCAGGATTCCGGCGTATAAAGGGCCGAACCCAAACGAACGGCATTGTTGCCGGCCACCTCCGGATTGTAGGCCAAATGGGTTTCCCAATCCACAATCGGCGCGTCGAACCACATTCTCGCATCGGTGGCCAAATCCAACGAACCGTTGGCTGAAATTCCATCCGTGCTGGTGGCCCAACCCTCAGGCAAGACATAAACTATAGCGCCATCCTTTTGCTGACGGGTATCCGGTTTTGAAAAATCTTCCTCAAACGGCATTTGATAACCCGTCAGGAATGCTTCCGATGTAGTATATACACTTTCCGCACCGCCCGTGCAACGGGTCTTGACACCCAACACGACATCGGTACGGTTCGGCAAGCCGCCTACCCGCAACGCCGTTTGGTCGGTTTCGCACAGCAAGACCCAATCATTGCCCGTGGCAAGACGATAAGCCACCGTGCCCTGCGTTTGTTCCGCATCGAAAGGAACCCACGCCAAAGACGCGCTGTCGGCAATCACGGTGCCCGCCGTCAGCGATACTGAAAGCGGCGCATCGCAATCCGGCTTCTCCACTATCGACAGCGTGCGGATTTTGATGGTACCCACATTCTCAAGTTCTTCACCCGTTACCTCTATACGGACACGGCAACGCTGTCCACGGAATCCCGGCAACGTAATATAGCGCTGTTTCCATTCATCATCACTGGCAAACAAATCCGGATTCGTTTTGGTAATGGAATCCACTTGCGTCCACTCAACGCCATCGGCACTGATACTGAAACGGATACCGTTATTACCGGCATAATCCTCGGCTTTCAGACTCGGTGTCTGCATATTGACCCCGCGTGCCACCGTATAATTATAATCCAATATCAAACGGGCATCCGACGCCGCAGGGAATAACAGTTCAGGCGTTTCCAGATTCAACACGGTGCCTGTTCCTACGGATTTTGACGCTATGCTCGCTTCCAGACAACCGCTCTGTTTGTTTTTGACGAATTCCTCTCCTATATACAGCACCGGCGTCTGCGACGGAATGGTGTTGCTGAAATCATCCACAAACGGTATGACGGGAGCCGTCAGCGTGTCGGCCTGTGCGAAAGCGGAAGCATACAAGCCGTCGGCATTGCGACGGAAAGCAGCGAAATGATAGTTGGTATAGGATTTCAAAGGTTCGGCATACGTGAAAGCCGCTGCCGGTTGTAAGTTCTTGTAAACCAATATGCCGCCGAATTCGCCATCCACCGTCCAAACCGTATCGCCCACTTGCTGCGACGCCGTCGGGATGCCGAAACGCCCCACGTTGGCCATAACATTGTTCATGTCCTTGGCGCCATAGACCGACGTGACCAAGACCGCCAGCGTGTCTTCGCCTTTCGGGAACAACGCGATTTGATCATCCTTGTAGGTCATGGACAGTTCCGGAGCGGTAAGACGCAAGGCCTCGCCGCGCGGCCCATAGGCACGGACACCCGCACAACGTTCGTTATAAAGCCATGTATATACATGATATTCGGTACCTGACGATATTTTCGGCGTTTCCGAATACAATTCCTCTGCATCCATGGGTTCCGTGCCGACACACATAGCCGGCCCCCACCAATCCAACACATTATAAATCGAACCATCCTCAAGCTGCGCGTCGTCGGCCAAGGGCTGTTCGGAGATAAAGGTTACAAAACCATCCGCTTCCACATCCGTCAAATCGTAATCGATGCGGAAACCTTCGGGACGCATGACGGAGATATAAGGCTTGGCCGCCACCGGCGCCGAACAAGGCGCCGGTTTGGTAAAGGCCCAAACCGTACCTTCCGCTATCGTTGCGTTGGTCATCAATTGAGCCGCGGTCGGGAAATAGTTGACCTGCGTCGTCTCATTCCAATCGAGATCCCCGTTCCGGCCTCCCGGCTGACGATAATGCAACGTATGGTTTTGGGCCGTAGGATTGGCATCGGTCGCCACATTCAACCCTATGGCAAACAATACCTTGCTAAGTGCACTCATGCCGTTTGACCCCACCATCGAACCGAAATAGAATTCAATCTTACCGCCTTCCTCATAGAGCCGTATCGTATAATTCAACCCGCCTTGCAACACATTGGCCCCCGTTTTTTCGTAATAGAAATTCCGGAATTCCACCGACAGGATACGATGGCCGGCCTCGCCCTCCAACTGGTAGGCTACTTCCGTACCGTTACCGTGATACGTCGTCCCGGTACCCCTCAACCCTATGGCGTAAGGGGCGAAATGGTTACCCACCGGCAAGATGTCCGAACGTTTGAACTGACCGTTCGCCAACGCGATATAACCCTCGGAGGTCGGCATAAAGCGGTCGAAGTCCTTGTTGCCGTAATTGAACGTGAATCCTATCGGAAAACCCGCCTGGGTCTCATCGCTCATCATGTCATCAAAGGCCTTGACGGCTGTGGTGGAGATAAACGCATAGTTGTCGAAATCCACACCCGGCAATCCGCTCGCGCCTGTCAATTCCGTTGCCCCGGTCAATGAGGTATATACACTCTCTGCCGTCCCGTTCGTGGCCTCGAATACATAATACGCCGCATATTGCGCCCGCAACGATACGGTACACAAAGCCAGAACGATGGCTATAATGATTGATCTTTTCATAATATTTGTTTTTTAGCGAATTTCATACTGTTTGTTTGTCTGCCGTTTCCGATGGTGATTAGATACAGCCCATCGTTCAAGGCCGCTACGGGCAAGACGACCGAGAAAGCCTCACCCGCCCGCACCGACAGGTTGCCCTGCAAACGGACACGCCCCTGCATATCGCTGAGCCGCCACGTCCATAGGCCGGTTGCCATGGCCGTACCGCTTAGGGCAGCGGTCTCTACGGCCGGATTCGGATACAGGCACAGCCCCTCTACCGCCAAGGTCTGCGCTTCCACGCCCGCCGTCATGGACGACAGGACACGCAAGGCCATGACCGCCCCTTTGTTCTGCACATCGTAGTTCTGCCCCAACAACAAGCCGGTGGCATCCTTGACTTTGTAATAGCCTTTCGGCTTCTCCTGCCAGCCATCCCACCACGCATCGGCCATACAGAGCATATACAGCCCCGGTTCCAAATCCAGCGTTTCCGTTACCGCTACGGCTTCCGAACCCGCATAGGGTCCGTAGTCGAGGATACGGTTGCCCGCCGCGTCGGTCACATACCAATAGACCTCATCGGGACGGAGGTCGGTGCAGACATCCACCGACAGGGGCGCGACACAATCGACCGGGCCGTTGAATGCCACGGTCTCCGCATTACTCTTGGCCGATTGGCCGTTGATATGGGTCACGCGCATATCGACCCGATTGCGGTCAAGCGGTTCGTAGGCCGCAACCGACAGCTTAACCATCCGCTTCTCGTAAG
Organism: uncultured Bacteroidaceae bacterium; assembly: GCA_964442435.1. GTDB lineage: Bacteria > Bacteroidota > Bacteroidia > Bacteroidales > P3 > CAMXAS01. Next base: position 29,940 of record CAYTZG010000016.1, on the reverse strand, counting down.
GCGGAATGCAGACGTCCGTTTCATACTGGCCGGCCTGGTCGTTGACGACCGCTTCATAACCCAACGTCCGTATCGTATCGTTGCCCGTATTCTCCACGGTAGCCTCAAAAACCTGCGTTACCGAACGGTTGTCCACCGCACTCAACGTGAGTACGGCGCCGGCCGGTTCGTCCAGCCCCTGCACCGCAGGATGGCAGGACGTGACCTGCAACACGGTTTTGGTATCCTCACATACGAACGCTATGATTTCCAAATTTTTCAGATTGACCTTAACGCCGCGGTAGTCGGCGGGAACCGCATAGGTGTAGGTCCGTTTAAACGTGGTACCGGCCGCCGTAGCCGTCAGCAGTTCGCCCCATTGCCCGGTCAGCAGGTCACGCAACACGTGTTCGTGTTGATAACCGGCCGGCGCCGAGTTCTGCGGGCCGTCGATATGGTTCTGCACCAAAGCCACGTTGAGGCGGTTTTCGGACAATGCCGCGGCACGGTAATAATAGCCCTCCACGTTGACCGTCAGCGTCCGCGTCTCAACATCCACGGTGGCGTCGACCCAAAGGTTGACGGTGGCCGTATCGAACGAACGCGCCTTGACGGCTTTCGTCCAATCGCCGCGCCCCATGGCCATCATGTCCTTGCTGTCAAACAGCACGCGGTCTATCGTGCCCTGCGGGTAGCCGTATTCGCCGGCCTGCATCAACAGGCTGTCGGCATAATCAATCCGCAGGTCGAGGCCTCTGGAGCCCGGTTCGGCGTAATACCCGGCGTGTATGGCAATCACGTGGAAGTTGTCGCCGCGCAAAGCCTTCAACCACGAAGCCCTGGCCGCGCCGTCGGGACAATTGCCGCAACCCCAGCCGGTATATTCTTCCAAAAGAACGGCCTTTGGGCGGGGCTGAACGGGCACCCTTGCCTGCCCGTATAGTGAGAAGACTGAGAATAGCCCCCAACCCAAAGCCGCTATGCTTATTTTTAAATACTTGAACATTTCCGTTGAACTTAAACTACTGCAGCACAACCTTTACACCGCTTTCCTTGCCGTTCAGCACCGCCTTTACGACATAGAGTCCGGCTTTCAGGCCGGCGGGACGGGGCAGGTTCAGCATTTCCGAGCCTTCCACACGGCCTTCGTACAGCGTGGCCACCTCCATGCCGAACAGATTGCAGAGCGTAAGCCGCAAAGCGGACGGACGGGCGGTTTCAATCTGCACGTTCAAGGTTTCGCGCACCGGGTTGGGCGACACGCCAAACAGCGTGACCGCCGCAATGCCGTCTTCATTGGCCAGCAGATGGGCATCGCTCCCCAACTTGCCGTCTGTCAAAACATTCTGCGCGAAAATGTCGAAATTATCGAAGGCACCGCTTTGACCCTCATAATTGCGGCCGTCTCTGATTTTAACCACCCACTGGTTATGACGGAGCGGCATCGATTTCAAATCCGAAGCGGCATGCCGTCCGTCCAACAGGGCCACTTCCCGCTGTTCCAACGCCGGCGTGCCGTCAGACGTATACAGCAAGGCATAGGCCATCGTGTGGTTGTAATCTTGCGGCGCCTGAGTCATAAAGAAGAAAGCCGCGCCGCCGTCCTTGTTGGCCTGTACCGACCCCTGACCGGCCTGCCGTTCTTCCAGATAACAGAGTTCCACCCCTTCCGGACGCCACATCAGTTCGCCGGAAGTGCTGATTTTCTGCCCTTTCATCTGCTGCATCGTTTCCTCTATCTCCATCTCGCGCCAAATGGCATAGATGGCATCATCGGCTTCATTATAAACACATTGCACATAAAGCTGACGGTTTTCCGAATACCCGATTTTAAGACCGGCGTCACCGGTGCTGAACACGTGCTTCCCGTTGCGGTCGATATAGGCCAGGTAGACGGATTCCGCCCAGGTCTCGTCGCGGTCGTCATACCACCCTACCAACAGGCCGTCTTTGGCCGGCTCCACGCTCAGCACCGTATGCATGGCGCCGCCCGTACCGAAATTACCCTTGCCATACACCAAAGTCGGCCGCGCCCAAACGGCATTGCCGTCGAAATCGTATTTCTGCACGTAGACTTCCGGCCCGGAACCCGTGCAATACACCATATAGAACTCATTGTTGCCGGCATTGGCCAGAAAGGGATAGTTGCCCGATACCGTCAAATCCCTGCCGCCCCAAAGCACTTCTCCGTCGGCCGACACCCGCTGCATGAAGATGCCTTCGCGCGTCTTGTCCTCTTTTCTCAAGCTGCCGCTATAAACAAAGACCGTGCTATTGTCTTCCAACGTTATCAACTTCATACAGAGCCCCGAACGCAAACTTTCGCCATCGCACAGATTGACCCCTTCTTTTCCCCAAAGCATTTCGCCCTCGGGAGAAATCTTATAAGCCGTCGGCGTATAGTTACGATTGACGGAATCCAAACGTTCATCCCATACGATGGCCACGAGATTACCGTCCCTATCTGTCGTCACATAGTCGTTGACCATCGTGAAAGTAAGCGTGGGATAGGCACTCAAGCGGATGGGTTCCTTCCAAGCCATCGTACCGTCATAATTGACTCTCTTGACATAAGGGATGATACGCATATTGTCCGGCGAGAGATAATAGAAATAGACATTGCCATCGGCATCTATCGCCCAGTCATCATCCCATATATATTTCTCGGAAATTTGAAGAGGTTGCGAGGCTTCTCCGCTCCATTGCGCCCGTACCGGCAAAGACAATAATACACTGCCTATGAGAAGTAACCCCGTTTTGAATAAGCTTTTCATGACGATCAATTGTTTTCTATGCTACTTATATTCGTTATGTCGTGCCGGTCTTGGCCATACAAACCCTGCCGGAACACTTTTACAATATTACCGCTTATCCCGACACCCCCAAAGATTTTCGCTACATTTCAACTACGGCATGGCCATATTTCACTACGGCTTATTATTATAAACATCTGATTTAGTTGACTGAAATATACCAACCCCCAGGCCGTGCACCCAGTGGCCGAAGCCGGGGCGACAACCGCTTGCAGAAGATATTTGCGGTTACCGCATACGGGCGGTTCAACCCATTCCGACAGCCATAAAAGCCACGCTTATAAATAAGTAGATAAAAAAGAAGGGGAAACCGCAAGCGGTTTCCCCTTCTGCCCGACGGCTGCACGGGCCAAGCCCCTGTGCCGTCTTGCAGCCAATCGTTACGGTAAGAGTATCTTATACGTCACATGGCCGGATTCGGTCTGCAGGAGCACCATGACGGGCGCACCGCTCAGCGTAACCGGAAGCAGTACGTTCTCATTCGTGTTGACCGTATAATAACCCACCTTGCGGCCGTCCATCGCATAGATTTCCACCGTGGAAACATACAGACCGCTGCGGTTCAGGACATTGACATGGCCTTTGGTGGCATACACATCGAAGCCCGCGCGCAACACGTCTTCATTGCCCACTTGTTCCGGCGTACTGAATTCGTTGGCCGTGGCCCAACCGCTCGTCCGGTTCTCGTTGCAAGCCGCGTTGACCGACCAAATGTAGGCGGTGTTGGTTTTCAAGTCATTGAGCGTATAGGTCTTGTCGGTCAAATTCTTGACGCTGTCCCAAGCCGTGGCCGTGGTTTCACGGTAACGGAACAGATAACTTTCATGCTGTTCGTCGCCTTCCCAAGCCAATTTGGCCGACGTAAACGTCGTGTCTTCCACGCGCAACTGCGTGGGCACGGGGCAGGGCGTTACCGCGGTGGTGGTGAAATCCACCGGCTGGCTGTAGGCGCTCGTATCGCCCACCGCACAGATGCTGCGCAACCGTACCTGATAAACCGTTTCGGCCTTCAAACCCGTAAGGAGGTATTTTTTAGCGTTGACCACGAAAACGGTCGTCCAAGGCGTGGAAGCGTCCGTACCCTGACGGTAAGCGAACTGATATTGGTCGGCATCGCCTTCCCAAACGACTTCCGCCTGTGAGAACGAAGCCGTTACGTTGATGCCCGTCGGCGCAAAGCACGTCAGGTCGGCCGTTTTGAAAGCAGCCGTTTCGGTCCATTCGGACATATCGCCGGCCGCCGCGTTGCAGACGGACTGCACACGGAACACATAATCGGTACCCGCCTTCAGGTTCGTCAGATTATAGGTGTTGCCGGTTACAACACGGCTTACAAACGTTTCAACCGAAGCCTCCTTGTATTCAAGATTGTAGGTTTCGGCCTCGCCCGTCCAGCTGAGGACGGCCGACGTCTTGGTCACGTCCGTGGCCTCCAAATCCGTGGGGTCGTAGCAAGGCACACCGCCCGTCGTGAACGTAATCTCGGCGGCCGGCGCATCTTCTTCCTCGGAGCAAGCGTAGCTGACCGACACTTTATAGGCGGTGGCTTTCTCCAAGCCCGTCAATTCTACCTTGGGTTCCGTAACCGTAATGGGTTCCAGCGCGGTTTCGCTTTCCGTCGCCATCACCGTTACCTTGTATGTGTCAATGCCCGGATAAGCGCGCCAACCGATAACGGCCGTCGTTTCGCCCACCGAAACCGTCTGCGGGTCGACCACCTGACCGCAGGCCGCGGCCATACCGAGGTTGTCGAGATAGAATTGGTTACGCGAAGCTTCCGCATCCGCATCGCCTACACTATAATAGAAGCCGAAGCGTACCTTGCCCGTCAAAGCGGCCGGCACCGCCACCTTCAGTTGCTTTTGCGCGCCTATGGCGGTCAATTCGGTTTGACCCAACGTCAGGATGGCGTCTTCCGCCGCGAACGTCTGCTTGGTCATACCGTCTTCTTCCGCCATTTCCGTAGCGTATACGATGAATTTGGCCTCGGCGTGCACCTCGGTCGCCGCGTCCGCCGCGTTTTTCTTCAACAAGGCGGCGTCGAAGCTCAGCTCCGCGTCGTGTCCTTCGGCCAGCGCAACCGGCGGCATCACGAGCCAGATGCCATTGACCGCTTCAAAACGCATACACTTGTCGCCATCCGGTTCCGACGGGTCGTATTCTTCCTGCGTCGCTTTGTTGAAAAGCACAACATTGCCGTACAACGCATTCATGCCTACCTTTAACATAAGCGTGCCCAACGGATTGCTGCTGATGGCCCAATCTTCCTGCAAACCATAGAACTTCGTGCCATTTCTATCATACACGCCAACCGTAGAAAAGTCTTCGATAAACGGCATCTGATAACCGGTTCTGAACACACCGCTTTCGGTATAGACGCTCTCGGCGCCGCCCGTGCAATGCGTCTTGACGCCTACCACCACATTGGTCCGGTTAGGCAAGCCGCCCACATTGACCGTGTCTTCCGTGGTCTCTTCCAACAGCATATGCCAAGTGGATTCATTTTCAAGACGGTAGGCAATGCCGGCCTGTTGTTCGTCGGCATCGAAGGGCGTCCAGATCACGCGGGCGCTGTCGCCATAAACCGTTTCGGACGGGACCGATACCGTCAAAGGCGCGTCGCAAGCCGGTTTCTCCACAATGGAGATGCTCGCGATTTTCAATTGAGCCTGAAAGGTATAACCTTCCCCTATAGCCTCTATGCGTATGCGACAGGCTTTTCCATTATGGCCGGATAACGTTACAAAACGTTTTTTAAGGTCATTCATATTATCGAAATAATCCGGATTGACTTTATTAATAGCCGAAACCTGTTGCCATTCACCACCATTTTCGCTGATACTGAAATATATACCATTCCCGTCATTATAATCTTCCTCTATCAGCGTACCGCTCATACCGCGAAAGCCGCGCAATACAACATAATTATATTCGAATATCAAACGGGCATCCGCTTCGGCCGGGAAGACGATTTCCGGCGTTTCCAAAATCAAACGGGCTGCATCGCCAGTTGAACTAAGTGGAATACGAGCCTGCAAACCACCGCCGCGCTGCACCAAAAGCGTTCCGTTGCCCGTATAGCCCTGCGGCTCCCCAAACGGCGGCAACGTGCTGAAGTCGTCCATAAACGGGATGGCCGGCGGCGTCATCGTGTCGGCCTGCGCGAAAGCGGAAACATAGCCCCCGTCGGCATCGCGGCGGAAAGCCGCGAAGTGGTAGTTGGTATAGGACTTCAACGTGGCGTCGTAGTCGAAAGCGGCCGCCGGCTGCAAATTCTTGTACAGGATGATGCCGCCGAATTGCCGGTCGCTTGTCCAAACCGTATCGCCCACGTTCTGCGCGGCCGTCGGAATGCCGAAACGGCCGACCTTGCCGATGTTGTTGCTCATGTCCTTTTCGCCGTTGACCGTCGTGGCCAATACGGCGAGCGTATCGGTCCCCTTGGGCCACAGGCTGATATGGTCGTTCTCGTAGGTCATTTCCAAAGCGGGCGCGGACAAGCGGATGGCCGGGGTTTGACGCGCCCCGTAGGTTCTGTCGCCTTTGCAACGTTCGTTATACAGATAAGTGTAGACATAATAGGTGTTTTCGGGCACCGTGCCTATAACATTGACGTATGCGCTACCGGTCAGCGCCCCCGTGCCGTTGAACGTAGCCGACCCCAGTTCGCTGTTTTCGCCATAGGAATAGATTGTGCCGTTTTGCGGGGCCACGCCCTCGGCCAACGGTTCCGTCGAAACAAAGGCCACATAGCCGTCGGCCGTGCTTTCGCCAAAATCATAGTCCACCTTGAAGCCTTCCGGACGAATCACATTGATGGTCGAAACCACCGGATCGGTCGGTGCCACACAGGGGGCGGGTTCGGTAAACGTCCAAATCATCCCCTTGGGGAAATTGGCATCGGCGTTGATATTCTTAGTTCCATTCGACGCATAGGAGGTATTCGTCCAATCATTGCCGTCCGGATTCCGATAGTGTTTATTATCGCTATCCGTTCCCGTCGTAAATCCGATATTAAAAAAAGTATTGGATGTTCCACTTAACATAGAACTGAAATAGAGCTCGATTTTGCCGCCGTTTTCATACAAACGGATTGTATAATTGAGCCCTTCGCCCTCGCCGGGGGCTGCATTGTAATATTGGTTCTTGTATTCCACCGAAAGCACACGATTGCCGGCCTCGCCGGTCATTTTATAGGCCGCGGCCGTGGCGGTGGTCCGATAAGTGTCATCATCGCCCCTAAGCCCGACGGCATAGGCAGGAAAATTCTTCCCCGTCGCCGTGATGTCGGCTTTGCTGAATGAGCCGGAGGCCAACGCGACATAGCCTTCCGAAGTCGGCATAAAACGGTCGAACTGCCGCCCTCCCAACGTAAAATCAAAACCGATTGCAAACCCCTCCAACGATTCTTCAGCGCCAATCTCACTGAATTTCTTGACTTCCGTGGCCGAGATATAGGCATAGTCATCGAAAGCCCCCACCAAATCATCGGGCGCTTTCAATTCCGTTGCATCGGTCAACGACACGTATGTGCCATCGCCTACTGTCGTATTAAACTGATAGTAGGACGCATTCTGTCCCTGTACATAACATGAACACAGAACAAAAACGCTTAAAATTAGCCATAATTTTTTCATAACGCTTTGTTTTTATTGATTTTAAATAAGTTTTCTCCTATACCGTTCCCTATCGTCAGCAGATAGAGACCGTTGTTCAACGTTTCGAGCGGCACTTCCACGGCAAACGTTTCGCCCCGGCTTACCGTCAGCATCCCCTGCCGCAAAATCCGCCCTTGCAAATCGGTGAGACGCCAATGCCAAACGCCGTCTTCCAGCGCACGGCCGGTCAGCGTCGTCACCATGGCGGCCGGATTCGGATACAGCCGCATATCGGCCGCCGCCAGTGCCCGCACGCCTTCATTGGCCTGCTTGGACCGACCGACCCGCAACGCAATCTGTTCGCCCCGCTCCTTGACATCGTAGTTCTGCCCCAACAACAGGCCGTCGGCGTCCTTGACTTTATAATAGCCTTTCGGACGTTCCTGCCAGCCATCCCACCAGCGGTCGGCAAAACACAACATATACAGCCCTTCTTCAAGATTCAGTTCCTCGTTGACCGAAACGGCTTCCGAACCCGCGTAAGGCCCGTAAGTCTGAATACGGTTGCCCGCCGCATCGGCCACATACCAATACACCTCATCGGGACAGAGGTCGGTTTTGAGTTCGACCGTAAAAGGCGAAACGCAAGCAATGGGGCCACTGAACGTAACCGAAACCGCCGGCTGGTTCAATGCCGTACCGTTGGCCTGCATCAACCTGAAATCAACCCGGTTGCGGTCGAGCGGCGTATAAGCGTCAACCCCCAGCAGGACGGGCCGTTTTTCGTAGGGCGGCACCGCCACCGTCAGGTCGTATGTCCGCGCGGTATCGTTAACCATCGCCTCGTAACGCAACGTCCGTATCGTATCGCTGCCCGTGTTCTCCACCTCGGCTTCGAATACGCGAGACACCGAACGGTTGCCGACGGCCGACAGCGTCAGCACCGCGTCCGTCGGGTCGGAAATACCGCTCAAAGCCGGCTTGCAAGCCGTAACGTTCAACACGGTATCGGTATCGTCACATACGAAGACCACGATTTCCAACTGCCTTAAATCGACGGCCACACCGCGATAGTCGGCCGGCACCGTATAGGTATAGGTCTTTTCGAACAGCGTGCCCGCCGCGGTTTCCGTAAGGTTGTCGCCCCAAAAGCCGGTCAACAGGTCGCGCAACACGTGTTCGTGCCGATAACCTTCCGGCGCCTGGTTCTGCGGTCCCTCGATATGGTTCTGCAACAAAGCCACATTGAGGCGGTTCACGGCCGATAAGGCGGAACGGTAATAATAGCCCTCCACCGTAACGGACAACGTGCGGCTGTCGGCGGCCAAAGACGCCCCGACCCACAGATTGACCACCGCCGTATCGAACGAACGCGACTTGATGGCTTTGGGCCAATAACCGCGCCCCATGGCCATGATGCGGCCGTACTCCGGCATATATACCCTATCCACGGTTCCCTGCGGGTAGCCGTATTCGCCGGCCTGCGCCAACAAGCTGTCGCTATAATCGGTACGCAGGTCGAAACGGTTGTATTCGCCGGGTTCGGCATAGTGGCCGGCATGGACGGCGATGACTTGCAAACCTTCGCCACGCAAAGCCTTCAGCTGCGCCGCCATGGCCGCGCCGTCGGGACAGTTGCCGCACCCCCAGCCGGTATATTCTTCCAAAAGAACGGCCTTTGGGCGGGGCTGTACGGACACCCTTGCTTGCCCGTATAGTGAGAAGACTGAGATTAGCCCCAGACCCAAAGCCGCTATACCTGTTTTAAACAAAGACCTGAACATAGCTCAAATCTCAACTATTGCAGCACGACTTTCACACTGCTTTCCGAACCGTTCAGCACCGCCTTTACGACATAGAGTCCGGCTTTCAGGCCGGCGGGACGGGATAGGCAAAGCATTTCCGAACCTTCCACCCGGCCTTCGTACAACGTGGCCACCTCCATGCCGACCGAATTGCAGAGCGTAAGCCGCAAAGCGGACGGTTGGGCGGTTTCAATCCGCACGTTCAAGGTTTCGCGCACCGGGTTGGGCGATACGCCGAACGCTACGGCCGCTTTAACGCCATGTTCGTTGGCCAGCAGATGGGCATCGCTTCCCAACTTGCCGTCTATCAAAACATTCTGCGCGAAAACATCGTAACTGTTCAAATTGCCGTTATAATTCCGGTTATCATGGTAGCTGACCACCCACTGGTTTTTCCGCAAAGGCGTGGAGTACAAAGAAGCCTGCGCATGTTTCCCATCGGTCAAGGGCACTTCTTCCATATCCCAAACCGGCTTGCCCTCCTGCGAATACAGCGTGGCATAGGCTTCCGTATGGCCATAGTCGCCCGCCGCCCGTTGCTTCATATAGAAGAACATCGCACCGCCTTTAAGACCGGCCTGCACCGTTCCCTGACCGGCCTGCCGTTCTTCAAAGGCACAGATTTCCACGCCCTCAGGACTCCAAAGCAATTCGCCGGACAGGCTGATGCGTTGGCCTCTTACCTGCTGGTACGTCTGACTCGGACTCGTTTCGCGCCAAACGACATAGATGTCATCGGATTCATAATTGTAGACGATAGACGGCTGGAAACCGCGATTACCGGAATAGCCGACCTGAAGGCCGGCATCGCCCGGTGCGAATACGTGCTTGCCGTCACGGTCGATATACGCTATATATACAGACTCCGACTGCGTGCCGTTGCGGTCGTCGTTCCAGCCCACCAACAGGCCGTTCTTGGCCGGCGCCAGCGTAAGGATGACCTGCATCGCGCTACCGTTCCCGAAACCGCCCATACCGTAAACCAACGTAGGTTGCGCCCAAACGGCATTACCGTCGAAATCGTATTTCTGCACATACATATCCGGCGTCGAACCCGAACAATAGAACATGAAATATTCATTGCTGCCGGCATTGACCATATAGGGATAGGAAACGGCCGTGTTGCCGCTCTCCATCTTCTTGTCGGTCCACTGCGCCTTGCCGTCGGCCGTCACACGCTGCATATAAATCGTCTGCACGTCCGATTCAAAATCCTCAACCCCCGCCCAGGCAAAGACGGTGCTGTTGTCGTCCAAGGTCGTCAGATTCATACAGGCGCCGAAAGCGTAACGCTTGCCGCTGCACAGGTTGACCCCGTCTTCTCCCCAAAGCATCTTGCCTTCGGGCGAAATCTTGTAGGCGGTTGCCGTGTAGCGATTGGTGCTGGAATCCAAACGCGCATCCCATACGACGGCCACGAGATTGCCCTGTTTGTCCAACGTGATGTAACTGTTGACCATCGTATAAGTCAGTGTCGGATAGGCGCTCAAACGGATAGGCGCCTCCCAGGCCATCGTACCGTCATAATTGACTTTCTTGACATAAGGCACAATCCGCAGCGATTTTTCCGAACCGCCATAGACACCGCTTTTGTAATGTTCAAAACCCTGCAAGGATACAGGCTGGCTTTCCGTTTGGTCCGCTCTGCTTTCAGGGGTCAGATAATAGAAATAGAGATTGCCTTCATCATCGGCCAACATTTCATCGCCCCATATATACGACTCCGATATCCGCACCGGATTTTCCGTATTACCGCTCCATTGTGCCCGAACCGGCATCGCGGTCATCGCACAAGCCAGGAGCCCGCATAAAATCATTGACTTTTTCATAATGGCTGTTTTTATTGATTATTTGTATTTGTTTAATGTCGAACCACCAATTTCTTGACCACGTGCCGCCGGTTTTGCAACACACGCACCATATAAATGCCTTGCGGAAAGTCGGACACCTCGATTATTTCCGTCGCTTTGCCACCGGCCGGCAACAGGATTTCACGCATAAATACCGGCTGTCCCTGCAGATTATAAACGCTTATCTCCGCCCGACCGGCCGCCCAGCCTTGCAGACGGACTTCCACATCCGCCTGTGTCGGATTCGGATAAAGCTGAATATCGATAGTTCCGCCAGCGGCCTCAACCGCTTCCACGGCCGTTTCCGCTCCCGGTCTGCGGAACGATATCAGATGACCGTAACTACCTATATAAGAGCGGTACCATACGCTGTCACGGGCATCCAAGATGCGGATGCCGCCGCCATCTTCCACGCCGTCGCGGAAACTATCCGTCACATCCAGCACATAGATTTGACCCGGCTCAACCGGCAGTTCATCGGAAATGCTGAACGCCTCCACGCCATCCGCAAACGGGCCGGCGCCATAAACCAAACGGCCGGCAACATCCGTCAAACGGATTTCGTTGTCACTGCCGAAAGCATCGCCCGTAAATTCGATTTTAACCGCCTCGGACGACAAATCCAGCGGTTCGTTGAAGCTCGATTGTATCAGATTGGATTGTATGGACTTGCCGTTTGCCTGCGTGAGCCGAAGCGAATAAATATTGACTTTTTTCAAAGCATCGGGCGCGAAATCCGTCTGCAACGTCACGACGGTTTCCGTCTTGGGCCATACGTTCAAGCCCTGCAACGCGTATTCCCTTTTTTCGCCGTTGAGTTCAAACGCAAACGTCAGACTGCGCACCGTATCGTCGGACGGGTTGACCACATAGACATCGTAGGCGGAGCCGCCATAGTATTTTCCCAAACGGTTGAGCGTGATTTGCAGATAGTCGAGCGGCGCTTTGGCGGCACACGCCACCTCGGCTTCCATGCTGTTGAGAACCGCCCCCGTGCTGTCGGTTATAAAGACGAGGCAAGCCAGATTGGCCTGATTGGGCACGCGGTTGCCGAACTGCGCCGGCAATGCGTAATCATAAGTACGTGATAAATAAGAGCCTTTGGTAAATTCCGACGGTTTGAGCGTATCGCCGTAAAGGCCGGTTACAAGGTCACGCAATACATGACGATGCAGATAAGAAGATATGCCGCTACCCGCTTGGGAACCGGGTACGAAATTCTCGGTCAGCGCAACATGAAGGAAAACCGGAGCCGGCGTCGGGTTGACGCCATAGGCCTCTACATCAATATATATATATGCGGATCCGGGGACGCCGGTTCTATCCGCGCTTCGGCATAGAGGTTGACGGGAGCCGGCGTTTCGGCATTCAACAGACGACGGGCCACGTGCATCCAATCGCCACGAGACAGGGTGTAACTGTCTTCCCGCGTACATTCCGGATAAACGGTCCGGTTGATATCGCCGCTCGGCATACCGCCCTGCCCCGCCCACAGATACAGACTGTCGCCATAAGGGGTACGCAAATCCGGGTCATTGCCGGACGGCACGGCCAAACTGCCCGTGTGAACCGCCATGACATGAACCCGACCGGGATTGACATACGTCAGATTGTTGGCGATGGTATGAGCCTGCGGGCAATAACTGCAATGCAAACCCGTAAATTCTTCCAACAGGATATGCGCCGCAGCCGGTGTGGTATCGACTTTATGAACGGATTCCGCCTTACCCGGACGGATTCCCACGATGAAAACCAACAGCAAGATGCCAAAAGATATTCTTTTTTCCATGCTATAAATTTAGTACAACGATTCGATTATCCGCAATTTTTTACTACAAGTTTACTACGGCATAACTATGTTTTCACTACGGCTTATTATTATAAATATTTGATTTTGTTAAATAAAAGGTACTGGCTTTGCGATTAAAAACACCATGTCTCCTATCCGATTCCCATCGGAAAACGGCAGACGATATTTTCGACCGATTGAGGCATAAATCACCGTTCGATGATAAGCCCCAATAAAACAACACATCCCTGCGGAGTTAACTACCGGATAATTGGCCGTACCCTACTTATTGTAGGCGCGGCGCAACTTTTCGCCTTTTTCCAATTCCTTGCCGAACAGCACTTTCGTGCAGAAGGCTTTGAGGAAACCACAGCCGTAGCCATTGAGTTGGATAAAGGCCGTGACGATAGACAAAAGCGCTATTTTCAGAGATTTGTTCTTGAACAAAGAGGCAAAGAACAGCAGGACGATATAGAAAGCCGGAAACAGCAACCACCATGCACTGTGGAAGATAGCCAACAATATCAGCACCGCCTCCCCCAGCACGAACAAGGCCGGCAAAACATGGACGGCTTTCAGGGAATCCGGATGCAGTTTGAACAGGAATATCCGCGCCTGTCCGAAATTATAGACCTGTCGGAAGAACTTTTTAAGGTTGACGCGACGTTTGTGGTAAACCGACACCTCCGGCAACAACGCGATGGAGAAACCGGCTTCTCGAATCCGGATGCTAAGGTCGATATCTTCGCCGAACATATCGGCGAAGCCCCCTACTTTCTCATACACCGCACGGGACAGCCCCATATTGAACGAACGCGGATTGAATTTCTCCATGCTGACTTTCGCGCTTCCGCGTATGCCACCCGTGGTCAGAAACGACGTCATCGCGAAATTGACCGCCTTCTGCATGGCCGTAAACGTAGGTAGGGCGCGGTCGGGGCCGCCGAAACAATCCACATATTGATTTGACAGACAACGGTTCAGGATCTGCATATACTCCGGCGGCAGAATGCAATCCGAATCGAAAAACAGGAAATAATCGCCCTTGGCGCGCCCCATACCCACATTGCGCGTGTCGCTCCGCCCAGTATTCGGCTTAGTGATATATTGTACCTCCAGCCGGTCGGCATATTGATTCACAACCTCATCGCACGGCAGACTCGAACCGTCCTCTACCACAACGACTTCAAAATTCTTTTCAGTCTGAGCCGTCAGACTCGCCAGCATCTCGGCCATCTCGTCCGGCCGGTTATAGACCGGAATAATGACGGAATATTTCATATCCTTCGCTTTAATTTGCCGCGATTGCCGACACCATCCCGAGATCGTTCGGATTTCAATCGCACGGAATACAAAAATACGATAAAAAGCCGTACCTTTGCACCCTTGGTTCAAAAATTCATCCTTATGAAAAAAATGATTGTCAACGGTCTGTTATTCTGCCTGCTTGCAGGATTCGGCAGTGTGAACGCCCAGGAGGCGGTTGTTTCGAGAACGCCGGCGCCGTCCGAACCGGTTATGAAAGATTTTGCGAGGAATTACGCCGATGCGGAGAACCCGGTATGGTATATCTATCAGGATGCCAACGGCCAGAATCTTTATCTCGCGACGTTTACACGCGGGGGCGACCAAAAACGGATTTATTACAAGAACGACCGTTACGCCAACCTCATCACCGTGGTGCCGATGGAATACTGCCCGCACAAAATCAAGAACCTGACGGCTGCGCTGCACGCGGATTATCAGATTGCGGATGTGGTCTATATGCAATCCATCTACGGTTCTTACTACCGTGTAACGCTGACCAAAGGCAAAAAGAAGAAAATGGAACACATGACGCTATTCTTCTCGCCGGCCGGCGAACTGCCGTCTAACGCAAACGACGCGACATTCGAGCTGTTGCACGAAATTTCAATAGCGCCGCCTACCAAATAACGCATCGACAGACGGCATACCCGATTGGATATAAAGAAGCCCGGCCTGCGGAGGTCGGGCTTTTTCGTTTATACCAGCGTCTCTTCGGTGCCTTGCTCCTTGTTCAGGAATCGCGCCATAACGAAGAAGAAGTCCGACAGACGGTTGATGTACCGCAACGCGAGTACGAAGCCGGAAGCGTAGCTGACGCCGCGCGTCACCTCGGCGGCCCAGCGTTCGTACAAGGCCATGACGCGGCGTTCGCAGCGGCGGCAGACACAACGCAGCTGATGCACATAGGCCGCCTGGGCGCAACCGCCCGGCAACACGAAGCCGCGCAGGGCCGGCAATACGGTCTGCATCGCGTCTATCTCCTGCTCCAACTTATCGACGTCCTTTTCCTCTATAAAACTGTAGGTAAACGGCTTGGCCGACCTAAAATCGAAAGAAAGCAACGTGCCTATCTTGAACAGGTCGCGCTGAATCTGCAACAACAGCGCGCGGTATTCCTCGCTCAGCGCGTTGCCGTAAAGGGAGTAGAAATAGCCGATGGCCGAGTTGAGTTCGTCCAGCTGTCCGTAGGCTTCCACCTGCGCGTCAGCCTTGCTGACGCGCAGTCCGCCGATTAACGACGTCGTGCCGTCGTCACCCGTTTTCGTATATACCTTCATGATTATTCCTCCGTATTGTAAAGTTCATTCCACCAGGCCGGCTCGCCTTTCAGATAGCGGTCGAACCAAGCCAGAATCGTTTTCTCCCACAGGATGCGTTTGGGCAAATCGACAATGCCGTGGTCTTCGCCCTCCACCGTGACCATGGCCACGGGACGGCCCAACAGCCGCAGGGCCTTGTACATCTGCCAGCTCTCGCCTATGGGCACATTGTGGTCGTCGGTACCGTGCAGCAACAGCAAGGGCGTATGCACCTTGTCGGCGCTGAACAGCGGGCTTTGGTCCACATAAATGTCGCGGCGATCCCACGGGAAGGCGTTGGCCGACGCGATGGCGTTGTAGATATAGCCCCAGTAGCCCTCGCCCCAATAGCTGGAAATGGAGCTGATGCCGGCGTGCGAGACCGCGGCGGCGAACAGGTCGCAATGGCTGACGAGGTATTGGGTCATGAAACCGCCGTAAGAGGCGCCGATGCAGCCTATCTTGGCGGCGTCGATAAACGGATAGCGTTCGCAGGCCTGCTGCACGGCCGCCATGATTTCGCCGCCCACGGTCTTGCCCCAGTTGTTGACATGGCGCGCCGCGAACTCACGGCCATAGCCGATGGCGCCGGAGGGTTGCAACACGAGCACGACATAGCCGTGCGAAGCCCATACCTGCTTGGGGTAGCGCATATCCAGCGACTTGGTCGTGGGCGACGTGCCGCCGTAGTAATACGTGATGCACGGGTACCGCTTCGTGCCGGCCTGCAGTTCTTCGAGCGTCAGGCCGTCGGGCAGATAGAGCGTGCCGGAGATGCTGTCGCCCTCGGGCGTCGCAAACTTGAGGTCAAACCAATGGTTGACGGCCACCCCCTTGTCGGCCAGCGCCTGTTGCGGGTCGAGCAACACGGTTTCGCTGCGGCGCGCCTGCGGGTTGGCCAACGGCCCCTTGCTCAGATAGGCGCGTACCGGCTCGGAAGCCGTCGTGCCCGTATAGAGCAGGTAATCGCCGCCCATGGCCACCTGTTCGGTGTTTTGGGTTTTAAGCGGCACGCGCGTGAAAACGGGCTTTTCGTAGCCGCTCTCCATGCGGTAGGCGTAGAGGTTGACCACATCGCCATCGGTGGCGAGCATATATACGTTGCGACCCGTCGGGTCGAACGAGAACCAGCCGATGGAAGGCACGAAGTCGCGGCCGATGAAATGGGCCTGCTTGGTGTCGAGGTCGAAGATGAACGGCGTATTGTTGTAGTCGTTTACATAGAGCGAATCGCCCGGCTGACGGGAATTGACGAAAGCGGGGTCGGCGAACATGGATTCGGCCCCCACCACGAACAGCTTACGGGCATCGGGCGAGAACGCCGCACCCGAAAAAAGTTGCACCGTCTGCCACAGCAACTCGGTTTCCCGCGTGCGCAAATCCATGAGGTAAACGCGCTGAAGTATATATATGCGAACGCTGTCCACCATCTCGGACGTCGTAAACAACAATTTGGTGCCGTCCGCGCTGATGTCCTGCAAATCCGCAGACAAAAGCCCGTAGGTCAACGGTTCGAGCCAAGCGTTTTCGGTGTTGCGCTTACGGGTAAACCGGCCCGCCTTGCGGTCGGCGTTCAAGCCGGCCTGCCAGCTCTGCAAATCGAGCTTGTAGAGGTGGGTGCGGTCTTTGAAATACGGCCACTGGTCGGCCGGGGAACTGAGGCTGCGCAGGCCGCTCTTGTCGGCATCGGGCCGCGTCACGACTTCCACAATCATATAGCTGCCGTCCGGCGCCCACGTAAAGCCGCCCAACTCTTCGGCGGTCTCGTACACCGGCTGGGCCGTCTCGCCCGACAGACCGACATAGATACGCGTCTTCTTGCCCTCGCGCTGCATATAGCCGAAGTAAGGGGCGTTCGGCGCGAAAGCGAAATTGGACACGCCCTTATATACGGCCACCGCCTGTCCGTTGTCGGTACGGCCCACCGTAAGGCTGCGCTCGTAGCCGCTGCGGTCGGCCTTGGCCGCCGTATAGGTAATGGCGTAGAAGCGGCCGTCGTGGGAGAGCTTGGGGGCACCCACCCGTTCGCCGAACAGGTAGTGCGGCAGGTCGTAGCGTTCGCGCGCCTGCAGGCTCAACGCCAAGACGGCTTGGTCGGCCTCGGTCTTTACCGTCAGCTCCGGAAGCGCATACGCGCGGCCCGGTTCCGTCAACGCCCGCACGATGAGCACGTGCAGACCGGGTTCCACGGCGGCGCTATACGTCTTTTCGGCCGGCTTGGCCGTATCGGCGGCCTGCGCCTTGCCTTGGGTCAAGACCTTCTTACCGTCTATATACAACTCGTAAACGGGCGCGAACCGCAAGGCGTATTCGGCCTTGACGAAACGGTCGGCCGTGAGATAGGTGCAGTAGTAACGCCACGCGATACGGCCGGTCGTGTCGGCCTGCGCCGAGGCGTCCGCCCCCGCTTGCGCCGCGGTATCAACGGGCACCGCGTGCCAATACAGGCCGTTCTTGCCCTCACGCAAGGCCGCGCCGTCAACGGGCCGGCTCGCCGCCAGCTTTTCCATATCCACACCCGGCAAGGCCAATATTTTGGGCGTGTCGAACGCCTCGCCCCGGATGTTTTTCTCATTCTTGAACGCCGGCGCGGGCATCTCCCAAACGTCCGACACCAGCCAGGCCTGGGCGGAAACACGCTGTTGCGTCTGCGCCCGAAGCGCACCCATACCGCCTACAAACAGCAAGCCGCCCAAAAGGGCGGCCGCTGCGATCTTTCCATATTTCATAGAAATGTCTTTTTACGGATGTCTCCACCGCTTATTTTTCGGGGATGACAACCGGGAAATTGTAATTGAAATCCATCAAATCCATCTTCTCCATCACCTTACCGAGGAAATCGTGGTACTGCGGCGTGAACGTGAACGTGTTGGCGTCGTAATATTCGCACGGCAGCGGCTTGTTGCCGATGGAGCCCATGTCGATGGACGACGTGTTGTATTCTTCGAGTTCCTCGAAAGGTACCACCGACTTCAATACCGGCATCTGACCGTAGGCCTCGCGCAACAGCAAGTCCACCACCTTGTCGGCCAAGGTGGCCGTCAGACGGCGGTCGTAGGCGCGGCATTCGCCGGAGCGGGCGAAATAACCCGTAATCTGCGCGCGGGCGTCTATGCCCAGCCGGCGCGAAATCTCGCTGGCCACCACACCGCTCACGCCGCCGAAACGCGGATGTCCGTATTCGTCTTTCTCCGAGCTCGCGAACACCATTTCCGGCTTGCCGGTTTCCTCGTTATACCAACGGATGCCCTCCGATACCGCCACAATCAGGTTGCGTTTCGGGTTCCGCATATACAGCTCGTTGACCCGTTCAAAGAAGAAGTCCTTGCGTTCGCGCGTGATTTCCACTTCCGGAATCAACGCCAGATGCGCGCCGCCGAACGTGGACGTACCCGTAAGCCAGCCGGCGTCACGGCCCATGACCTCAACCACCATGACACGCGAGTGCGATTCGGTCGTCGTCTTAATCATGTTGGTCAGACGGGCCACCGTCCGCGCGGCCGACGGGAAGCCGGGGCAGATGACGGCTTCGATTTCCTTGCCGTCCACATGGTGCATCGTGCGCGTGCGCAAGTCGTTGTCAATCGTCTTGGGGAAGCCGATAACGGGGATGCCTTCCTGCTCGTAGAGTTTCTTGGCCGCGCCGTTGGTGTCGTCGCCGCCAATCGTCACGAGCACGTCGATTTTATAACGTTTCAAATTGTTCATGATTTGACCCACGCGGTCTTCGCCCGGCTTGGACGAGAACGGGTTGGTACGGCTCGACCGCAAGGCCGTGCCGCCATAGCAACCGTTGTAGGGCTGGCACGTCAGATCCAACACGTCGCCGTCGCCCAAAAGGCCTTTCCAGCCTTGACGGATGCCGTAAACCTTGTAGCCCAACATAGACGCGCGGTTACGCACGGCTTCGATGCTGGAGTTGATGGCCGGCGTGTCGCCGCCGCCCGACAGAATGGCAAGCGTCTTGCCCTTGAACAATTTGTTTTCTAAGCTCATATCAGTTGGTTTTTAAAAACATACAAATTTACGGAAAATTTCCGACAAATAGGTTTTTTCGTCTAAAATCGCTGGTTTGTGCCCTACTTTCCAAAAACAAACGGTAGCGCATACAGCGGGTAGTTGGTCATCCAATCCTGTTCGCGGTAGCTGGACATGGACAGCCGCAGGCCGTGCAGTTTGGGATTTTTCTCGATAAATGCCCTAAGGCTTTTGGCTTTCAGGTTTTCTTCCGCCTTAACTTCTATCGGGATGATTTCATCTTGGTGCTGTATGAGAAAATCTATCTCGCCGCGGGAGTTTTCGGCCGACCAATAGCCGGCATAAAGACCTTCTATGGACAGAATTTGTTGGGATACGAATTGTTCGGTAAGTGCGCCTTTTGCGGTTAAGAAAAGTTGATTTCCATCAATCAGGGTAGTGTGAGGAATATGGCCCATAGCGCAGAACAATCCGGTATCGACAAGAAACAATTTGAATGCGGCGGCATCTTCAAAGGCCTTCAAGGGCATTTCGGCTTTGCCTACTCTCGGTACTTTCCGTATCAGGCCGGCATCGAGCAACCATTCTATCGCCACCTCGAATTCCTTGGCGCGCGCTCCTTGTTTTAAAGCGCTGTAGGTAAATTTTCGGTTCTCTTTGGATAGTTGCGAAAAGATGGAATTCCAAATCATTCGTATGCGTGGCACCTCGTTTGCGGGCGCATGCTTTGAAAAATCCCGCTCATAGTTGCCGATGATATCGTTTTGCAGGCGTCGGGTTTCAGCAAAATCCCGATGTTCGCAAAACGCGGCCACGACGGCCGGCATACCGCCTACAAAATAATATTCTTTAAGTGCTGTTTGCAGTTTATCTTTGACGAGGTTTATGACGTCCCATTGTTTATTTTTGAGAATCAGAGCTTCCCGTCTCCTATTCGTGGCAAGGAGAAACTCTTCGAAATCCATTGGCGAAAGGTAGATACTGTCCACCTTGCCCACCGGAAAAGAATCGCCTTGATGTTGTGCGATGCCCAATAGTGAACCGGCGGCCATCACATATCTTTGAGGCGCTTTTTCGCAAAAATATTTTAGCGCGGTGATACCGCGTTTCACGGCTTGTATTTCATCGAATATCAGGAGCGTATCCGTATCAATATCCACATTTTTAACAATGCTTACGGTGGTGATAATCCGGTCGATGTCGAAATCTTTTTCAAACAGACCGGCAAGCCGTTCCTCGTCTTCGAAGTTGATATAAACGTATTTTTGGAAGGCCTGACGGGCAAATTCCTGCATCAGCCATGTTTTTCCGACTTGCCGCGCCCCGTAAACAATCAACGGTTTGCGCTTTTTGCGGTGCTTCCATTCAAAAAACTTATGGAGGTCTTTGCGTTCCATTAGATATGATTTTGGGGCAAAGATACAAAAAAGTGCCGTATTTTACATTTTTACGTCCTTAAAAGTGTAATGATCTACATTTTTACGTCCTTAAAAGTGTTTTTTCGCCGCATCATCCGGAGAACCGCCACGGAGATGAGCAAGGTGGCGGCCGACGCCAGCCAGAGCGAAATCCCTTGCGGCAGGTTCAGCATCTCGCCGGACGAGAAGAAATAATCGCCCGTGATGAACGTCATGAACACGGCCGGCAACAGGGCCAACCAAAACGGCTTGCGTTCGGTATAGAGATAGACCGTAATCGTCCAAAGCGTCAGCACGGCCAGCGTCTGATTCGCCCAGGCGAAATAACGCCATACCACATCGAACCGCATCAACGTAATCGCGAAACCGGCCACGAACAGGGGCACGGATATATAGAGCCGCTTGCGCATCTGTTTTTGCTCCAACCCCAAAAAGTCGGCCACAATAAGGCGTGCGCTGCGGAAGGCCGTATCGCCCGTGGAGATGGGCGCCGCCACCACGCCGAGCAACGCCAGCAAGCCGCCTATGCGCCCCAGCGTGGAGTTGGCGATATGGTCCACGGCCCAGGCGGCATCGTTGCCGTGCGCCGCCAACGCGCCGTTGAGCCCGTGCACATCGCCGAAAAACGCCATGGCCACGGCCGCCCATATCAGCGCGATGATGCTCTCGCTGATCATGGCGCCGAAGAAAACGGGACGTCCCTCCCGCTCCGTCTTGACGCAACGCGCCATAAGCGGCGATTGCGTGGCGTGGAAGCCCGAAATGGCACCGCAGGCTATCGTGATGAACATGGTGGGGATAATCGGGAAACGGGCGGCGTCGGTCTTCATATTGGCCACGGTCGTCAGCTCCGGTACCCGATAGTCGCCGAACAGCAACGCGCCGAAGATGCCGAGCGCCATGAAGATGAGCGCGGCGCCGAACAGCGGATAGATTTTGGCGATGATTTTGTTGACGGGCAACAGTGTGGCGATGACGTAGTAAATCAAGATGACCCAAACCCAAAATTTGGGCAGCGTGAAGCCGCCAAGCGTCAGTTCGGTAAAGCCCGTCAGTTTGCCGAGGATGCCGGCGGGCCCCAGCATGAAGACGGCGCCCACGAGCACAAGCAGTACTACCGTGAACACGCGCATCCCTTGACGGACGGCGTTGCCGAGGTATTTACCCGTGATTTCCGGCAGGCTGACGCCTTTGTTCTTGACCGAAATCATGCCCGATATATAGTCGTGCATCGCGCCGAGGAAGATGCCGCCGAACGTAATCCACAGGAACGCGACGGGGCCGTAGGTGGCGCCGAGTACCGCGCCGAAAATGGGGCCAAGCCCGGCTATGTTGAGCAACTGTATCAGAAACGTCTTCCATTTGGGCAGCGGCACGTAGTCCACGCCGTCAAAACAGCTTTCGGACGGACAGGCGGCGTTCTTATCCGCGCCTACAACCCGTTCCAGATAGCGGCCATATACGAAGTAGGCCACCACCAGCAATACGAGGCAAAGCAGGAATGTTATCATGGCAGTGAGGATTGATGGTTTAGAGTCGGTTCAGAAAATCGTGCACGAAGGCGGCGCAGGCTTCCGGTTCTTCCCAAAAGCCCATGTGACCGCACGGCAACCACAGGATTTCGGCGCGTGTACACAGCATGGCTTGCCCCATGACCTTGCCCACGTCCTGTTTCTCGTCGTGCCGCCCGATGAGGAAGCAGAACGGCAGCGGGCGCGGTGCGGCGGGCGCGCTTGAAGCGGACGCCAGGCCGCCGGTCAGCACGTGCAGATAGCTGTCGCGTTCCGCCAACCCCTTTTGGATGGCCAACACCGCCTCCAGCGACATGGCGCGCCCGCCCTCGATCAAGGCGGCGATTTTATCGGCCATATGCGCCCGGTTGTGCGGCGCAAAAAGTGTGGGCATGAAACGCGTCACAAAGTCTTTCTTGGCCTCGCCTCCCTGTTCAAGCAACGCAATGGCGCGGCGGCGCTGAGCCAAGCCCTGTTCGCCGTCTTGAGCGGCCTGCGAGTGGAACAGCACGATACCCTTTACCTTATCGGGAAACAAGTCGGCCACGGCCAAAGCGACATAACCGCCCATCGAATGCCCCACCAACACGGCTTCCGACACGCCCTCCGCCCGCATGACAGCCTCCACCGTCCGCGCGCAGAGCGGCACCGAATGCACCTCCGCCAAAACCTCGCTTTGGCCGTGGCCGGGCAAGTCAACGGCCAACACGCGGTGGTCGGCCGACCACACGGCCGTCATTTCGTTCCACACCCAGGCGCCTTCCATGAGCCCGTGCAGCAGAACCACCGCAGGCCCCGCGCCCGCCGCCGTATAATGAAGCCGTTTGCCTTCCCAATCGATGTATTTACTTTCCATAGCCTTATTGTATTCCACCCAACGAAATTACCAATAAAATCCTATTTGGCAAAACCGAATCGCGATTTCCGTATTTTGTAATTCGGCTTTTATCGCTATATTTGCATACGGTACGGCCGTTTTTGACGAAAATACAAACAATCAAACAATTATAGTTATGGCACAGACATTTACGGATGCCAATTTCGAAGAATTGGTATTGAAATCGGACAAAGTGGCGATGGTGGATTTTTGGGCGCAGTGGTGCGGCCCCTGCTTGGCGCTCGGCCCCTCGATTGAGGAAATCGCCAACGAATACCAGGGCAAAGCCGTCGTAGGCAAGGTCAATGTGGACGAATGCCCCGCCGTTACGAAAAAATACGGCATCCGCAACATTCCGACGATTCTGTTCATCAAGAACGGCGAAGTGGTTGACAAACAGGTTGGCAAAACGTCCAAGAGCGATTTGGTAAGCAAACTGGACGCGCAGCTGTAAGTCGCGCGGTTCATGCCATACGGCATCGAAAAAAGGCAATAGGTCGTCAGGCGTATTGCCTTTTTTCATGGCAACGCATTCAGCAAGTCAGACATGGAAAAGACGTTTATCCCCTATCTGCAGAACGGGCTCGGCAACTTGGAGTTGCTGGCCAAATCGGTGGTGGAGGGCTTTCTGACGGGCCTGCACCAAAGCCCGTTCCACGGCTTTTCGGTGGAATTCGCCGAACACCGGCCCTACAATACGGGCGAGGACACGCGGCACGTGGACTGGCGGCTGTATGCGCGCACCGACCGTCTCTTTACGAAGAAATACAGCGAGGAGACGAATATGCGCTGCCATCTGCTGTTGGACCGTTCGTCGTCGATGTTCTTCCCGCCCGTGAATACGGTGGCGGAAGGGGTCAACAAACTGCGTTTTGCCATAGGCGCGGCGGCCTCGCTGAGTTATCTGCTTTACAAACAGCGGGATGCGATAAGTCTGAACGCTTTTTCAGACGAACTGACGTTTGCGTCGGAATGCAAGTCGGGCGCGGTGCATTGGCATTATCTGATGGACAGGCTGTCGTATTGGTACGGACAGGCGGGGGAGCCGGTCTATCGGCAGACGACAGACATCATACCGGTGCTGCACCTGCTGGCCGAAAAGATGCACAAGCGTTCGATGGTGGTGGTTTTCTCGGATATGTTCGACCGGACGGCGGATGACCCGGCCGGCCTGACGGCCGCCTTGCAGCATCTGCGCTACCGCCAGCACGAGGTGTTGCTGTTTCACGTACAAAGCCGCGAGAAGGAAACGGAACTGCGTTACGAGAACCGCCCCTACCGCTTTGTGGATATGGAGACGGGGCAGGAAGTGCGCGTCAACCCGCACCATATACGCGAAGCCTATGTGGAACGGCAAGCCGAACGGCAGACGGCCCTGCGGCGGCTCTGCGAACGTTGCCGAACCGAATATATCCCGGCCTATATCGAGGACGGCTTCGTGCCGGTTCTGCAATCTTTTTTATCAAAACGGTAATTTTTCGCTACCTTTGCGCGTCTAATGAGACAGACCTTTTAATACCTTTATATCATGAAAAGTTTTTTCAAAATCGTGTTCGGATCCATGGTTGGATTCCTGTTGTTCGCGTTGCTGTGGACGCTCATCGCGTTGGCGATTGTGGGCGGCATGGTGGCTTCTTTGGGCGATGAAACGCATCCGCCCCTCAAAGAGCCGACCGTTTTGAACGTGGAATTGACCACGGGCGTGGCCGAACGGGTCAGCAACAACCCGATGAATTACCTCAAGTCGGGCAACAAGAACAAGCCGACCGACTTGAATACGCTCCTCAAGGCCATCCGCCGCGCCAAGACGGACGACCAAATCAAAGGCATCGTGTTCCGTCCGGGTTTGAGCGCGGCCATTTCGGCGGCCAATACGGAGGAGCTGCGCACGGTCTTGGCCGACTTCAAGGAGAGCGGCAAGTTCATCTACGCCTATGCCGATATGTACGCGCAGAACCTTTACTGGCTCGCGACGGTGGCCGACACCATCGCGCTGCAGCCGGAAGGCTCGGTCGATTTCCGGGGCATCAGCATGAACGTCCTGTTTTATAAGGAACTGCTTAATAAAATAGGCGTGGAGATGCAGATTCTGCGTCACGGCAAGTTCAAGAGCGCGGTGGAACCGTATATCCAAAACGAGATGAGCCCGGCCAACCGCGAGCAATACGACCGTTTGGCGCACTCGGTTTGGAACCGCATCGCCGAGGACGTGGCCGCCGGCCGCAACCTCAGCCGCGCGGCGGTGGACGAAGCGGCCTCCGAAGTCTATGGTATGTTCCCCGAACAGGCGTTGGCGCACGGCATGATTGACCTCGTGACGCCGGCCGACGGCTTTACGGCCATCCTGCTCGACAAGATGGACGTGGAAGAGGAAGACGACCTTAAAATGATTTCGATAGCCGACTATGCCGCCATTCCCGAACCGATGGTAAAGACGACCGACAAAATCGCCGTCATCTACGCCAATGGCGAAATCGGCCTGGGCAAGGGCAGTGAAACGGAAATCGGCACGGAGAACATCGTCAAGGCGCTGAAAGAAGCCGCCGACGATGAGAAAGTGAAAGCCATCGTGTTGCGTGTCAACTCGCCGGGCGGCTCGGTGCTGACGAGCGACATCATCTACCACGAGGTGCTGAACGCCAAGGCCAAGAAACCGTTGGTGGCCTCGTTCGGCTCGTATGCGGCTTCGGGCGGCTACTATATCTCGTGCGCGGCCGACCGTATCTTTGCGCAACCCACCACGCTGACGGGTTCGATCGGTGTGTTCGGCATGATTCCCAACGTGGGCAAGACGATGAAACGCATCGGCGTTCATGCCGACGGCGTAAAGACGCACCCCTATGCCGGCTCGCCCTCGCTTATGCGCGCCATGACGCCGGGCGAACGGGAGCTGCAACAGAGCGGCGTAGAAAATATATACAAAGGCTTCATCACCAAGGTAGCCAAAGGCCGTGGCATGAGTACGGCGGCCGTTGACAGCATCGGCCAAGGCCGCGTATGGAGCGGTACGGACGGTCTGCGCGTGGGCCTCGTGGACGAACTGGGCGGCTTGGAAGACGCCATCGCCTATGCGGCGGAAAAAGTCGGTCTGGAACGATACAAGGTGGCCGAATATCCCAAGCAGAAATCGACCTACGAAATGGTGTTGGAGAGCCTGACGGAGATGCGTGCCGACAAGGTGACGCGCGCGCTGACCGAAGAAATCGGCCCGGAGGCGTCCTTGCTTTACCGGACGGTGAACGACGTGAAGAAAGCCAACGGCATGGTGGTTTGGGCCCGTATGCCTTACGGCTTGGTAACCGAATAAACGATAGCCGTGCGGGAATTGCAGTCTTTCAGCGGCAAGGTCGTGTCGGGCGAGCGGATAGGGCGCACCTTGGGCTTCCCCACGGCCAACATGGATGTGGATGCGGCGGCATTGGGCCTTGAAAAAGGCGTCTATGCCGCCGACGTCCGTGTGGAGGGACGTCCCGAAACCTACCGCGCCATGCTCAACATCGGCCACCGCCCGACCTTTGCGGGCCAAGCGTGTACGATTGAAGCGCATCTGTTGGATTTTTCAGGCGACTTGTACGGAAAGACGTTGCAGGTAACGTTACGGCGGAAACTGCGTGAGGAACGCCGGTTTGCGGATGTGGCGGCCCTGAAGGCCCAGTTGGCGGAAGACGCGGCGCAGGCCGCACGGGATTGAAAGCGCCCGCGGAGGGCAACAAAAAAGCGGCTCCACTTTCGCAGAGCCGCTTTTTTTATGTAGTGACTAAAATTATTCAGCTACTACAACTTCTTCAGCG
Source organism: uncultured Bacteroidaceae bacterium (assembly GCA_964442435.1). Lineage (GTDB taxonomy): Bacteria > Bacteroidota > Bacteroidia > Bacteroidales > P3 > CAMXAS01. Next base: position 2,925 of record CAYTZG010000016.1, on the reverse strand, counting down.
GGAACTTCTTCAGCAGCAGCTTCAGCATCGGGGCATACGCCTTCTTCAGCTACTACTTCCGTTTCAACGGCTTCTACTTCTTCAGCCGGCTGGTTGCTTTTGCAGCTGCAGAGAGCGAACATGCTGGCTACAGCCAAAACAAACATTACTTTTTTCATGGTATTTAAAATATTTTAAATGGTTATTCGGTCATTGCAAGGCGTCTTTTCCTCAAAATCCACCTTTTAAACGGCACAAAAATAAGATAAAAAAATCATAGTGCCAAACGAAATGTTAAAAATTGTTAAAAAAATGATGATTTTCCCTGAAAACAGACTTGGAAATTTGTAGAACGCTGTTGTTGCGACTTAAACGGCGACTACCCCGCTTCCGGATTTAACAAATTTTAACAAAGTGCGGAAACGCCATAAAGGCCGAACCGAAAAAAAGTGCTATCTTCGTTCTGCTTTTGACAAAGAGCGCAAAAACAAAAAACTAAAAAACAAGCCTTTATGTCGATTAAAGAGAAGACAACAGACTTGCGGACACGTATGGAAAACGCTTTGTCGGGCGGTGGCTCCAAAGCGATTGAAAAACAGAAAGCCGGCGGGAAACTGACGGCGCGTGAACGCATTCTTGCCATTCTGGATCCGGGAAGTTTTCATGAATACGACCTGTTCGTGGAACACTCCGGCAAGGATTTCGGCATGGACAAAAAGTATCTGCCCGGCGACGGTGTCGTAACGGGTACGGGTACCATCAATAACTATCCTGTCTGCATCTATGCGCAGGACTTTACGGTGGCCGGCGGTTCGCTCGGCTATATGCACGCCAAGAAAATCTGCAAGATCATGGATCATGCGATGAAGCTGAAGGTGCCCATCATCGGCATCAACGACTCCGGCGGCGCGCGTATTCAAGAAGGCGTCAACGCCTTGGCCGGCTACGGCGAGATTTTCTACCGCAACACGCAGGCTTCGGGCGTCATCCCGCAGATTTCCGTCATTCTGGGCCCCTGCGCCGGCGGTGCGGTCTATTCGCCCGCGTTGACCGACTTCGTGTTTGTGGTGGACAAGATTTCCAAGATGTTCATCACGGGCCCCGACGTCATCAAATCGGTGCTGGGCGAAGAGATTTCGCAGGAAGACTTGGGCGGTGCGCGGACGCACGCCGAGATTACGGGCAACGCGCATTTCTTTGCCGAAAGCGAACAGGAATGCTTTGAGCAAATCAAGTCGCTCGTAAGCTTCGTGCCTTGGAACAATACGAAGAAGGCCGACGCCTTTACGCCCAAACTGCCGCAAAAGACGTTCAAAATCGGTAGCATCGTGCCGTCCGACCCGCGCAAGCCTTACGACGTGCGCAACATCATCAAGGCCATTGTGGACGACTCCGAATTTCTGGAAGTGCAGGCGCTGTTCGCCGCCAACATCGTGGTGGGCTTCGGCCGTATGGACGGCCAAACGGTGGGCTTCGTGGCCAACCAGCCCCTCGTCATGGCCGGCGTTCTGGACGTGGACAGCTCCGACAAATGCGCGCGCTTTATCCGCTACTGCGACGCGTTCAACATTCCGCTCGTCACGCTCGTGGACCTGCCGGGCTACCTGCCGGGCGTGGATCAGGAACACGCGGGCGTTATCCGTCACGGCGCCAAAATCCTGTATGCCTATTCGGAAGCGACGGTGCCCAAGATTACGGTTATTTTGAGAAAAGCCTACGGTGGCGGCTATATCGCGATGTGTTCGAGCCACCTGCGCGCCGACTTCGTGTTTGCGTGGCCCACGGCCGAAATCGCCGTCATGGGTTCGGAAGGCGCGGCCAACATCATCTTCCGCAAGGAAATCATGGAGGCCGAAGACCAGGAGAAGATGCGGCAGCAGAAAATCGAGGAATACAAGGAGAAGTTCGCGAATCCTTACGTGGCGGCGGCCTACGGCTATGTCGATGCCGTTATCGCGCCCGAACAGACGCGGTCGTTCGTCATCCACGCGCTCGATATATCGCACAACAAATCGGAGGCCGTACCCGACCGCAAGCATGGCATTCCGCCGTTTTAACAGACGGCGCGGGAGACGGATGCGGCGGCCCGGCGGGTTGCCGCACCGTGCCCCGTGAAAAAGAAGCCTTGAACACTAACCATATCCTAAAGTTATGTCAAAAAAGGAACAGAAACCGGCGGTCGTGGAAGCGAACGATGCGGATATCGTGGCGGAAAGCCTTGAGATAGGCGGGTCGATATATAAGACCACGTTGCCGGCCAAATATAAGAACCAAAAGCCTTACGTGCCGAAGAATCCGTATCACGTATTGGCTTTCATGCCGGGCACGGTGCGGAAATTCTTTGTGGCGCCGGGCGACCGCGTGGCCAAGGGCGACAAACTGCTCGTGCTGGACGCCATGAAGATGAACAACGAACTGCTGGCGCCCGTAAGCGGCGTGGTGGATAAAATAGCGGTGAAGGTGGGCGAAAGCGTGCCGAAGAACACATTGCTCGTGGCGTTGAAATGAGAGGACTTTCCACGATACTGCTTTTGCTGTGTTCCAACATCTTCATGACGTTTGCATGGTACGGGCACTTGAAGTGGGGTAAGCCGGCGGCCGATGCCGTGGCCAATACCGACAAGGCGGCTTCCCCCACGCCGCTCGTACTGTTGATTCTGCTCAGTTGGGGCATCGCCTTTTTCGAATATTGCTGTCAGGTACCTGCCAACCGCCTCGGCTTCAAGGGCAACGGCGGGCCTTTTACCCTCTATCAACTCAAAATCATTCAGGAAGCCATCACGCTGTTGGTTTTCGTCGTTTTTTCGGCCTTGCTTTTCAAGGAAAACCTGCGCTGGAACCACGCCTTGGCCTTGGTGCTGGTCTTTGCCGCCGTGGCCTTGGTATTCAAAAAGTAGCGGCCGCCCCACTTGGCGGTCTATCGTATTTTTACTATCTTTGAGGATT
>CAYTZG010000015.1:40854-49026 GCA_964442435.1 uncultured Bacteroidaceae bacterium | reverse complement strand
TCGACCGCACGTTTTCCAACTACGGCTACGCCCGGCCCGCCTTTTACCGCGCGCCGTCCGCGGCCCAAGGCCGCGCCGCCGCCCCCGCCTACCTGCTCTGCGGGGCCGAAAACGGCCGCCTCAAGGCCTATGCCTTTGACGGCAGCCGCTGGCAGGAGCCGTTCGCCGCAGCCGGCGATTTGCCGTGGTGGCCCGCCGACAGCCTGACCGTGGCCGCCTTTGTGGGCGAGCACAGCGCCCCCGCTTGGGGCGACCTCAATGGCGACGGGCGGCCCGACCTTGTGGTCGGCAACGCCCGCGGCGGCCTGCATTTCGCTTGGGGCATGGCCTACCGCCCGCCCGTGCCCGACACGGCCGGTATGACCCATATCGCCGGGCCCTATATCGAACCGGCGGGCGTCAACGTTTACCCGAATCCGAGCGGCGGGGTGTTCCATCTCGAACTGCCCGCAGCGGCCACGGTGGAAGTGTTTGCCGCTAACGGCGTTCTCTGTCAGCGCTTTAACGCGGCGGCGGGCACGGCTACGCTCAATCTCAACCGCAGCGGCGTCTATCTCCTCCGCATTGCGGGCCACGGCCGCACCACGGTCAAGCGGGTGGTGGTACGCTAATATGCCATTCTTTTTTCTGCGCTAAAGGGTACGGCATACGCCCCTTTCTGTCGTTTTTTCGCTCATCTTCTTGGGACGTTCTGTTACTTTTTCGTTTATTTTAATAATTTCATTGCAAGTATTTTAACATCGAATGTGATGGTTTGTTGGTTTCGTTGTTATAAAATATTAACAGAAATTGTTTGGAACTTCAATATATATATAAGACCTTAGCGGCCACATTCGGGGAACGAGCGGTAAGCGAAGTTTCCCGATAAGCGCGCCGCGCGCGTAGGAATGGCTGCGCGGCGGGGCTTATGTAATAAAAAAGTAGAGGAACCAACTAATTACAAATAAAACCAAAACAGTTATGAAAAAGTTGACATGGGCTCTTTTGAGCTTGATGCTGTTCTTCGGTATGGGGACGGCATTCGCACAAGACGATGATTTTGGCGGCGGTGGCGGTGGCGGCGACGTTACCATCTCGGTGCCGACGTTGAAGCCGACTTCCGGGGTTGTTAAACCGGGCGCCACGATTGACGCTACATTTGCTGATGAAACGATACAGGCAATCATGGGGTCTCAGATTGGCTTTGGGTTCGTCATCTATGTTGAGAACGATGAAACCACGGTACTTGAGAGCACTGTTGAAATCCTCATGGGCGAAATGCAGAAGATTGTGGGCGGTGACGACGAGGATGAGATGGCTCTTTCTGACGATGAGGATGCATTGGCGTATCAAATAGCGGCGTATGGTATTGATCCGGAGTCAGATCCGGACGATCCGGACGATTTGGCTGCCTACATGAAGTGGTATGCCCCGATTACCATTTCGGAAGACATTAAAGGTGATGTCAAACTCCGTGCTAAAGTGGCGGTTGTTATGCCGGTGGGTAGTGATTATACAATCAAGTATTCCGAGGAGTTTACGGCCGACTACACGACTATGCCCGAAATCGTACTTGCTCCCACGTTGGATGGCATGGTAGGTAAGAACGCTGCTGTTACGGTTCACATTAACGATGGGACCGTGAACCCCTATGCGGGAGGAACGTTGTATGTGGATATGATGAGCCCCATCACCGTATATTATACGATTGATGGTGCGACCGAACCGTCCAAGGCGGCTTACGAGGCGCAGGCCGACAAGGAAAACGGCGCCATTAAGATGGTGGCGACCCCGTTTGAAGAAGAGGACGGCGAGGTATTCCCTACAGGTGAAGCTACTGTGATGTTCAGCAGTGCCGTGCATCTGAAGGCCAAGGGATATTTCCAGTCGGAAGGCAGCGATGTTGAAACTTCTTTGTTTGATCAGGAATTGACGCTTAAATCGGAGGCCAATCCTACGTTTATGTTTGGCGATGAAGAAGTTTCGACCGAGGCGGAATTCATGATAGGCGACAAACTGGTCATCAAGAACCCCAATCCTAATCCGGAAGACGGCGAGGAAGGCGAAGAATCCACCACGGAGATGTATTTCAGTTTCGATGGTACGACGCCTTCTTCTGCAAATTATTTTGCGGAGGAGAACGAGGACAACGACAAGGTATTTAAAGTATGGGCCGGTCAAAATATCGAAATGGTATTCGGGCAGGACGAAACCGGTTTCTATGCTTATTCTCCCAGTGTTTTCGAAGTGCTCTATGACAAAGACCTTGCAACTTTCCGCCCTGATGAAAACGGCAAATTTTCCATGCAGGTATTTTGTGAGTCGTCTGTAGCGACGGGTAATACTAATATGTTTGGAAGAGCTGAAATGATGCCTTACGGCTCCGATTTCGTTAAGTTCGAATTTACGGTTTTCGGCTTGCCCGAAACGGTAACGGCGCCTACGTTTGTGCCGGCTCCTGAAGCCGGCGCCTTGACCAAAGGCGATGCCATCAAGTGGACGATGGATCCGGCTTATGCAAAGTACAGTGAACGTGACGGTCTGGTGGCTGTAGCCTATGTCATCAACGGCGCGGACGCCGACCTCGACATCGACGCCGACAAACTCGATGAGTTGATGCAAGACTATGCGCTGGGTTATTCGGAAGGCGTTCGCGAAGACGGTAAGGTTTACCTGTATGCGGAAGAAAAAGACGCTTTCTTGATTCAAACGGGCGTTGAAGTCAAGGCCCGTCAGATTGTAGCCATCTCTTTCGAAGGCGAACAGGAAGGCGAAGTTGACGTTCAGTTCAAACTTTCGACGATTGAAACGGCCAACTACACGGTGGACGCTTCCAAACTGCAGAAGCCGTCCTTTAAGACGCCGCTTGCGGGCAGCACGGTTGAACCGGGCAGCCCCATCACGTTTGATATGCCGGCCGAGTATGACTGGAGCGCCTACACCAATATGGCCTACATCCTCTATGTAGAAAACAACGAAGATGTGGAACTGGAAGGCACGGCCGAAGATATCATGAACGCGAATGCGCAAAACCCGCAGACGGGCGCCAAAGCCGGTCTCGCCTATAAGGTAGTGAACTGCCAAAAAGACGGCGACGACCTCAACTGGACCAAGGCCCTTATCGAAACGCAGGAAGGTGCGCTCAAAATCCGCGCGCGTCTGGCCGGCATCAACATGGATGACGAAGTCTTCTATTCCGACGAGATAACGGTTAGCTGCACGGTAGGCAAGGGCGAAGGCCCCGGTGTCGATCCCAACAATCCGGGTCTGCCCGAAACGGTAAAGACCCCGACCATCGTACCGGCCGCCGGCGAGGTGGAAAAAGGCACGGCCATCACCTTTACGTGGGATGCGGAATACAACGAAGAAACGTATCCGTTGATTGCCGTAGCCTATGTGGTTAACGGCAAGGATGAAGACCTGGACATCACCGTAGAGAACTTCGGTCAACTGTGGGACGCTTCTCAGGAAGAAGACGAAACGACGGTTCGTGAAGAGGGCGTTACCTATCTGTACCGCACCGACGTTGACGATGCCTATCCGTACCATATCGAAAAAGCCAGCACGGTTAAGGCGCGTATGCTCTTGGGTACTATGAGCGAGGAAGGCGAAGTATCCATCGCGCTCTCCACGATAGTAGAGGCCGCCTACACGATTAAGGGCGAAACCCCGGCTGAAACGGTAGCCAAGCCGACGTTCAACCCGGCGGCCGGCGAAGTGGAAAAAGGCACGAAGGTAACGATTGCCTGCGAAACCGAAGGCGCCGTGATTTACTACACGGTGGACGGCACGGAACCCACGGCCGAAAGCACCGAGTACAAGGAAGCCATCGAAATCAACGAAGCCATGACGATTAAGGCCATCGCCATCAAGGGCGACGCCAAGTCGGAAGTGGCCACGGCGGCCTACACGGTTAAGACGGCCAACGAAGACCTCGAACTGGCGGGCGTAAGCGTATACCCGAACCCGAGCAACGGTCTGTTCAACCTCGAACTGCCGGTAGCGGCCACGGTAGACGTGTTTATGTCCAACGGTATGCTGTATCAGCGTCTTACGCTGGCTCAAGGCAGCACCACGCTCAATATCGAACGCAGCGGCATCTACTTCCTCCGCATTACGGGCGAAGGCCGCACCACGGTTAAACGCCTCATCGTACGATAGTGTTTGATGTAGGTGTTTGATTTGATTAGGCGTATTTCGGACGCCGGACAAGCCTCGGTCGGAAACGGCCGGGGCTTTGTTTTTTGCCCTTGTCGGCTTGGGGATTTGCGGGTATTAAAAATAATACCTATCTTTGTCGCATAAATTAATGTAAACAAGTATGCCGGTTTTATTCTTTTACCTTGGACTGAAATTCTATTTCTTTTCGAATGACCATGAACCGATACATATTCATGTGTCTTCGGGGGATGCAGAGGCCAAATTCCGTGTAGAGCCGAATATAGAGTTGATAGAGAATTTCGGCCTTAAGCCGCGGGAGATACGGCAGGCCCTTATGGCCATCGAAGAGAACAGAGAAGTGATAGCGGAGCGTTGGAATGAGTATTTTGGTAAATAGTGAAGAGCGATGAAAGCAAAAAAAGTTTGGTTTGACAACGGTCGAATCCACATCCTTACCGATGATGGCAGGGAGGGGTGTTTGCCGGTCCGCATCTTTCCGCGGTTGTATAACGCGACCGAGGCTCAGCGGCGGAATTACACGCTTTCACATTTCGGTATCCATTGGCCGGATATAGACGAAGACCTTTCGTATGATGGTTTTTTTCACGAAGATACGCCGCAAAATCCGGAAAACGCCATAGGACGGATATTTTCGGAATATCCCGAACTGAATGCCCGTCAGGTGGCCCGTATAGCGGGTATCAATACCACCTTGTTCCAGCAATACATCGATGGCCACAAAAGGCCGTCCGTAGAGCGCTTGAAGCAAATCGAATCGGCCATTCATAGGTTGGGCGCGGAACTTTCCTCTTTGTCAATACGATAGCCTTTTGGGAGGTGCGTTTTCCTATCCGGCGGCGGGGTGCGGCAAATTGCCGAAAAAATCGTACATTTGTGGGCTTTTCAAGCGAATTAAATTTATAAAACAATGATAAAGAGGATTTTGTTAACGGGTTCGTTCGGACAGATAGGTTCCGACCTTACCTGCGCTTTGCGTAAGATTTACGGCGGCGAGAACGTCATCGCCACCGACCTTTCGACCAAGGTAACCGATAAAATCAAGAACGGCGGCCCGTTCGAGCAGCTGGACGTGTTGGACGGCAAGAAACTGGCCGAACTTATCGATAAATATCAGGTTGACGGAATCTTCCACTTGGCGGCCATCCTCTCGGCCGTGGGCGAGAAAAACCCGGCCTTGGCTTGGAACATCAATATGCAGGGCACGATCAACGTCTACAACGTGGCTAAGGAAAAGGGCATCAAGCGCATCTTTACGCCCAGTTCGATGGCGGCCTTCGGCCCCACGACGCCTTTCGACATGACGCCGCAGGACACCGTGCTCCAACCCAACACGATGTACGGCATCACCAAGGTGGCGGGCGAGTTGTTGGGCAAATACTACATTGAGAAATACGGCATGGATATCCGTGGCGTGCGTTATCCGGGCATTATCTCCAACGAGACGCTGCCGGGCGGCGGCACCACCGACTATGCGGTTCAGATTTATTACGACGCCATCAAATACGGCAAATACACGTGCTTCCTCAAAGCGGATTCGATGTTGCCGATGATGTATATGCCCGACTGCCTCAACGCCACCATCGGTCTGTTCCAAGCCGACAAGAGCCGCCTGAAGCACAACACCGATTTCAATATCGCGGGCTTCAGCGTTACGCCGGCCGAAGTGGCGGCGTCCATCAAGAAATACATCCCGAACTTTGAAATCGAATATGCGCCCGACTTCCGTCAGGCCATTGCCGATTCCTGGCCCAACTCCATCGACGACAGCTGCGCGCGCGCCGAATGGGATTGGAAGCCGTCGTTCGACTTGGATGCCACCACGCGCGATATGCTGGCGGTATTGGGCGAAAAGCACAAACAGGGCTTGTTTTAAACCGGAGCGGCCATCTATATGCGGATAGCGGCTTTGGTATCGGGGGGCGTAGATTCGTCGGTGGTGGTTCACCGCCTTAAAGAAGCGGGCTACGACCCCTTTATTTTTTATATCCGGATAGGGATGCAGGGCGAGGACGGCTTTATTGACTGTCCTTCGGAAGAAGACATCGAGATAACGTCCTATATCGCCAAAAAATACGGCTGCAAGTTCGAGGTGGTGCCCCTGCACGAGGAGTACTGGGACAGCGTGGTGCGCTACACCATCGATACGGTCAAGCGGGGGCAGACGCCCAACCCCGACATGATGTGCAACAAGCTCATCAAGTTCGGTGTGTTCGAACAACGCTACGGCAAGGACTTCGACCGCATCGCCACGGGGCATTACGCCACGACCACCCGTGTGGACGGGCGTTGCTACCTCTCTACGGCGGCCGACCATGTAAAAGACCAGACGTATTTTCTCGGACAGATTGACTACGCGCAGGTGTCCAAACTCATGTTCCCCATTGGCGGGATGCAGAAAAAGGACGTGCGGGCCATGGCCGAGGCGGCGCATCTGCCCAGCGCCACGCGCAAGGACAGTCAGGGCATCTGCTTTTTGGGTAAAATCAACTACAACGATTTTATCCGCCGTTATTTGGGCGAGCAGCCGGGCAAAATCGTGGAGAAGGAGACGGGGCGCGTGCTGGGCGAGCACAAGGGCTTTTGGTTTCACACGATAGGCCAGCGCAAGGGCTTGGGCCTGAGCGGCGGGCCGTGGTACGTCATCGAAAAGGATTTGGCGCAGAACGTGCTGTACGTGTCTTGCGGCTACGACACGCAGGCGCAATACGGCACGGAGGTGCGGCTGCGCGGTTTTAGATATATATCCGACGGGCTGCCGCAGGGCATGAACCTGCCGGAAGAAGTGTGGTTCAAGATACGGCATACGCCGGAGTTCACGCGTGCGCGGCTGAGCCGTAGCGGCGAGGGCGACGGAGCCGTTTGGACGTTGCAGTCCGAGCGGCCCATTCAGGGCATCGCGTCGGGGCAGTTCGGCGTATTGTACGTCGATTCGCCCTATGCGTCCGAACCGGCGGCCGACGAATCGAAGATATGCCTCGGAAGCGGCATCATTATATAATGTAGGGATATGGCCAAGCGGAAAATAGACTTCACGTTACGGGATTACTGGAATCAGGACAGCCTGCTGGTATATAAGGAGGCTGTTTCGCGCTATCCGTATTGCGCGCCGGCGCGTGTAAGCTTTCTGCTGAACCTCAAGGCGCTGGACGACCCCGACTACGAAGGGGAACTGTCGTTTACGGCCTTGGCCGTGCCGGACCGCCAGCGGTTGCAGGAAGAGGTACGCGCCGTGGAAGAGGCGGCGGCCGTCGCGCGCGAGCGCGGGGAACGGCGGATGCGGCAGGCCACGGCCCGTTGGGTGGCCGCGAGCGCGACGACGGCCGCGCTGGGACGCCTCATGAGCGCGCACGCCACCGCCCCCGCCAAGGAGGCGGATGGAACGGTGCCCGCCGAGGGGGCTACAAGCGGCCCGATGGACAGGGAAGTCGATTTCAGGGCGGTGGCGGCGAACGAGCCGGCGGCCGTCAGGACGGCTTTTGCGGAAGCGGTGGCGGCCGAGGTGCCCATGGCACCCCAAACGCCCGCCGCGGCTTCGGATGGCCCGGCTATGACGGATGATGAGCCGGCCCGTTCGCGGTCGGCGCGGCGGAACGCGCGCCGACTGGCGCGCCAATGGGCGATGAAGACAGCCGCAGAGGCCGCCACGGAGGCCACTGCGGCCGCGCCGGAAACGCCCGTGGCGGAGGCGCCCGCCGAAGCCCCCACGGCCGAAGATACCGCCGTATTCCAAACGATTTCGATGCAGTGGGCGGCTGAACCCGAATCCGCCCCCGTGCCGGCGGCCGAACCGGCGCCTGCGGCGCGTCCGAAACCGACCGCTGCCCCGCGCCGTAAGGAAGTGTTCAACCCGTGGGCCGAGGTGTTTACCGCCCGGCATACGATATCCGATTGGTTGCGGGCCGATGAGGAGGAATCCGCTTCGACGTCCGCCGAACCGGTGGCGACAGCGGCGGCGGTCAGCCCCCGTCGGGTCGGCCCCAAAAACGCCAAACCGGCCAAAAAGTCGGCCAA
>CAYTZG010000015.1:0-40754 GCA_964442435.1 uncultured Bacteroidaceae bacterium | reverse complement strand
CCGCCCCGTCCGGCTACATCGACCCCAACGAACTCATCGACCGCTTCCTGCGTCAGAACGACGACCATATCCTGATACAGGTGGACGAAACGCGCGACTACAGCACGTTCGACCCCGACCGCAACAGCCTGCGCGAAGACTGGAGCATGGGCAGCGAGACGTTGGCGCAACTGTATCTAAAACAGGGGGCTCCCGACAAGGCGATAGAGATTTATCGCTACCTTAGTTTGAAATTTCCCGAAAAAAATCGTTACTTTGCAAGTTTGATACGCGCGGCGGAATCCGCCAAACGCGGTCAATAAAGGAAAAAAGATTACTACATAACCCTAAAAAGAAGAGAACCATGGGATTTTACATTTTCATCTCGGTACTGATTTTGATCGTATGCGTGTTTTTGGGCTTGATCGTATTGATTCAGAATCCGAAAGGCGGCGGCTTGTCCGCTACGTTCGGCGGCCAGGGCAACCAGCTGATGGGCGTTAGAAAAACGGCCGACTTCCTCGAAAAAGGCACTTGGATTCTGGCCAGCGCGCTGCTGTTCCTGAGCCTGATTTCGGCCTATATCATTCCGCGTAACTCCACCAACGCCGGCGGTCCTACGACCGAACTGACCGTGGACGGTTCGCAGATGGCCCTGCCGACGCAGTTGCCGGTAGCCGCCGCGGAATCGCCGGTGGAAGCCATGCCGGCCGAATAATCCGCTCGCTTCAAGATAAAAAAAAGCCGGCTTTCTTCGGAACGTCGGCTTTTTTTCGTGGAAAATCCTTAACTTTGTTTCCGGAACTAAAATTAAAAGCAATATGTCCGTACTTTCCAATCGCGTGCTGACGATGGCCGCTTCGGCTACGTTGGCCATGAGCAAAAGAAGTCAAGAGATGCAGGCTCAGGGCATCGACGTTATCAATCTGAGCATCGGCGAACCCGATTTCAATACGCCGGAAGTCATCAAGGAAGCCGGTATCGCGGCTATCAAAAACAATTTCACGCACTATCCGCCCGTGCCGGGTTATATGGATTTGCGTCAGGCCATCTGTCAGAAACTCAAACGCGACAATGGCGTGGATTTCGAACCGAGTCAGATTATCGTCTCCAACGGCGGCAAGCACGCGCTCATCAACGTGCTGTTGGCCATGATCAACCCCGGCGACGAGGTCATCATCCCGGCGCCCTACTGGGTATCGTATCCCGAAATGGTTAAGTTTGTGGAAGGCAAGCCGGTTGAGGTGCGCGCCACGATTGAATCCGATTTCAAGATTACGCCGGCTCAGTTGGAAGCGGCCATCACCGACAAAACGAAACTGTTGATTTTCAACAGCCCGAGCAACCCCACGGGGATGGTTTACACCAAGGCCGAATTGCAGGCGTTGGCCGACGTGTTGAAGAAACACCCGAATGTATATATCCTTGCGGACGAAATCTACGAACTCATCACGTTCGACTGCCCGTTTGAAAGCTTCGCCCAGTTCTCCGAACTCAAAGACCGCATGATTATCATGAACGGTATGTCCAAAGGCTTTGCGATGACGGGCTGGCGTATGGGCTACATCGCGGCGCCCGCCGAAATCGCGGCGGCCTGCAACAAGGTACAGGGTCAGATGACGTCGGCGGCCTCCTGCATCGCGCAGAAAGCGTCGGTGGCGGCCATGCAGCAAGACCCCAAACAGTCGGCCGACCTCAAGAACATGGTGGCGAGCTTCAAAAAGCGCCGCGACCTCGTGCGCGAAGGCTTGCAGACCGTGCCGGGCTTCAAGGTAAACCTGCCCACGGGCGCGTTCTATATCTTCCCCGATGTTTCGGCCCTGTTCGGCAAGAAATACGGCAAATACACGATCAACAGCGGCGACGACCTGGCGGAATTCCTGTTGGATGAAGCGCACGTGGCTTTGGTGGGCGGCAACTCGTTCGGCGACTCGAACAGCATCCGCATCTCTTACGCCACCTCCGAAGAAAAACTCAAGGAGAGCATCCGTCGTATCAAGGAAGCCGTTGCCAAATTGGCTTAATCGAAATTAAAAAAACAGAGATATGCAAAAACTGCTTTTGTTGGGCGATGAGGCCATCGCGCAGGGCGCATTGGACGCGGGCTTGTCCGGTGTATATGCTTACCCTGGCACGCCCTCGACCGAAATCACGGAGTACATCCAAAATAACAAGGATGCGCGCGAAAGAGGCGTTCACTGCACGTGGAGCGTCAATGAAAAGACGGCTATGGAAACGGCGGTCGGCGTTTCGTATGCCGGCAAACGCGCCCTCGTGTGCATGAAACACGTCGGTCTGAATGTGGCGGCCGACCCGTTCACGAACTCGGCCATCACGGGCGCCAACGGCGGCTTGGTGTATCTGATTGCGGACGACCCGTCCATGCACTCGTCGCAAGACGAGCAGGACTCCCGCTTCTACGCCCGGTTCGCGCAGATTCCCTGCCTCGAACCGTCGAACCAGCAGGAAGCCTACGACATGATTCGCTATGCGTTCGACCTGTCGGAGAGCATGCGCACGCCCGTCCTGTTCCGCGTCACCACGCGTATGGCCCACTCCCGCAGCGGGGTGCAGCGCCGCGAGCCGCGCAAGGCCAACGACCTTAAGCTGTGCGACAACCCCAAGCAGTTTATCCTTTTGCCGGCCAACGCCCGCAAGCAGTACCGCGAGTTGCTGGCCAAGCAGGAGGCGTTTGAACAGCACGCGCAGAAAGATGGTTTCAACCGCTACGAAGACGGCGCCGACAAGACGTTGGGCATCATCGCCTGCGGCATCGCCTACAACTATCTGCTCGAAAACTACGACAACCTGAAGTGCCCGCATCCGGTGCTCAAAATCAGCCAGTACCCGATTCCGCGCGCCGACGTGCAGCGTATGATGGAGGCGTGCGACAAGATTCTCGTGCTCGAAGAGGGCTATCCCATTTACGAGGAACTGTTGCGGGGCTACATGAACAACGGTGGCCGTATCCTTGGCCGTATGGACGGCACGCTGCCGCGCGACGGCGAGCTCAACCCCAATATCGTGGCCAAAGCCTTGGGGATGCCGGCCACGAAGGGCGCCCCGGTGCCCGAACTCGTGGTGGCGCGTCCGCCCGCGCTCTGCGTCGGCTGTCCGCACGTGGATTCCTACCTGGCGTTGAACGAAGCGATGAAAGACCACGGCAAGGGCAAGGTGTTCGCCGACATCGGCTGCTACACGCTGGGGGCCATGCCGCCTTACAACGCCATCTGCTCCACGCTTGACATGGGGGCTTCCATCACGATGGCCAAGGGTGCGGCCGACTCCGGCCTGTCGCCCGTCGTGGCCGTTATCGGAGACTCCACGTTTACGCACTCCGGCATGACGGGCCTGTTGGAGGCCGTCAACGACAAGGCTTCCATCACGGTCATGATTATGGACAACTCCACCACCGGCATGACCGGCGGTCAGGACTCCCACGCCTTCGGCAAAATCGAACAGATCTGCCTCGGGCTGGGGGTTGAAAAGGAACACATCCGCCTGATGAAGCCGTTGAAGGCCAACCACGAGGAGAACGTTCAAATCATCAAAGAAGAATTGGCTTACAAAGGGGTTTCGGTCATCGTGCCGCGTCGGGAGTGCATTCAGACGCTGAACCGTAGAATGAAACAGCAAGCCGCCAAGAAATAACCTGAAAATATAAGTATATCATGAAGAAAGACATTATATTAGCCGGTGTTGGCGGACAGGGTATCCTTTCGATAGCCACGGTCATAGGCCGTGCCGCCGTAGAAAACAATATGTTTCTGAAACAGGCCGAGGTGCACGGGATGAGCCAGCGCGGCGGCGACGTGCAGTCGCACCTGCGTATCTCCACCGACCCCATCGCTTCCGATTTGATTCCGGAAGGCAAGGCCGACCTGATTATCTCCGTGGAGCCGATGGAAGCCCTGCGCTACCTGCCGATGCTGCACGCCGACGGCTGGATTGTGACGAACACCGAGCCGTTCAAGAACGTGCCGAACTATCCGGACGACCAAGTCGTTTTCGACGCGCTGAAAAAGCAGTCGCACGTCACGGCCTTCAACGCCGACCAAGTGGCCAAGGATTTGGGCTCCGCCCGTTCCGCCAACATGGTCATCCTCGGCGCGGCCGCCCGTCATCTGGGTCTGCCGTTCGAGGAGTTTGAAAAGGCCATCCGCGCCATCTTCGGCGCCAAGGGCGATGCCGTTGTGGAAAGCAACCTCGCGGCCCTGCGCAAAGGTGCGGAGCTGGGCAAGTAAGCCCCTCTCTCCGCCAAATAAAAAAGCGTGTTCCGCAAGGAGCACGCTTTTTTTTCGCGATATTTAACCCTGCCACGGCAAGACCATGCCGGCTGAGGTATTAAAGTGGTCTTTGCCGTTGTAGATGGCAAAGCAGCGTTCGGGTGGCGTGTTGGACAATCGGGCCCATTTGTCGATACCTTTGAAGAAATCGGGCGAGAAAGTGATACCCGATTTTATTTCGTAGGCCCGCGCCTCTCCGTGTATATATTGTAAAAGATCCACTTCGTTGCCGGTGCTGTCCCGCCAAAAGGTAAGGTCGGGCGTTTCGCCACGGTTGTAAGCGGCTTTGATGAATTCGTTGATAACCAGGTTCTCGAAAAGTCCGCCCCGTAGGAAATGGGTGGAGACCTGTTCGGGGGTCTTGATATCCAAAAGCGAACAGGCCAAGCCCGTATCGTAGAAATAAAGCTTGGGGGTCTTGACCAGGCGTTTGGCGTAGTTGTTGTGATCCGGCTTCAAAAGATAGCAAACATAACTGGCTTCCAACACCGAAATCCAGTTGGTGATGGTGGATACCGCCACATCGCAGTCGTTGGCCAAGTTGGAAAGGTTGAGCATCTGTCCGATACGCCCTGCACACAGTTTGAGGCAGCGGATAAATTTGCTCAAGTCTCCGATATTCTTCAATAGGCGCACGTCCCGCTCCACATAAGTCTGTATATAGAACGGATAGTAGTCGGTAGGGTGGATGCCTTTATCGTAAAGTCTAGGATAACCGCCTGTAAAAATTTCGTTTTCAGTCGAATTTGGCAGGATGTTGGCTGCTTTCATTTCGGCGTGTGAAAACGGCAGCAATTTCAAAATAGCCGTTCTTCCGGCCAACGACTGGTTGATGCTTTCCATCAACAGGAAATTGTGCGAACCGGCCAGCAGATACATACCTTCTTTGCCCGCCTGGTCGATGTGGGTTTGAAGATAAGAAAACAGGGCGGGCACCCGCTGCACCTCGTCGATAATCGTCTTGTCGGGGTAGGTTGCTAAAAAACCCTTGGGGTCTTCGGTGGCAAACAACCGCATGTCGGGGTCTTCGAGCGACACGTAGCGGTAGTTCGGAAAGGCATGTTTCAAAAGTGTGGATTTGCCCGATTGACGCGGCCCGGTCAGTGTAACAACCGGAAATTTCTTCATCAAAGCCTGCGCCTTTTTCTGTAAAAGTCTGTCAATCATCCTAAAATCGTTTTTGCAAATTTACGATTTAAAACTAAATTTACAAACTTCTTTTGCAAATTTTCGATTGAAGGCTAAATTTACAAACTTTCTTTGCTAATTCTAAAACTTCTCGGCCAAGGCCGCCGCTTGTGCGCAGCCGTCGGTTTGGTCGATGTCGCCGATGTTGAAGACGCCGGGTATCAGCACTTCGCCCACGACGTCCCATTTCAGAAGGGCGGCCGTGCGCTCCATCGGGATTTTCACGCCATCCATCACGTTCACGTCTTTTTCTTCGCAAGAGCAGATCAAACCCATTTTCTTGCCGTAGATGGCTTTCTTTTCGGCCACGCAGAACGAGAAGACGCGGTCTATCACATTCTTGATTTGGGCGGGGATGGAGTACCAATAAACGGGCATGGCGTAAACGATGGCGTCCGCATCGAGGATGTGGGGGGCGATGAGGTTGAAGTCGTCGTCAAACGAGCAGGCCTTGCCCGTCTTGAAACAGGTCATGCAGGCATGGCAACCTCCGAGTTTCATCATGGCGGCGTCGAAGCGCACCACTTCGTGTCCTTTGGCTTCGGCGGCCTTGATAAAGGCGTCGGTCATGGCAAAGGTGTTGCCGCCCTTGCGCGGGCTTCCGGTAATGACGGTTATTTTCATTTCTTTATCGTGTTGGAGTTCTGATTATAGGCTTTGGCCACGCATTTCCATTCGCCGTTGAGTTTGAGGAGCAGGAGAAAGTCGGTAAAGTCGATGCGGCCGCCCCAGCCCTCTTCCAGCACGCGGACTACGGCCACCGTCTCTTCCACGGCGAGCACGTCGATACGCGCTTTGAAGTTGTCGCCGGCGCCCACGGTATCTACATTGTGATAGAACTGCTCAATGGAACCGTGTTCCAGCGTGCCGTCTAAAATGCCGAACAGCACGGCGTCGTCGGTAAACAGGGTTTTGGCGTAGGCGCTGTTGCCCTCCGCCACGCTCTTTACGAATTTCTCGGCGGCCTTGGCCACCGCTTCGTATTCTTGGATTTTGTCTCTCATATCGAAAAGGTTTTAATGGCTGATTAGGTTTGCAAAGTTAGGGCGGTTGATACCAATAAGTCAAGTACCGAAAAATTATTCGGGTACTGAAAAATTATTCGGTATTCTGTTTTTCTGACGTATTGACTAATTTTGTGTTTGAAATTCACAATTACCAAGGATTATGGCCTACGAGAAGAAAATACCCGTCGATTTGGATTGTCCGCTGCGGCTTACGATGAGTCTCATAGAATCCAAGTGGAAATCGTGCATATTGGACGAACTGCGTTCCGGCGCGCCCATGCGACCGAGCGAAATCCACCGCTGTCTGCCCGAGGCCGCGCCCCGTGTACTTGATATTCAACTTAAGGAAATGGCCGAAGACGGGCTGGTGGCCAAAACCATCCATCCGGAACTGCCGCCGCGTTCGGAATACCGCATTACGGCACTCGGCCTATCGCTCATTCCCATTATCGACGCTATGCTGAAATGGGGCGAAGATCATTTAGACATCTTCGAGAAGAAATACGGCCGGTAGCGCTTATTCCGCCGCCGGTTCGTCGGCCAAGGCGCGTAGCCGCTCGGCGATTTGGTCTTGGATGGCCTGCATCTTCTGCGGCTTGCCGAGGTAATAATGTACGTTCTGGCGGTATTCGTCAAGGCTGAGGCCGTAATGCGCCAGGATGGGCGCATAGATGTTTTGCGTTTGGGTCTCTATGAGGTCTTGGCTTGCGCCGGCCGGTACGCGCGCTGCCAAATCCGCTTCGGCCAAACGGAGGTCCATGCCGATTTCAATCATCCGTTCGGGCGAGAGCAGGGGCTTGGGCGTATGCCGGCAGGCGGAGGCGAGGCAGAGGACGGTGGCGAGCAGCAGGCCGCCTAAGATACGTTTCGTGTTGTTTTGCATGGCAGGCAATAATTTTAACCGACTGCAAAAGTAAGGATTTTTTTTCGTACATTTGTGCTTATAGCACAGATGTACTGCGCACCTCGGCATACATTCAAGCAAGCTTGATGTCTGCGCTCGGTTTTTCGTACATTTGCGCTTAGAAATAGAGAGGTAAAGAATACATGAATATACTGATAGCCGGAGACGGCGAGGTGGGGTTTTATCTGGCGCGTATGCTGTCGGTGGTGGAAGACCACAACATCGTGGTCGTGGACCCGCACAGCGATTTGTTGGAACGTTTGGAGGCCAGCACCGACCTGTTGACGATTACGGGCGACTCCTGCTCGGTCAGCGTGTTGGATCAGGCCAACGTCCGCAATATGGACTTGCTGATTTCGGTCTTGCACGAGGAGGAACCCAATCTGCTTACGTGCATCATCGGCAAGAAAATGGGCGCCAAGCGCACGATTGCGCGCGTCAATACGGTGGAGATGAACCGCGACGACCGGCGGGCGTTTTTTTCGGGCCTGGGCGTTGACCGTTGCGTGTGTCCGGAGCGTATCGCCTCCAACGAAATCGTCAACCTGTTGCAGCATTCGGGAACCGCCGAGGTGTTTAATTTCGGGCAGAACCTGCTGCGGCTTATGTCGTTGCGTATCAACGACGATGCGCCCTTGGTGGGCAAGACGCTGGCCCGTATCGCCGAAGAATACCCCCATTTGGATTTCCGCGCCGTGGCCGTTCACCGCAACCGCCGCACGATTATCCCCATGGGCGGGGATACGCTGATGGCGGGCGACTTGGTCTATGTCATCGTGCGCCCCGAAAGCGCCGAGGCGTTCTTTGCGCTCACCGGCACGCACGACAAGAAAATCAACAACGTCATGATAGCGGGGGCGGGGCGTATCGGCAAGCAGACGACGCTGCGCATCGAGAAGGACATGAAGGTGAAGCTCATAGAGAAAGACCGCCGGCGTTGCGAGGAAGTGGCGGCGGAAGTGTCGAGCGATACGCTGATTATCAATGGTGACGCCACCGATTTGGACGTGTTGCGCGACGAGGGCATGGAACGGATGGACGCCTTCATCGCCGTAACGGATTCCACCGAAACCAACATCATGGCCTGCCTCTATGCCAAGAAAGCCGGTGTGCATACGACCATCGCGCTTGTGGAAAACATCGACTACATCGACTTGGCGCAGACCGTGGGCGTGGATACGATTATCAACAAGAAACTCATTACGGCCAGCTATATCGCGCGGTTTACGATGAATGCGGAAGTGGAGTCGTCCAAGGTGCTCAGCGGCGTGGATGCCGAGGTGTTGGAATTCGTCGTCAAGCCCGACGCCAAGGTCACGCGCCGCGCCATCAAACACCTGCATCTGCCGGAGGGCAGCATTATCGGCGGCGTGATACGCGGCGCGCAGAGTTTCATAGCCGTGGGCGATTTCCGCATCGAGGCCGGCGACCGCGTCGTCGTGTTCGCCGAACCCTATGCCGTGCGTAAGTTGCCGGGTCTGTTCAATTAAGCGACGGAATGAAAAACAAGAGTACCGCCATCATCGTCAAGTTGCTGTGCCTCCTGCTGGGGATGGTGGGCATCATGATGCTGTTGCCGTTCCTGTGGGCGTGGTTCACGCACGAGACGGCCTGCGCCACGCGGCCGGTCTTCGGTGGCTTGGCGTTGGCGGGCATCCTCATCGGGCTTTCGTCACGGTATATGCGGAAGGTATGGCGGCATACGGCCGCGTTCCGCGTGCGCGACGGCTTCCTGACCGTGGTGCTGGCGTGGCTCGTCATGGCGGTGTTTTCGGCCCTGCCGTATTATCTGACGGGGCTGACCGACGGTTTCGCCGATGCGTTTTACGAAAGCGTTTCCGGTTTCACGACCACGGGTTCGTCGGTATTCCAAGACCCGTCCGTGCTGCCGGAGAGCATCCTACTGTGGCGCGCGCTCACGCAATGGATAGGCGGTTTGGGCATCATCATCTTCATGATAGCGGCCCTGCCCGCCATGGGCCTGGCCGGCTACGCGCTGTTCGCGGCCGAAATGACGGGCTCCATGGACCACCGTTCCCAACCCCGCCTCAAGGATACGGCCAAAATCATCTGTGCGGTATATATTATCCTGACGTTCGCGGAAACGATACTGCTCGGTTTGGCGGGCATGTCGTTCCACGACGCCTTGTGTCACGCGCTTTCGACGGTGGCCACGGGCGGCTTCTCCACCTATCCGGACAGTTTGGTTTCGGCCACGCCGCTCGTGCAGTACATCGTGTTGCTGTTCATGTTCCTGTCGGGCATCAACTACATGATGTATTATTTCATGGTCAAGAAACAATTTACACGGGTGGCGCGCGACGAGGAACTGCGGGCCTACGGCATCTATATGCTCGTGCTCTGCCTGCTGGCTTCCGTGGCGTTGTATCTGTCGGCTTCGGGGCGGTTCAGGGCGGAGGAAGCCTTCCGTCTGGCCGCGTTCCAATGCGTCTCCATCGGCACGACGACGGGTTTCGTCAGTTCGGATTTCTCGCTCTGGCCGGCCGGTTTGCAGTGGGTGTTGCTGTCGCTCATGGTCGTGGGCGCGTGTTCCGGCTCATCGACGGGGGCCATGAAGCTCTCGCGCTTCGTGCTCATGTTCAAGAACACCTTGCTGGAATTCAAGCGCGCCGCCCATCCGCGTGCGGTGCTGCCGCTCAAATACAATGGCCGCGTGTTGGGGCAGGAGGTTATACGGCAGGTGCTGGCGTTCTTTTTCCTCTACGTGCTGGTGGGCATGGTGGGGGCCGTGTGTTTCGCGTTCTGCGGCTTCGACCTCGTCACCTCGTTCGCCATCTCGTTTTCGAGCATGAGCAACATAGGCCCGGTAACGGGGCAGGTGTGCAGCCTGTGCGCGGTGACTGACTATCCGGCCATCGCCAAATGGCTTTCGATGTGGTTGATGCTCGTGGGGCGTTTGGGTTTGTTTACGGTGTTGCTCATAGGCATGCCGTCGTTTTGGAAGAACAAGTAAAATAGTTGCGTTATGGATATGGAGTTGGATGAATGGTTTGAGCCGGTAGATGTGCCTGTGGGCGGCGACTGGCAAGGCGTGGCGGAAGTATATACGCAAGAGGCCGGTTTCCCCGATTTGTTAGGCAAACGGATTGGCATTTTCAGTGTGGCGGAGAGCCGTGGCGAGAATGCCGGTCAGGTCTGCGACGGGGCGGACCGGGTGCGCGCGTGCTTCTATCGGTTGCACCCGCACGCCTTTTACGGCAAAATCGCCGATTTGGGGCGGCTGCGCACGGGGCAGGGCGTCGAAGACACGTATGCGGCCGTGGAGGAAGTCTGCTACCGCCTGCTCTTGCAAGGCACGCTGGTGGTGGTGCTCGGCGGCTCGCAGGATGTGACCTATGCCGTGAGCCGTGCCTACGCGCGTATGCGGCAGGCCATCACGCTGCTCACGATTGATTCGGGCTTCGACCTCGGTTCGCCCGAAGGGCCCATCGGCAACAAATCGTATATGGGGCGCGTCGTCACGCAGTCACCCAACCATATCTTCAACTACATCAACCTCGGCAACCAGGTCTATCTGAACGACGCGGCCGCTTTCGACCTCATGGAGCGTCTGCAGTTCGACGACTACCGCTTCGGGCTGTTGCACGGCAGCATCGCGGAAGCGGAGCCGGCCTTGCGCGGTGCCGACTGCGTGAGCGTCGATATGGCGGCGGTCCGCAAGGCCGACGCGCCCGGCAACGCCTATGCGTTCCCGACAGGCTTTTCGGCAGAGGAAATCTGTCAGCTCATGCGCTACGCCGGCACCAGCTACCAGGTGTCGTCGGTGGGCTTTTTCGACTACCACCCGGCTTGCGACCCCGACGGCCGCTCGGCCATGTTGCAGGCGCAGATGCTGTGGTGCTTCATAGAGGGGGTGGAATACCGCATCAACGACCACCCGCTCGAAGGGCAATACGAATACAAGGTATATAAGGTCATGGGCGAGGGCGACGAGCCGGACGTGGAGTTCTACAAGTGCAAGCAGACCGACCGCTGGTGGGTGCTCCTGCCGTGCACGGAGGAACAGAAACAGCGTTACGGCCGTCATTATTTCATTCCGTGTACCTATAAAGACTACGAACAGGCCGTGGAGGGCAACAAGCCCGAACGCTGGTGGCGGGCTTACCGTCGTATAAAATAAAACTAAATATATATAGTTATGAAAAAACAATGGATGTTGTGGGCGATGGCGGCTCTGATCGCGGCGCCCGGTTTGGGTAACGCCCAAAAGAAGAAAACCGACGACAAAAAAGGCGCTTACGTCTTTACGGTAAAGAAAGAAGCGCCCGCTACGCCGGTCAAAGACCAATACCGTTCCGGTACCTGCTGGAGCTTCTCGGCGGTTTCGTTCCTGGAATCGGAGTTGCTGCGCATGGGTAAGGGCGAGTTCGATCTGTCGGATATGTATCCTGTATATATCTGCTATGTAAAGAAAGGCGACAAGTATGTGCGTCTGCACGGTGACGCTTATTTCCCCACGGGCGGCGCGAGCAACGATGTGGTGGATGTTTTGGAATCGCACGGTATCGTGCCCGAAGAAGTGTTCGCGGGCCTGAACTACGGTTCCGACAAGCACGACCACAGCGAGTTGGACCGTGTACTGAAAGGTTATCTCGAAGCGGTTGTCGGCGGCAAGGCCTTGACGCCGGCCTGGCGCACGGCTTACAACGGCATTCTGGAAGCCTATTTCGGCCAGAACCCGACCGAATTCGAATACAACGGCAAGACCTATACGCCGCGCAGCTTCGCCGACGAGTTGGGCTTGAAAGCGTCCGACTATGTAAAGCTGACGTCGTTCACGCACCATCCGTTCTATACCTATTATGAAATGGACGTGCCCGACAACTGGAACCACGGCATGGTGTTCAACCTGCCGTTGGATGAGTTCGAAGCCGTGGTGGACAGCGCCATTATGAAAGGCTATACGCTTGTATGGGGCGGCGACGTGAGCGAACGCGGTTTCTCGTGGAAGAACGGCGTGGCCATCGTGCCCGACGAGGAGAGTGAGGACATCAAGGGTACCGACCGCGACAAATGGGAGAGCATGTCCGACAAGGAAAAGAAAGACGCCGCCTATAAGTTCGAGAAAATCGTGCCCGAAAAGAGCATCGACCAGGCCGAACGTCAGAAAGGCTACGAAGACTGGAGCTCCACCGACGACCACGGTATGCACCTCGTAGGCATCGCTTACGACCAAAACGGCAACAAGTACTATAAGATCAAGAACTCCTGGAATACCTCCAACCCGTACAAGGGCTATATCTATATGTCGGAAGCGTTTTTCCGCGCCAAGACGTTGGATATCATGGTGCACAAGGATGCGCTGCCCGAAGCGGTAAAGGCCAAGATGGCTGAATAAGCTTGTTGAACGTGGAACAAACGTTTACGGACAGGGCCGCCGATGAGGTGGCCCTGTTTCAAAAATTGGCGCGCTATTGCGCGTATCAGGAACGCTGCCGGCAGGAAGTGCGGCTCAAACTGTCGGGCTTGGGCGTGCGGGGCGCGGCCGAGACGGCGCGTTGGATAGACCGTTTGGAGGCCGAGGGCTTTTTAAACGAGAACCGCTTTGCCCGCGCGTATTGCCGCGGTAAGTTCCGACAGAACCACTGGGGCCGCCGCAAAATCATCATGGGGCTGCGGGCCAAGGGCATTTCGGCCGGCGACGTGGCCGACGGGCTTTCCGAAATCGACGAGTCCGACTACGAAAGCACGGGGCGTGCGGTGTTGCAGATCAAAGGCTGGCAAACCGCCCTCTCGCGCGGCTTCGAGGCCGCCCTGCTCCGCGAATGGGCCAAAGACCTGAACGTGGAAGTGGGGGACGAGGACGGCGCGGAACCTTGATGCTTCGGTCGGGATTTTGTAATTTTGATTATTGTTCGTAATTTTGCGAACAGAAAGCGTGCAGAGATGGCAAAATTGGAGATAACACCGGAACAGGAGCGGCTTGCGAGATTCGCAAAGGCGATGGGGCATCCCACGCGCATTGCGATACTGCATTTCCTATCCCAACGCAGTGAGTGTTTTTTCGGTGATATCCACGAGGTATTGCCTATCGCCAAGGCGACCGTTTCGCAACATCTCAGTGAATTGAAAGAAGCGGGGCTTATTCAAGGCACGATTGAACCGCCGAAAGTGAAGTATTGCATTAACCCCGAAAATTGGGAAGAGGCCAAGGAACTTTTCTCCGGGATGTTTGAAAACGGATGTTTCGCTAAAAAGAAGCGTTGTTGTTGATTTTTTTTGGTTTTATTGTTCGTAATTAGGCGAAAGACTAACAATGTAAAAGTGCTGATATGAAACAGATGATGTTGACGCTGACCCTTTTGATGGGGCTGATGTCGTGCGGTCACCGTCCCGAAACGGCTGTTGCGGTAACCGGGCCGGTTAAGGATTATGTAGAGGTGGTTTATTTCCACGGGAAACAACGATGTGCCACTTGTATGGCCATTGAACAAAATGCGCGGGACGTGGTGGAATCCCTGTTTGCCGATGAGGTCAAGTGTGGCCGCGTGGTATTCAAGACCGTGGATATATCCACGCCCGATGGCGAAGCCTTGGCCGACCGATACGAAGTCACTTGGTCTGCATTGTTTGTGAATGCGTGGAAAGGCGGTAAGGAAACCCGCCACAACCTGACGGATTTCGGTTTTGCCAACGCCCGCAAGAAAACGGATGTTTTCAAAGCCGGGCTTTCCGATAAAATAAGAGAGGGCTTGCAATAATGGAATGGCTGCAAACCTTGCTCGACAATGGCACGGCGCCGGCGGTTTCGGCATTCCTGCTGGGGTTGCTTACCGCCATATCGCCCTGTCCGTTAGCTACCAATGTGGCGGCTATAGGCTTTATCGGCAAGGATATCGAAAACCGGCGTCGGATTTTCCGCAACGGTCTGCTTTATACTGTAGGCCGTATGTTGGCTTATACCGTTTTGGGCATCATCCTGATGGCCGTGCTCAAAGAGGGCGCGAGCGTGTTCGGCATACAGAAGGGCATCAGCCGGTGGGGAGAACGTTTGGTTGGCCCCATGTTGCTGCTCATGGGGGCGTTTATGTTGTTCGGTTACAAAATCAAACTGCCGTCTTTCGGTTTCAACGGTCAAGGCGAGGGATTGGCAAAGAAAGGCGGCTGGGGCGCGTTGTCGCTCGGTGTACTTTTTGCGCTTGCATTCTGTCCGTCGAGCGGCATTTTTTATTTCGGTATGCTGATTCCGATGTCCGTTACCGTTACGGCGGGATGGACGCTGTTGATACTGTTTGCGGTGGCTACGGCGCTCCCCGTATTGGTGGTGGCGTGGATACTTGCATTCAGCGTGCAGCATATCGGTGCGTTTTATGGCAAGATGCAGGCGTTGCAGAAATGGCTCAACTTTATCGTGGGTGTCCTTTTCATAGGGGTTGGTCTCTACTATTTTATTATCATGTACTTTTAATCATAACCAAATACGATATGGAAATCAAAGTATTGGGAACCGGATGCGCCAATTGCAAGGCGCTTTTCAACACGGTTCAGGACGCGGTGAACCAACTCGGCATAGACGCGCGGATTATCAAGGAGGAAGACTTGATGAACATCATGGCCTATCATGTGATGACGCTACCGGCGCTTGTCGTTGACGGCAAGGTGGTGGCCAAAGGGAAACGGCTCAGTGTGGAACAGGTAAAAGAATTGTTGCGATGATACAGATGTTTGCAGATTGGCTTGTTTACGGTCTTTTCGGTCTGTCGCCGGAATCCCATTGGGGGAGTGCCGTCAATTTCTTTTTTTACGACACCATCAAAATCACGATTCTGCTGTTTCTGATATCGGGGGTAATGGGTATCATCAACGCCTATTTCCCGATTGATCGCCTGCGCAATTATCTCACGAGCCGTAAACTCTATGGTTTGGAATACCTTTTGGCCGCGCTGTTCGGGGCCATAACCCCGTTCTGTTCCTGCTCGTCTATCCCGTTGTTCATCGGTTTTGTCAAGGGCGGCATCCCGTTGGGCGTCACGTTTTCCTTTCTGATAACGTCCCCCCTTGTCAACGAAGTGGCGGTGGCTATGTTTGCGGGCACGTTCGGGTGGAAAATAACGGGTATATACATTGCCGACGGCATTATCATGGGAATGCTTGGCGGATGGGTGTTGGGACGGATGAAACTAGACCGGTTGCTCACACCGTGGGTCCGTCAGATACAAGCGCAATCGGAAGCGGAAACAACGCAATGGGCATCGGAAAATGTGCCGTTCCTGAAACGGTTGCCCACGATAGTCCGCGATGCTTGGGGCATTGTTCGGGGTGTTTTCGTATATATCATTATCGGCATCGGCATAGGGGCGGGCATACATGGCTTTGTTCCGGATGAATTTTTTGCCCAATGGATGGGGCGCGACAACTGGTATGCCGTGCCGCTTTCAGTGTTGCTGGCCGTACCGATGTATGCCAATGCCGCCGGTATTGTGCCGATTGTTCAGGTGTTCGTGACCAAGGGAATTTCCATCGGCACCGCTTTGTCGTTCATGATGGCGGTGGTGGGGCTTTCGTTGCCTGAAGCCACGTTGTTGAAGAAAGTGATGACATGGAAACTGATAGGTATCTTCTTTGGTGTCGTCGCAGCCATTATCATCCTTTCGGGCTATTTGTTCAATTGGTTGATATAAACGCCCTGCTCCGCGAATGGGCCAAAGACCTGAACGTGGAAGTGGGGGACGAGGACGACGCGGAAATCGAAGGTTGATTCCTCCGCAGATTCATTATAGGCTCTTCACCTTCCCAAGAAATAATCATAAGCCGGGATGATGTTTACCTGGGTGCCGTCGGGCAGGGTTTCCGTGCCGTATTCGTGGTCGGTTATCAGTAGGCAGTTTCGACATCCCGTCCGTTTTACCCCGTTAACAAAACCCGATAATTCCCGTTTGCGCGTTTTAGGCGCGCTGATATCATAGCTAACTTGCACCAAAAGTTGTACTTGGTTCCCCTTGCAGACAACAAAATCGACTTCGGAAGTTTTGTCGCTATAATAATAAAGGTCACATCCTTGAGGACGATAGCGACGCGAAAGTTCAATATATACAATTGTTTCCAGCCGCCATCCCAAATTCTCGCCGCTAAACGCATTCTCCCTACGGTTCATAAAGGCCACATCTATGGCGTAAGCCTTTTCGTCTCTTTGCCTAAGCCGGCTCTTGGAGGTGTATTTAGGCAATAGACGTATTACATACGCATTGCTGAGATAGGCTACATAGTTTTCGATGGTATGTGCAGAACGAAATTTAAAAATGTCCTGCAGTTCTTTCCGAATTACCTTAGCCGGTGACATATTGAGAAGATGATGCGCCAATCGTTCAAAGGTTGCGGCATATCGTATCTTATAGCGTTGCTCTATATCGCGCATCAGGATATTCTTGACTAATTCATCAATGTAGGTGCGGGTATTCTTCAAGTGAAGGAGTTCCGGAAAACCGCCTTGTGCCAAATATTCGTCAAAAGCCCTGCGGATAACTGCTTCCGCCATCGTGGTCTTCGATTTCGTATCTATCTCTTTCCAATGGCAAAAAGCCGAAAAGGAAAAGGGATACAATTCGATGGTGGTGTGCCGGCCAGTAAGATGAGTGGCCAACTCCCCGCTCAACAAACGGGCGTTGCTGCCCGTAAGCAATATGTGAACCTCTTCCCGCAGAAGACGGTTTACGAAAAGGTGCCAACCTTCCACATTCTGAATCTCGTCCAAAAACAAGTATTCGACCTTTCCATAAAGTTTGAGTAAAACCTTGTAAATGTTGTTGAGATCGTCCGTCACGCAATCCATCATCCGGTCATCGTCAAAATTGACATAGGCGAATTCTTTTCCGGATTGCCGAATCACATTATAACACATGGTGCTCTTTCCGCTCCGCCTTACCCCTATCACCACTTGCGCAAGGGGACTTTCTATATCCACAAGCGATTCTTCCCTGCGAGGGCACCAGTTTTTCTTGATTTTCCGTTGCAGTTCGCTCTTATGGTCGCTTAGCACCTCCTCTATAATCCTCAAATCTTTCATATCCAACATTTACTATGTCGCAAAGATACAAAAAAGGATGAAATAAACTGCACTATTTTCAGTTTTTCAAGATATCAAACTGCACTATTTTCCAATTTTTCGCATTCCAAACTGCACTATTAGGTTGTTATTTTTTTAGTAATCCCTCAATAAGTGACGAAATCATGCAAAATTCTCCCTCAATGAGGGATGTTTGAATTGCCCCTACAAGTTTATGTCTACTTTTTAGATATAGTTCAAACATATGGCGGAACGTGTGCGTTATGGTGTGTATAACAACAAATACTGATAAAGGCATCCGGTGTGAGGTTATTGCAAAGGGTCAATCAAATCAAAATCATTTAGATCCAACTTGCGAGGAATATCAATCCCGACACACCAGTTGATTGTTTTTTCGAAATTCCCATCCAAGTCATATAAATAAGAATGATGAGTATCCCAAGATTTATCATACTCCTTGTACCGTCTCAAAATCCACCTGTCATTATTTCCAAGCGCATATTGATAAGCGTTTTCTAATTCGCCATTAGAGAAAAAACTACACAAAAAGATTGCTTTTTTTGAGGTGTACGAATAGGATTTGATGGTTTTACATACACCATTTGTATAATAACCGAACTGATTGATGTAGGTCGGCTCATATTCTCCGGTTTTTTGATTTTTATCATAAACGATTTCTTCAATATGTTTACCGGATTCATCTACAAGTACCTCAAGTATGATTGCATCATCGTTTTCAGGATCCAAAAACTCATATCTGCCGTTTTTTTTGTTAAGCCTTATATGCTTAGCCCGAATGCTTGGAGACCCCCAACACACATCTGTAGGCTTGAAATAATAAAAGTGATGATAGTAGCCTTGTTCTCGATTGTAGCTTTTTTTCATATAGTAATCTTTATATTGTAACTTATATTGAAACTTTTGTTGTAGTTTTATGGCTGTGACGAGAGCATCAGATGGATATTGATTTTCTAGAACTTTTTCCCAAAGTTCTTGGGTCAATCTAATATTTTCCAACCAATCGCCTTTGTATTCAGATCCATCTTTAAATATGGTGACGCCATCTATGAAAAATGGCCCACTTGTGTTTCCGTTCACATTTCCGATAAATTTATCTCCGTTTGCATATTCAAAAGTTCCTTGCGTTGCCTTAACCGGAACTTCGAACATGTCCTGCCCTTCGATGAATATACCCTTCCCATAGAATGAATTTCCATTTCGGTAGGTCAATTTCATCATTTCAAAGTTTTTAAAATATTTGTAGGTGTCCCAATACTCTTCTTCACGGATAGTTCCATCATCGGGAATAAAGTAGGTTTCCCCTAATAGAGGTGAGTCATAGTCCAGGGGGGAATCCAATGTCAATTGCAAATAGCCATCTTTTTTCGCCATGGATATATGTCTGTATCGATTGTAGGCGGAAAAAGTGTTCAATGTCCCTTCCAACCGTATGAAATCGATCGATTTGTCTTCTTTCATTATGGGGCGAACGTTCCCATCGAAGTGTGACCCATTACCATAACGCATAAACGCCGACTTTACGCCAAGGAGTATTTTTGACAGGTCATTATATCGAATAGTTTTAACTACAGACGAGGGAACCGGGGCGGAAAACCAGGCATCACCTTCCTCACCATCTTTATCACTATAGATATAGATATGGGGGTCGTGTCCCAAGCGGTATATTATAGGAGTTGAACGATAGTAGCCCATATAATACCTGATTTCTTTGTCGGTAATAGTGAGATTTTTAGCCTCTTTAACTTTTAAGGTCATTGCTCCGTTGTCAGTGTTTGAAACATAGAAGCTACCATATGTTCTTGCTATGCCGGAATCCGTATA
Organism: uncultured Bacteroidaceae bacterium; assembly: GCA_964442435.1. Lineage (GTDB taxonomy): Bacteria > Bacteroidota > Bacteroidia > Bacteroidales > P3 > CAMXAS01. The sequence continues at coordinate 21,524 of CAYTZG010000015.1, read as the reverse complement.
GTTATGTCTTATTCCTTCAACTACGAACTTGTTTTTATCGTAAGAGACCTTGCCTTGCAGAATGATTCGCTGATTTTTATCAGAGTCATAGTCGTATATGTGGACAATCTGCTGCGAAACAAGCATATTTTTTGATACGATTCCTTTGACAGCGTAATGGTGTGACAAAAAATCAATCTCCTTTGTCTTACTTCTAATTTCAGCCGCTGAAGAAATCTTGTTCCTGTACCACAGATTGGCTTCGTTTTTATCGTAGTTGAAAATATTTTGGGCAAAAGAGGATATAGAAAACAATATCATCATGGAGGAAAGCAGTTTTTTCATCTCGATAGTCTTTTTATTTATTATCCCATAACTTATTGTGTCCTTTGTTACCATTTGAGGTTTCAATGGCCACATCTTTTATCGGGTCAAACCTGCGGCTAAGATACCAACGGGCTATCCAACTATGCAGTGTGCGATGAGAACCTGAATTATGGAGGGCCGCCGCATATTCGTTCGGGCAATAGTCTTTGATAACCTTAATGAAGTTGGATGAAGTGAAGTTTTTGGGAAGAGATTTCCTGATTTTACTTAACTCCGCATCAAGTTTTTTTTCAAATGATACCATATAGTTATGAACTTTAAAAGCATTAATTACCATCCACTTAAAAGGCTATCGGGATTATCCTATGTATTGCATATGTCTCTTATGAAGAGACGGGCTCTTGTCTATCGGTAGCCTACACTATAATAGCCTAAAACCGGGGGAACGATAGGATAAGGAAGAGGCTGGAAGGGAAATCGCTCGGTTTATCAGATTCAATGGTAACTGCCGTATGTTGACGAGACTGAGTTGCTTGCATAACTTTAAAAAAGCATTTATCTTTGCAATCTCTTCATAAGAGATAGTTATTCGCTGTCGTTTTTTTCTACATCAAATCATTTAAGATTTTGGCGTTGTTTTCATCGATGATGGCCGGATTCAATTCGTCCAAATAAATTTTAGTCGTTGTTTCGGAGTCGTGTCCAAGGCCGGCGCTGATGACCGATAGGGGAATCTGACGGCTGTGGGCGATACTGGCCCAAGAATGGCGGCTGACATACATGGTCAAAGGGGTTTTGAGGTCAATCATGCCGGCAATGGTTTTCAGATGCCGGTTGGTGCGATATAGCGCGTTCAGGTATCGATTCCGGTTAGAGGCGTCGGTATCGTTAGGCGCGGAGGATGGATTGTCTGAAGGGACTGGTTGTGGGGCGTCAATGATGGGGAGTAGGTATTTTCCGGTTGTCTTGTGCTTTGAAACGATGTCCTGCATGCAGCTTTCCCACCGGATGGATAGCTGTTGGCCGGTTTTTTGACGGCGGTAGGTTAGGATGCCGTCTTTCAGGTTTTGTTTCAGTAGATAGGCCATGTCAACGAATGCCATACCCCTTGTATAAAAAGAAAACAGGAATAAATCCCTTGCCAGTTCCAATTGCGGGCGGTCGGATAAATTGAGGTTCTTGATGCATTGGATGACTTGGAGGGGCAGAGCCCGCTTGACTGTCTTGCCGATGCCGGTATAGGCGGATTTGAAAGGGTGGCGCTGTGGGGTCAGACCTTTATCTACGGCGCGGTTGTAAATAGCACGCAGGATACGGTTGTAAAAAGAAATGGTATTTGAACTCAATCCTTTGGCTTTCAGATATGCCTCATAGGCTTGTACGAGTTCCATATCGATGGCGTCCGGTTTGAGGTCTCGCCCGTGCCTGAACTGCCGGAAACTGTTGAGCGCGGCCTGATAAGTTTCGGCGGTTCGATATTGGTGCAGGGTGCGCAGTTGAGCAATGGCCTCTTCCGTAAAATTGAAGAAAGAGATTGAATCGAACGCGGGTTTTAATGCCAAGTCCGCGATGGTAACTTGTGCAATAAATGATGGCGCTTGTCTTAAATCGGCCCTCGGTTCGGTTTGCAGATGGCAAATAATGTTTAAAATCGGTTTCATGGTTTGTATTTTTTAGGAATCGCAAAAATAGGCCATACAAAATTTTTTCCCCTCCGGATTTGGTGGTTTCAAAATATTGTGCTATGTTTGCAGTGTACTAAGACACTAATACAGTATAACACAACCTCAAAAATCTTGATGATATGATTGAAATTAAGAGTGTTAGCTTTAGATATGGCAAGGGCGCCATGGTGCTGGAACATTTGGATCTGCAACTCAAGCCCGGTTCTATCTATGGTTTATTGGGTGAAAACGGCGTGGGCAAGACCACGTTGTTGAAAATGATGGCGGGGCTGCTTTTCCCGAACGAAGGGCAAATCCGCGTCTTGGGTTTTGAACCGCGTCGGCGCGAGGCCGCCTTCCTGCAACAGGTCTATTTCTTGCCGGACAGTCCGCAGGTAGAGGAGATTTCGTTGGACAACTACGTTAAACTCAACGCCTGTCTGTATCCGAATTTCAGCGAGACGGATTTGCGGCGTTACGTGTCGGTGTTGGAAGTGGACAGCAGCCGCGCCATGCACAAGCTCTCGTTCGGGCAACAGAAAAAAGCCATGCTGGCGTTCGCCTTGGCTTGCAACACGCCGGTCTTGCTCATGGATGAACCCACCAACGGATTGGATATCCCGTCCAAGGGGCAGTTGCGCCGCCTTATTGCATCGGCCTCGACGGAAGACAAGTGTTTCGTGATTTCGACGCACCAAGTGCGCGATTTGGAACAGCTTATCGACCCCATTGTGATTATGGAACGGCAGCGCGTGCTGCTCAACAACAGCATGGAGGAAATAGGCCAGCGGCTTTGGTTCGGCGTCGCGGCCGAAAAGCCCGCCAATTGCCTCTATGCCGAGCCGGCCTTGGGCGGTATGTATGTCGTGACGCCGCGCACGGAGGAGATGCCCGACAGCAAGGTGCAGTTGGAGGCCTTGTTCAACGCCGCCATCGCCAACCGGGGGTATTTCCAAGAGACGTTCGGCAAGGGTAGTGCGTGGCGCCAGCGCCGGACGGAGGTCACCGCCATGTCGGAGACGGCTGCCATGACGGCCGAAGCCGTGGCCGAGGCCGCCGGCCTGCCGACAAACCCGCAAGCCGGTCGGGAAGCCGCGCCCGGCATTCCGCCGCTCAAACGCTTCCTGTATGCGTTGCGCGCCGAAATTTTTACGAAATACAAGACGTATTTCCTTACGTTGGGCGTCATCTTCGGGCTGTATATGTGGCGCTGGGTGTCGTACCTGATGTCGTCGGCCGGTTTTGCGGACGATACGGTTTACGGGGCTTGGACCGTCGCTTTCATCTTCATGATACTGACGCCCTATATGCTCTACCGCGATTTGTATCATCCGGTCAAGGGCTTTGCGTTCATGATGCGCCCCACCGGCAATTTGGAGAAGTTCGGCACCATTTGGGTGCAGTCGGTTATCGTGATGCCCGTGGTGCTGTTGCTTTGGTGCGGGCTGCTGGACGGCATCATGAGCCTGCTCATCCACCATTCGTTGGTTGGCCCCAATGTGCTTAGAGGCGGCTTGGATATGTTGTTTGACGATATGCGTATCAGCAAGCTGGGCGGATTGACGGTTATCAGCATCGGGATGTTCTTCGGCCCGCAGTCTTCCGTACTGTGGGGTACCTGCTTCTTCAAGCAGCATAAACTCCTGAAATTGATTGCCACCTATTTCGCCTTGATTACGCTGTTCTCGATAGGGGTGTTCCACATTGCCAATATATGGCCGGCCACATGGTCTTTCTTCAATAACCTTAACCTGAGCGGGGAATCCGCCGAGCGTTTGTTGAAAGCCCTGATGTATGCCGGCACGATTATCCCTTGCCTCGGGCTGTACGTTTGGTCGTATTTCAGTTTCAAACGCCGCCAGTTGTAGGCGTCGGCCCGCGCCGTCGCCGGCTGCGGTCGGCGACGGCGTAGGGTCACCCGTAAAACCTTAAATATATACAATTGATTATGGAATTTACAGCGGACAAAGCCATATATCTGCAAATAGCGGACTATATAGGCGACCGGATATTGCGTCAGGAATGGACGGCGCACGACAAAATCCCGTCGGTTCGGGAACTGAGCGCGTCGCTGATGGTCAATCCCAATACGGTGGCGCGCGCTTACGAGCAGTTGGAAAACAACGGCATCATCTACAGCAAGCGCGGCATCGGCTTCTCGGTGTCGGAAACGGCCTTGGAGAAAGTGAGCGCGGAAAGGCGGGAAACGTTCCTCAAAGTGGAACTGCCGAATTTTTACAAAAAGATGCGTCAACTCAACCTCAGTTGGGAACAGGTGACGGAATTTTCGAAATATATATAGTGTTATGGGAAAATCCTTTACGGCCATTTTGGGATTATTGCTCATAGCGGTCATCCCAAGCGTATCGTTCGCCCAAACGGTGGGCGGGCGCGCCGTGGACGCGCAGAGCGGCGAACCTTTGCTGTTTGCCAATGTCGTGTTGGTAAAGGCGGCCGATACCACGCAGGTAACCGGTACGTCTTCCGATGCGGAGGGGCGGTTTGCGTTTAAGAAAATGGCGCCGGGCCGCTATTTCATTCAGATTTCCACGTTGGGCTACCATTTGGCCAATTCGGAGGCGTTCGACATCAACGGCAAGGCCGACAGCGTTTCGTTGCCGCCCGTAAGGCTGACGCCCACGTCCACGCAGCTGCAGGAGGTGGAGGTACGCGCCAAGCGGCCGATGGTGGAGATGAAGCCCGGCAAAATCGTGATGAACGTGGCCGAGCACCTTGCCGCCACCACGGCCGAGAACGCCTACGAGATGCTGAAGAAATTTCCGGGCGTTACCATCGACAACAACGACAATATCTCGCTCAACGGCAAGGTGGGCGTGTTGGTGATGGTGGACGGCCGCAACACCTATTTGAGCGGCAAAGACTTGGTCAATTACCTCAAGGCCCTGCCGGCGCGTTCGGTGGCTTCGATAGAGGCCATCGCCAACCCGTCGTCCAAATACGATGCCGAGGGCGTGGGCGGCATCATCGACATCAAGACCGACCGCAAGCGCGAGCGCGGTTTCAACGGTTCGGTGTCGGCGGGCGGCGGCCTGAACCTCAATCCGGCCAAGGGAGGCAGTACCGACGGGTCGGTGGATTTGAACTTCCGCACCGAAAAAGTGTCGGTCTATGGCAACCTGTCCTATTGGTACTATAATTCCTCGAACCGCTATTACGACCAGACGACCTATGCCGACGGCACGATGCAGCGGTATGCCGACGACGAAAAGGACTACGGCGTATTGGATCAGCTGTCGCAGGGTATGTGGGCGCGTGGCGGCGTGGACTATTATCCGACCAAACGCGACGTTTTGGGCGTGGCTTACCGCGGCTCCGGCTATTGGGGGAATTCGCAAACGGATTTGCCCACGCAGTGGTTCTATCCTTCGGGCGACATCCGTTACAGCCTCATGCAGACGGCTGATGCGCACAGCACGAATCAGAACCACAACCTGACGGCCAACTACGAGCATACGTTCGACACGGTGCACCACCGCAAGCTGTATGCCGATTTTACATGGATGCGCGGCCAAAACGGCGGTTACGGCGACAACGCGCTGACCTACCACCGGGGCAATTTCGGAGAGGTACTGGGCCACGAGGCCTATTATCTCGACAATCCATCCATATCCGACGTCTATGCGCTGCGCGTGGACTACGAACATCCGTTTTCGCAACAGGGCAAGTTGGAAGCCGGTGTCAAGTTCAGCTATGTGGATAACCGTTACGAGAATATATACGAAGTGGACGGCCTGCGCGACACCAACCGCAGCAACAGCTATTTCTATGATGAACTCATCGGCGCGGCCTATGTCATGTACAGCCACAACTTTACGAGCAAGACGAGCCTGCAGGTGGGGCTGCGCGGCGAGTTGACGGCCTTGAAGGGCTATAATCCCGAAATGGATTCGGCGCACGAACGCGTCTATGGCCGTCCGTTCCCCAACCTTAACCTCTCGCAGCAGATAGGGCAGAACCACCGGCTCAACCTGTCGTACCGCTACCGGCTTACGCGGCCCTCATACTACAACCTCAATCCGTTCATGACCCGAAACGACGCCACGAGTTACCACGGCGGCAACCCGGATTTGAGCCCGGAGTATTCGCACAACCTCGACCTGACCTATTCGTATAAATACAACCTGTTCGTGACGGCGGGCTACGTGCATACCGACGGCAACATCAACAGCATGACCTATTACCGCAAGGTGGGCGAATCGTATATATCATACCGGATTCCGGAGAACATGGGACGGGCCGATTTCGTTACGCTGTCGGTCAACGGCAACTATACGTTCTTTGACCGTTGGCGGTTGCGGTTCTTCCTGTCGGGCACCTACGGCCACCGGACGTTCGACTATGCGCTGCCCGAGGGCGGCTACAGCCATGAGGACGTGCGTTGCTACGACGCCACGGCCTGGCTGGGCACGGATGTGGATATCATCAAGACGCTGACGGCCGAACTCTCGGTATGGGCGCGGCTACCGTCGCAGAATATGTTTGAATACACGCGGCCCTATGTCAATATGTCTTTGTCGATAAAAAAGACGTTCTTCAAAGAAAAACTGAGCGTGACGCTTACGGCCAACGACCTGTTGGGCATGGCGTGGTCGGAAACGATGCGCTATCCCGACGGCACGGTCACCGACATGGCCTTCCGTCAGGGCGGGCAGCAGTTATCGCTGTCGGTGTCGTACAATTTCGGCAACAACAAGCTGATGCGGGCGCGCCGGCAAGGCAAGGAGTTGGAGGAAAGCGGCCGTATGGGCGGCAACGGTAGCGGCGGTCGGTAGAAAGATAAGGTTGAGGGCTCGGGGAAAGCCTATGGCCGGTTGGTATGGTGAAACGGCCCGTGGCTGACCCCGATGAGCCTTAGGCCAACGGCAGCCGCAGCACGAAGTGCGCGCCGGAAAGGGGTTCATCGGCCTCGGTGGCGGACGCGAAGGTGAGCGCGCCCTGCATACCCTCGGCCAAACGGCGGCTGATGGCCAGTCCCAGGCCGCTGCCCGACGAACGGGTGGTGAAGTGCGGCTCAAAAATCCGCGCCTGCCGTTCGGGCGCGATGCCGGGGCCGTTGTCCCGCACGTGGAGCAGAAGGCAAGTCTCTTGGAGGCTTGCCTTTATGTTTATCTGCGGATGCGGCGTCTGTGCCTCTTCCATGGCCTGTACGGCGTTGCGGAACAGGTTGGTCAGTATCTGACGCAACCATTGCGGGTCGGCGTAGATGGCCGTATCGGCTGGCAGGTCGAACGAGAACGCGGTGGGCGCGGGAAACAGGGCGGCCGCGCTCTCCACGGCCTCGCGCAGCGCCACCGTTTGCAGTTGCGGCTGCTGCCATAACGCGAGTTGCGAGAACGTGTCGGCCATGTGGGTCAGCGAGGCGATTTGCGTGCGCAACAGGTCGGCGAAGCGGGTAAGCCGCGCTTCGAAGTCGGGCCGACGGTCGTGGTAGGCGCGTTCCAACTGTTGCATCTGCAGTTGAAGCGGCGTGAGCGGGTTCTTGATTTCGTGCGCCACCTGCCGCGCCATCTGCCGCCAGGCGCTTTGGCGCTCGGCCTCGGCCAGTTGGCGGATGCTGTCGGCCAGCTGTGCGGTCATGCGGTTGTATTGGTCCACGAGCGAGCCGATTTCGTCCTGCGCCCGCCAAACGAGGGCCGGCGGGGCGGAGAGCCGGTCGTCGGTCAGTTGCAACGCGCCCATCTGACGGCTCAGCAGCTTGAGCGGCCGCGTCACGTAGCGCGAGAGCAGATAGGCGGCCAAAAGGGTCAGCAGGCTGATGCCCACAAAGAGGCTGAGATAAGCGCCCCAATAGCGGTGCATGACGGTTTCCCAGTTGAGGTTGTCGCGGTTGTAGGGCAACATGACGTAGCCCAAAATCTCGTTGTCGGCATTGCGGAAGGGGGCGTAGGCCGTCAGCGTCGGCTCCTCGCGGATTAGCAGGTGGCTGTTCCGGGCCTGCAGTTCGGGAAAGAACGGCTGGCGGCAGAGCGGTTGCGGTCTGTCGGCCGAGGCGGGGCTTGACAGCAGGAAGTGGCCGTCGCGGTCAAACAGATAGAGGTCGGTCCACAGCACGCGCGCAAGGTCGTTCAGATAGTGGCCGGTTCGGGTCAGAATCGTGTCGGAAGCCGTGCCGTCCGCGGGGCGGCTGCGGCTGGCCATCGGAAATTCGTCCGGCGTAAAGTCCATAAAGCGCGATTCCAAGGCCGTGAGCGCCGAGAGGCTTTTCTCCTTAAGGCGGTCGGTCTGTTCGTCGCGGTCGATTTCGCGGATAAAGAAGAGCGACACGACGCCCAAAATGGCGAAGGCGCAGGCCACGAGCCCGAAAATCGTATATTGCAGGCGTTTGGCGTAGGTGCTGGCCTTGAACAGCCTGTTGCGGCGCAGCAGGCTTTCGAGCAGGAAGCCCGTTACGAAAAAGAGGCAGAGGAAAAACGACCCGTAGTAGAGTAGTGTAACCGGCTTGAGGGCCGGCGCCGTGACGATGAGCAGCCGGTTGGGCGACAGGGCGAGCGCGCAATGCAGATAGCCGTCCCGCCTTACGAAAACCGGCGTCTCGGCCACCAGCTCCCGGTCGCTGATTTCAAAATCGTAGAGGTAGTGGCCGCGGCGGTTCCACAGCACACCGTCCACATAATAGGCGTAGGAATAGGTGCCCGGCATCTCCATGCGGGGCTGGTTTATCTTCGAGCGGCCCCATTCCGCAAAGACGTAGAGCGGGTTGGGGGCGTCCGCCATGCCCGTCGGGTCATCCGTCAGCACCCCGGCATAGAGATAGGAATGGTATTCCACGCCGTAGTCCATCGCATAGAGGCCGTCGCAGTCGGTCGCCTCGCCGATACGGTCGGCCTTCTCGGCAAAAAAGTCAAGGCAGGGCACGATGTCAGCCGGGTCTATCTGCAAGGATTCGTCGCTGCGGCAAAGCGTCAGGTAGAAATGATAGCCGCGCCAGTGGTTCGTGAAATACCGCCGTTTGAGATAGGCGTTCAGGCTGTCCAAGACCGCGCCGTCCCCGTCGTCCCCGCCGTTGAGGGCGGCCACGAGGGCGCAGGCGGTGGTGTCGGTCGGCAATAGGGTCACGCGTTGGGCAAACCGCCGCTCGCTTTCCAAGTCGCGCGGGGCGGCCATGCGTTCGGCCCACTGCAAGAGTTGCTGCCGTTCGGCGCGTTGCCGTATATACAATACGGCCACGCTCACCGCCAGGGTGTAAACGAACAGGAAGCCGATGGCGAAACGGGCGGTCGCGCGGCCGCGTCTTGCCAACAGCCATGCGCCGAGCCGATACAGACCGTAGCCGGCCGCGCATACCGCCGCCATCCAAGCCACCGTCAGCCAAGGGGTCATCGTTGTCAATCCGCCAAAATCCATAGGGTTACAAATATAAAGAAAAATCCGTTTTACGGCACGATTTTTTCACGGCCCGCCGGTTGAGGTAGGGGGCGCGTTTGTTTCTGCGCTCGGTTTACCTTATCTTTGCAGAATGATGCGCGGAAACACTTATCGGGCGGATGAATTGCTGATGCAGTTGGCGCGGGCCTACGGTTGGACGGACAAGTTCATGGCGTTCAAGGCGCAGGATGCGTTCCGACAGTTGGTGGAGCCGGAAATGAATGCGGCGGTATCGCGTATGTGGCTTAAAGACAGGGTGCTGTATATTGAAATGAACCGTGCGGCGGCGCGAACCGAATTGCAATACCGGGTGGGCGAACTCAAGGAGGCCATCAACCGGAAGTTGGGTCAGCCGTATTTACAGGCCTTGGCATTGAAATAAAAGCAGTTATGGCGGAAGAAGAGATTGTAAGGAAAAACCGGCGGCCCCAGACGGCGGCCGGACGTCTGACGATAGCGCAGACGGCGTCGGGCGTGATGCTGGAGGAAGGCAAACTGCCGCCCCAGGCCGTGGAGGTGGAACAAGCCGTTTTAGGCGCGTTGATGTTGGATGCCAACGTGTTGTCGGAGATTATCGACACGTTGAAGACCAAGTATTTCTATAAACCTGAACATCAGAAAATCTATCAGGTCATCACGGAGCTGTTTTCGAGTTCCCAGCCCGTCGATATCCTTACGGTGGCGCAGGCGCTCAAGGCCAAGGGCGAATTGGAGGTAGTGGGCGGCGCCTATTACATTTCGAGCCTGACCAACCGCGTCTCTTCGGGCGCGCACGCCGAGGCGCACGTCAAAATCATCCAGCAGAAATATATACAACGCGAGTTAATCCGCATCGGCGGCGGCATTGTCAAAGACGCCTACGAAGACACGACCGACGTGTTGGAGCTGTTGGATACGGCCGAGGGGCAGCTGCTGAACATCAGCGAGGACAATTTCCGCAGCGACTACATCGATATGCAGACGCTCGTCAAGCAGGCCATTCAGGAAGTGGAGGAAGTGTCCAAATTGGAGGACAAGATGAGCGGCGTGCCGTCGGGCTTCGTGGAATTAGACCGCATGACCAATGGCTGGCAGAAAGGTAACCTGTTGATTGTGGCCGCGCGTCCCGGTATGGGTAAGACGGCCTTCGCGCTCACGATGGCGCGCAACATCGCCGTGGAGTTCAAGCAGCCCGTGGCGTTCTTCTCGTTGGAAATGTCGGCCATCGAAGTCGTGAGCCGTCTGATTTCGAGCGAAGCCTTGGTCAAGGGCGAGAATCTCAAGAAAGGCAACCTGACCGAAACCGAATGGAGCCAGCTGCATACCAAGGTGGACAGCCTGGCCGGCGCGCCGCTGTTCATCGACGAGACGCCCGCGCTGACGATGTTCGAACTGCGCGCCAAGTGCCGCCGTTTGAAGATGCAGCACAACATAGGCATGGTCATGATAGACTACCTGCAGCTGATGCGCGGCGGTTCGGAATACAAGGGCAACCGCGAGCAGGAAATCAGCCAGATTTCGCGGCAGCTCAAGGGGCTGGCCAAGGAACTCCGCATCCCGATTATGGCGCTCTCGCAGTTGAGTCGTCAGGTGGAGACGCGCGGCGGCGACAAGAAGCCGCAGCTCTCCGACTTGCGGGAATCGGGCGCCATCGAGCAGGACGCCGATATGGTCATGTTTATCTACCGTCCGGAATATTACAAGATACTGGAAGACCCCGACTCGCACGAATCCACGGTGGGCAAGGCCTTCATCCTCATTGAGAAGCACCGTAGCGGCAGCACGGGGCAGGTGCGCCTGCGCTGGGTCAAGGACTACGCCAAGTTCGAGAACGACGACCTGTCGGCCGACGGGTTTACGGGCGGCTTTGCGGGCGACGGCGCGGGTTACGGCAACATCCCCGGCAATACGGGCTTCGACGGCGGCATGGGGGGCTTCGGCGGGGCGTCCGGCACGGTCATCACGATGCCGTCCAAAATGAACGATATGCCGCCCGGCGCGGCGCCGAACGATTTTCCGAGCGAGGGGATGGATGGCGATGTGCCGTTCTAAACCATCGGTCTTAGGCACGCTGTTGTGCGGTGTGCTGTGCGGGCTTGCGGCCGTGCTGCCGCTCCGCGCCGCGCAGTTGTTCGTGCCTATGGATCAGGCGCAGGCCAACCATCTCAAGGCTTACGGCGTGGCCTATTGGGTGTTGCGGAACGGCGGCGAAATCAGTTGGCTGCTCAATTATCGGGGCGGCGCGTTTCTTTTACCATACAGTGCGGAGATAGAGCAGGAATGCCGTTTGCGCGATGTGAGCGCGTCCGTTTGGTCGGACGGGCAGGTGCAGGCGTTGCGCGCCGAAATCGCCTCGGCCGACGTGAACATGGACGAGGTGCCGTTGCAGAAGGCCCCGCGCATAGCCGTCTATTCGCCCAAGAACAAAAGACCGTGGGACGACGCCGTGACGATGGCGCTGACCTATGCCGAGATTCCCTACGATGTGGTGTACGACGATGAGGTGATGTCGGGCATTTTGCCGATGTACGACTGGCTGCACCTGCATCACGAGGACTTTACGGGGCAGTTCGGCAAGTTTTGGGCGCGCTACCGCAACGAGGCGTGGTACAAACAGGACGTGGCCGAGACGTTGGCGCGGGCGCGCAACTACGGCTTTACGAAGGCCTCCGAGCTCAAATTGGCCGTGGCGCACAAGATACGCGACTTCGTGATGGGCGGCGGCTTCCTGTTTGCGATGTGTTCCGCGCCCGACAGTTACGACGTGGCCCTGGCCGCCGAGGGCGTGGATATCTGCGCCGAGCCGTTTGACGGCGACCCCATGTCGCCCGACGCCCAGCAGCGGTTAGACTACGGCAAGACGTTCGCGTTTACGGGCTTCCGCATAGAGACCGACCCTTACCGATACGAGATTTCGGATATAGACGTAACCGAGGCGCGCCCCGCCCATATCAAGGAAGAGAACGACTATTTCACGCTGTTCGACTTCTCGGCCAAATGGGACTGGGTGCCGACGATGCTGTGCCAGAACCACGAGCGGCTCATACACGGCTTTATGGGTCAGAGCACGGCCTTCCGCAAGTCGCTGTTGAAGCCCAACGTGTTGGTGTTGGGCGAAAACGCCTCCCTGAACGAGGTGCGCTATATACACGGCACCTACGGCAAAGGCACGTGGACGTTCTTGGGCGGCCACGACCCCGAAGACTATCAACACTACGTGGGCGACCCACCCACCGACCTTAACCTCTATCCCAATTCGCCGGGCTACCGCCTCATTCTGAACAACATCCTGTTCCCCGCCGCCAAGAAAGAGAAGCAGAAGACGTAAGGGGGGGATTTTTCAATATAATTGACTATTTTTGTAGAGCCTTGCAACTAATATGGGGGAAAAATTACATAATCGGATTGAAATTTGGAAGAAACTTTTGCTAGACTTTGGCAAGAGAAATCGCCTTATTAACTTTAAAGAAGGCAAACGCTCCAATGTGCGAATCACTGCACCATTGTATGATGCTTTGTTTAATCATATTGCTGTACGCGAAAAGGAAATCAAGTTCCCATATGCAAAAAAAACTCGCATCGATGACGAGGGCGAAGAGGTATACGATGAAATCATTAAAGGTGATGTTGAGACCTCCAAATCAGTTGGCGACCTGCAAAAGACCCTGAAAGTCCTGCGATATAAGGCAAACATTTCCATTGAGGAGCAGGGTATCAATACATTGTTTCTCGCATTCGGTTTGTTGAAGTGGACAGAAAGAGATGATTCTGAACAAACATTGTCGTCTCCTATCGTACTTGTACCCGTAAAACTTATCATCGAATCGCTAACATCTCCATATAAGTTAATCCCGCACGAAGACGAGATTGTCGTAAATCCTACCTTGTTGCACAAACTGAGCAATGATTTCGGAATCAATCTACCGGAGTTTGACGAGGGACAAGATGATATTAGTGACTATCTCGACGACATCGAGCGGATAATCAGTAAGAAAGGTTGGGAGATTGAACGATGTGTTCATCTGACCAATTTATCATTCTTGAAAATTAATATGTATAAGGATTTGGAGCGCAACGAAGAGAAATTGAGCTCAAATCCTGTTATTGCAGCAATAGCCGGAGAAAAAGAACTAACGCAAATATCTGAAGGGCTTGATGGTTTTGACCATGATAAGAATGTTCGACCTATTGATACTTTTCAGGTTGTGGATGCTGATTCGAGCCAACAAGATGCGGTGTTACTATCAAAACGGGGCGCAAGTTTCGTTCTACAAGGCCCTCCCGGAACCGGAAAAAGTCAAACAATTACTAATATTATTTCGGAAGCTATTGCCGATGGGAAAAAAATATTGTTTGTATCGGAGAAGATGGCGGCTCTACAAGTCGTATACAATCGGTTGGTTAGTGTTGGACTTGGAGATTTCTGTTTTACGCTACATAGCCATAAAGCAAATAAAAAGGAAATACTGCGCGAACTTGCTAACTCTATTTCGATAGATCGTAAAAAAGTTACCGACGAGGCGCTTACTAGATTGCACACACTTGAAAGAAAGCGGGCAGATCTTAATGAATATCAACAGGAGTTACATACACCATGCTCTGGTTTGAACAAGACAATATTCGAGATAAATGGACGACTTGCCAAATTGTCAAATACGCCAGAAGTGGTATTTGGAATTGCAAATGTTGATAAGACAACATGGCAAGAATTGGATGATCGTATCTATCTTTTGAGAGAACTTTCTAAAACGATAGGTAAACGGAGTGAGGATTATGCAGAGAATGCGTGGCGCAATTCGACCGTTAGGTTCCTCTCCAATGAATTGCGGCATGATATTGACTCTAATGTATCATCTTTGCAGGCTCTGCTCGCGGAAGCAGAAGAATATCTTAACTTTTATTGTGATATGCATGGTATTACTATTGATTCATCGGTGGATGGCTTTGGATCAATAGTAAAGATAATGGATATTGCCAATGGAGCGCCCAATATTTCGACAGATTGGTCTATAGATGCAAATATACTATCAGATACCGAGCAAGATTTCAACGAATCCAGAGTTAAACATGAAGAAATAGTGTTGGGTACAGCACATATTTTACAGGTCTTTGACAGGGGCATTCTTTCATCAAATTTCTATCCAATTTTACAAAGATATAGGAACAAATATAGGTCTTGTTTTAAATTGCTCAAATTGGAATATTGGGCGGATAAGCGTTTTATTAAGCAATACGTAATTAATGGCGCGCGATTAACCGACAATGATATTTTGTTTTGGTTGAATTTGCTGAAAACGATAAAGGAGAAAACTGCGGAAATAGAGAGTGAAAAAACGCAATATGTATCAAAATACCAGTCTTATTATAAAGGAATTGAAACAAATTGGGATGAGTTAGAGCAAGTGAGATATTTTGTTAAAAGGTTATATGATGTTAAAAAATCTTATAACCTCTCGGATTCCTTTGTAAAGCTAATTTGCACCGACGAAAATGTCAAATTATACTGTCGCGATAACTATGAAAGATATTCATCGCTTTTAGGGGCAATCGATCACTTATTGCAATGGTTTGCATCTTTGTTTGATGGTTCTGAATCTTTTCGTGCATATTCATTTGCTAAACTCACAGACAGACTGAAGGCTTGCAAAGACAAGAAATATCTTCTTGAGGAGTGGGTGGATTATTGCGTCAACAAACAGAAATGTGAAGACGCCGGATTGTCTTCATACATCGCCGAATTCGAAGTAAAAGCAGTTAGCCCCGATTACCTTGTTGATGCTTATCTGAAGCGTTTTTACCGTTTGTGGCTTGATGCGATGATGCCACAGTTCCCAGCTGTACTAAATTTTAGAAGCAGAATACACGAGCAGACAATCAACGAGTTCTGTGAGTTAGATAGGGGGCAGTTCAAGATAGCACAGGCACGAGTGCGAGAAAGAGCTATTAGCCGAATCCCCGATTTCAATGCAGTTACCTCGACACGCGATGAAATAGGAGTGTTAAAACGGGAACTTAGCAAAAAGCGTCGCTTGATGCCATTGCGCAAGTTGTTCATGACCATTCCTAACCTCATCACATCGTTGCGCCCTTGTTTTATGATGTCACCGCTGTCAGTAAGTACCTTCCTTGAAGCGCAGAGCTATAATTTCGACTTGGTAATTTTTGATGAGGCATCACAAGTACATACGGAAGATGCAATCGGTGCCATAATGCGAGGGAAACAAGTTATCATTGTTGGAGATACGCAACAGTTGCCACCGACAAACTTTTTTGCTTCAACTCTTAATGATGAAGATTTCGACAATGAAGAAGATGACGATATAAAAAGTAGTGATGCTGGAGCATATGATTCTATTCTTGAAGAAGCTGTAGTCATATTGCCTGAACGTAGTTTGCGTTGGCATTACAGAAGCCGACACGAGCATTTGATAGCATTCTCGAATATCAAAATATACAACGGCACTCTTGTTACATTCCCTGCGGCGATAGAAAAAGCACCGGATTGTGGTGTAGAGTATATTCATGTATCTGATGGAGTGTATGACAGAAGCGGTAAACGCAATAACATAATTGAGGCACGGAAGGTTGCCGATTTGGTATTTGAACACTTCCGCAAATACCCGAATAGGTCATTGGGTGTTGTTACATTCAGTGAAGCACAGCAGAATGCAATAGATGCGGCCATTAGACAGAAACGCTATCAAGATACCGCATTTGAGCATTACTTTGTTGAAGATAATGAGGAGCCTTTCTTTATTAAAAACTTGGAAAATGTACAGGGTGATGAACGTGACACAATTATTTTCAGCATTGGATATGCCAAAGATGCACGGGGTATTATGTATATGAATTTCGGCCCGTTGAGCCGTGCCGGAGGGTATCGAAGACTGAATGTCGCTATTACACGGGCGAAATACAATGTCAAACTCGTTGGATCAATCGTACCGACAGATATAGACATTGAAAAGACTTCGGCGGAAGGTGTTAAGTTACTGCGTTCATATATCGAGTTTGCCCAGAGTGGTGTTGTCGCTCTTGAAAAAGAGTTGACGTTCAGCAATGAAGTAACCTTTGACTTACCATTTGAGGAATCGGTTTATGATTTTTTACTATCAAAAGGATATAATGTTGTCACACAGGTTGGCTGTTCGGGTTTCAGAATAGATATGGCAGTCAAACATCCGGTGCATAGCGGGCGTTTTGTTATTGGTATTGAGTGCGATGGCGCAACATATCACAGTTCTAGAACAGCGCGAGAGCGTGATCGCTTGCGCCAGACCGTTTTGGAAGATATGGGTTGGACTATCTATCGGATATGGTCAACCGATTGGATTAAAGACCAGCGAACCGAAGAGCAGAAATTGGTTACAGCAGTCGAGAAAGCTTTGGGACATATAATTGAGGTGGAGCCTGATGAGAATGCAGAGGCTGTCGAAATATTGTCAGAGGCTATTGTTATTGAAGAATCTGCTGAAATACCAAGCGAAACTCAGAAAGGTTATGGTTTTGTTGCGTATCAACAGGCAAATATCTATGATTACTATTCGGAGTTGAGTACAGAAAATATTATTAAGAAAGTCATCGAGATAGAGCAGCCTATTCATTTTGAGGAATTATGCCGTCGGGTCGCTCCTTTGTATGGGAATCAAAAAGCAACCTCAAAGATTCGCAATGAGGTGCGGATAGTATTCAAATATTATCTGTCGGACTCGATTAAACAGGAAAAAGATTTTATTACACTTGCGGACTTCGATGATATACAAGTCCGTATTCCAAGTAGCAGTAAGGATTATATCCGCCCTATTGCAAATATCTGCGATGATGAGTTAGGTTTGGCAATGACCACCATTGTGGAGCACAGTTTTGGTATCGTTCCGGAAGCATTATTTATTGAGACAGCTCGTGTGTTTGGTTTCAAACGATTGGGAGAAAATATCGTATCATCTCTACGACGAGTATATAACGATATGCTTGCAAACGGACAATTCAAGGAAGTTGATGGGAAAGTATGTGTAAATAGTTTAAGAGGTATGTAAAATGTATTATTCGAGCGGCAATGCGATAATGCAGAGCGTTTTCGGATGATGTGGAAAGAGGGCTCTATGAGGATATGAAAAATGTAATGCGCAATGGCTACAATAAATTTTGATGAAAGGCGGTTGATTGATGAGATCTTTCAAATGCAACAAGGTTATGTTCTTGATTTTACTAATAGAACATTTGGGGAGTTTATGAAAGATATTGTTTCATACGATGTTTATGCAAAGTATCCCGGACTTTCCAAAGCTAAAATTATACGCGCTTTCATTGAAGATGAAAGTGATGCTTATGTTGGCAAGTTGTTGGCCAAGTTGATAAAATATATGTCTGACTATGGGTTTGTCAATAATGATAATCGTTCAAAAGTTGAAAAACTGAGTGCGTTGGCGGCGCAAAAACTTGGGCGGTTTCCAAAGGCTAATGGAAAGCCACAGGAAACGAAAGCATCAAAGAAAACAGAAATAGATTATGATGCATTGAGGTCCGAACTAGTACAACTTCATCAAATAGCCTCCAAACAAGCACGTGGTTTTGCTTTTGAGAAGTTTATCAATCAGATATTCTCTAAATTCGGATTAGAGCCGCGAGCCTCCTATAGAACAGAACATGACCAAATCGACGGAAGTTTTACATTGGACAGTCATACCGTTTTAATCGAGGCCAAATATAGGGAGAAAATTATACCCAAAGATGATTTAGTGTTGTTTAGTAGTAAGTTCTCTGCAAAATCGCACTTTACGAAAGGGCTCTTCCTTACCTATTCAGAAGTGGATAAAGACGCAATTACTGAATATAATAATCGTTCATCCCGATTCGTCATTATGACAGTTGCGGAATTGTATTGTATGTGTGAATATCATATTTCATTAGTAGAGATTTTAAGAAAGAAATTTAGGGCGTTGGATGAAGAAGGGCTTGTATTTAAACATTATAGAGAATTAAAATAATTAGGGAGGAATAGCAATATGAAAAAGCAAATAATTGAAAAAGCCTTTACAACTTGCAATAAAGTGGCTGATGCGATTAACCGAAAAAATAAGGGCCAATATTGTAAGGGATGTTGCCCGGGTGCGGATGTTTTGATAGAGGTGTTAAATCAATTGGCGACAGAAATAAAAGATTCTGAGCCGGAATGTTGTAGGCGGCTTAATCAAGAGCTTCAAATGTTGAGATTCCAAGATTGTCTAAATCCATTCGCTTTTGGTGCAGTTATAGCAATTGTAAGTGTATTAAAGATGAAATACGTTGATGATGGTGACAAGAAAAAGTTTTTTATCAGTCATTCTTCTGAAGACAAACCTTTCATCAAGAGTTTTATCAAGGAGATATTGAAAGTAGGGTGTGGGTTTAAAGATGAGGATATTTTCTGCACGATAGATCCTTCTGCGATACGTACAGGGGACGATTTTCGGGAGAAAATAATCGAGAATATGCAGAAATGTGATTATATACTTTTGTTCATATCAGAGAATTACAATCAGAGTGATGTTTGTAAAAATGAAATGGGTGCGGCTTGGGCTCTTAAAGGGAAACGGATATTGCCCTTTGTTCTGCCAGGGATTTCCTTTAAGCAAATGGGATTTCTTAATGTGGTGAAGCAAGGTGCGTCTATCATGGAGACGAGAAAATTAGATGAACTTTATCAGGAGTTATGCCATAACTATGATATGATGCTCGATTGGCCTGCCTTTAATAATGCGAAGGATGATTTTATTGCTTCAATTAAAACTTTAAAAAGAAAGAGGACAACAAGACAATCATCTGGCAAGAAGACGCCGGCGAGGTAACACGGGCGTTTACTCTCTTTGACATAATTTGATTTATAAGACTATGCTAACCAAAGACGAAATACAAACACTGCTGTACAGCACGGAGGCTTATCGCGTAGAGCGGACTGTTTCAACGGGCAATATGGACAAGTTCTGCGAGGCGATATGCGCTTTCGCCAACGATTTGCCGGATTCTCGCAAGAAGGGCTATTTGCTGATTGGGGCGAACGATGATGGCAGTCTGTCGGGCTTGAAAGTGGATGATGCGTTGCTGACCAAGATAACGGCCATACGTTCAGATGGCAATATCCTACCGTTGCCGGTTATGAATGTCGAGCGAGTCGAGTTCCCCGAGGGCGATTTGCTGGTGGCGGAGGTGTCGCCGTCGTTGCTGCCGCCGGTTCGCTATCGTGGCCGGGTGTTTGTCCGCATCGGGCCGCGCCGCGATATTGCCAGCGAAGCGGAGGAACGGATATTGACGGAGCGGCGTACCGCCTATATGGCCACCTTTGATGCCACGCCCTGTTTGGGGGCGTCGCTCGATGACTTGGATTTGGACTACATCAAGACCGCCTATCTGCCGTCGGTGGTTGACGCCGAGATTTTGAATCAGGACAAACGCGATATAAAGGAGCAGTTGGCGGCTGTCCGTCTGTACGACCGCACGCACGACTGCCCGACCTATGGTGCGATTATTCTGTTCGGCAAGAATCCCCGCTATTATATGCCAGGCGATTATGTGCAGTATGTGCGTTTTGCCGGCAAGGAGAAGGGTGGCGAAGTGTTGAATGAGAAACGTTTTCAAGGGCCTCTGTATAATATGTTGCCGGCCTTGGAATCGTTTGTGCGTGACGCGATTGTGACGCAGCGCCCGGTTGCGGCCAGTTTGTTCCGCGAGAGGACGGTTATCAACTATCCCAACAACGCTTTGCGAGAGTTGATGATGAACGCTTGTATGCATCGCGACTACCAGTCCAATATGCCGATACGCTTGTACCAGTTCGACGATCATATCGAAATCATGAATGCCGGCGGTCTGTATGGCGAGGCCCGTCCCGAGAACTTCCCGATGGTGAACGACTATCGCAACCCGGTTGTGGCGGAGGCGATGAAGGAGATGAAATACGTCAATATGTTCAATCAGGGCGTAAAACGGGTGCAGGATATGTTGCGCGAGAACGGCAATAAGGAGGCTGCTTTCGATGTGTCGAAACTGACGGTTTTCTGTGTAGAAGTGTATTCGAATGAAGAGGATGTTTCTCAGGAGATTAACGATGAAACTACACAGAAAACTACACAGAAAACTACACAGAAAACTACACAGAAAACTACACAGAAAATATTGGAACTCATTCGAGAGAATCCAATTATTTCAACGGAGGAGTTGGCTGAAAAGTGTGCTCTTACCCGTGATGGTGTGAATTACCAAATTCGCAAACTCAAGAAAGAGGGCTATTTGGTGCGTATAGGCCCCGATAAAGGCGGGCATTGGGAGATTGTTTAGTGGAACTAATAAGAATTTCTTATTAGTTCCATTTCTATCTCACCGCCTCGGCGATGCGGCACATCTTGTCTAACAGGGCTTCCAAACGGTTGAGCGGCAGCATATTGGCGCCGTCGGAGAGGGCTTTGGCCGGTTCGGGGTGCGTCTCAAGGAAGATGCCGTCCGAGCCCACGGCGATGGCCGCCTTGGCCAAGGTCTCTATCATGGCGGGCTGTCCGCCCGTTACCCCGCCGCTCTGGTTGGGCTCCTGCAACGAATGCGTGATGTCGGTCAACACGGGCACGCCGCAGGCCTGCATGAGCGGGATGCTGCGGAAGTCCACCACCAAGTCCTGATAGCCGAAGGTGGTGCCGCGCTCGGTCAGCATCACGTCGGCGGCGACGTGGGCGGCATCCGCCGCCCGCCGCACCTTGTCCACGGCAAAGCCCATGGCCTGGGGCGATAGGAACTGCCCTTTCTTGATATTGACACAGCGTCCGGTGCGGGCGGCCGCGTGCAACAGGTCGGTCTGCCGGCATAGAAATGCCGGAATCTGCAAAACGTCGGCCACCGCGGCCGCCGTCGCCGCCTCCTCGGCCGTATGGATGTCGGTCACGACCGGCACGCCGTATTGCCGCTTCACGTCCGCAAGTACCTTCAGCGCCTTTTCGTCGCCTATGCCTTGAAAAGAGTCCTCGCGCGAGCGGTTGGCCTTGCGGTAAGACGCCTTGAACACGAACGGGATGCCGCGTTCCCTGCACAGTTTTTGTATATATTCAGCAATCCGGAACGGCATCTCTTCGTTTTCGATGACGCAGGGGCCCGCCATCAGGAAGAAGGGCGCGTCAGCCCCCGTGGGGTCACCCGGATAATAAGTCGATAAAAAGGCCGGTTTCA
>CAYTZG010000014.1:0-53703 GCA_964442435.1 uncultured Bacteroidaceae bacterium | reverse complement strand
GCCACCTGTTGGTGTCGCCCAACCCGGCGGCGGAAACGGCCACGCTGCAATGGGATGCTGCCACCGACAGCCGCGTGTCTATGGCCTCTTGCAACGTTCAGTTGTATGACATACAGGGCGTGCGTTTGCGCGCGTACACCGTTGACAGTTGGCCCTATACGCTGAGCGTGTCGGATTTGACGCCGGGCGCCTATCTGTTGCGCGTCGTGCCGGTTGAAACCCCGGCGGACGGCGTTTGGCAGGCCACGGTACGGCTCATGGTAAGGTAATTATGTCCAACCCTTAACCTATTTCAATTATGAAAACACGTTCTATATTCCGTCTATTCAGCGGCATAGCCCTGCTGTTCGGCCTTGTGGCGCAGGGAGCGTATGGCGGTGCGGTGGTTATGGTGCAGTCGGAGAATACGGGTGTGGATGAGCCGGCAGAAGAACCCACCCCGGTTTATGAATCTTTCTTCAATGGTAACCCAGTGTATCATCAGGTAGGAAGGAATACTGCACTGGGTGGATATTACACTTTTATAAACTGGCAAGGCTTGGAAGGTGATACAATAGTAGATGGTTTGTCGTATCATAAACTGTCGGTTAGGGATGGATGGTGGCCTCAGGGGGAATCTAGACAATTTTGGGTACGTGAAAGCGAGGCGCATGATAAGGTTTGGGTGCGGTTGCCCTGGGATGCGGCCGGACAGGAATTTTTAGTGGTGGATATGAACCTTGACGCTGGGGATGTCTTCGTGATGGATAGGGAATTCGAAAAGATAACGCTGTGCGATACAAGCTGGGATACCGAAGGAGCAATGATTGTCCGTTATAAGGATACGGTCATCTGTAAGGAAACCGGTTTTGTTGTGGATACGGTCTATCATCTCGAACATCCTGGCGGGTTGTTGAAACATATCCGCTTGAGCCCGCAGGGTTATGGTGGATATACTAGGGCATTGGAGAATGTACGGATACATGGAAGCAATTGTCATTGGCGGTCGCATCATTTGGAATTCATAGAGGGCGTGGGTTCGAATTTGGGTTTTGTGTATCACCGCTTGGGCGTGTCTAGCCAAGATTCTTTGTGGGGGTGTCTATCGTGGCGGAGTTCTGAGGCGCCGACGGACTATATAATCTGTATGGATCGTGATGGTGACGTTTATTATGTGCATCCGAACGCGGAATGTAAGGATTGTGATTCCAAAGTTTTTGATGATATGGCGGAGATAGTTGGAAATCCGGCTGATACGAACGGCGCGACCCCGCCGACTACGCCTCCTGCCAACGAGCGGTTTTTGTCGATGAACCGTTACCTGTCGGTGTCGCCCAACCCGGCGGCCGAAACGGCCACGCTGCAATGGGACGCCGCGACCGACAGCCGTGTGTCTATGGCCTCTTGCAACGTTCAGTTGTATGACATACAGGGCGTGCGTTTGCGCGCGTACACCGTTGACAGTTGGCCCTATACGCTGAGCGTGTCGGATTTGACGCCGGGCGCCTATCTGTTGCGCGTCGTGCCGGTTGAAACCCCGGCGGACGGTGTTTGGCAGGCCACGGTGCGGCTTATGGTAAGGTAAGCGCGGGCGCAAGTGCCCGAATCGGATAGTCCAAGCGTGCGGGGCGGTCGAGAGGCCGCCCCGTGCCATTTGTCAAAGCGCGGCGGATAGCGTATCTTTGCAATCTATGTTTGGCATGAACCGACTTTTTCGCAAGCAGGCGTCGCCGTATGAGAAAATCCGGCTGTCGCGGGCACGGAGCGGCAACCGTTACTATACGTTGCTGAATGTGTTCCTGTTTACGGTCGTCGGCTTTTTCTCCTATTATTTCATTCTGTTCTCCACCGAGTGGTGGCAGCTGTTCGACTCGGAGCACACGATGTTTTTGTTCGGCTTAGGCGTCGTGGTGTCGTTCAATGTGTCGTGCGGCTTGATTTTGTGGCTCAACTCGGTTATCAACACGCATTATCCGTTCGCCTATCATGGCGTGGGGCGTATGCTCGCGTTCTTTATCCTTGTGGCGGGCTTTTTGGTGCTCTACAATTATAGTATATACGCACTGCTACTGCGCGTCTTCCACGATACGCCCGATTTGGGCATGGGGCGCGAGAACTGGATGCGTCTGGCCCTGATTTCGCTCATCGACCTGCTCGTGCTCTGCTTGATATTGCTCAACCAAAGCGCCCGCTATACGCTGCGGATTTACCGCGAGGCCGAACAACTGCGGCAAAACCGTTCGCAGACGGAACTGCGCGCGCTGCAGGCGCAGCTCAACCCGCATTTTCTGTTCAACAGCCTCAATACGTTGCTATCCGAAATAGAATACGACCCCGACAACGCCAAGGTCTTTACCACGCGCTTGGCCGAGGTGTATCGCTATATCCTGCAGGTGCAGGACAAGGAGACGGTGCCGCTCGTGGACGAGATGGAGTTTATGCGCGCCTATCTCTATCTGCATCAGGTGCGCATCGGGCACGCCCTCAAGTTCGAGACGCGGATTCTGCCGGAGGGCACGCCCATGTATGGCTTGCGCGACAAGCGCATCCTGCCGCTGGCCTTGCAACTGTTGGTTGAGAATATATTGAAACACAATACGGTGAGCGCGCGTCGCCCGCTGTCCGCGGTGCTGACCGTGGATGCGGCCGCCAATACGGTAACGGTGGAGAACGAAATCCGGCTCAAGAAAAACGTCAAGTCGTCGGGATACGGCCTTAAGAACCTGGCCGAGCGTTACCGGCTTTCGGGCGGCTACGAGATGATTGTGGAGCGGAGCGTTAACCGGTTCAAGGTGCGGTTGCCGCTGTTTGAAGATTGAAAGGAATTGAGATATGACGACGAATGCGGCCCATGCGGCCAAGCCGGACGAAGGTCCGGAGAAGAAATCGGTAAGGGTCTGGCTGGTGGAAGACGAGGAGCCGGCCGCCCGTCTGTTGAAACGCATGATATTGAAGTTGCGGCCGGACTGGCAGGTGGAACACGTGGCCACCTCCAACGAGGAGGCCGAGGCCTATTTCAAGGAACAGCCGCAGCAGCCGGACGTCCTGTTTCTGGATGTGGAGCTTTCGGACGGCAACTCGTTCGAATTCATCGAGAAGGTAAAGCCGGAAAGCATGATCGTGTTTGTGACGGCCTACGATGAGTTCGCGTTGCGCGCCTTCTCGGTCAACAGCATCGACTACCTGCTCAAGCCGGTCAGCGTGGAACGGCTGCGGGCCACGATAGAGAAATACGAACGGCTTTCGACGGCCTATATACGCGACGTGAGCCGGCACCGCAATTGGAAAGAGGTGTCCGAGAACGCTTCCGGCACGGAGAAACGTTACCGGACGCGCTTCCTTATCGAGCACGGCAACCAGCTGGAGACGCTGCACGTGGAGGACATCGCGTATTTCTTCAGCGAGAACAAGATTTGTTACGCGCAGACGTTCAACGACGGCAACTTCGTGCTGGACGCCTCGTTGGACCGCTTGGGCGAGGAGTTGAACCCCGACCAGTTCTTCCGCGCCACGCGGCAGGTGTTGGTCTGCCCCAAGGCGATTACGAAAATAGAGAATTACTTTCAGGGCAAGGTGGCCATCTATACGCAGCCGCCGTACAAGGAACAGATTTTGGTCAGCAAGGAAAAGGCCGAGGCGTTCCGTAAGTGGTTGAAATATTAAGGATATGGGATTTTTGACAGGGTTCGGACGGATGACCGTGGGCGTGGCCTTGGGGGTGGCGCTCCTGACGGGCGGCGCGGCCAAAGCCGCGTTGGCGGAGGTTTGGCGGCCGGCCGATACGTTGCGCTTGCGGCAAACGGTGGACTATCTGGCGTCGGAACGCATGGCGGGCCGGCTCACGGGGTCGGCGGGCGACAGCCTCGCGGCCGACTATATCGCGGGCCGCTTTGCCGAGGGCGGGCTTATGGCCTTGGAGAACGGCCAACCGTATAGGGCGGGGATGCCGCCGCAACAGGTGTTCTGGCAGCCCTACCGTATGCGCGCCTCGTGGGGCGACAGCCTTTCGACGCGCAACGTCGTGGGCTTGGTGCAGGGCACCGACCCGGCCTTGCAGCACCGTTACATCGTGTTGGGCGCGCATTTCGACCATCTGGGCATGGGCGACAAGGCGGGCTCGCTCAGACCCGGCACGCCCGCTGTCCATTACGGGGCGGACGACAACGCGAGCGGCGTGGCCGCGCTGTTGGAACTGGCCGACTATTTCGCCGCGCATCCGGTGCAGCGCACGCTGGTGTTCGTCGCGTTCAGCGGCGAGGAAATCGGGCTGTGCGGCTCTACCTATTTCGTGGAGCACCTGCCGGTGCCGCAGGAGCGGATAGACCTGATGATCAATATGGATATGCTGGGCGGGCTGTGCGATACCGCCTTTACGGTGTCGGGCGCCGGCACGGCGCGGGAGGCCGCCGGCGTATTGGAGAACGTGGGCGAGGGCAGCGGCCTGTCGGTTCATACCATCGCCGGCGGCCATGGGCCTTCGGACCATGCGGCCTTCTATGCGCGCCAAATCCCGGTGTTTTTCTTCGCCACGCCGCCCACCCAAACCTACCACACGCCGGACGACAGGCCGGAGACGCTGTGCTATGCGGGCATGGCGCGTCTGCTGCACGTGCTCCGCAATACGGTGAAGGCCGCCGCCCGCGTCGGCGGTGCCTGGCATTTTACCTCTACGGGCAGCGCGGCGCCGACGATGACCAAGGGCAAGTTCAAGGTAACGCTGGGCCTGATGCCCGACATCAACGCGACCGACGACGGCAGCGAGGGGCTCAAGGCGATGCTCGTGGTGGAGGGCAAGCCGGCGTACCGGGCGGGGTTGCGCACGGGCGACCGTCTGTTGCGGCTCAATGGCGTGCCCTTGCATACGATAGAGGATTATATGCGGGTGTTGGCCACGCTTCAAGCCGGCGAGACCGTGGAGTTGGAAGCCGAATGCGGGGTGGCGGACGGCCATGCCGAGCGCAAGACGTTGCGCATACCATTATAATATATAATATACCATACGGAATCATAAAGCGACGATATTATGAAAAAGACTTTGATTTGGATAGTGGCGGTGCTGTTGACCTTGGGCAGTAGCGTGTATCAACGGATGACGGGGCCGACGAACCCGTTGCGGCAGACAATGGTGACGGCGGCCGGCCAACGGAACACGTTCCGTTTGCCGCGCAGCGGCGGGCCGGAAGCCGTGCGCGTGACCGTGCCCGTGCGCGACGCGGCGGTCTATAGCGGTGCCAGCAAGGCGCCGGCGGGCACGGAGTCCGCGCGGCTGTATTACAGACACTACCCGGAGATAGCGGGCGAAGCCTATATGGCACGCGAGATGCGCGTCACGGGCGCGGGCGAGTGGGAAGCCTGGCTTCCGGCCCTGCCGGCCGCCGGAAAATGGCAGTATTATGTGGAGGCCGAAGGTGCGGTCTATCCGGCCGCCGAGCCGGTCGTGCTCCGTTTCAAGGGCAAGGTGCCGGCGGCCTGCCTCATTCCGCACATCCTGTTCATGTTCCTCTCCATGCTGTTCATCACGGTGGCGGGCGGCTTCGCGCTCTGCCGGTTCGCAGCCTATAAAAAATACCTTTACTTGGGGCTGGCCTCGCTGCTGTTGGGCGGCTTCGTCTTCGGACCGCTCGTGCAACACTATGCGTTCGGCCCTTACTGGACGGGCTTCCCGATGGGGACGGACCTGACCGACAACAAGACGCTGCTTATGCTGTTGGCCTTGATGACCGCCTGGGGCTTCGAGGCCTTCTGCCAACGCTTCGCCGCCCGTCGCTGGGTTACGGTGGCGGTGGCCGTCGTGGTTTGGGCGGTCTTCCTCATACCGCACAGCCTGAACGGCTCGGAATTAGACCCGCAGACCCTGTCCGCGGCGCAGACGGCCATCGTCGCGCCGGCCGCTTCGGACGCCTGCGCGGAATAGGGCAAGGCGGCCAAAACGTCGGGTCACACGCAAAAAAATGTCATCCTGACAGCCCCCTGCGTTTTGGCACGGTCTATGCTGTAACGTCTGCCCGTAGTTTACCCAATAAAAACCAAGCAAAACCATGAAAACCAAAGGAAAGATAGGGGTTTCCACCCAGGATTTGTTTCCGATTATCAAAAAGTTCCTGTATTCGGACCATGAGATATTTTTGAGAGAGCTGGTGTCGAACGCCGTGGATGCCACGCAGAAGCTCAAGACGTTGGCTTCGACCGGTGAATTCAAGGGCAGCGTCGATAACCTGCGCGTTACGGTGACGCCCGACGCCAAGGCCGGCACGCTGACCATATCGGACAACGGCATCGGCATGACGGCCGAGGAGGTGGACAAATACATCAACCAAATCGCCTTCTCCGGCGCCGAGGAGTTCATGAAGAAATACAAGGACAACGCCCAGGCCATCATCGGGCATTTCGGGCTTGGCTTCTATTCGGCCTTTATGGTGAGTGACAAGGTGGAAATCGTGACGCGCTCCTACAAAGACGACGCGCCGGCGGTACGCTGGAGCTGCACGGGCACGACCGAGTTCACGATGGCCGAGGCCGAACGCGCCGAACGGGGGACGGACGTGATTCTGTATCTGAGCAAGGAGGAGAAGGAGTTTTCGGAAGAAGAGCGCGTGGAATGGCTGTTGCGCAAGTACTGCCGCTTCCTGCCCGTGGAAATCGTCTGCGGCAAGGAAAAGGAATGGAAAGACGGCGCCTATCATGACACCGACCGCGACCTGATTGTCAACGACACGCATCCGGCCTGGACGCGCAAGCCGTCGGAACTCAAGGCCGAGGACTACGAGAAATTCTATCACGACCTGTATCCGGCCGCGGCCGACCCGCTGTTCCATATCCACCTCAATGTGGATTACCCGTTTACGCTGACCGGCATCCTGTATTTCCCCAAGATCAATTCGCGGCTGGAATTGCAGAAGAACAAGATTCAGCTTTACAGCAACCAGGTCTATGTGACCGATTCGGTGGAAGGCATCGTGCCCGACTACCTGACGTTGTTGCACGGCGTCATCGACTCGCCCGACATCCCGCTCAACGTGTCGCGTTCGTATCTGCAGAGCGACCGCAACGTCAAGAAAATATCGTCGCACATCACGAAGAAGGTGGCCGACAGCATAGAGGGGCTGTATAAGAACGAGCGCAAGGATTTCGAGACGAAGTGGGACGACCTCAAGATTTTCATCCAGTACGGGATGCTGACCGACGAGAAATTTGCCGAACGCGCCGAAAAATTCTATCTGTTGAAGAATACCGACGGGAAATATTACGGCTTGGAGGAATATGTCAGCGCCATCAAGGAACAGCAGACCGACAGGGACAACAAGGTCGTGTTCCTTTACGCGCAGGCGTCCGACGACCAGTACGCCTATATACAGGCGGCCAAGGCCAAGGGCTACGACGTGCTGATTATGGACGGCAGTCTGGAAACGCCGTTCATCAATTTCTTGGAACAGAAACACAGCGACTGGCGGTTCGTGCGCGTCGATTCCGACGTGGCCGACCGGCTGATTCCGAAGGCGGACGACCGTAAGCTGACGTGGACGGCCGAGCAACAGAAGCGGATGCGTGGCCTGTTCGACACGCAGTTGCCCAAAACCGGCGGTATGTATCATGTGGAACTGCAACCCATGGGCGAGGAGGCCGAGCCGGTGCTCGTGGCGCGTTCCGAATATATGCGGCGTATGAAGGAAATGGCCGAAATCAATCCGGAGATGAGTTTCTACGGGCAGATGGGCGACCAGCTGAACATCGTCGTCAATACCGACCACCGCTTGATAAAGGCCGTGTTGGAACGCGCGGGCAAGGCTTTGGACGATACGCTGAACCCGTTGCAGGCCAAAGTGGCGGATTTGCAGAAACAGAAGAAAGACATCGAGGATCTGTCCAAGGATTTGAAGGAGGCCGACAAGCCGGCTTCGGACAAGGACCGCATCGACGAACTGCAGAAGCAGATTGCCGAGGTGGAGAAAGAGGAGCGCGAACAGTTGCGTCAATACGCCGCCGGCGACAAGACCATCGGGCAGCTCATCGACCTGGCCCTGTTGTCGAACGGCCTGCTCAAGGGCGAGGCCTTGCACACGTTCGTCAAGCGCAGCGTGGATATGATTGATTAAGTAAAACACAAAAAACAATAGGAAACATGAAAGCTAAAGTTTGGATTGTCGTGCTCATCGTCGTGGTCGTATTGGGCATGTGGATGGGTTCGACGTACA
The DNA here is from genome assembly GCA_964442435.1 of uncultured Bacteroidaceae bacterium. Taxonomy (GTDB): domain Bacteria; phylum Bacteroidota; class Bacteroidia; order Bacteroidales; family P3; genus CAMXAS01. The sequence goes on along the minus strand of CAYTZG010000014.1, from coordinate 45,532 downwards.
ATAAACTCGTCAAGGCCGAAGAAAAGGTCAACTCGGCTTGGGCGCAGGTGGAGAACGTCTATCAACGCAGGGCGGATTTGATTCCGAACCTCGTCAACACCGTGAAAGGGGCGGCCGATTTCGAGCAGTCCACGTTGACGTCGGTCATCGAAGCGCGGGCGGCCGCGACGCAGGTCAAGATATCGCCTGAGAACCTGACGGCCGAAAGTCTGGCGCAGTTTGAACAGGCGCAGGGTCAGGTCAGTTCGGCTTTGGGTCGGCTTATGGTAACGGTGGAACGTTATCCGGACTTGAAGGCCACGCAGAATTTCCGCGACCTGCAGGCGCAACTGGAAGGTACGGAAAACCGTATCAGCGTGGAACGCAAGAACTTCAACGAGGTGGTACAGGTCTATAACACGCGCCTGCGCCGCTTCCCGACCAACCTCATGGCCGGTATGTTCGGCTTTGAGAAGAAACCGTATTTTTCGGCGCAGCCGGGTGCGGAAACCGCGCCGGAAGTCAACTTCGACTTCGGCAAGTAGGGCCGTGGCCAACTACGGACTCAGGCAGCCATGGCGGGAACGGTATTCCGCCGTGGCTGTTTTTGATTATGCGTGAAAAGAAGCGATTTATGGGGGAAAAACGGGAACCGCTGTTGACGGCGGAAGAAAAGGAACGAATCGTCAAGGCCATCGGCGAGGCCGAACGGCAGACGTCGGGCGAGATACGGTTACGCGTGGAGCGGCTGTGCGCCGAGGACGTGCTGGACCGTGCCGCCTGGTGGTTCAAGAAACTGAAGATGCACAAGACGTTCTTGCGCAACGGCGTGCTGATTTATGTGGCCGTGGACGACCGCAAGTCGGCCATTATCGGCGACGTGGGCATCCACAGCAAGCTGGGCGACGGCTATTGGGCGCAGACGCACGCGGCCATGACGGCCCGCTTCAAGGAGGGCGCGTTGGCGGACGGCATCGTGGAGGCGATAGGCGAGGTGGGGCAGCGGCTCAAAGAGGCGTTTCCTTACGATGCGGTCTATGATAAAAACGAATTGTCGGATGAAATCTCTATGGACGATGAAAAGTGACGGGTGTTTCCGGCGGGGAGCCGGCCTTTCGGGCATGGTCTTGACGGCGGTATGGTCGTGGATGGTATGGACGGCCCTTGCCGTGGGCGGCGCGTTGCAGGCGCAGGTGCCGGCGCGGCCGGTGCCGCCGCGTTTGGTCAACGACCTGGCGGATGTCTTTACGGTGACGCAGCGGCAGACGATGGAATGGGAACTTGTGGCGTTCAACGATACGACCTCCAACCAGATAGCGGTTGTGACGTTGCCGTCGCTGGGCGGCTACGCGGCGGCCGACATGGCCTACGAAATAGGCAAGCGATGGGGCGTGGGACAGGCCGAATTCGACAACGGCATCGTCGTGCTCATCAAGCCCAAGCGGGCGGACGAGGGCGGCGAGGTGTTCATCGCCACGGGCTACGGCTTGGAGGGGGTGATTCCCGATGCGGTCTGCAAACGCATTATCGAAGACGAGATGATACCGCGTTTCCGCGAAGACGATTACTACGGCGGCACGCAGGCCGCGCTGAAAGTGTTGAAGGCCTTGGCCAGCGGCGAAATCAAGGCCGACCGCTATATGGGCGACGACGAGCTGGTGGCGATAGTGGTGGCGGGTTGCATGATTCTGTTCGCCTTCCTGCTGTTTATCGTGGCCTTGGTGCGGGCGCATAAGCGCAACAAGGACGGCTTCAACGGCGGGGGCGACGGAGACGGCGGTCTCGGTGCGGCCATGGGGCTGCTCTGGCTGCTGTCGCATAGCGGCAATAGTTCGCACAGCGGCTCTTGGGGCGGCTTCTCGGGCGGCGGTGGCGGTTTCGGCGGCTTCGGCGGGGGTGGATTCGGTGGCGGCGGTGCCGGCGGCCGGTGGTAAACGGAATGCGTATGAAGAAAATCTTGTTTGTGTGCCATGGCAACATCTGCCGTTCGCCCATGGCGGAATATGTGATGAAAGCGATGGTGGCGGAGGCCGGCCGGTCGGCCGGGTTTGAAATCGCCTCGGCCGCCACCTCGGCCGAAGAAATCGGCAACGGGGTGTATCCGCCCGTGCGCCGGCTGTTGGAAGCGGCCGGCATCGACTGTTCGGCGCATGCGGCCCGCCGGATGACGTTGGCCGACTACCGCCATTACGACCTTATTGTGGCGATGGATACGCAGAATTTGGCCAATATCCGCCGCATCATCGGTCAGGATACCGACGGCAAGGTGTGCCGGCTGTTGGACTTTACGCCCACACCCGGTGACATCGCCGACCCGTGGTACACGCGCGATTTCGACCTTACCTGGCGGCAGGTGAACGCCGGCTGCCGTGCGCTGTTGGCGCGGGAAGGGTGATTTATCAAGCGAGCATCGCTTCCATGATGGCCACGTCGCTTTGAACCTCGCCCTGCAACAGATAGGCGCCTTGCCGTTGGCGGACGGCCTCGTAAATGGCCTGCGCCTTTGGGCGGTCGTGTTCCAGAAGCAGATGGATGGCGCAGAGGATGCGTTCTTTGGAAGACATGACCTTGCGGTAAACGGTCAGGTAACGTTTGATATCTTCGGTGTAGAGGCTTTGCGCGTAGTCGGTTCGACCCGTTATCAAAGCGCAGAAAATCAATTCACAGGCTATTTCCTTGACGTAAAGCGGCAGGATTTGTTCCCGATGGGCGTAGAGCGCGTCGAAGGCGGCGTAGGCTTCTTCCCACGCCATGAGGTCGATGAGCCGCGAGGCCGCCATAAGCGGCAGCGAGACTTCTATGGCGTTTTTATAGTCGATATCGGCGGGCGTTTCGAACCAAGCGGCGGGCATATCCTTGGGGCGGACGCCGGCCTGCACCAAAGCGTTGGCGCGCAACTGCAACACCATGGCGCGTTTGCTCCGCTCATTGCGGTTGAGTTCCAAAGCGTTGTGCGCATCGTTGGCGATGCCGCCGAGCCGCATCGGGATGCCGTTGGTCAGCATCAGGAAAAGGTCGGTCAAACAGAAAATCACGATGGACGTCCGCGCGAGGGGGGATAGGTCGAGGCACAGCAACGGCGCTACGAGGAGCAGGGCGATGAGGTTGGCCGCCACGCCGCCCAAATTGTACCAAAATACCGGAATCTCGGACAGCGGTTTGTCGGGCGGCGTCAGCAGGCATTGGCCGCCGGTGCCGGCCACCGAGAACCGTTTGACGCGCAGCCGGCCGTCCAGTTTGATGAACGTGACGTTGAGGATGCGGAACGAGACGAAGCGGTAGCCGCTCAAGAGGCCGAAGACCAAGTGGCCGGCTTCGTGGAGCGTAATCAACAGGAACAGGGAAATGAGGAAAACGGCTATGCTGACGAGCACCACCGTCAGGCCCTCCGACAATTCCAGCGTTCCCAGTTTGGCGAAGAATTCCGCGGGCGTCGTGTCGGTGAACAGCGTGACGCACGCCATACCGATGAGGAGGCCCGCCAGGCAGCCGATCAGCAGGCCGCCTATCATTTTGACGATTTTCATCCGTATCCCGTTGTTTGATTTGGCTATTCCTTTATCCCAACAGCACCGTGCGGTCGATAAGCGCGTAGAGGCACGAAACCAGCCCGGCGAGCAGGATGCCGGCCGTGCAGACAATCAGCACGAGTTTAGGGGCGGCCTCGCTCTTGAAGGCCGGCACGTCGGCGGGTTCGGCCGGCGGCAGGATGAACATGGCCTTGACCACGAGCAGATAGTAGTAGAGCGAGATGACGGTATTGAGCAACGCGATGAGCAACAGCACATACGCGCCGTTTTCGGCCGTGGCCGCGAAGATGAAGAACTTGCTGAAGAAACCGGCGAACGGCGGGATGCCGGCCAGCGAGAACAGCGCGAACATCATGACCACGCTCAGCTTGGGGTTGGCCTTGTAGAGCCCGTTGTAGGCCGTTATATCCGTCCGTCCGGCGTGCTGTTCCACGAGTTGCACGACACCGAAGGCCGCCACGTTGGAGAGGATATAGACGAAGATATAGTACATGAGGGCGGTCAGCCCCGCGGGCGAGGCCGAAAAGACACCCAGCACGATGTAGCCGGCCTGCGAGATGGACGAGAACGCGAGAAAGCGTTTCATGTTCTTCTGCCGCAGCGCGAACAGGTTGCCCACCGTGATGCTGAGCAGAATCAATACGTAGAGTGCGGTCTGCCAGGCATCGATGAACAGCGGGAATGCGTGCGTGAGGATGAGGCAGAGTGCGAAAACGCCCGCTCCCTTGGAGATGACCGACAGGTAGGTGGTGACGGGCGTGGGCGCCCCTTCGTAAACGTCGGCGGCCCAAAGGTGGTAGGGCACGAGTGAAATCTTGAAGAACAGACCGCTGCACAGCAGCACCATGCCGCCCAACAGCAGGGGGGTATAGGTCAGGCCATGCTGGATGTCGGCGAAATAGAGGCTGCCCGTGCCGCCGTAGATGAGCGAAAGCCCGAAGAGCGACAAGCCGGAGGCGAAGGCCGAGGACAAGATGAATTTGGCGCCCGCTTCGGCCGACTGCGTTTTGTATTTGTCGAACGCGACGAGGGCGGCCATCGGAATAGAGGCCGTTTCCATGCCGATGAAGAACAGCAGGAAGTGCCCCGCGCTGAGCATGAGATACATACCGAACAGCGTGGAGAACAGCAGGAAGTAAAACTCCCCGGCCTTGATGCCGTTGTCTTCCCGGCGCAGGTACGGGCAGGCCTGCAGGCAGACCAGCAACACGCCTATGTTGAGGATGTTCTTGAACAGCAGGGCGGCCTGAGAGGCTGTGTACATACCGGCAAAGGCCGTCCGTCCGCCGGCCGTGGCGGCGCAGCAGGAGGAGGCCGCGAAGTCGCAGGCGCAGAACACCGTATGCGCCAGCAGGAGCAGACAGGCTACGAGCGGGATGTGACGGCGGCCGCTTTCGGGCGCGAACAGGTCGTAGATGAGCAATAGCACGAGTACGGCGACCAACGATATTTCTTCGTGCAGGGCTAAAAACTGGCTGAAATCCATAGTTTGCTTGCTTTTAGGGTTGCGCTAACGGCCGAGCATGGCCGTGACGGGCGCTAAACTTTCGTGTATCAAATCGGCTATCCAATGCGGCGTGAGCCCCACGACGAGGATGGCCGCAATCAATGTGGCCGTGGCCACTTTCTCGTACCAGGCTGCGTCGGGCAACAGCGCGTGCTGCGGGTTCTGCAACGGGCCGTAGAGCAATTTGCCCACCACGCGCAGGATATAGACGGCCGTGATGACGATGGACGTGCAGGCCACGAGCGTCAGCACGCGGTGGAAGAGGTCGGCTTCTTGGAACGACCCGACGAAGACGGTCATTTCAGCCACGAAGCCGCTCAAGCCGGGCAGGCCGAGCGAGGCGAGACCCGCGATGACGTAGCAGACGCCGAGGTAGGGCATCACCTTCATCAAGCCGCCCATAAGCCGGATGTCGCGCGTGTGGGTGCGACCGTAGATGCCGCCGATGAGCGCGAAGAACAGGGCCGTCATCAAGCCGTGCGAGAGCATCTGCATAAACCCGCCCGTCATGGCCGTGGGGTTGAGCATGAGCAGCGCGAACAGCACGAGGCCGCAGTGGCTGACCGACGAATAGGCGTTCAGGTATTTGAGGTCGGTCTGCACGCAGGCCGAGAACGCGCCATAGACCACGCTGATGCCCGTGAGCAGGAGGAAAATCCACGAGAGTTCCGTGGCCGCCTCTGGCATAAGCGTGATGGCCACGCGGAAACAGCCGTAGCCGCCCAGTTTCATGAGCACGCCGGCGTGCAGCATCGACACGGCCGTCGGCGCCGAGGCGTGGCCGTCGGGCGACCATGTGTGGAACGGGAAGAGCGCGCCCAGCACGCCGAAGCCGATGAACACGAACGGGAAGAAGCGGCGTTGCGCGTCAAGCGCCATGCCGCGGTCGGCCAGCGTCAGCAGGTTCATCGAATCGGCACCGTGGAAGAAGTAGAGGCCCAACAGGCCGAGCAACAGCAAGGCGGAGCCGCCCATGAGCATGAGCGTCAGCTTCATGGCCGCGCGTTCCTTCTCGCCGCTGCCCCAGATGCCGATAAGCAGGAACATCGGAATCAGCGCGATTTCGTAGAACATGAACATGCTGAACAGGTCTATCGAGATAAAGAAGCCGAAAACGCCCGTCGAGAGCAGGAAATACCATAGGAAGTATTCTTTCGGCATCGGGTCGATGCGCCAGGAGGCGAATACGCCCGTAACGACGATGATGGCCGAGAGCAACAGCATGAGCACGGAAATGCCGTCCACGCCCACGCTGTAGTGGATGTTCCAAGGCGCGTACCAGCACAGGTCGGCGCGGAACAGCATGGGGTCGGTCGCGCCGCCGTTGCGGGCCTGGATGAACAGCCCGAGCAGCGTCAGGGCCAGAATCAGCAACGCAAGGCCCGCGCTTGCACACAGCAGACGGATATGCGCCGGTTTCCTGAGGCAGAACAGCAGGCCGACGGTCAGCATCGGAATGAGCACGAACAGAGAGAGAAAGTTCATGATTTTCGGTTTATTATAATTCTATAAGTATAAAACGAGCCCTATCAGGCACAAGACGCCCAACAGCAGGATAAGCGCATAGGTCTGCAACTGTCCCGACTGTATGAAGCGGATTCTGCGGGCTATTTTTTCGGTCAGTTTGCCCGAGCCGAAGACCACGCCGTCGATGACGCGCCGGTCAAACCATGCCAGGGCTGTGGAAATGCCTTGGAAGATGAGCCGGTGCGTGATGAACAGGTAGAATCGGTCGATGTAAAAGCGGTTCTTGGCGGCGCGCAGGAACGCATTGGGCTGCTCGGCCATGCGTTGGAAGGCGGGACGCGGCCCGCGGCCATAGGCGTAGAGCGCGATGCCGATGCCAACGAGGGCGGTCAGCACGCTGCACACGGCCACCGCGGTTTGGAGCGGGAAGGCGTGCGGGTGGCCGTCGCTGCTGAGGAAGTCGCCGAACGGGATGAAGCCCGTCAGGAGGCTGAGCAGCGCGAGGAAGACGAGGGGCGCGGTCATGACGGCCGGCGCCTCGTGGGGCGTATGATGTTCGGCCTCAGCCGGTTGTGCGGCGGTGTCACCGCTGTACGGCCCGTGGAAGATGCGGCAGTAAAGGCGGAACATATAGAAGGCCGTCAATCCGGCGATGGTCGTCATCAGGACGCCCATCCAAGGGTTGAACGCAAAGGCGGCCGCCAGGATGCCGTCCTTGCTGAAGAAGCCGGAGAAGGGCGGGATGCCCGCGATGGCCAGACAGCCGATAAGGAAGCACAGGTGCGTGACGGGCATATAGCGGCGCAGGCCGCCCATGGCCTTCATCTCGTTGCTGTGCACGGTATGGATGATGGCGCCGGCGCAGAGGAACAGCAGGGCCTTGAAAAAGGCGTGCGTAAAGAGGTGGAACAGGGAGGCCGTGTAGCCTTCGCCGGCGTGGCCGCCGTAGCCGGAAACGCCCAAGGCCACCATCATGAAGCCGATTTGCGAAATCGTGGAGAACGCCAGCACGCGCTTGATGTCGGTCTGCACACAGGCCACGACGGCGGCGTAGAGCGAGGTGAAGGCCGCCACGTAGGCGATGACTTCCAGCACGCCCGGCGTCATGAGCGCATAGACGGGGAACAGCCGCGCCACGAGGAATACGCCGGCCACGACCATCGTGGCGGCATGGATGAGCGCGGAGACCGGCGTCGGCCCTTCCATGGCGTCCGGCAGCCAGATATGCAGCGGGAACAGCGCGGATTTGCCGGCGCAGCCCATAAAAATCAGCAGCATTGCCCATGAAAGGGCCGACAAGCCTAAGAATGAGGCTTGCAGGGCGGGCGCGAACAGCGCGCCGCCCACGCCGGCCGCGTCCTGAGCGCTTCCGCAAATCGTTTGAAAATCAAACGTCCCCGTAAAGTACGAGAGAATCAGGATGCCGATCAGGAAGCCGAGGTCGGCGAAGCGCGTCACGATAAACGCTTTCTTGGAGGCCGAGACCGCTTCGGGCTTCGTATAGTAGAAGCCGATGAGCAGGTAGGACGACACGCCGACCAACTCCCAGAAGATATAGGTCTGGAAGATGTTGGGCGCCACCACGAGCCCCAGCATCGAGAAGCTGAACAGGCCGAGGAACGCAAAGTAGCGTGCAAAGCCCTTCTCGCCGGCCATATAGCCGAGGCTGTAGATATGCACCATGAGCGAAACGGTCGTGATGACGACCCACATCATGGCCGAGAGCGCGTCCACGTAAATGCCGAGCCGGATGGCGAGCAGGGGCGTGAACCGCAGCCATTCCCACGAAAGGACTTCCACGGCCTGTCGCGTGCCGTCTTCGGCCAACGGCAGCGAGAAGTACGTCCAGGCCGTGTAGTAGGCCGCCACCGCGGCGATGCCCGTCAGCACGCAGCCGATGTAGCCGGCCCATTTGCCCGGCAGGCGCAGCCCGAACGCGATCAGCACAACGAAGCTGAACAGCGGCAGGAGCGGTACCAGAGCGGTATAACAACTGTTGAACATGGTCTTAGGTTATTTCAAGTGTTGGTTCAAGTATTATCTTGTAATAAATTTATCGCCAATTTGTTGTATCGTCACACTTAAAGTATTGATGCAAGTCTTGTTTGGCGTTGTTTTGTTTATTTCAAATCGTTCAGTTCGTTGAGCTTTTGGGCTTCGATATGTTTGAGGTTGCGGTAAATGTTGATGATAATCGCAATGGCGATGGCCGTCTCCGCCGCCGAAATCGCGATGGAGAACAGGGCGAAAAACAGCCCCTCCATGTGTTCGGGGAACAGGTAACGGTTGAACACCGCGAAGTTGATATCGGTGGCGTTCAAAATCAACTCAATGGAAATCAGCATGGCGAGCAGGTTCCGCCGCGTGATGAAGCCATAGATGCCGGCGAAAAACAATATCGTGCTGAGCATCAAGTAATAGGTCATGGGTATGTTTGCCATGGTCAGTCGTTTTTTTAAGGTTAGGGCTATCGGCGCTTGCGGGCGATTAAGATACCGCCTATAATGCAGGCCAACAATAAAATACTCAGGGCTTCGAACGGCAAAATGTAGCCGAACTTGTCCGCGCTCATCAGGGCGTTGCCGATGGCTTTCATCGGCAGTTCTTGGGGGGCGCTGTGATAGACCTCGCCCCAAGGGGAGGCTTGGAACAGATAGACACAGAGCAACGTGCCGGCCGCCGCCGCGATGAAGCCGAGCCAACGGCGGTGGCTCCGTATCGGTTGGTTCTTCTCCTCATCCGTACTGGTCAGGAAAATGGAAAAGACGTAGAGCACGATGATACCGCCGGCGTAGACCGTCATCTGAACCGCCCCTAAAAACGAGTAGTTCAGATAGAAATAGAGGCCGGCCGTGGCAAACAGGACAAACAGCAGGTAGGTGGCCGCCCGCAGGATTTTCTTTGTCGTGACCGCTAGAATGGAACTGACGACCATAACGGCGGCTAAGAAAAAGAAAACGAGGGTGGAAGCAAACGATCCGTTTTCCATAAGGCTATAAGGTATTAGGATTTAAGGTCAACACTAACTTGTCGCGTTCAAAGACGGCGTTTTCATAATCCGGTATGAACGCGATGGCCTGTTGCGGGCACACCCGCACGCAGACCTGGCAAAACAGGCAGCAACCCAAGTCGTAGGTATAACGCGCCAGCACTTTTTTCGGTTTGCCGTCGGGCGTCGTTTCGGTACGCGTCTCGATATGAATCGTCTCGTTCGGACAGTTCATCTGGCACAGCCCGCAGGCGATGCAACGGTGGTTGCCGTTTTCGTCAAGCGGCATACTGAGTCGGCCGCGGAAGCGCGGGGAAACGTAGTTCTCTTCCCGGTGCGCCGGGTAAGGGTCGGTCGTCTTCTTGCGGAAAAAAATCTTGAGCGTCGTGCCCATGCCGATGAGCAACGAGCGCAAGCCCGAGAAGAAATCGTGGAAATAATCGTACACTTTCATCGTTTCATCGTTTAAAAATGCCAGCCGCAGGCCACAACCACCACCATAACCAGCAGGTTGCAGAGGTTGAGCGGCAACAGGTAACGCCATTCCAACGCCAGCAGCTGGTCGATGCGCAGACGCGGGAAGGTCCATTTGAACCACATGAGGACAAAAATCAGCAGGGCGGTTTTGCCGAAGAACCACAGCACGGAGGGAATGTAGTCCATCACGGCGTTGAAGCCGTCCCAGCCCGGAATATGGAGCGGCATCCAGCCGCCGAGGAACAGCGTCGCCGCCAGGGCCGCCACGATAAAGGCGTTCACGAATTCGGCCACATAATAGAAGCCGAAGTGCATACCCGAATATTCGGTATGGTAGCCCGCCGTCAGTTCCGATTCGGCTTCGGGCAGGTCGAACGGGCCGCGGTTGGTCTCGGCCGTGCCGGCCACGAGATAGACGACAAACGCGACAAAGGCCGGGATATGCCCCTTGAAGATAAACCACAGGTCGTTCTGCGCCTCTACGATTTCCGACATCTGCATCGTGCCGGAGAGCACCACAATCGTCAGCAGGCTCAGCCCGATGGACAGCTCGTAGCTGATCATCTGCGCCCCGCTGCGCATGGCGCCGATCATCGAGAACTTGTTGTTGCTCGACCAACCGGCCAGCAGGATGCCCACGATGCCGATGGACGAGACGGCCATCATGAAGAACACGCCCACGTTGAAGTCCAGCACCTGCAGGCCCTTGGCGAACGGGATGCAGCTGAACGTCAGCACCGAAGCGATGATGACGACAAAGGGCGCCAGGTTGTATAGAAAGCGGTCCACATGGTTGATGGACATGATTTCTTTCGTCAGGATTTTCACCATGTCGGCCACGGTCTGGCACAGCCCCCACGGGCCGACGCGGTTGGGGCCCAGACGGCACTGGAAGGCCGCGCACACCTTGCGTTCGGCCAAAATCATCACCAAGGCGATGACGGCGTAAGCCACCAAAATGACCACGCCGATGAGCACGCACTCGATGAAAAAACTCAATCCGCCGGGCAGATAGCTTCTGAGGAAGTGGTCTATCCAGCCGGTCACGCTTGCAAAATCAAACATAGGTTTATCAAGTCTTTGTCTGTATCAGGTCTTTATCGGTCAATATCCGGCACCACGTAATCCAACGACGCGCCCACGACAATGAGGTCGGCGATTTTGTGGCCCGAAGCCAAATGGTCCACGGCGCCCACGAGCGGCAGCCCCGTGGAGCGGAACTTGACGCGGTAGGGGTATTTGTCGCCGCGGCTTTCGATGAACACGCCGAATATGCCGCGCGAGGCTTCCACCAATTTGAAGTAGTCGCCTTCCGGCAACTTAATCAATGGCTTGGTCTTCAAGGCGTAATCACCATCCGGGATTTGGGTCAGCAATTGATCCAACAGCTTGAGCGACTCATGGATTTCGTCCATGCGGACGCAGTAGCGGTCGAAGCAGTCGCCGTTTTGGTACAGCACCTCGTTGAATTCCAGACGGTCATAGACGCCATAGGGGTGAAGCTTCCGCAGGTCGCACGACAGGCCGGAGGCGCGTGCCGAAGGCCCCGTGATACCGTAGGAGGCCGCTTCCTCTTTGGTCAGCAGCCCGATGCCCTTGGTGCGTTGACGCACGATGACGTTGCCCGTGAACACTTTATGGTATTCGGGCAACACGGTGGGCAGGTAGCGGATAAATTCGGCCGTTTTGCGCAGAAAGTCGGGGTGCAGGTCGGCGGCCACACCGCCTATCATATTGTAGTTCTGTATGAGCCGGCCGCCCGTCGTGTCCTCGAACAGGTTGAGGATTTTCTCGCGGTCGCGGAAACCGTAGAAAAACGGCGTCAGACCGCCCATATCCATGCAGAACGTCGAATAGAACAGCAGGTGCGATTGGATACGCGTCAGCTCGTCCATGATGGCGCGGATGTATTGGGCGCGCAACGGAATCTCCAGCCCCAAGGCCTCCTCGATGCAGGCGCAGAGCGCGTGGCGGTTCTGATGGGCCGAGAGGTAGTCGAGCCGGTCGGTCAGCGCAAGCGTCTGCGGGTAGGTCAGGCTTTCGCACATCTTTTCGATGCCGCGGTGGATATAGCCGCAGTGCGGATCCACCTTGCGCACGATTTCGCCCTCCAACGACACCTGAAAGTGCAGTACGCCGTGCGTGGCCGGGTGTTGCGGCCCGAAGTTGACGACGTATTCCTCTTCTTCAAACAGGCGGTTTTTGCCTTCGGTCGTGGCGCCCGTCGTGCGGTCGGTATAGAAAACCGGCTGCGCGTCCGTCAGCTTTTCGGGCTTGGTCGGCACCGGGTTCAGCGTCGGGTCGGCATCGTAGTCCTTGCGGAGCGGATGGCCGTTCCAGTCGTTGCGCAGATAGAGCCGCCGCATATCGGGGTGGTTCAGGAAACGGATGCCGAAAAAGTCGAACACCTCGCGTTCCTCCAACAGGGCCGACTGCCACAGGTGGCTGACGGTGGGGATGGCGGCCGTCCCGCGGTCGGTGCGCACCTTGACCACCACGGTATGGCCGTGTTGATAGGAATAAAGGCGGTAGAGCACGCTCAGGCCGTCTTCGCCCTCGTCCAAACCCACCATATAGCTCAGAAAGTCGAACGCCAGGTTGGCATCGGTTTTCAGAAAGGCGGCCAAGTCCGGCCATACGTCCGGCTTTACGCCCAAAGTTTCCACTTGTTGGGTCGGATTCAGCGTTTCGCACGCGAATCCGGCGTTTTGCAGATAAGCCGACAGGTTATTCATGGTACTGTTTCTCCCAATTTAGTTTTTCGGCTTCGGTCGGGGCGGTTTCCTTGTGGTTGCGGCCGCCGAAGAACTTCTCCGCCTTGATTTTGCGTTGCAGCTGGAACATCCCGTAGAGCAGGGCTTCGGGGCGGGGCGGGCAGCCCGGCACATAGACGTCCACGGGAATGATTTGGTTTACGCCCTGCACCACGTGGTAGGAATGGCGGAACGGCCCGCCCGAAATGGCGCAACTGCCCATCGCGATAACGTATTTGGGGTCGGCCATTTGGTCGTAGAGCCGTTTGAGTACGGGCGCCATCTTGTGGACGATTGTGCCGGCCACGACAATGACGTCGGCCTGACGCGGACTGGCGCGCGTTACTTCGAAGCCGAACCGCGCGAAGTCGTAGCGGGCGGCGCCCACGGCCATGAACTCTATGCCGCAGCAGCTGGTGGCGAACGTCAGCGGCCAAAGCGAGTTGGCCCGTCCCCAGTTGATCATGTCGTCCAGATAACCGAGCCAAACCGGCGTGCCGGCCGCCTTGAGCTCGTCCAACGTATCCAAATAGTCGTTGTTCTTGAACGCTGCGTCGTCGATGGATTGTATGCCTTTGTGTTTCATAGCGGTATCAGATGATTATTTCCATTCCAATGCGTTCTTGCGCCAGGCGTAGGCCAGCCCCAACACGAGGATGACGAGGAAGAACAGTACGCTCAGCAGCCCGTTGATGCCCATGTCGCGCACGACCACGGCCCAGGGGAACAGAAAGACGGTTTCCACGTCGAACATCAGGAACAGAATGGCGAAAAGATAATAACCGGCCTTGAACTGCATCCACGAGCGTCCGCGCGTGGGAATGCCGCATTCGTAGGCTTCGCCTTTCTGGGGATTGTACGTGCGCGGGGATACCCATGCGCCGATGCCCCAACCGGCCGCCACCAACGCGAGGGCGGTCAGAATGACGACGACGAAAAGAGTCAGGTTAAGCATATCTTTGTGTTTTATAAGTCGTTAAACATTAGATTCGGTCCCCTAAAGCCTTCATGGCCTCAATCTGCTTGGGCACGTCCGGCGCCGCGAAAATGGCCGCGCCCGCCACCAAGGCGTTCGCGCCCGCTTTCAACAGTTTGGGCGTGTTGTCGAGGTTGACGCCGCCGTCGATTTCGATAATCAGGTCGGGGTTGTAGCGCTGTTTGAGCTGAACCGCCTGTTCCAGTTTACGGTACGTGTTCTCGATGAATTTTTGACCGCCGAAGCCGGGGTTGACCGACATAAGCAATAGCAAGTCGCAGTATTCCACCACGTTTTCGACCATGCAGACGGGCGTGTGCGGGTTGAGCACCACGCCGGCCTTCATGCCGAGCCGCCGGATTTCGGCCAGCGTGCGGTTCAGGTGCGTGCTGGCTTCGGCATGGACGCTCAGATAGTCGGCGCCCGCTTCGGCAAAGGCCGACAGATAGCGTTCGGGCTGTTCGATCATCAGATGGACGTCCAGCGGCTTTTTCGCGTATTTCTTGATGGCTTTCATGACGGGCGGGCCGAACGTGATGTTGGGCACGAAATGCCCGTCCATGATGTCGATATGGAACCAGTCGGCCGCAGAGGCGTTCAGCATCTCGGTTTCCTGCCGCAGGGCCGAAAAGTCGGCCGAGAGGAAGGACGGGGACAGATAGAAAGACATAGGTTCAGTTTTAAATTAACGTATTCGCTTCATGTCAAGGCCTGATATGAAGCGTGCAAATGTAAAAAATAATGCGATAGGGCGTACCGTTGGCCGCCTGAAAACTATTCAATCATAAATCAAAGAATATGAGTTATTTATATCATATTGTTGATAAGTTCCGTTGGATGGAAACCTGTTGGGAAATAGTGGGTTGGCGGAGGCGGCACCGGGCCGTTGTTCGCATGAAAAAAATATGTAAATTTGCGCTTGGTATAAAATTGAACGCATTATGCATTTTGATCAAGAAACCGCATTGGAACTCGGCCGTTTCCTGTTGCAGGTAAAGGCTGTTAAACTCAATGACAAAGAACCGTTTACGTGGGCTTCCGGCCGCAAGTCGCCGATTTATTGCGACAACCGTGTCACGCTGTCGCATCCGGCCGTGCGGACGTTTATCCGCCAGCAGTTCGTCAAGGCCATCGAGTCTAAAATAGGCATGGTGGATGTGGTGGCCGGCGTGGCGACGGGCGGTATTCCGCAGGGCGCGCTCGTGGCGCAGGAAATGAACCTGCCGTTCGTCTATGTCCGTTCCGAAGCCAAGAACCACGGCATGGGGCAGCAGATAGAGGGCGAACTCCGTCCGGGCAGTTCGGTGGTGGTTGTGGAAGACCTGATTTCGACGGGCGGCAGCAGCCTGAAGGCGGTGGCGGCCTTGCGCGAAGCCGGTTGCACGGTCAAAGGCATGGTGGCCATCTTTTCTTACGAACTAGCGGTGGCCGAAAAGGCCTTCGAAGCCGCGCAGGTGCCGCTCTACACGCTGAGCCACTACAACGCGCTGTTGGAGTCGGCCTTGGGCATGGGCATCCTGAGCGAGGATGAAATCGCCTCTCTGGCGCGTTGGCGCGAGAATCCGGAGAAATGGTCGGAAGAACGCATGGGAGCGGGGGCGTAATGGAAGTGAAGAGCGAATGGGTGCCGGTCGCGGTGGCGGCCGAGCGTCTCTACGATTATGTCAGCAATTTCGCGAACCTGAAGGTCGTATTGCCGGAGCAGGTCAAGAATTTCTGCGCCACGGAGGACGAATGCAGCTTTGAGGTGAGCGGGGTGGCCAAAGTGCGCCTGCGCATGACCGAGAAGGTGCGTCCCACGCGCGTCGCGTTGGGGACGGTGGCCGGCGAATCGCCCGTGCCGGTCGGCTTGGTGCTGGATATGACGCCGGAGGGCGAGGCCGCCTGCAAGGCGCGGGTTACGGTTACGGCCGACGTGCCGTTCATGCTTTCGGGCATGGTCAAGAAGCCGTTGGAAAAGTTCGTCGGCGAGTTGAGCCGTCAGTTGCAACAGTTTACGGGAGAATTTCATGGGGCGTAAGGTCAACCGCTCGCACCCCTTGGTGCTGGAGGATGTCGCCATCACGGGCACGGCCGCCGAGGGCAAGGCCTTGGCGCGCGTGGACGACAAGGTGCTGTTCGTGGCCTACGGCGCGCCCGGCGACGTGGCCGACATCGAAGTCTATCGTGCCAAGTCCAGTTATATGGAGGGCCGGATTCTGCGGCTCAAACAGGCGTCGGCCTTGCGGCGCGAACCGTTTTGCGGCCATTTCGGCCTGTGTGGCGGCTGCAAGTGGCAGCACCTCGCCTACGAAGCCCAGTTGGAACAGAAACAGCGTCAGGTACGCGACCAGCTGGAGCGCATCGGCAAGATCGCGTTGCCGGAACCTTTGCCCATTCTGGGCTCGCCGCAAACGGAAGCCTACCGCAATAAAATAGAATATACGTTTTCGCCGACACGCTGGTTGGATGCGGCCGAAATGGCCTCCGACACGGCTTTCGGCGCGGCCGAACGGGCCGGCTTGGGTTTCCATCTGCCCGGCAAGTTCGACAAGGTGCTGGATATCCGTCGCTGCCATCTGCAGGCCGACCCTTCGAACGATATCCGGCTGTATCTCAAGGAACTGACGCTAAGGAGCGGCCTGCCGTTCTACAACGTCCGCAGCGGGGAGGGCGTGTGGCGCAACGTCATTCTGCGTTGCAACGAAAAGGGCGAATTCATGGTGACGGTGGTGTTGAAGACCGTGCCCTTGGATACGGTCAAACCCGTTTTCGACGCCCTGCTGCAGCGTTTCCCGGCCATCGTTTCGCTGCATTATTGCTTCAACGACAAGCCGAACGACAGCATCGCCGACCGGGAAGTGCGGCTGTACGCCGGTAAGCCATACCTGTTGTACCGGATGCCGCGCTACGGCGAACCCGAGGCGGCCGCATACCCCGATGCGCAATGCCTCTCGTACCGCATCGGCCCCAAGTCGTTTTTCCAGACCAACGGCCAACAGGCCGCGCGGCTGTATCATATCGTGGGCGATTTCGCCGCCTTGACGGGACGGGAACTGCTCTACGACCTCTATACGGGCACGGGCACGATCGGCCTGTATCTGGCCGGAAAGGCCCGCAAGGTTGTGGGCGTGGAATATGTGGAGGAGGCCGTGGCCGACGCCCGGCTCAACGCGGCCGACAACGGCATCACGCACGCCGAGTTCTTTGCCGGCGACATGGCCAAGGTGTTTACGGATGAATGGATAGAGGCGCAGGGACGGCCCGATGTCGTCGTGACCGACCCGCCGCGCGAGGGCATGCACGAAAAGGTGGTGGAACAGCTGTTGCGTATCGCGCCGCCGCGCATCGTCTATGTCAGTTGCAACGCGGCCACGCAGGCGCGCGACCTGCAGCGCATGGACGAACGCTACCGTGTTGTCAAATGGCGGGCGGTGGATATGTTCCCGCACACGTATCATGTGGAGAACGTCGTTTTATTGGAACGGCGGTAATTATCGTTCGGGGGAGGTCAACCCCAAGGCTTCGATCAGGGCTTTCAGGAGCGGGGCTTGCGCCTCGGCGGTCTCGACCACCGGCAGACGGTGGGCGGCCTGCCCGTAAAACGGGCGTCTCTCGTCCAGCAAGCGTTTGATTTTCTGTTGCAAGGCTTCGTCCGCCTGTTGGCTCAGCAAGGGCCGGTTGGCGCGCGCGTCCGCCTGGTTCAGATAGCGGAACAGCAAGGCTTCCGGCGCGTCTAAATAGACCGTCTCGCCGTGGGCGTTCAGATAAGCCATGTTGTCGTCGTGGCAGGGCAGGCCGCCGCCCGTGGCCACGATGCTCTCTTGCGGAAACGGGTATTGACGCAGCAGTTCCGATTCCATGCGGCGGAAGGCCGCTTCGCCCTGTTGTTCGAAAATATCGCTGATAGACAGGCCGCTGCGCCGCACGATGAGGCCGTCGGTATCGAAAAAGGGCAAGCCCGTCATCTGCGACAGGCATTGCCCTATCTCCGTCTTACCGCAGCCCATGAAACCGACTAAAAAGACAGGCATGGACGGGCGGTTTTTAGAAACGGCTTTCCACGGCCTTCCAGTCCACGAGTTCAAAGAAGTGGGCGATGTAGTCGGGCCGTTTGTTCTGATAGTCCAAATAGTAGGCGTGCTCCCATACGTCGATGACGAGCAGCGGTTCCTTGTGCTCGCGAATCGGGTTGCCGGCGTTGGGCGTGGGCAGGATGGCGAGCCGGTCCTTGCTGTCGCAGACGAGCCATACCCAGCCCGAACCGAACAGAGAGGCCGCGGCCGCGCTGAACTGGGCCTTGAATTGGTCGAACGAGCCAAACGCGCGGTCGATGGCTTCGGCCAGGGCGCCGGTCGGCTGTCCGCCGCCTTGCGGCGAGAGGCAGTTCCAATAGAACGTATGGTTCCAGACCTGGGCGGCGTTGTTGTACAGCGGGCCGTCGGCCTTGCGGATGATTTCTTCCAGACCGGATTCCTCAAACGGCGTATTGACGCGCAATTTGTTCAGATTGTCCACATAGGCCTGATGGTGTTTGCCGTAATGGAACGACAGCGTCTGCGCCGAGATATGCGGTGCGAGTGCGTCCTGCGCGAACGGCAGGGGGGGCAATTCAAAATTTTTCATAGCAGTCCTTTTTTAAGTCCGTGAGGACAAATTTAATAAATTTTGACCAAACGGATTCATCAAACGTTTCAAAAAAACGTAAATTTGCCGTATGGAAAACGCCAAAGTCATTATCAACATAGGCCGTCAGCTGGGCAGCGGCGGCCGGCAAATCGGCCGTATGCTCGCCGACCGTCTCAATCTGGCCTATTACGACAAGGAGTTGGTGGGCGAGGCCTCCAAGGCCAGCGGGCTTTGCAAGGACTGCTTCGAAAAGGCCGACGAGAAACGCAACCGTCCGTTGAGCGGGCTATTGGGCTGGGGCGGTTTCGCGGGCGGCTTCGGCGGCCTGTCCAACGAAGAGCTGTTCCGGATTCAGAGCGAGGTTATCGACCGTTTGGCCGGCGAAAAAAGCTGCGTCTTCGTGGGGCGTTGCGCCGATTACATCCTGCGGCACCGGCCGGAATGCTTCAACGTGTTCGTCTGCGCCCCCTTGGACTACCGCGTCGAACAGGTGGCCAAGCAGTTGAACCTCACGCCCAAGGAGGCCGCGGAACACATCCAGAAAGTGGACAAGGCGCGGGCCGCCTACTATAACTTCTATACGGAACGGACGTGGGGGCAGGCCGACGGCTATCATCTCTGCGTCGATACGTCGGTATTGGGTTTGGAAAAGACGGCCGACCTCATCGAGACGATGGGGCGGATGCGCGGCTTGTACCGCTAAAAGTCACATTCTTCGCTGAGTTCGAGCCAACGCATTTCGGCCGTGTCCAAGGCCGTCTGCAGGCGGCCTATTTCTTCCGAAAAGGCGGCGATTTCCTCCGGTTTATAGGCTTCGGGCGCACAGAGGGCCGTTTCCAGTTCCTGTTTGCGCGCGCCCAGCGTCTGCATTTCCGCTTCCAGCGCCTCTTTCTCCTTGAGTTGTTTGTAAGACGGCTTTTTCTTTTGGGGTGACCCAACGGGCGGCGCCGTGGCCGCGGCGGGCGCGTTGGCGGCGTTTTCCCGGCCATGGTGTTTGGCGGCGGAGGCCGTGGCGGCCGTTTCCTCCCGGTCGGCGGCCGCCCGCCATTTCTTGTATTCCGTATAGGTGCCGTAGAAGTCCTTGATGCGGCCTTCGCCCTCAAACACGAACAGATGGTCCACGAGGTGGTCCATGAAATGCCGGTCGTGCGACACGATGAGCACGCAGCCTTCGTAGTGGGACAGGAAGTTTTCGAGCAACATGAGCGTAAACACGTCCAGGTCGTTTGTCGGCTCGTCCAGAATCAGGAAGTTGGGGTGCGCCATAAGCGTCTTGAGCAGGTAGAGCCGCCGCCGTTCGCCGCCGCTCAGCAGCGAGAAGTAGTTGTATTGCGTGGTGGGGTCGAACTGAAAGTATTGCAGGAACTGCGAGGCCGACATTTCCTGGCCCTTGTCGGTCTTGACCACTTCGGCCGTCTCCTTGATGATGTCGATGACGCGCTTGTCGCCGGGCGCCCACAGGCCGCCCTGTTCGTAATAGCCGATTTGGAGCGTCTGTCCCGTGACGATATGGCCGGCGTCGGGCTTGAGCTTGCCCGTCAGCAGGTTCAGGAACGTGGACTTGCCCGTGCCGTTGGGGCCCACGATGCCGATTTTCTCGCCGCGCTTGAACGTATAGGAGAAGTCCTTGATCAGCGTGCGGCCGTCAAAGCCCATGCTCACATGGTTCACCTCCATGATTTTGTTGCCGAGCCGCTCGCTTTGCAGGCTCAGCGTCAGGTCTTCCTGCTTGGGGCGCAACGCCACTTTCTCTTTCAGGTCTTCGAACGCGTCCTTGCGGGCGCGCGCCTTGGTGCCGCGGGCGGAGGGCATACGGCGCATCCATTCCAACTCCCGGCGGTACAGGTTCTTGGCCTTTTCCCATTCGGCAATGGCGATGGTCTCGCGTTCGGCCTTCTTCTCTAAGAAATACGCGTAGTTGCCCTTGTAAAAATACGTCTGTTCGCCGTCTATTTCCACGATGTCGCGGCATACGGCGTCCAAAAACGCCCGGTCGTGCGTAATGAGCAGCAAGCTCGTGTTCTGACGGTTCAAAAATTCCTCAAGCCACTCCGTCATCGCGATGTCGAGGTGGTTCGTCGGCTCATCCAACAGCAACAGGTCGGCGTCGGCCAACAGCACCTTGGCCAGGGCCGCCTTTTTCTGTTGCCCGCCCGAGAGCGTGCCCATCCGCTGTTGCAGATGCGGCAACTGCAGGCGGAACAGCACCTCCTTGACGCGGTCTTCGTAGTTCCAGGCCTGCAGGCGGTCCATTTCCGAAACGGTCTCCTCCCATTCCTTCTGCAGTTCGGGCGTGTTCCGCCGCGCCATCGCGTCCACCAAGGCTTCATAACGGTGCAACAGGCGCGTCGTCTCGTTGTCGTTCGCCAACAGGTAGTCGATAAGGCTCAGTTCGGGGTCTATTTCGGGATTTTGGGAGAGGTAGCCCACTTGGATGTCCTTGCGCAGCGTCACCGTGCCGCTGTCGGGCAGCACCTTGCCCACGATGATTTGCATGAGCGTGCTCTTGCCGCGGCCGTTGCGCGCGATGAGGCCGGTCTTCTGTCCTTTTTCGAGACCGAACGTCACGTGTCGGAACAGCGTCTTTTCGCCATAGGTCTTGGCGACGTCTTCCAAGGATAGGTAGTTCATGCGGGTGGTTTACGGCAGGCGGTCGTCCTGCGGTTTGGACAGCGACGGGTCGGTCAATAGGTCGGGGTCGCTCAACGTAAGCAGGAAGGCTTTCAACGCCTGTTTCTCGGATTCGGTCAATTGTACGCCGCCGTCCGTGGCGTGGTGCATGAGCGGGCTGATGTTGGGCGCGTAGTGGACGCCCTCGCTGTATTGGTCGATGACTTCCTCCAACGTCTTGAAGCGGCCGTCGTGCATATAGGGCGCCGTATATTCGATGTTGCGCAGCGTCGGAATCCGGTACACGCCCTTGTCGGCGGCGTTGCCGGTCACGGAGGCGCGGTCGTGCGCGTCGTTATAGAGGCTGTCCGGGTCCAAGCCGTTGTTGGCGAAGCCGTAGGTAGAGAACAGCATATTGCCGCCTCCGCCGTGGCAGTGGAAGCAGTCGGCGCCCTCCTCGGTCGTGAACAGCAGGTAGCCTTTCAGCTCCTCGTCGGTCAGCGCGGTCTCGCCGCGCACATAGCGGTCGAACTTGCTGTTGGCCGAAACGATTGTGCGCGCGAACTGCGCGATGGCCTTGCAGATGCGGTCGATGGTCACGACGGGCGCGCCGGGGGCCGTCTGGCCGAAAGCCGCCTTGAACATATCGTTGTAGAACGGCAGGGCGGCGATGTGCGCCGTGATGCTGTCGGGGTGGCCGTTGATTTCGTTGGGGTCGGTCAAGGCCATGTATATCAGTTTCTCCAGCGAGTCGGTGTCGCCGCTCCAGTGGTAGCGGACGGTGTTGAACGCCACGTTGAACAGCGGCAGCATGGCGTGGGGCGTCGGCGCGGCGTAGTCCGTGCCGCCCTCAAACGCGTGCGCCTGCAGGTGGCAGGAAGCGCAGGAACGCCAGGCCGCAGGGTCGCTGTGGCCGGAAACGCGCCCGTCGTAGAACAGGTAGCGGCCGAGGTTGACGCCCTGCACCGAGAGCGGGTTGTTTGCCGGTATGTGGACGTCGGTCGGGAAGTAGGTCGGAATGCCGAGGTCGAAATAGTCGGGGCCTTCCGGTTCCTCCGGCTGATAGGGGCCGCAGGACACGGCCGCGAGCCCGAAGCAGAGGCTGCCCAGCAGACAGATGCCGGCCCAAAGGCGGCGGTTAGTGTATCGAGAAGACATTCCGGACATTTTCTTTCAGGATTTGTTGGGCCTGCTGGTTCTGCATGATGGCCGTGCCTTCCGTGGCGAAATCCCACGGATGCGGGTCGGTGAGCCATTGCATGACGTCCATATCGACCGAGAGGCTGACGCTTTGGTCCATCGTCAGGAACAGGGACGTCGTGTCCGGAAACTCCAGACGGACGTAGTTTTGGTGGAAGGCCGTCGGCACGCCGTCCGTCCACGTCTGCCCGATGCCCGTATGCAGGCCGTAGGGCTCGTGGGGCGCATCGGCGGCGGAAAGCCATTTGCCGTTGATTTGCATATAGTGGTAGCCGCCGCCCAGCACCTCCGGCCAAAACATCAGGCTTTCGGGCGGGTTGACGAAGCGGTGCGACACATTGTCGGTCTCGTCCAAGCCGTAGGTGAAGCCGATGCCCACGTAATGACCGCAGGCCACGTCCGTGACCGTCCATTTCCGCGTGGCGGGCATCGCGAAGTCGATATAATGGCATCCGTTGCCGTCGGCCTCCGTCAGCGCCACGTGCGCGCCGCCCTCCTCAATGAGATAGACCTTGGAGAGGAAGTAGCGGATTTCCTCTATCGTGATGCTTTGTTTGGATGGTACCGTGTCGGTCGTCGGCATCGCGAACAGGCGCGTGCCGTCCAGTGTACCGAGCGTCTGACCGTTGTAGCTGAACGTAAAATTCAGCGTCACGTCGCCGGTCCATTCCTTTTTCTGACAGGCGGTCAGCAGACAGGCCGCCAACAGGATGGCGGGCCAGGCCGACAGGCGGGGGCGGGGTAGCGGGCGGGGCATCTTCAAGTCGTTTCGGCTGTTAGAACGTAATGACGGATTCTATGTCGCAGTTGGCCGGCACGCGGTTGCGGCCGCCGAGTTCGCTCAATTCAATGAGGTAGCAGGCCGCCATCTCGCGCACGCCCGTGCTCTTGATAAGGTCGAGCGCGGCCCAGGTGGTGCCGCCCGTGGCCAGCAGGTCGTCGTGCAACAGCACCTTGTCGTCGGGCGAAAGCGCGTCCACGTGCATTTCGATGACGTCATAACCGTATTCCAAATGGAAGGTGCGGCTGAGCTTGCCGGACGGCAGTTTGCCTTTCTTGCGGATGGGCACGAAACCCGCGCCGAGCCGGTAGGCCAAAATGCTACCGAGCATGAAGCCGCGCGACTCTATGCCCACCACTTTGGTAAAGCCTTGATCCTTGAAGCGTTCGTATAGGATGTCGGCCGCCATACGCAGGGCTTCGGGCTGTTGCAACAGGGTGGTGATGTCGCGGAAGAGTACCCCTTTCCTCGGAAAATCGGGAATCTCCCGAATCTGTTTTTTCAAAAAGGCCCTGGCGTCGTCGGGTTCACACTTGGATTTCATAATGGTATATGCGTTTTGAATTTATGCTGCGTATGAGGTTCGGTCTTAAGCCACCACGATGTTGACGATGCGTTTGGGCACGACGATGACTTTCCTGACGGTCTTGCCCTCCGTCCATTTGGCGGTCTGCGGGTCGGCCAACACGGCCTTTTCGATGTCGGCGGGCGTGGCCTCGGCCGGGAAACTCAGGCTGAAGCGCGTCTTGCCGTTGAACGAAACCGGATAGTTGATGCTGGTCTCCACCGTGTATTTCTCCTCAAAGACGGGGTAGGCCGCGTGGCTGATGCTTTCCGTATGGCCCAGCGCCTGCCAGATTTCCTCGCAGATATGCGGCGCATAGGGCGAGAGCAGCACCGTGAACGGTTCTATGATGCTGCGTTTGCGGCATTTGAGGTCGGTGAGTTGGTTGACCGTAATCATGAACCGGCTTACGGCCGTATTGAACGAGAAGCGGTCGGTGTCCTCGCCGATATGGCGGATGGCCAGGTGCAGGGCTTTCAGCTCCTCGGGCGTGGCCGGCTGTTCGTCTATGGGCGCGTCGTTTTCGGGGAACACGAGCCGCCAGAATTTCTTAAGGAAGCGATAGACGCCTTCGATGCCTTGCGTGTCCCAGGGTTTGGACTGCTCGATGGGGCCGAGGAACATCTCGTACATACGGAGCGTGTCGGCGCCGTAGCGTTCCACGATTTCATCGGGATTCTGCACGTTGTACATCGATTTCGACATCTTCTCGATTTCGCTGCCGCAGATATAGCGTCCGTTTTCCGTAATGAACTCCGCCTCTTTCCAATGCGGCATCCAGGCGCGGAAAGCGTCCATATCCAGCACATCGTTTTCCACGATGTGGATATCGGCATGGACGGGGTCGGTAAAGCGCGCGCGTTCCGGAATGTTCTTCGATACGAAAATCAGCCGTTTGCCGTTTGCGATGTCCTGCTCCGAAACGCCCGTCAGCCCCGGATAGGCGGGGTTCTCGGCCAAAAACGCCTTGTAGGCCGTGTAATTGAGCCGATAGACGAAACTGCTGCGGCCCTGTATCATCCCTTGGTTGATGAGTTTCTGATAGGGCTCTTCGGTATTGACCAAACCGAGGTCGAACAGGAACTTGTGCCAGAAGCGCGAGTAGATGAGGTGACCCGACGCGTGTTCGGCGCCGCCGATGTAGAGATCGACGGGCCCCCAGTAGTTGACGGCCTCGGCCGATACCAAGGCTTGTTCGTTGTGCGGGTCCATATAGCGCAGGAAATACGCGCTCGATCCGGCGAAGCCGGGCATCGTATTGGTCTCCAACGGGTAGCCGTCCTTGTTGACCCAGTGTTTGGCGCGGGCCAGAGGCGGTTCGCCGGCTTCGGTCGGCAGGTAACGGTCCACTTCGGGCAACAGGAGCGGCAGTTCCGCATCGTCCAGCGCGTAAGGCATCCCATCCTTGTAGTAAATGGGGAAGGGTTCGCCCCAGTACCGCTGGCGGCTGAAGATGGCGTCGCGCAGACGGTAGAGCGTTTTGGCCGTGCCCAGGCCGCGTTTGGCGATTTCCTGCACCATGGCGGCGATGGCTTCCTTGACGCGCAGGCCGTTGAGGAAGTCGGAATTGATCATGACGCCGTCTTTGGTTTCGTAGGCTTCCTGACTGATGTCGCCGCCCTCCACGACGGCCGTAATCGGCAGGTTGAAATGGCGGGCGAAGCGGTAGTCGCGTGCGTCGTGCGCCGGCACGGCCATGATGGCGCCCGTACCGTAACCGGCCAGTACGTAGTCGGAAATCCAGACCGGCACTTCGGCGCCCGTGAACGGATGGATGGCGTAAGCGCCCGTAAAGACGCCGCTGACGCGGTTGACGTCGGCCTGACGTTCGCGTTCGGTGCGGTGCTTGACTTCATCGAGATAGGCTTCCACGGCCGCTTTCTGCGCCGGGGTCGTCAGCGCGGCGATTTGCTCGTGTTCGGGACAGAGCACCATGAAGCTGACGCCGAACAGTGTGTCGGGCCGTGTCGTAAAGATGTCGAGTTTGTCCGTGCGGTCTTTGAGCGCGAACGACAGTGTGGCGCCGTGGCTCTTGCCAATCCAGTTGCGTTGCATCTCCTTGAGCGCGTCGCTCCACTGCAGGCCGTCCAATCCGTCCAACAGCCGGTCGGCGTAGGCCGTTATGCGCAGCTGCCACTGCTGCATCCGTTTGCGTTCCACCGGATAGCCGCCGCGCTGCGAAAGGCCGTTCACGACCTCGTCGTTGGCCAGCACCGTGCCCAGTTGCGGACACCAGTTCACCATCGTGTCGGACAGATAGGCCAGACGGTAGGGCATCAACGCCTGTTGCCGCCGTTTTTCGTCGTAGCCGGCCCAGTCGGCCGCGCTGAAGATGGCCTGCGGATTGCAGGCCGCTATTTCCTGCGCCCGCGCGTTGCCCTCTTTCTCAAACATGGCCGCGAGGCTGGCTATCGGTTGCGCCTTATGCAGCGTTTTGTCGTACCACGATTCAAACAGCCGGAGGAACACCCACTGCGTCCATTTGTAATAGGCCGGGTCGCAGGTGCGTACCTCGCGGTCCCAGTCGAACGAAAAACCGATGCCGCGCAGCTGTTTCTTGTAGCGGTTGATGTTCTCCTCGGTCGTCACGGCCGGATGCTGGCCGGTCTGAATCGCGTATTGTTCGGCCGGCAAGCCGTAGGCGTCGAAGCCCATCGGGTGCAGCACGTTGAAGCCCTTGAGCCGTTTGTAGCGCGCGTAGATGTCGCTGGCGATATAGCCGAGCGGATGGCCCACGTGCAGACCGGCCCCAGACGGGTAGGGGAACATATCCAATACGTAATATTTGGGTTTGGCGGACGGCTGTTCGGCCTTGAACGTGCCGTGCTGGTCCCAATACGCCTGCCAGCGTTGTTCGATGTCTCTGAAATCGTACTCCCTCATAATGGATGAATGATGTAAGCGTGTGTAAAAAGCACAAACGGACAAAGGTAGTGAAAAATGCTGACATATTTTAAATATTGTGTTATATTTGTCCTTACAATTCAGAACGCCGACCTATGGACACCGCCTGTATTCCACCTTCCGAACTGCCGCTGAACGCGGACGGCAGCGTGTATCACCTGCGCCTGCAACCGGAGCAGTTGGCCGACCGGATTATCCTCGTGGGCGATCCGGGGCGCGTGCCGGAAGTGTCGCGTTGCTTCGACGAAGTGGAGGTCGAAGTGCGGAACCGCGAACTCGTGACGCATACGGGGCGGCTGAACGGCCACCGTATTTCGGTCATTTCCACGGGCATGGGCGCCGACAACATCGACATCGTCGTGACGGAGCTGGACGCGCTGGCCAATGTGGATTTGCAAAAGCGCGTGCCCAAGTCCACGCACAAGACGTTGGAGATGGTGCGCATCGGCACGAGCGGCAGCCTGCGGCACGAATATCCCGTGGACGGCTTTTGCGCCGCCACGCACGGCCTGGGGCTGGACGGGCTTCTGAACTACTACGCCGTGGACGAAAGCGTGTTCGACCGCGATTTGGAGCGCGCCATCCGCGCGCACGTCCGTTGGCCGGAACGTTTGGCCGCGCCCTATGTCGTGGCCTGTTCCGACGATTTGATGCAACGCATCGGCTACGATATGTACCGCGGCATCACGGCCACCGCGCCCGGCTTCTTCGGGCCGCAGGGGCGTGTCGTGCGGCTGCCCAATACGGTGCCGGCGCAGAACGACCTTTTGGCCACGTTCGACGACGGTTGCCACAAGATTGCCAACTTGGAGATGGAAACGGCCGCGCTGTACGGCCTTGGACGCGCTTTGGGGCATAAGACGCTGACGGTCTGCCTGCTCATCGCCAACCGCGCCGACAAGACGTTCAGCAAGGATTACCATCCCGGCATGAAAAAATTGATAGATACGGTCTTGCAACGGTTTACCGCCTGACCGGAGCGGCGTCCGCCCCAAGGCCGGCGCCATTATAGCACGTGTATGGAACAGAGAAACATGGATTTGAAAACGGCGATCGAACGCGCTTCCCACATCGTTATCGTCGGCCATTACAATCCGGACGGCGACGCCGTGGGCGCGACGATGGGCATGAAATACCTGTTGGCGAACATGGGCAAGTCGGCCGACGTGATGTATCCGAATACCTATGCCCGTAATCTGAAATGGATGGATCCGGAAGGTAGCGCCATCGCCTATGCCGAACATCCGGAGAAGGGGGCGGCGCTGATCGCGCGGGCGGATTTGATTTTCTGCATGGATTTCCAGGCCATCGGGCGCACCGATGTCATGGCGCCGGCCCTGACGCAGAGCAAGGCCTTCAAGGTGCTCATCGACCATCATATCGGGCCGGCCCGTCACGAATTCGACCTTTGCTTTACCGAAACGGGCGTTTCGTCCACCTGCGAGGAACTTTACAAGACCGTGGCCTCCGAACTCGATACCGCGCTCATCGACCGGCGCGTGGCCTCGTGCCTCTACGCGGGCATCAGCACCGACACGGGCTCGTTCAGCTTCTCCTGCCGTCATGCCGGACTGTTCCGCATCGTGGCTTCGCTCATCGAAAAGGGCGCCGATACCGTGCGCATCCACCGCACGATTTTCGATACGTTCTCGGAATCGCGTATGCGGCTGTTGGGCTATTGCCTCCACGAAAAACTCGTCATGATGCCGGCCTACGGCACGGCCTATCTCTCGCTGAGTTTGGAAGAGATGGAACGTTTCCACTACCGTACCGGCGATTTGGAAGGCGTGGTCAATTACGCCTTGGGCATAGAGGGGATTTCGTTCGCGGCCTTTTTCACGCAGCGCAAGAACCGGATTCGGGTGTCGTTGCGTTCCAAAGGCGATGTGGACGTCAATGTTTTTGCGCGTCAGCATTTCGAAGGCGGCGGCCATAAGAACGCGGCCGGCGGCAGTTCCTACGACGGCTTGCCGGAGACCTTGGCGCGTTTCGAACGTCTGGTGCCGGCCTTTTACGAATCGGAAATCCGCCCCAAACGCGCCAACAAACCGAGGCCGCTGATATGAGACCGCTTCGACGCGATAACGGGGGCCATTGGCTGTTGACGTTGGCGGGCTGCGGCCTGTTGGCGGCGGCCACGACGGCTTGCCGGCAGGCGCCGACGCCCCAACCGCAGGGACGGTGGGTCGCGCCGGCCGAAGAAGACCTTACGGCCGTGCATCGGCAACTCAAGGCGCAGGAGCGGCAGGAGATAGAGGCGTTTGTGTCGCGGCGCGGCCGGCCCTTGCAACAGAGCGGCACCGGGCTGTACTACGATATCTATGAACGCTGTCCGTCCTGCGCGGCCATCGCGCGCGGCGACGCCGTCGATATAGCCTATACGCTGACCTCGCTCAACGGCACGCTTTTGGCTTCGTCCGAAACGGACGGCCTGCGGCGTTGGGTGGTCGGCGCGGAAACGGGCGAACCGGGGCTGACGGAATTGCTGTTGATGATGCGGCGCGGCGAGAAAGCCTTCGCCATCGTGCCCTCGCATTTGGCCTACGGCCTGTCGGGCGACGGCGGCCGCATCCCGCCGCACGCCACGTTGCTGTATGATATAGAAGTGAAAGGCGTTTACGTCAAACGGAAATAAAAAACAAACAAGCATATGAAAAAGAACAGATTTAGCGTAGCCGGCGGGCTGTTGTGCCTCTCCGCGCTGTTCCTCCTGTCGGCTTGCGGCAAGGTGGATTACAAGATGCTCAAACGCGGCGAAGGTAAAATGACGCCGGAAATGGGCGATTACATCATCGGCGAGATGTGGATTACGGTGGGTGACTCCATCCTGATGACCAACGCCGGCAAGCCGGGCCCGATTATCCAAGTGGGCGAACCGGAATTCAAGGGTGACCTTCAGGAAGGCGTTCGGCTGTTGCACGAAGGCGACAGCGCGCGTTTCAATATCAAGGCCGACTCGATTCGGGCGCGCGGTATGCAGTTGCCTGAAATCGTGAAGGAAACGTTGAGTTACGTCATCAAGGTGGAACAAATCGTTGCCGAAGCCGACTTCCCGGCTTATCTCGAAGCCAAGGCCGCCGAGGCCGACATGGCGCAGCAAGCGGCCATTGCGGCCTATCTGCAGGAAAACGGTCTGGACGTACAGCCGACGTCCGACGGGCTGTATTTCATCCGCACGCAGGCGGGCAAGGGTAAGGCCATTCAACAGGGCTCGCCCGTCAAGTTCCACTATGTGGGCCGCCTGTTGGACGGCACCATTTTCGACACGAGCATCAAGGAAGTGGCCGAGGAGAACGGCCTGTTCCATCCGATGCGCAACTATGAGCCCCTGTCGACGATGGCCGGCACGGGTCAGATGATTTTGGGCATGGACGAAGGCCTGATGATGATGCGTCAGGGCGACAAGGCCACGTTGATCATCCCGTTCCAGTTGGGGTATGGCGACCGCGACCTGGGGCCGATTCCGGCCTATTCGACGCTCGTATTCGAAATGGAAATCGTGTCGGTGGAATAAGGGTAGGCTAAGATACCGCAAGGATTGGCCGTCGGAACCGTCGTCTGGCAAAGCGAGGCGGTTTCGGCGGCTTTCCGTTTAAAGCAATGGGGAATATGGAACTGCCTTATCGTTCATATGCCGAGGACTGCAAGAAAGCCTTCGGCAGCCGTCTGCAGAAGTTGTCGGTTCATGCGGGCTTCACGTGCCCGAACCGGGACGGGCGTTGCGGGGTGGGCGGCTGCACGTATTGCGACAATGCGGCCTTCAACCCGTCGTATTGCCGCCGCGTGGGCGATATCCGCACCCAGTTGGAGGAGGGCAAACGGTTCCATGCCTGGCGTTACCGCAAGGCCTCCCGCTATGTGGCCTATTTCCAAACCTATTCCAACACCTACGCGCCTTTGGACGTGTTGAAGGCCCGCTATGAGGAAGCCTTGTCGGTGGCGGGTATCGAGGGACTTATCGTCAGCACGCGGCCCGACTGTCTGCCCGACGAAACGCTGGCCTATCTGGCCGATTTGTCGCGGCAATGTTACCTGCGGGTGGAAATCGGCATAGAGAGTTGCTACGACGCCACGTTGCGCCGCATCAACCGCGGGCACGACATGGCCTGCACGCGTGATGCCTACCGGCGTGCGGCCGCGCATGGCCTCTCTTGCGGCGGGCACCTCATGTTCGGGCTGCCGGGCGAAAGCCGCGCGGACATGGTGGCGCAGGCCGCCCTGTTGTCGGAACTGCCGGCTTTGGATTCGCTCAAGCTGCACCAGTTGCAGATTATCAAGCATACGGCCATGGCGGCCGAATACGAAGCGCATCCGGAGCGGTTTTCGTTCTTTACGGTGGATGAATATGTCGATTTGGTCGTGGATTTTTTGGAACGGCTGTCGCCGCAGATTCGCATAGAGCGGTTGGCCGGCGAGGTGCCGCCGCGTTTTTTGGGCGGCCCGGCTTTCGGGCTGCGGTCGGAGCGGGTCGCGGAACGGATTGTGGCGCGGATGCGGGAGAGGGGGGCGTACCAAGGACGGTTGTACGAAGGGATGGCCTCTGTCTGACTTGTCGCTCGCCCGTCTGCCTGTCGCTCGCTACACCTAAAACGCGTGCATACAGATGGCGCTGTTGATGGCAGAGTTGAACGCATTTTAGAAGTTCCGCTCGCTGACAGTCAGCCGGGCTCAATAGCGTCGCCCGTCTGATCTGTCGCTCGCTACACCAAAAAAAGCGGGAGCCTGATGGCTTCGGTTTGGCAGGGTTGAGCGCTTTTTTCGAAGTTCCGCTCGCTGACAGTCAGCCGGGCTCAATAGTGCCGACCGTCTGATTTATTGCCCGTCCGGCACACTGGATATAAGGGGAAAAACAAAAAAGGCTGAAGTTTCCTTCAGCCTTTTCTTTTTGTGCCCGAAACAAGACTCGAACTTGCACTCCCTTGCGGGAACTAGTCCCTGAAACTAGCGCGTCTACCAATTCCGCCATTCGGGCTAAACTGACCACAACTCAGGGGGTGCCCAGGACAAGACTCGAACTTGCATGTCGTAACCGACACTACCCCCTCAAAGTAGCGTGTCTACCAATTCCACCACCTGGGCAAACAAGGCTGCAAAAGTAACATAAAAATTTGTTCTCTCCAAATTTTTTGTGCGGTCGGGGCGTTTTTTTTGCCGTCGCCCCGAACGCAGGCCTATGTTACTGCACAATCGTTACCGTACCGCTGGCTTGGTATTTGATGCCTTCCAATTTTTCCAAGGCCTTGAACGAATACATATAAACGCCCGGCGGGCAGAGCTCGCCTTTGTACCGGCCGTCCCATTGCTCGGAAATGCGTTTGCCGTGGAAAACCTTTTTGCCGTTGCGGTCAAACACCATGAGGTCGTATTCGGCCATGTCCTCGTCTTTGGCCGCGCTGATGGCGCCCCAGGTGTCGTTCACGCGGTTGTCGTTGGGCGTAAAGGCCGTCGGGAAGTGGAACTGGCCGCAGAACGTCTGCCGGACGTAGATACTGTCGCTATAGGGGCATTCGTTGCGGTAAACCGTCAGAATATACCAGCCGCCCTTTTCCGCCAGAATGTCTTTGCCTTGCGAGCCGTCGTTCCACGCGTAGGCGTCCATGCCGTCCGGGCCGTAAATCAGGAACGAGGTGCCACGGCAGATGGACGTGTCGGGCGGCAATGCGAAGTAGGGGGTAGGCCGCGCTTCCAGGGTGGTGGAGGCCGAAGCCTGACAGCCGTAAGCCGAAATCCCGGTTACGGTGTATTGACCGGCCTCATCGATGGAGATGGCGGCGGTTGTCGCGCCGTTGTGCTGCCAACGGAACGTATTGGCTATGCGCGAAACGGCCGTCAAGGTCACGGTCGAACCGTCGCAAATGAAGTTCGGCCCCTCGATGCGGAGGTCGGGCGTCGGATGCACGGTCAGGCGCGTGGTATCGGAAACGCTGGCGCAACGTTTGCTGCCGGCAAGGTTCGCCACTTCCACGTAATAACGGCCGTTCATCGATTCGTCCGCATCATTCTGACAAAACTGCAAGGAGGGGAGTTTTATCTGATTGATTTTACCGTTGCCGTTAATCCAATACCAAACCACCTCTTGCGGCGTGATGTCCGAAACCGGACTCAGGCAAATCGTCAGTCCTTGGCAAATGCCCGTATCCTTCGGCATACCGCTCAACATCGGCCGTGCAATGACGGTAACGGCCGTATCCGCGATGCTCGTACAGGCGCTTTGTTGTACCTCTAAATGGATGTCGTGATCGTCCCGTTCCCAAGTCCGCTCAATGGCGGTAGAGTTGCCGTCAAAGGGTTGGCCGTTGAAGAACCATTGGTAGATATAACTGTCGCTCCATGGCGTGACATCGGCTGATATCCGGCCTTTATCGCCCTGGCAGGCGGAGTCCGCATCCAGCACGATGCGCACGACGGCGGGCTCTTCCACCGCGATATCCAGAATGTCGCGGTCGGTACAGCCATCGTTGGTTGACACTTTAAGGAAATATTGGCCGGCATCGGTCAGTTGAACGTTCGGTACCCTATACCGGAGTACATCGCCGTTAAGATCATCCTCCAGATTCTCCACTATTGAAAGGCCGTCTTTGGTGAATTCGACTTGCGGGTTATCCACATTCGGGATGCCGGTATGGTAGTTGATGACCAATTCCTCGCCCACACAAAGGGGGGGAGGGGCTATGGCTTCGATTTTAGGGGCCGGATACAACGTCAATGTATAGGCTAAGGATTCCGGGCAGTCAAACCGTTGTGTCTTAAGCGTATAAACGCCGTTTTGCCCGGCCTGGAACTCACGGCACAACTTGGGCGTGGTCACATTCAGCGGGCTATTGTCGGGGCCGTACCAGGCGTAAGTCGTGGAGGGGAGTTGGTCGGCCTCGAAGCAGACTTCATCCTTGGGACAAGCCGCCTGGGCTTTGACGCGGTCCGCATGCTCTACGGAAACCACACAGCGAAGGGCGAACGTATCGAAGCAGTGATGGAGGTTTTCCACGCCGCGCACGCGCATCAAACTGTCTTTGGTTAATGTGAGGTTGCGGTTCGGTTGGGAAGCCTCCGGCGCCGCCAAATCCAACCATTCATAGGTGTCGGCGTCGGAGGCGGTCAGCGTAAAGGCCTCTTCGCGCGGCACACAGGCCGTTTCGCCATTGGCATAGGAGGTGCCGTCATAAGTGATGCGCATCGGGGGAAGCGGGTAGGCGATAATTTTGGCTTCGGCCGAGTTAGTGCAAGTCAAGGAGGCGGGTGTATAGCCGGAGGCATCGGTCGTATTGCCGGCCGTATAAACCAAGCGCAGGGAGTCGTTCGGCCGCATCGGATAATTGGTCAAGCCCGTATTCGGATCCAGATAGGCTTTCATTGTGCTTGTCAAATCGGTTTGGGTCCGAAGGTCGTACAGGCTGTAGGCGGGATTGTTGCCGCCGGCGCCGCACAAATTGACCGTGGTGTACGGACAGCCGCGCGCACCCGCGTCCAACTTGACGGTCGGCCGTTGCACCACCTGTACGTTGAACTGTTTGGAATCCATATCGCATTGGCCGACGACGGCCGAGACCATGGCGTTGGCGGAGAAAGTGCGGGTGTGGACTTTCCCGCTTTCGATGTCTTCCCACGATTCGTTGGCGCTAGGGTGGGTAGGCACTATTATGTTCCAAGTAATCGGGCTGTTGGCCGTGGCCGAAAACGACACGGTTTCGCCGGCGCAAATCAATACGTTGGTGGCGGGGGTGATGCTTTGAATTTTGCTTTTATCAATCACGTTGATTTTCAACTTGTCGGTCCAAGGACAGGGGGCCGTGATGATGGCGGAAATTTCCTCCGATTTGGACGGGACGTAAACGCCGGCGTTAGCGATGGCTTTGTTATTCCCATCCCGGTATTCTTGAACGCTTGCGGCGGGGTCAACGTAGTTTGGCAAAGGAATGGCCTCGCCTTGGCATATGGTCAAATCATGTTGCAAGAAGCCTTTTGGTTCGTTGAATTTAACCTCTTCGATGGGTACGTCGTATTCGACGGTGTCAACGATGTCGAGGTCAGGCTTTGTCGCCTTATTCGCATATTTGATGATTACCTTCAGCTTGCAGCGGTAGTCGCTCGTGGACGTGCCGGCCGCCTTGGTGGAAAAGAAATACTTTTCCTTGTCCACCCGATGCGTAAACGTGACTGGCGCCGGCGAACCATCCCAATTGAACCACGATGCAATGTTGTTTTCGTCACCGCCGATGGTCTGCTCCATAACCGCTTGCCAATTCGGCCCCAGCTGCAACGAAAAGACGATGTCCTCTCCGGGGCAATAGGCTGTTTTGTCCGGTGTCAGGGTGCCGAGTGGTTCTATAGCATAATTTTTGATGACTTTGTTTTCGAAAACCTTTTCACGGTTGAGGCTGTCGCCCTCGTTGTACAAAAACTTAAGCCGGTAAGTCGCATCGGTAATCTGGAGGGCCCGATAGGCTACGTTCCATTGATTTCGATCAGCAGAACGCTCGCCGCTTAAACGATAAAAAGGCTGTTCCGGCTCGAATTCGGGTATAGCTTGTATATGCTCTTCGTTGGAGGTTTCGTTTTCAAAATAATACTCAAGGGCGATGTTACCGAAATTATATTTTTGGCCCGCAGTGCTGTAAGACCTTGCAGGATCTTTGGATTCCTGCGGCGGGCAGGACCTGGCCACGATGGCTTGTGACACCGTTTTTGTGGAGCCGTCTTTTAGCCGTATCGTAAAGTCGAAATTACGCGTGACATTGAGGGTGGGATCTTGTTCCGCATAGGGGTGGTAGGTAAAGAACCGCTTGGTAATACTGTTGTCGGTTTGTGAAACGACGGTATTGCCGGCATCGCCGGACCAACGGCTGTCTTTCGGTACAATCAAATCCGCGATGTTGGCCTCCGTGGCCGTCACGAGAATCGTGTCGCCGACACAGGCGAAGTTGCCGTTGGCGGGTGATAGGGAGGGATATTTTATCGTAATGGTTTGGGCTTCCAGTGGCGCACCGTTTCCTAAAAGAATGAGCAGGGACAGGCTGGTCACCGTGTCTATAATCCGCTTTAGGTTAGATGGTTTCATATATTGATAGTCAGTATTATATTACAAACAAATAAGGTCTAATAACGCCTCGTAAAGCGGTTGGGGCGTCGCCAGCTGCGTAAAGGCTTCGTGCGCCTTTCGGGCGTAGTCGGCCATGCGTTGCCGGCAGTAGGTCTCCGCTCCGCTTTGACGGATGGCGGTCAGTCGGTCCGTCAGTTCATCGGAGCGCCACTGCGCGGGCCGTTGCAGCCAGTCGAAAAAGGCGCGGCGGTCCGCCTCGTCCAACGTGCGGAGGTAGTATAGGGTGGGAAGCGTTATCTTGCCTTCCTTCAAGTCGTTGCCGGCCATTTTGCCTTCTTTGGCCTCGGTGGCGATATCCAAATCCAACAGGTCGTCCTTGATTTGGAACGCCATGCCCGCCGCTTCGCCCACCTGCCGCGCCAGTTGCGCCTGCTGTGGCGTGGCGCCGGCCGTCAACGCGCCGCAGTAGCCGCATTGGCCGAACAGCGCGGCCGTTTTGCCGGCGATGATGCGTTCGTAAACGCTTTCGGTCATATCCGGGCTGGCCGTGTATTGCAGTTGCAACAACTCGCCCTCGCACATCCGACGGATGATGTCGAACATGGAAAGGATGAGCGGAGAGGCGGTATGGTCGTGAAAAGCCTTTAGGAAAGCGTTGGAAATCAAGTAGTCGCCCGATAGGACGGCCGTCCTGTTGCCGAGTAGCGCCCGCACCGAAGCCTGGCCGCGGCGTCGGTCGGCCTCGTCCACCACATCGTCGTGCACGAGTGAGGAAGTATGCAGGATTTCAATGAGCGCGGCGCATCGCAACGCCTCGTCCGAGATATCGGCGTCCGGTTGGAAAAGCCGATGCGTGTAGAGCAGCAACAGCGGACGCAACTGTTTGCCTTTCCGTTCAAAAAGGTGTTTCCCCACCTGTTCCAACAGCGGAAAGTCGCTTTGCGTCAGCAGTCCGATATAATGTTCCACGTCCGCCAACGCGGGGCGCAGCGGCGCGTATAATCGTTCGAGCATGTAAAAAGGGCCTTAAAAGCGCGAATTTACGAAAAAACCGCTGTTTTTGCAAAAGGCGTCATTTTTTTAGGCTGAACGCAAGGGCGTAGAGTTTGATTTGTTTGATCATGTCGTTCAGACCGTTGGAACGGGTTGGCGAGAGGTGCTCCCTTAGGCCGATCTGTTCCAGAAAGTCGAGCGGCGTATCTAAAATCGTCTGCGGGCTTTGGCCCGAAAAGACTTCCAGCAGCAGGGCCGCCAGCCCTTTCGTGATGACGGCGTCGGAATCGGCCTTGAAATAGACGAGGCCGTCTTTGAGTTCGGCTTTAATCCATACCCTTGACTGGCAGCCTTTTATCAGCAGGTTTTCGGCTTTCTCCGCATCCGGGAGCAGGGGCAGCGATTTGCCAAGGTCGATGAGCAGGGCATAGCGGTCGGTCCAGTCTTCCAAAACCGAGAACCGTTGGGTCAGTTGTTTGATTTTTTCTTCTGCTGTCATGGTGAAAGGGGGTTTAATAGCCGTATTTCTCTTGCCAAAGCTGGCTCAGGCGTTGCCGCATATCGCGTTCCTTGGGGTTGTCGCCCGGGTCGTAGAAGCGGAAGCCTTCGAGCCCGGCCGGCAGGAACTCCATATCGGCGAAGTTGCCGTCGTAGTCGTGGGCATAGCGGTAGTTCTGACCGTAGCCCAAGTCTTTCATGAGCGAGGTGGGGGCGTTGCGGATTTGCAGCGGCACGGGCAGGTCGCCCGTCTGTTTGATTTTCTCCAGCGCGATGTCGATGGCCATGTAAGACGCGTTGCTCTTGGGCGAACAGGCCAGGTAGATGGCTGTCTGACTCAGCGTGATACGGCATTCGGGATAGCCGATTTTGTGCACGGTGTCGAAACAGGCGTTGGCCAGCAGCAGGGCGTTGGGGTTGGCATTGCCGATGTCTTCGGACGCTAAAATCAGCATACGGCGCGCGATGAACTTGGGGTCTTCGCCGCCGGCGAGCATACGGCCGAGGTAATAGACGGCCGCGTTCGGGTCGCTGCCGCGCATCGACTTGATGAAGGCCGAAATCAGGTCGTAGTGGTTTTCGCCGTCGCGGTCGTAGGTGGCGATGTTCTGCTGGATGATGTCGGCCACGATTCGGTCGGTCAGCACGATGGGGGCTGAGGCCGCGTTGGGCTTGGCGGCATTGTAAAGCAAAGACACCACGATGTCGAGCGCGTTGAGCAGTTTGCGGCCGTCGCCGCCCGAAATGCGTTTGAGCGCGCCGCTTTCCCGCACCTCCACGTTGATACCGGCCTGTTGTTTGAGGTAGTCCGTCGCCCGCGCGATGAGCAAATCCAACTCGTCTGACGAAAGAGACTGCAACACATATACTTGGCAACGCGAGAGCAAAGGCGTGATGACCTCAAACGACGGGTTTTCGGTTGTGGCGCCTATAAACGTTACCGTGCCCCGTTCCACGGCCGAAAGCAGCGAATCCTGTTGCGATTTGCTGAACCGGTGGATTTCGTCTATGAACAGGATGGGGGGCGCGGGGCGACGGTCGGCCGGCGATTCGGCCGCCGGGGCGGTTTCGAACAGCGAAGGCGTTTTCTGCTGCCGGAGGGATTCCGCCAGCCAGGTCTCCGCTTTCTGCAACACCTCGCGCACGTCCTTGACGCCCGACTGTACGGCGCTGAGCGTAAAGAAAGGCCGTTTCAGCGTCAGCGAAATCAGATAGGCCAAGGTCGTTTTGCCGACGCCGGGCGGGCCCCACAGAATCATGGAGGGCAGCGTGCCGGATTGGATGGCTTTCTGCAACACGGCGCCTTCTCCCATCAGATGGGTCTGTCCGATGTAATCGGAGAGTTGTTGCGGCCGCAACTGTTCGGCTAAGGGCGGGTTCATGTTATCGTAGGGGTTAATCGGCTAAGAGAAGGAAAACGGCGTTCTCCTTATGGAAATCGGGCGCGCCGGCCTGTTTCCACTCGGCGATGCGCATCGTGCGGATGTATTCCTGCGGCATACAGAGGTTTTTGGCCACGCAGAGGCGCGTTTCCGCCCGGCAGGTCGATACGAGGGCGTCCCACAGGTGGGCGTTCCGGTAAGGGGTTTCGATGAAAATTTGGGTTTGGTGCTGTTGCAGCGACCAGGTTTCCAGTTGCTTGATCCGTTTTTTGCGGCCTTCGGGGTCGGCCGGCAGATAGCCCTGAAAGGCAAAGCATTGGCCGTTGAGTCCCGAGGCCATCAGGGCCAAAAACAGGGAGGACGGCCCGCTGACGGGCTTGACCGTCAGGCCGTGGGTGTGCGCCCAGGCCACGACCGTGGCGCCGGGGTCGGCCACGCAGGGGAGGCCGGCTTCCGACAGCAGGCCCATTTGCGCGGGCAGTTGGCTAAGGTCTATTGCCTGTTGGCGCAGGATTTCGTCCACCGTCAGATGGCGGTTGTGCTCGTTTACAGGTACGAACGTCACCTCGTCGAAGTTGGCCGAAAAGCCGGCCTTGCGCAGGAAACGGCGTGCCGTGCGCACCTCCTCCACAAAGAAGAAACGCAGGGGTGCGATGATGTCGCGGTAAGTGGCCGGTAAGACGGAAGCCGAATCTTCCTCGCCCAAGGAGGCCGGCAGCAGATAAAGCGTTTGGCTTGCCATAGGTCAGACGGTTCGGGTGGGGTGTACCGCTTAGGCTTTGAGGCGTTTGGATAATTCCTCCACCGTGGAGCGGAACGTTTTGTTGGTGTCCATCAGGTTGTTGACGGCCTTGCAGGCGTAAAGCACCGTCGCGTGGTCCTTGTTGCCGCACTGCATGCCGATGATGGCCAAAGAGGATTTGGTGTGCTGTTTGGCGAAATACATGGCCAACTGGCGGGCCTGTACGATTTCCCGCTTGCGGCTCGACACGTTGATTTCGGAAACCGGAATGCCGAAGTATTCGCAAACCACCTTCTTGATGAAGTCGATGGAGATGTCTTTCTTGGAGTTCTGTACGATCTGGTCTATCATCTGCTTGGCCAGGTCGATGTCAATCGTCTTCTTGTTGAGGATGGACTGCGCCAGCAGGGAATTGAGCACGCCTTCCAGCTCGCGCACGTTCGTGTTGATGCTGTAGGCGATGTACTCGATGACGTCGTCCGGGATGTCCACGCCGTTGGCATGGATTTTCTTCTGCAGAATCGCGATGCGCGTTTCCACGTCCGGCATATGGATGTCGGCGGCCAACCCCCATTTGAAACGCGAGAGCAGACGGGCTTCCATACCGGTCAAGTTGGCCGGGGCCTTGTCCGACGTCAGCACGATTTGCTTCTGCGACTGGTGGAGGTAGTTGAAAATGCTGAAGAAAGCGTTTTGGGTGCCTTCACGGCCGGCCAGTTTATGCACGTCGTCTATGAGCAGAACGTCGATAAGCTGATAGAAGTTCGTGAAATTGTTGGAGTTGCCGTTGCGGCACGCATCCACGAACTGCTGCGTGAAATACTCGGCCGATACATATAATACGGTCAGGTCGGGATATTTGGCCTTGATTTGCAGACCGATGGCGTTCAACAGGTGGGTCTTGCCCAAGCCCGTATCCCCATAGATGAACAGCGGGTTGAAGGCCGATTTGCCCGGGTTTTCGGTAATGGCGAAGCCGGCGGCGCGCGCCAGGCGGTTGCAGTCGCCTTCCACGAAGTTGTCGAACGAATAGTTTTCGTTGAGGCGGGAGGGGATTTTGGCCTTTTGCAGACCCGGAATCAGGAAGGGCGTCGGGATGTTCTTGGGCTGAACCGGAATCGCGATGGGCGCGTTCTTGGTTTCCTGCCGGTGACCGCCCGTAGAGGAAATTTCGTAGGGGTTCGTCGTATCCATGACGATGCTGTACTCCAAACGGCCGTCGGGTCCCAACTCATGCTTGATCGTGGAGCGCAACAGCGTGATGAAGTGCTCTTCGAGCCATTCATAGAAGAACGTACTCGGCACCTGAATCGTCAGCGTGTTGTTTTCAAGCTTCATCGGTTTGATGGGTTCAAACCACGTCTTGAAACTCTGCGGACTTTTCAGATTGTCTTTGATGTACGTTAAACATCTGTCCCACACCACCTTGTAATTGAGATCCGTCTCGTTCATTCTCTACTCCCTCTTGCTATCTGTTCTATAATATGCTATAATACTTGGTCTTGTATTCCGTTTTCGGCGGCTTCGTCCGTCGGTTTATGAACAACCGAAACCGAATGCAAATATGTTGTAAAAAAAGTATAAAAAAAACTGAAAACAGGGTTGCAATTTTCATTTTTATGTATTAAACATAGAGAATTTATTTTCCTTTCATGCGCTTGCAATTTATTTATTTTGTGTGATATAAGTGCACTTTCGGTTTAGATGTATACGCTTCGAGTTATGGCAAATTGACAGCCTATGACATTTTAGCAAAACGTAGTCCGCTTGTTGAAAATCTTGGGATTTCGGCCGGCCGAAAAAGTTATTAACAAAAAGCCTCCCTTCGGAAAATTTTTTCGATAGGGAGGCTTCGACCGGTCGGCCCGGTTCCGGGGCACCGTTTACTTGGCGTAATTGACCGCCCGCGTTTCGCGGATAACCGTGATTTTGATTTGGCCGGGGTACGTCATCTCTTCCTGAATCTTCTTCGACAGGTCGAGCGACAGCTGGCAGGCTTCGTTGTCGGAAACCTTGTCGGCGCCGACGATAACGCGCAGTTCGCGGCCGGCCTGAATCGCGTAGGTCTTGATGACGCCCGGATAGGACAGGGCCAGGGATTCCAGGTTGTTGAGCCGGTTGATATAGGCTTCGACCACCTCGCGCCGCGCCCCGGGACGCGCGCCCGAAATGGCGTCGCAGACCTGCACGATGGGCGCAATCAGGTTGTTCATCTCCATTTCGTCGTGGTGGGCGCCGATGGCGTTGCAGATGTCGGGGTGTTCCTTGTATTTCTCCGCCAGTTTCATACCCAAAATGGCGTGCGGCAGGTCGGGTTCGTTGTCGGGCACCTTGCCGATGTCGTGCAACAGACCGGCGCGTTTGGCTATTTTGGGGTTCAGACCGAGCTCGGCGGCCATCGTCGCGCAGAGGTTGGCCGTTTCGCGCGAGTGCTGCAACAGGTTCTGACCGTAGGAGGAACGGTATTTCATCTTGCCGATCATGCGCATGAGCTCGCTGCTCATGTTCAGGATGCCGAGGTCGATGCACGTCCGCTTGCCGGTCTCCATGATTTCCTGTTCGATTTGCTTCTGCGTCTTGGTGACGACCTCTTCGATGCGGGCCGGGTGGATGCGGCCGTCGGTCACGAGTTTATGCAGCGACAGGCGCGCGATTTCGCGGCGGACGGGGTCAAAGCCCGACAGGATGATGGCGTCGGGGGAGTCGTCGATGATGATTTCCACGCCCGTCAGCGCTTCCAACGCGCGGATGTTGCGGCCTTCGCGGCCGATGATGCGGCCCTTGATTTCTTCATTTTCAAGGTTGAACACCGACACCGTGTTTTCGACGGCGTGTTCGGTGGCCGTGCGCTGCAGGGTTTCGATAACGATTTTCTTGGCCTCCATATTGGCCGTCAGCTTGGCCTCGTTGATAACGTCCTTGATTTGCGAAAGGGCTTCCGACTTGGCTTCGTCCTTGAGGTCTTCCACCAACTGCCGTTTGGCTTCCTGCGCGGAGAGGCCGGCCACGAGTTCCAGCTGTTCGATGTGTTTCGTATGGAGCTTGTTCAGTTCCGCCTGTTTCTGACCGACGGCCTCCAACTGGCGGTTCAGGTTCTCCTTTACCACCGACAGTTCGTTGTTCTTGCGTTGCAGTTCCTCGTTCTTCTGATTCAGCGCGCTCTCTTTCTGCTTGATGCGGTTTTCGGCAACGGCCACCTTGTTGTTGCGTTCCTGTACCGCCCGTTCATGTTCGCTCTTGAGTTGCAGGAAGTGTTCCTTGGCTTGCAAGACCTTTTCTTTCAGCAACACTTCGCCTTTTTCGCGGGCTTCGGCCATGATCTTGCGGCGCCGGTTCTTCAGCCCCCACTGCATGAAGGCGAACGTCACCAGAGCCCCGGCCAATACGAGTCCGATCCCGATTGCTAGGTTTAAATCCATAATGTTGATGTTTTGGGGAACCCGTACTGAAATAAAGAAAACCGCATGCGCTCATAAGAGTTATGGAAAACTCTGATATAATAAGTATAGGGCTGCCTGCCTTTTCAAGTTTCTTTCGCCTTCAAGGAAGGTCTCTCCGAAGAGGGATAAAGCCTACTTTCCCAAGCTTGAGCGTCCGCCCGAAAATTTGAAAATGTTGAGTTTTCAAACTGTTGGTGAACGCGATGCGGTTTTCTTTAAACGCTTTAGAGCGATAAGAGTTCGTCCAGCTTCCGGAGGCGGTCTCCCAAATCGTC
This sequence comes from uncultured Bacteroidaceae bacterium, assembly GCA_964442435.1. Lineage (GTDB taxonomy): Bacteria > Bacteroidota > Bacteroidia > Bacteroidales > P3 > CAMXAS01. The sequence goes on along the minus strand of CAYTZG010000014.1, from coordinate 2,819 downwards.
TTCCCGGAACGCCTGACGTCTTTCTTCGCGCAGGGCGCGTGAGGTATATTGCAGAGCCACCATTGCCAGCAAATCTTGATAATCCTTGAACGCAAAGTGCTGTCCGTAGCTCTTGATGCGGTCGTTGATGCGGTTGGCCGACTCACGGAAAATCACTTCGTCTTCGGGCTTCACCGTCAGTTTATAGGATCGGTCGCAGATGGTAACGGTAATGGGGATCTCGTTCATCTTATCGGTCTAAAAGCGTTATGCAGCGGTCCACTTCGGCAATCAGTTCCGAGAGGATTTTCTCAACCGCCGGGTTGCCCTTTTGCGAGGACGGGCGGGCGAGGGCGCTGCTGACTTTCAATATCTGGTTCCTATTAGTTAAATCGTTTATTTTCTGTTTATAAATCTGTAATCTTGCTTCTTGTTCGGATAGGCGGGCGCGGCTTTTCTTCAGTTCCACTTCCAAATCGGCCACCTTTCGGCGCAAGTCGGCCGCTTTGGTTTCCAAGCGTGTGAGTAAAGCGGGCAATTCCGTCATCATCCGTAAGAATTACAATCGCAAAGTTAAGCAAAAAAAACAGGAAACGCAATACGCCGCCTTAGGCCTGAACCTGCGCTTTGAGGCACTGCCAGAGTTTGTCGGCGGGCGGTTCGGCCGTAATCAGCAAGGGCGTTTGCGACACCGGGTGCATGAGTTCCAGACGGCGGGCGTGCAACGAAATGCTTTGGTCGGGATTCGAGCGCGGAAAGCCGTATTTGAGGTCGCCCTTGATCGGGCAACCGATGGCCGCCAATTGGGCGCGGATTTGGTGATGACGCCCGGTATGCAGTTGTATTTCAAGCAGGTAATAGCGTTCGCCAGTGGCAATGACCCGGTAGTCCAGGCGGGCTTCCTTGGCGTCCTTGTGCGAGGCGGGGCAGACATACGATTTGTTGCGCGCCTCGTCGCGGCGGAGGTAGTGCGTGAGTTGGCCGGCCATTTGGGGTGGCCGTTGCCCCACGATGGCCCAATAGGTCTTTTGGAACGCCCGTTCCTGCACCATGCGGTTGAGGCGGCTCAACGCCTTGCTTGTCTTGGCGAACAGAATCACGCCGCCCACCGGTCGGTCCAGCCGGTGCACGACCCCGAGAAACACGTTGCCGGGCTTGTGGTCCCGTTCGGCGATAAAGGCCTTGATGCTTTCCGAGAGCGGTTCGTCGCCGGTCTTGTCACCCTGCACGATTTGCGACGGCCGTTTGCAGACCGCCAGCACGTGGTTGTCCTCGTAGAGGATTTGGTCGGCCGTGAACATCAATATTGTTCGTTGGCGTTCGGGAAGTTCAGGCTCTTGACGTCTTCGATGTAAGACGACACGGATTTGTTGATTTCCTGAGCCAGATTGTGGTAACGGCGTAGGAAGCGCGGCGAAAAGCCCTGCGTGATGCCCAGCATATCGTGCAACACGAGCACCTGGCCGTCCACGCCCGCGCCCGCACCGATGCCGATAACCGGAATCTTGAGCTGACCGGCCACGCGTGCCGCCAGGTCGGCCGGCACCTTTTCCAGCACGACGGCCGAGCAGCCCAGTTCTTCGAGCAGGCGGGCGTCTTCCATCAGGCGGTCGGCCTCTTCCTGACCGGTGGCGCGCACGACATACGTACCGAACTTATTGATGGACTGCGGCGTAAGCCCCAAATGCCCGATGACCGGTATGCCGGCCGACAGGATTTTGGTCACGGATTCGGCCACTTCGCGGCCGCCTTCGAGCTTGACGCAGTCGGCGCCCGTTTCCTTCATGATGCGGATGGCCGAGCGCAGGGCTTCCCGCGAGTCGCCCTGATAGCTGCCGAACGGCAGGTCGATGGCCACGAGCGCGCGTTTGACCGCCCGCATGACCGAACAGCCGTGGTATATCATCTGATCCAACGAGATGGGGAGCGTCGTCACATGGCCCGCCATGACGTTGGCGGCCGAGTCGCCGACCAGAATGACGTCGATGCCGGATTCGTCCAACAGTTTGGCGAACGAATAGTCGTAGGCCGTCAGCATCGCGATTTTCTCGCCGGCGGCTTTCATCTTGCGCAAAGTCTGGGTCGTGACTTTGGCGGAGGGTTTTTGTGCGCTGTACATGATTTTCAAAATAAAGGACTGCAAATCTACATCCTTTTTTTAAAAAAAACGCAAAAAATGTTATCTTTGCAGAATAAGAACGTGCCGGTACCGGTGCCGCCGTCCGGGCCTTATATAATATAAGGTAGCGGCCGCCGGGGAACCAAAGCGTTTTTGATAACGGAATCAATAATTTATAAAATACAACAACCGTGGATATCTTTGAAAAACTGCTGAAGAATTTCGGTCCGTTGGGTCAGTATGCCGACGATGCCGATGGCTACTACATGTTTCCGAGGCTGGAGGGCCCTATTTCCAACCGTATGATGTTTAACGGCAAGGAACGTTTGGTTTGGAGTCTGAACAACTACCTCGGTTTGGCCAATCATCCCGAAGTGCGTAAAGTGGACGCCGAAGCGGCCGCCCAATACGGCTTGGCTTACCCGATGGGGGCGCGTATGCTTTCGGGGCAGACCGAAGAACACATGAAGCTGGAGCAGGGCTTGGCCGACTTTGTAGGTCAGGAAGCCGCTTATCTTTATAATTTCGGTTATCAAGGTATCGTTTCCACCATCGACGCTTTGGTGGACCGCCACGACGTGATTGTTTTCGATGCCGAAATCCACGCTTCGTTGATGGACGGCAAACGTCTGCATTTGGGGCAGAGTTTCAAGTTCCGCCACAACGATATGGAAGATGCCGAACGCATGATAAAGAGAGCCCAGGAAGTGGTGGCCAAGAC
>CAYTZG010000013.1:0-54477 GCA_964442435.1 uncultured Bacteroidaceae bacterium | reverse complement strand
ATCATCTGCTGGCGCAGGTTTTCGGCCTCCATCATTTCGATGAACTCCGTCATGTTCTGGATATGGACGTCCTTCTGCGTCACGGTCTGCGAAACCAGCACCGCGTCGGCCTTCAGTTCGATGGCCTTGGCGATGAGTTCCTCGTTGAGCACCTGGCTGCCGAGGTTGTAGGCTTCTATCATCTCGTAGCGTTCCAAACCGTAGTGGCCGGCAAAGCCCTTCATGTTCATGATGGCGTCTATGCCCACGGTGTGCGCGTCGGTACCCGTGCTGGCCCCCACCACCACGAGCTTGCGCCCGATGTGGCGGCGGATGAATTCATCGGTCTCCTCCATGCTCATCACATTGGATTCCACCTTGGGCACGTGGATGGCCGTATAATCCACCGTATGCGTGCAACTGCCGTAGGCGTTGAAGAACGTAAAGCCCTCCGTCAGTTCCTTGTAAAACACGATTTGCGGGTTCTCGAAGCCCATCTTGCGGATAAGCTGTTTGGCCGCCTCTATGGCTTCGTCGCCGGCCGGCACGGGCAGCGTGAAACTCAGCTGCGTCTTGCCGTCGTTCATCGTGTCGCCGTAGGGCTTTATGCGTTTGGGGTCGAACGTCTTGTCTATTTGTTCGGTCGATGTGGAATACAAACCTCCGCTCATATCAGTTTCCTTTCTTCATTAAAGCAATAAACGGGTTGCTGTACGATTTGCCCTTGGCGGCCACGCCCTGCAGGCCCTTGCCGCCGTTCTTGGGGCGCTTGATGTCGGCGAAGATGCCCTTCTCCAACGCGGTGAACAACCCTTCTTTCTCGATTTTGCGCAGCAGCTGCAAGGCTTCGTCCAACACGTACTGCGCGCGTTTGCGGATGATGCCGTCTTTCTTGAACTCCATTTCCTCGCCTATGTCCTTCATGTTGTTGAAGATATATTTGGCGTTCTCGATGGACAGGAAACGGTCGCTCATGAACGGCGTGTGGATGGCCTCGGTGGGCATACCCAACAGTTGGATACCCTGATGCGTCCAGATGCCGATTTGGTTGAACAGCGCGTCCTGGATATGGCCGCGGAAAATGTTGCCCGTCATGAACTTGGTGGGCGGCATATATTTCAGCGTGGCTTTCGGGAAGATTTCGCGCGTCATCTGCGCCTGCGCCAGTTCCAGCAAAAAGCCGTTCTCCAGCATAGGGTCCATTTCAAAGGCGTGACCTAAGCCCATCTGTTCTTCGGGCAGGCCGGCCAACAGCGCCAGCTGTTCGTTGATGAAGTCGGAGGCCAGTACGGTGTGCGCCTCGGTCACGGCGTCGGCCGTGGTCAGGTAGTTGTCCTCGCCCGTGTTGATGATAACGCCGGCAAAGCTGTTGATAACGCGCGAGAAGTACTGGTCAACGAGCGTGCGCTGCATGTTGATGTCGCGGAACAGGATGCCGTAAAGCGCGTCGTTGAGCATAACGTCCAAGCCTTCCAAGGCTCCCATCACGGCTATTTCAGGCATGCAGAGGCCGGAGCAGTAGTTGCAGAGCCGTATGTAGCGGCCTACTTCTTCGCCCACCTCGTCCAAGGCCTTGCGCATGATGCGGAAGTTCTCCTGCGTGGCCATCGTGCCGCCGAAGCCTTCCGTGGTGGCGCCGTAGGGCACGTAGTCGAGCAAACTCTGACCCGTGGTGCGGATAACCGCCACCACGTCGGCGCCCTGCCGGGCCGCGGCCTGTGCCTGCACCACGTCCTCGTAGATGTTGCCGGTGGCCACAATCACGTAAAGATACGGCTTGGGGCCTTCGCCTATCGTCTGCAGATATTTCTCGCGGCGCGCCCGACGTTCGCGGATGCGTTTCATCGAAGCGTCCACGTAGGGTTGCAGGGCGGCTTCCCGCTGTTGGGCCGTGGCCGCCGGGAATTTCTCTATCGCGCACAGGCCGCGCGCCAAGGCTTCGGCGATTTGCTGCGGGGTCTTGCCCTCAGCCACCACCGCGTTGCCCATGGCGAACATGACGCCCTCGCCAAGCAGACCGCTTTCCTTGAGCGCGTCCACCACCACGTTGGGCAGGGGCACGCCGTTTTCATCCACGCCGTCTATGCCCAACAGACGGGCAATCGTGCGTTCCACCGCCACCGTGGTATAGCCGTCCACGAACCGCTGTACGTCTTCGGCAATGCGGGCGGCCGACATCTTGGCCGCCTCCACTTTGGCAAAATCCAAACCTAATTTGCTCTTCTTTTCCTCCGCCATTTCGGATTAGTGTTTTTCGTTGCGTTTCTTTCTGTCCAAATTGTCCGGTTCAAGCGAAATGGAATCCGCCTTGCCGCACATGAGCGCGCTCACGCCCTCGGTCTTGAGCCGAACGTCGTTCGCGATGGCCGTTTCGTTGCCGTAGTCCGTCGGTTCGGTATAGGTCGTGATGACGCCCTCGTAGTTACGAAGGATGACTTTGCCCACGCCCTGCGAGATGAGGTAGTTCGGCATGACGGGAATCTTGCCGCCGCCGCCCGGCGCGTCCACGACGAACGTCGGCACGGCATAGCCGGAGATATGGCCCCGCAGGCCTTCGATGATTTCAATGCCCTTGGCCACGGGCGTACGGAAGTGCTCCAAGCCCATCGACAGGTCGCATTGGTAGATGTAATAGGGACGGACGCGGATTTTGACGAGGTTGCACATGAGCTTTTTCATCACTTCCACCGAGTCGTTTACCCCGCGCAGCAATACCGTCTGGTTGCCGAGCGGCACGCCGGCATTGGCCAAACGGGCGCACGCGCCGGCCGACTCTTCCGTTATCTCGTTCGAGTGGTTGAAGTGCGTGTTGAGCCAAATGGGGTGATATTTGCTCAGCATGGCCACGAGTTCGGGCGTGATACGCTGCGGGCATACCACGGGCGTGCGGCTGCCGATACGGATGATTTCCACGTGGGGAATGGCGCGGAGCCGTTTGATGATGGACTCCAGCACCTGGTCCGATACCAGAAGCGCGTCACCGCCGGAGAGCAACACGTCCCGCACTTGGGGCGTCTTGGCGATATATTCAATGGCTTTGTCGATGCGTTCGGCCGGCGATTCGCAGTCGTGCTGGCCGGCAAAGCGGCGGCGCGTGCAGTGACGGCAGTACATCGAGCACTGGTCGGTGATAAGGAACAGCACGCGGTCCGGATAACGGTGCGTGAGGCCCGGCACCGGCGAATCCGAGTCTTCATGCAGCGGGTCCAACAGGTCGGCGGCCGACTGGTGCGTTTCCAAGCCCGTCGGGATGGCCTGGCGGCGCACGGGGTCGTGCGGGTCCTCCGGATTGATCAGGCTCAGGTAGTAAGGCGTAATCGCCATACGCAACGTCTTGAGCGTCTGTTTCACGCCGTCCTCTTCGGCGGGCGTGAGGTGAATGTATTTCTTGAGGTCTTCCAGCGTTTCAATCCGATTCTGAACCTGCCATCTCCAGTCGTTCCACTGGGCGTCGGTCACTTCGGGAAACATCTCTTTTCTTCTGCTAGCCATATCTTAATCGCCTTAAAAAATTGCCGTATATATCCAAAAGCGGGCATCCGCGGCCATTGTCTTGCCGGCGGACACCCGCGGGTTGACGCCTATGCGTAAAGATCCGTGAAGACCTTGCGCAGCGCTTCGTTCTCGCGCAGTTCCTGCAGCGTGATTTCGGCATGGCCTTTCGTGTAGCCGTTGCCCACAATCATCGTCACGTCCTTGCCTACGCCTTCCGCGCCCAAAGCCGCTTTCGTAAACGAGGTCGCCATCGAGAAGAAGTAAACCACGCCGTCGTCTTTCGTGCAGATGATGCTGGCCATTTCCGTGTTCTCGATGTTGACGTTGTTGATGCACACGTCGCAGAGCTGGCCTTTCGTCAGTTCTTCGATTTTCTCGTACACCGCCACCGGCTGCGTGGCGTCGGCCGTAAACACGTGGTCGCAGAAGCCGAGATCCAGCAAGCGTTTCGCGCTCTTTTCGCTGTGGCAGAGGCCGATGACCTTGCCCGTCACGCCGGCGCGCTTCTTGGCTTCATAGCAGCAGAGCATACCGCTCTTGCCGCCCGCGCCGATAATCAGAACCGTGTCGCCGGGCTTGACGAGCTTGGCCGTCTGGGCCGGCGCGCCGGCTACGTCCAAGGCCGAAAGCGCGAGGTTTTCGGGTAGGTCGGAAGGAATCTTGGCATAGATGCCGCTTTCAAACAGGATGGCCTTGCCGTCGATGTCCACCTGGTCGATGTCGGCGCGGATGTCCTTGATTTTGTCGATGCGCAACGGCGTAAGCGACAGCGAAACCAGCGTCGCGATTTTGTCGCCCTCCTTGAGGTCGATTTTGCCTTTGAGCGCGTCGCCGATTTTCTCAACCGTGCCGAGCAACATACCGCCCGAACCCGTTACGGGGTTGCGGTGTTTGCCTTGTTTTTCCACGATGCCGAGCATGATTTCGGCAATCTTGGCCTTGTCGCCGCCGGCCTGTTCTTCAATCTGCGTGAAGCTGGCGGAGTCGATGTTCAACGTCTGTACGTCAATGAGGATTTCATTGTCGTAGAGCACGTCCATGTTGTTGTCGATTTTGTCGGCGGGTTGGGGCAAAACGCCCTTGGGCGAAATGACGCGGTGCGTACCGTATTTGTTTCCTTTAGGTTGCATAGTGTTTTATAAGTTTGATGGTTGTTAATTCAGTTTTTTTTCGGGTGACCCGACGGGCCGGGCCACCGGTGGTTTCCCGCTTAGGCCTTGGGCTTGAGCGAAAGGATTTGACGCGCCTCCGCCGGGTTGGCGATTTCGCGGCCGAGTTCTTTGGCGATGCGCACCACCTTGGCGACGAGTTCGCCGTTGCTCTTGGCCAGCACGCCGCGTTCGAGGTAGAGGTTGTCCTCAAACCCTACGCGTACGTTGCCGCCCATGGCGATAGCCGGCGCGGCCAGCGTAAAGGCGTGGCGTCCGATGCCCGTGGCCGTCCACGTGGAGCCGGCGGGAATCGCGTTCACGAGCCAGCACAGGTTGGGCACCGTGGCGGGCGTACAGCCGGGCACGCCCAATACGAAGTTGAACTGCATCGGCGCGCCGGGCACGAGGCCTTTTTTGGCCATCGTCAGAATCGTGTCGAGGTGGCCCATTTCAAAGCATTCGTATTCGGGCTTGATGTGGTTTTCGAGCATCCGCTTGCCGAAGTCGCGCATCATGGGCATCGTGTTTTCAAACACGTCGTCGCCGAAGTTGCACGTACCGCAGTCGAGCGTGGCCATTTCGGGCATCAATTCGGTGGGTTGCAGGCGTTCTTCGGCCGTCATGCCTACGGCGCCGCCCGTTGACGGAATCAGGATCACGTCGGGGCAAACCTTGTAGATGGCGTCGATGCACTCCTTGAAGCGCGCCTTGCTTTGGGTGGGCGTGCCGTCGTCCTCACGCACATGCACGTGTACGATGGCCGCGCCGGCGTCGTAGGCCGACTTGGCTTCGCGCACGATTTCCTCCACCGTGTAGGGCACGGCCGGGTTCTGTTCCTTGGTCACTTCCGCGCCGCAGATGGCGGCGGTGATAATCAGTTTTTCCATAGTCCGGAATTATTTGCGCTTGCACGCTTTGGGGGTTACACAAGTGCCAACGGCTTTGGCAACGATAATCGGCTCTTCGAGCACATCGGCGGCCGAAGGCGAAATGTCGGGCCGCGTGGCGATGACCTTGCGCGCCACGAATTCCATCTTGCGGCTGGTGTTGCCCACTTTTACAATCGTGCCTTCGGCTTCGATGTAGTCGCCGGCGTAAACGGGGGCCAGGAATTCAATGCTTTCGTAACCGGCAAAGAGGCCTTCGTCGCCGTCAATCTGAATCAACAATTCAGTGGCCACATCGCCGAACAGGTGCACCATATGCGCACCGTCCACCAAGTTTCCGCCGTAGTGCGCGTCTTTGGCGCTCATACGCAGGCGGAGAACGGATTTATATTGCTTTTCTTCCATAACGGTTGTTGTTTGCGTGTTTATCGAACGATGTAATCCACGAGGATGGACGGCGTCTTGATGTTTTCGGGCGCGAGGCTGCCCACGGGTTTGACGTCGGCGATCTCGGCGATGACGGTGTCGGCGGCCGTGGCCATCAGCGGGTTGAAGTTCTGCGACGTGCCGCGGTAGATGAGGTTGCCTTCCTCATCGCCCAGGCTCGCGCCAATCAATGCGATGTCGGCGTGCAGCGGTTTTTCGAGCAGGTAATCCTTGCCGTCTATGTTGAGCACCTGTTTGCCTTCGGCCACCACCGTGCCCAGGCCCGTCGACGTCAGTACGCCGCCCAGGCCGGCGCCACCCGCGCGGACGCGTTCGGCCAGCGTACCCTGCGGGCAGAATTCCACTTCCAGTTCGCCTTGGTTCATCTGGTCCATCGTCAAGGCGTTCGTGCCGATGTGCGACACGTATATCTTCTTGACCTGCTTGTTGGCGATGAGTTTGCCGATGCCTTTTTCGGGATAGGCCGTATCATTGCAAATCAGCGTCAGGTTCTTGACGCCGGAGGCCGCCAGGGCGTCGATGATTTTAAGGGGGGAACCCACGGCGAGGAAGCCGCCGATCATGACGGTGGCACCGTCCTTTACATGGGCGGCCGCTTCTGCGGCGGAAATGAATTTGCTCATATCTTGTGATGTTTTATTATCTTGCGCTAAAACTCGCAAATATACGAAATTTTATCGTAGAATGGTAACGGAACCGGATTGCTTTTTCTTCTTGCCCTTATAGTCCTTGTAAGTGGCCACATAGAAGTAAACGCCATCGGGTGCGCCCTGTCCGTTGCCGTGCAGGGTTCCGTCCCACGCAAATTCTTCGGGTTCACCCTTGTAGGCATAAACTTGGTTGCCCCATCGGTTGAAAAGCCGTATTTCAAAGTCGAAGAGCTTTTCCATCGTCTTGAGCTTGAAGACGTCGTTGACGCCGTCGCCGTTGGGCGTAAAGACGTTGGGGGCTTCGAACTTGGGCGTGCAGTCCTCTTCCGTGACGGTAAGGGCGTAGTGTGCCATACAGCCGGCCGAGTCCATGACATAGAGCGTATAGACGGCCGGTGTGTCAATCCAAAGCGCGGCCGAGGCATCCCAGGGCCAGGTGTCGATGTCCTCGTCTTCGGGAGCCTCGCCCGGGTTGCGGAATTCCATGTAGTTGCCGTTGCCGCCGTCATCGTCGCCGCCATCGTCATAGTCGTCGTCCTCGTCCGCACTGCCCTTGAACCACACGTAGCGGTTGCCCGCGTAAGGCAGCGTGGGGTCGAGCGAAACGGGCGTTTCGGGGCATACGGTCGTGTCTTTCAGTTCCACCGTGATGCGGGCCTTGGGGTGGTGGTGCAGGAAGAACGATTCGGAATGCCGGCTGCAATAGTTGACGCCGGTCACGGTGTACAAGCCCGTGTCGGCGGCGTAGAACACTTTATCGGCGGTGGTGTCGTAGGGTTTCTCGTCAAACAGCCAGATGTAATAGGCGTCGGGCGAAAACACGAGGCTGTCGCGGTCAAGGAACATGGGGATGGAGTCGTAGTGGCAAATCGTGGTGTCGCCGTTGCGCACGAAAAAGTCGATGTCGGGCCAGATGTAGAACTGCAGTTTGAGCGTGTCGGTGGCCACGGGGCAGGCGGAGGCCGGCGTTTCGCCGCCGTCGGGCTCAGCCGTTCCGTCGGGGTCGGGATAGAACACCTGTACGGTCAGCAGACCGGTGTCCTGCGGAAAATATATCCACTGCCGGGCGGGATGGGCATCGTCGTTCGGCAGGGTCTCGCCGCGGAGCGTCCATACGAAGCGCAGGCTGTCGTAGTCGGGCAGGTGGCGGTTGTAGGGTGCCATATCAAACAGCACGGAGTCGCCGCGGCAGCCCATGAGGGAGTCGCCGCCGAGATAGGCGTAGGGCGGCAGAAAACGCACGATGACGCTGTCCACGACCGTGTCGCCGCAGGCGTTGGTCAGCGTGCAGAAACGTTTGTCAAGCGTGTCGCCCCGGTAGGCGAAGCGGTAGGGCATCGCCGAGTCGCCGTCGCTCCAGCGGAAGTCGATGTAAAGCTGTTCGGAACGGAAAGTCAGGGCGCCGCCCCGTCCGCCGCAGGTTTCTAAAGTGTCGGTGGGCAAAAAGGCTTGCGGCTTGGGGCGGAACACCGCTCTCACGGTGTCGCCCTCTATGTCGGGGCAGCCGTTGTTCACCATGTTGTACAGACGGAACGCATAAATGCCCGGCTCCGTGATAAAGAAAGAGTCGCCCTCGTGAATCCATTCCGCCACCGAAGAAATATTGCTCCAAAGCGTGCTGTAGCCTGCGTGCGACCGGTCGGTGGCCACAAGCAGCAGGCTGTCGCCCTCGCAGAACACCGTATCGTGGAACGGCAGCTTGACGGGAATCGTGTCGCAGGATTCTTCAGCATTCAAGCGGGCGGTGTTGTTGAAGTGAATGTATATCGTATCCCCCTCGCGGTCCGGGCAATCGGGATTTTCACTCCGGATAGAATAGGAGAACATACCGGTGCAAGGAGCAGGGATTACGTTAGAGGGATCAGCGAGGGAGAACAAAAAGACCCTTAGCGAATCCTCATAAGCATAATAGTCCAAGCATAAAACAGGAATGGTGTCATAACTTATGTAACGAGCACTTTTTATTGAAAAATTTTCAGGAAAATACCACCAAACGTCATAATCCGGGATGCGGGGATTCATCAATAAACATTGCTCACGTATATACATGGTCGTATCGTGGAACGGGTGTTTGACAGGGCTTGTATCACAATCCTTATCGTTGTGGTGGCCGCCGCCCTCGTGTTCATCCGCCAAACCTACGGTCGGCCACAGCAATAAGAACGCGAACGCCAACCTGAAAATATAAATCATGCGCATAATAGCGCAAATATAACGATTTTTCTTGAAACAATCTAAGTGTTCGACAAGGAAGCCAATAAGGTCAAACCCTTTGCGGTCAAATGATATTTTTGATGCGGATGCCGTGGATTTTCCGGATATAATGGCGTGACGAAACCTTCCGCAATGGCGGGGGTAAGATGTAATTTTACGAAATTGTCCCGGCCTTTGAGGTTTAGATTCGCCATCAAGTCTTTGGTTGACAGATGATTATGACCGATACTCAGCACCAGGCGCATGATGTTATGGGATGCGGGGATTGGCTTGTCTTGTACTTGTCCTGTGTTGGTCTTTTTACTTGTCCTGTACTTGTCCTGTACTTGTCCTGCGCCGGCCTCGCAAGCCAAGTTGGGTTGCTCATCCCAAGGGGCGTAAGACTTGATATGGAGATAACGGTTGCGTAAATCCCAATGTTCATTCAGAAGTAAATTTCGGAAAAATCGTTCCAGATAAACGGGGGTATAGTCGATTCCTTTTCGGGCGTTTTTATAGTTGGCGCGAACCAAGGCATTTCGGAAATACCAGGCGTGATTGGCGAACGGTTCGTTGTTTACGGAGAAACCGATGGCACGTAGATATTGAATTGTAAAAACGGCGGTCGTGCGTGTGTTGCCTTCTCCGAATGGGTGTATGCGCCACAGCGCGGATACGAAGTGCGTGATATGGTGGATGATTTCTTCAGGGGAAAGGCCGGCATAGCTGAAGTCGTGTTCCTGTGCTATATCGTAATCGATGGCGCGCCGCAAGTCTTCCCAGTTCAAGTAGTTTACCGTATCGCCGTCTAACACCCATTCTTTTTTGGTGATGTCGTAATCACGGATTTTGCCGGCGAATTTGAATACGCCTTGGAATATTCTCCGGTGCAAGGATATATAGCCATCCGTGCTGAAATCCAAAGTGCGTGTGGAAAGTATTTTAGTGATGTTGGCGGAGACGATGTCGGCCTCATGTTTTTCATCATCGCCGGGCCGGCGGCGTGTTTTGGATTGATAGTAACTTTTGATAAGCGCTTGCGCCTCGTCTATCGTAATTTCGCCCTCAATGTGTTTATACGCCGTGTCTTTCAGATAGCCGGAAGTCGTCAAGCCATCCACGGCCTGAAGGCCGATGGCGGTCTGCCATGCGTAGGCTCGTTCCTGTTTGTCCGGTTCACTTTGTCGGATATATTCTTCAAATTCTTTCATGACAACGGCAAATATACAAATATTTCAGTGTCCGCTTTCGGAAGCCGGGCGGGCGGCGGTCTTGTATTTATCCAAGTCGATGACCTTGAGTTCCACGCCCTCGCCATGCGCGGCCTCGGCCGTTTTCTGCACGTCGAATTTGGCCGGCTCGGTACTCAGGAACGGAAACAGGAACGCGCGGAGGTTGCGGGCGTAGAAATCGGTTTCGGCCTGTGGCAAAATGAACGGCTTGGCGAAAACACCGCCCGTGACGTGAGATATATATAATTCCGGAATACCGAAAGTCTCCCGGTTGCTGGCAAATACCATCCAGCGGCCGTTGCTCGAATACGTGTGGAACGTTTCGGAGCCGTCCGTATTCAGGCTGTGGATAGGCTCAATGCGGTAATGGTCGTTCAAGTGGATTTTGTAGAGGTCGCCCATCACCTGTACGGAAAAGGTCGTTGTGGGCAGGGCGCTCACGATGAGATAGTCACCGTCCGGCGACGCGAAAGGCATCGTCACGCTCAGGTTCATGTCCGAGAACTTAGCCACGGTGCGCAGATTGGAGAATTGGCGGGTTTCGGGGTCAAAGTCTATTTGCATGAGGTCGGCGCGCAGGGCGTTGGCTTTCTCAATCCGTTCGTCCGCAACGTCCATCCAAGCCTCCAACCGGCCGTTACGACGGAAAAACAGCGAGTCGGCCGTGCTGTGCCGCGCCTGTTGCCGTTCCCTTGCCAACGCCCGCGCCTCGGCTTCGGTGCCGCGCGCCGGCGCCCGGCAGAAGAACAGCGAGCGTCCGTCGGCCGAAAAACACGGAAATACGTCGTCGTATTCCTCGTCGGTCAGTTCGGGGCAGGAAAACAATTCCAGCGTCTTGGTGTCCAACAACACGATGTCGCCCAAGGTGTCGACGGTTACCAGGCCTTTGCGGCGCGGCATGGAGAAGTGCTGCGAATAGACCTGATTGGTCGAAAACGCGATGAAGTCGCCGCCCTCGTGCCAGGAGGGATAAACGAGCCGCAGGCCGGGGTATTCGTCAGGGATGCGCAGTTTGGTCAGTTCGCCGTTGCGGGCGAGCAACGTGCCCGACAACCTGCCGCGCAGGTGCACGATGAAATTGTTGATATTGTTGTCTTCGCAGGCATGGCAGTTCATGCAGTTCCGCTCCATCATAAAATTATCCAGCAGCGGCTTGGTCTCGAAGTTCTCCAGATTCTTCTGTTCGATGACGAGGTGATGATACGAGGCGTCTTCGAAAATGCTGGTTCGATAAATGAGATAGGGGTCGATGGGGTCGTCGGCGATGAACCAGCGCAGGGGCGGAAACGCTTGCAGGCTGTCGGGCCGTCCGTGGGGGTAGGCCGTGATGTCGACGCGGATAAAGCCGTTCTTGGCGGCGGCCAGCAGCTCATGCCATTGGCGCAGGTGTTCGGCTTCGAACGTTTCGGGCCACGGCTCGCATACCATCTGTCCTACGGGCAGGGGCGTATCGGAGGCCTCCGCTTCCGGATAGACGAAAGCCGAAAAACGGACAGCGGCAATCGTATAGCCGGGGTCGGCGGGCGTAAAGCCGAGCGGTGCGATGTTGGGCGGCAGCACGATGCTGTCGGCATAGGCCGGGATAATGGCCAACGGCTGTTCGGCCATATATATTTGTTTCTTCTGTTCGCGTTTGGCGGCCAAGCCAAGCAATAGGGCGCCCGTCAGCAGTAGGAGGCCCCCAAGCGTGCGGTATGTGGATTTTTTCATGTCAATCTCTTAAAAGGTAACGCCGTCCCAAATAAAATAAAAGACATAGGACGCGCCGTGATTCCGCTGTATTTCGTTCCAGTTGTCCACGCCGTTCCGCAGACGGTTGAAGTCTAAAAACCATTGTTCGAACCGCGCGATAACGTCCGGTTCTATGCGCAGGTCGCCTTCTCGCCACTGCAACAGTTCGTCTTTGGCAATGCCGCCGTTGAGGTAATTCATCGCCAACAAAAAGGCTTCCTGTACATAGGTCGGCAAACGGGACGCGCCCAAATTCCGGTAGGCTTCGACAAGGGTCGGAATCCGGTCAAGGCGCTTATAGAGCAGTTGCAACAGCGTATAGTAGTCCAACAGGCAGCGCGCCTGCGACGGGCTCAGGTCAAAAGCCGCCTTTTCGGCGCTGTCGATGGGATAGAACAAACCGACCCAGGCATCGGTGGTGCCGGGTTCGGACGGCAGCAGATACGGCAGGCTGTCCCAGGCCCAAAGCGCCTGACGGCCTTGCGTCAGTTTATCGTACCAATCGCTTTGCTCCTCTTTCGGCAGGTGGGCGATATAGCGGCGCGCCAAACTCAGGCGGCCGGTTTGCAGGCAGATTTCGGTCAACAGGCGCGCCGAAAACGGGTCGAGGCCGATGCGGTCGGTGGCGCAAATCATCGTGGACAGGGCCGGCACGTAAAGCCCGCAGGCCATCGTCAGGCAACTGTATGGCTTGGCGGTGCGGTAATCGGCCGGAAAACGAATCGGGAGCATGAGGTCCATTTCGGGAATGGCGCCATAGGCCAAAAAGTCTTCGTTGAGGCGGCCGCCGGTCAATAGCGCCCATTTCAGCGTCATGGCCATTTCGGCGCGCTCGGCCGCCGTGTCGGAAGCGAGTTGAAAATACCGTTCCACGGCCGTGCGGGCCGCCATCGGGTCGTTTTGTTCCAAGGCGGTGCGGGCGGCTTCAACGTAGTCTGCCACCACGGCGGCCGGCTTGCGGTCTTTGGGTTTGCCCCATGCGGTATAGGGCATCAGTGCGCATACCCAGCCGAGGCAGAGCAGGAGCCATACGGCACGTCGTTTAAAGGGCTTCGGATTCATGCAGGTTGTTTATAAGCGTTTCAATGTCGTGGATGTCCGCCACCAAAGTATAGCCTTCCCTGCGCAGTTTCTCCGTCGTTTCGGGGGTCAGCGTCGAGGGCGAAACCGTCAGCTCCGGCAGGTTGAACGATTTGAGCGAGCTGCGGTACCAGTCGCCTTCCTTTTGCGGCAGCAAGAAGGGCTTGGAAAACGTTTGCCCGTCGAAGTAGGCGATATAGGGCAGGGCGAAATAGCCGTCCATCTGTTTTCCCGTATATACAATCCATCGGCCGTTTCGACTCCAGCTGTGAAAACTCTCGGCTTCGGGCGTGTTGAGCGCATCGGCTGGCATATATACAGCCTTGTCGGCCGGGGTGTCGGGGCGGTTCAGGAATACCAAGCCCAAATCGCCATAGGTCTGAGACGGGAACGAACTGAACGTGCCGAGGCTGACGGCAATGCAGTCGGGGTCAACGGGATTGACGCGCGGCAGCGAAAAACTGCCGTTGTAGTCGTCGGCATCCAGCAGGGTTCGGACCGAATCGCCGAACTTTCCCGTTTCGGGGTCGAAAGCGATGCACGCCAAACTGAAGCGGATGCGTTCTATCTTCTTTTTTTGGGAAAGGGTGGAATCCGCCTCGTTGAAAGCCGATGCACTGCAGAAATAAAGCGTGCGGCCGTCGAGCGACCAGGCCGGATAAGACAGCAGCCGTTCGTCTTGCCACAGCCGGCGGTCGGAAAACACGCGGTTGGTTTCGATGTCGTAAACGACGATATGCGCGATGCTGTCGCCGGGGTCGAAGAAACGCCGGTGCGCTTCGTAGCAACCGTAACCCAGCAGCAGGTTCGTGGAAAAGGCGATGTAGCGGCCATCCGGATGATAGGCCGGGTAGGTCAGGCGCAGGTTTAAGTCGCTTGCATGGGGCGGCAATACGATTTTGCGGTCGCCCGCTTGGTTGCGGATAAGCGTGCCTTCGGACGGTTTCCGCCAATGTACGGTCATTTCGGACCCGTCGCCGTTGCGGAACGTATGGCAGTTCATGCAGTTGTTCTCGGAAACGGTGTTGAGCGTCAGCGCCGCGGTCTTGAAATTGGATAAATCCCGTTGATAGATGCCCAACACATTGTAGACGCCATCGGTGGGCACCACGAGGCGGTAAACGAGATAGGGGTCAATCGTATCGTTGGCCACAAACCAGTGCAGGGGCGCGTAAGCGCGTTCGGCCGTGCTGAGGTGGAGCCGCAGCGGCTGTTGCCGTTCGCGGGCGGTGTTGAGCCAGCGCCGCCAGGCTTTTTGGTTGAACCGCACCTGACCGCTGTAGTTTTTGTCAAGCAGTTTTTCATCGCCGCAACTTACGCGCAGGTGTATTTTGCCGTTTACCGAAAAGTTGAGCGGTGCGATGTTGGGCGGCAACACGAGGCTGTCGCCGTAGTCGGGAAACATGAAGCCGTCGGCCACGGGCGACGGCAGGGCGGAAACGGAATCGCACGGGCTGTCGGTGGGGATGGCTTCGTGCCGGCATCCCATCATCAGCGCCAACAAACTCAGGGTTATCGGGAGAAATATCAAAAAACGGCGGTTTTTCATTCTAATTCTTCGGTGTTTATGGTTAAAACAGGACCCTGCCGTATTTTTTCCGTTTTGCGGGGGCTGAGGTCCGATGGATTGACTGTCAGCTCAGGCAAATTGTAGGATTTGAGAAAGCCTTGGTAATAATGGCCGTCTTTTTGGGGCAACAGAAACGGTTTGGAAAACGTTTGGCCATCGAAATAGGTGATGTAGGGCAATGAGAAATAGCCATCCAGCCGTTTGCTGGCATAAACGAGCCAACGGCCGTTCTGACTCCAGCTGTGAAAACTCTCGGCTTCGGGCGAGTTGAGCAAATCGGCAGGTTTGAAGAACGGCATATATATAGTGCTATCGGCCCCAAAACCGGAACGGTTCAAAAAGACCAGTCCTAAGTCGCCGAGGGCGCGGGCCGGGAAAGAACTGTAAGGGCTGATGTTGACGGCTATGCAGTTGGGGTCGGCGGGATTGACGCGCGGCAGGGCGAAGCTGCCGTTGTAGTCCTTGGCGGCCAACAGGGTTTTGACCGAATCGCCGAACGTTCCCGTTTCGGGCTTGAACGCGATGGATACCAAATCGAACTGTATCCGTTCGATGCGTTGTTGCTCGGTGGGTTGCGTGGATAGAAACGCGCTGTCTTCCTTGGGCGCGCTGCAGAAATACAATGCCTTCCCGTCGGGCGACCAGGCCGGATAAGTGAATTCCACCCCGTCATTCCAAAGGGCGGGCGTCGTAAAGAGGCGGTTGGTTTCAATGTCGTACAGCACGATATGCGACAGGCTGTCGATGGAGTTGAAGAAACGCCGGTGCGTCTCATAGCCGCCTATGCCTATCAAGCGGTTGGTGGAAAAGGCGATGTAACGGCCCTGCGGATGATAGGCGGGGTAAATCAGCCGCACCCCGCGGCGGGCGGCTTCGGGCGACAACGCGATTTTGCGCGGGCCGTCGGGTGTCTGCAACAACGAACCTTCGGACGGAAACCGCCAGTGTACGATCATTTCGTCGGCGTTTCCGTTGCGGAACGTATGGCAATTCATGCAGTTGTTTTCGGAAACGGTGTTGAGCATGAGGGGGCGCGTGCGGAAACCCGACAAATCCCGCTCATAAATGCCCAATACATTGTAAACGCCGTCGCCGGGAGCCACAAGGCGGTAAACGAGATAGGGGTCAATCGTATCGTTGGCCACAAACCAGTGCAGGGGCGCGTAAGCGCGTTCGGCCGTGCTGAGGTGGAGCCGCAGCGGCTGTTGCCGTTCGCGGGCGGTGTTGAGCCAGCGCCGCCAGGCTTTTTGGTTGAACCGCACCTGACCGCTGTAGTTTTTGTCAAGCAGTTTTTCATCGCCGCAGCTTACGCGCAGGTGTATTTTGCCGTTCACCGAAAAGTTGAGCGGCGCGATATTGGGCGGCAACACGAGGCTGTCGCCGTAGTCGGGAAACATGAAGCCGTCCGCCACGGGCAACGGCAGGGCGGAAACGGGGTCGTGCGGCGTGGGAACATCGGAGTGCCGGCATCCGGTCATCAGCACCATCAGTGCCAACAACGGGATTATGTATATATTTTGTCTTTTCATGGTCGGGTGGTTTTAGTGTACGAGTGACGGCGCTTGGTTCGGTCTGTCTTCGTCTTCCGGTATCTCGTCGGGGTCGATGTTCTTCAGATACATGAAGAAGAAAGCATAACTGTTGCCGTATTTTTCAAAGAAGGCTTCGGGGCGCATACGGCCGGTTTCGAAATTCCACTTCTCCTGCAGGTAACTCTCAAACCGTTTGGTGATGGCCGGGTTGAAACGGAAATCCTTCAGGCCGTCAAGCCCTTCTTCCGCAACCGTGAAGGCCGTTGGGGTCAGGCCGTATTCAATAAACAGCAACATGGCTTCCTGTGCGTAGAAAGGCAATTCGTCGGCCTTATAGCCTAAATCGCGGTAGTGCGTCAGCGTTTCGTAAGCGGCCGGCAGGTTCTTTCCCAACAGGTAGTGCATGAGCATATATTCGGCCACGTAGAAGTTTTTCGGGTGAACCGTCATGATGTGTTCCATTTCGGCCCGCGGTTGCTTGCCGGGGCTATCGGACGGTATCGGGCTCATTTCGGCGCGTTTGCGCAGAATCAGGGTATCGGGTTCCGCATCGGGGCGGTTCATGGCCGTAAGTTCTTCCGCTTGTTGGCGGTAAAACAGCGTATGGCGCAGCAGATAGAGATACTTTTCGGCCAGGCCGTGCTGGTGCAGGCAGACTTGCGTCAGTGCCAATAAC
The DNA here is from genome assembly GCA_964442435.1 of uncultured Bacteroidaceae bacterium. Classification (GTDB taxonomy): domain Bacteria; phylum Bacteroidota; class Bacteroidia; order Bacteroidales; family P3; genus CAMXAS01. The sequence goes on along the minus strand of CAYTZG010000013.1, from coordinate 37,854 downwards.
GGCAATACATCGGCCCGTAACCCCTCCCGTTCGATGATGTTGACCCCTTCGTAGGCGGCGGCCGTCAACGCGCCCGTTTCCCAGTAAAACCGTTGATAGATGGGGTCGTAGTAAGACACCATGGGCGTGGGGCAATAAAACAGCGTGGCCATTTCGGGCATGGTGCCGTACATGAGGAAGCGGTTGTTGAGTTCGCCGCTCATCAACAGCGACAGTTTCGTGCATTCGGCTAAGTAGCGGCGGAAATATTGCTCGCCGGCGCTGAGGTCGGGGTTATAAACGGCGTGTTCGGAGAACCAATAGCGGTCGGCTTGTTTCAAGGCCTCGTGATAGTTGCCTTGCCGTATGGCGCGCCACGTTTTCTGATAACTCAGGTATAGCCGCCAGTCTTTGGAGATGCCGTTCCGATGCCAGTTGGGGAAGACATAGGCGTCGCAGGCCGCCGCCAACGGTTGGCGGCTCATGGCGGCCCAGGCAAACGGGAGCGGCGTCCACAGCAGCAGAAGCAGTCCCCACCAAAGGCGTTTCTTTAGCGGCAGCCGCTTGGCCCAATACAGGCCGCTGAAACCGGCTGCGAAGAACAGAAACGGAAAGAAGCCCATGCTGATGAACAGAAACGCGCCGCTGAGCCAGGCGCCCCACAGGCAGGCGCGTTTCCGGCCGCCGCACGCGATGCAGAGCCAAAGCGCCACGAGCAACCCCCACAGCAACCCGGCGGGAAATTTAGGGCTTACGGCCGCGAACAGGAACAAGGCGGTGGCCAACGGATAGACGATAGCCCCGCGGTACAGCGTCGGTATGCCGGCGCGCCGGCTGTACAAACGCCAGCCGAACAGCCACAGCCCGAACGCCGTCAGCAAGACTGTGTATATACCTGCCGTGACGTGGTAGAACTGCGAGAAAAAGGTTTGCAGGAACAACGCCCCGCTGCCGTTGGCCGGCGCGCCGGGATAATGCCATTCCCCGAACGGCCAAAACCGTTTGAGCAGGTCAGATGTATATATAAACAGGTATTTGCCCTCCTCGTTGGCGAAGTGCGCCTCGAAGCAGGCGATGAATACGACCGCGGCGGCCGTACACAGTAAAACGGACAGTATGGATAGGTATCGTTTCATGGCGGGTGGGGTTAGTGGCCGGCGCTTATCGGTCGGCCGCCCTGTTCATAGTCGGCGGCGAACAGGCGCATGTCAATCGGCGTGGCCGGCGAGAGGGCGGCGGCCGCCCATTCGTCCAACGTAAAAGGCACGGCCGTGCGGTTCAACACGGGAAACAGGAACGTGCGCAATTGCGTGGCGTAAAAGTCGCCCGATTCCTGCGGCAAAATGAAAGGCGCGTGGAACCGGCCGTCTCGGTCGAAGTAAGTTATATATACGGCCGCCGTACTGCCGTTGAGCCGTTTGCTGCCGAAAACCATCCAGCGGCCGTTGCTGCCGAACTGGTGCGACTTTTCGCCGTCGGGCGAGGCAAGCGCGGGAATGTCCTGCAACGGACACAGGCCGTCGGCGTTGTGCAGGTTCAGGTCTATCAACGCCAGTTCGCCGCCGTTCTGCGACGGGAAAGAACCCACGGGCAGGCGCGTCACCACAAGGTAGCGGCCGCTCGGGTCAATGGCGGGCAGACTCAGGCTGGCGGCGTTGTCGATGCAGACGGTATAGGGCAGCGAGAACGTGCCGGTGGCCGTGTCAAAGTCCATGGCGGCGATATGATAGCGGAAGCGCGCGATATTCTCCACGGCGGGAAGCGTGTCGATAAAGCGCAGTTTCTCGGCGCGGCAGAAGTAGATGCGGCCGCCGTTCGGCGCCCACACGGGAAACGAAACCTCATAGCGGGCGTTGTGTTCGGCCGCGGCGGGGGCGTCGCTCGGGGCGGGCAACAGCCGGTTGCGTTCCAAATCATAAACCAACAGCCGGCCCAACGTGTCGGCGATGAGGTCTTGCGTCTTGTATATATTGGTGTGCGGGAATACCTGTATGCGGGCCGACGAAAACGCGATGAAGCGTTGCGAGGGGTGCCAGGCGGGGTAAGCCAGACGCAGGTTCGGGAAGCCGTCCGGCAGGTTTATTTTGCGGAAGCCGCCTTGGTTGTACAACAGCGTGCCGCCGCCCTCGCCGCGCAGGTGGATGCTCATGCAGGCCGCGTCGTTCTGCGCCGAGGCGTGGCAGTTGAAGCATTGGCCGCCCGTGCGGCGGTTATCCATCAGCAAACGGGTGTCGAAATTCTCCAAACAGCGTTCTTCGGCCTCCAAATATTTGCAGGGGTTCTCGTCGTAGGCGCTGAGGCGGTACACTAAATAGGGGTCAATGGCGTCGGCCGAAACCCGCCAGCGGAGCACGGGCGCGTCAAGCGGCTGCCCCTGCCGGTTGTAAAAGCCGAGGCGCACATGGCCGCCCGCCGCCTGTTGCAGGCAGCGGTGCCAGGCCTCCACCGGAAAGCGGCATTCCAGCCGGCCGTTCTTGCGTCGCAGCTTGACGTCCATGGCGGCGGTAGGCGCGCCGTCTTCCGCCGCCTCCGTCGCAAACGCTTCCAAGCGCACCATCGCCACCTGCGGCAGCCGTTGCTCCGAAACCATGAAGTCGAGCGGCGCTATATTGACGGGCAGCACGAGGTCTTCCGCCGTGTAGTTCGGGAAAATCGGCGCGCCGTCGGCTATCGCCGCCGGCCATGTCGCCACGGGCCGCGTGCAGGCGGTGGGGAGCGAAAGCCCCGCGACCCCTGTCAGGCAGAGGAGCCAAAGGCGTAGCAGCGGGCTCAGTCGTTTTACGATGGCGGTCATTGTATTTGTCCGAATAAGAAGTGATACGTATAGGTGGCCGCGTGCCGGCGCGTCATCTCGTCAAACGGCAGCCCGCCTATCTTCAGCATTTCAAAGTCTTGGAACACCTTGGCCACGCGCTTCTCCATGTCCGGCGACAGCTGCAAGGCTTCGGGCGTCAGCCCCGCCGCCTCCAAACGCGCCGCGTTGTCGGCATCGGAAGCGTAAATCAGCGTGGCTTCCTGCAGATAGTCCGGAATGGGCCTCGCCTGCCGTCTGTAAACGTCAAGTAGGAGCGGCACCTGTGCCAAATCTTTCTCCAACAGGCAGAGCAAGGTGTAATAGTCGGTAAGGTAGGGGTTGGGTTTCGCCGTGTCGGACAGGGCCGTTTCGTAGCGGAAAACGGCCTTCACGTAGCCGTCTATAAACGATTCGTCCATTTGGGGGCTGGCCAGAAAGGCGGACGACAGCGGTTGCGTCCGCGTGCCGTCGGGCATACCGGCGGCGTTTTCGGCCATGGCCGTTACGGGGGCTATCCAAGGCTGGCTCCACCGCCGCGTTTCGGCGTTCTTTTGAAAGGCTTGCAGATAGGTCTGCGCCACGCGGGATTGGTTCGTATGGGTATATATTCCGAACAGCAGGTTCAGGCCGGCTTTATCCCAGCCCAAGTCCTCCGCGTGCCACAGCACAATCGGCAGGGCGGGGCCGTAAAGCCCCATTTCGTAGTAAAGCCGTGCGTAAGCGTAGCAATGCCGGTTGACGAAAGGCAGGGGGGCGGGCAACAGAACGCCCATTTCCCTTACCGGATAATACGCCAGAAAGCGGCGGTTCAGTTCGCCGGTCATCAACAGGCAGAGGCGCGTGTAGGCGCTGATTTCCCAGCGCAGGGCCATGGCCTGTTCGGACGGGTGTTCCGTTTCCACGGCGTGTTTACGGTAAAAGGCGTCGGCCGTGGCGAGCCCTTTTGCGAAATCGTCCGCATAGACGGCCTCCCGCATCGTGTTCAGACACTTCTCTTCCGGGCTCAGACAGGCCGTCAGCGTCAGGGCCAAGCCCATGACCAGGCATAGCCGCAACCGGTTTCCGAAAAATCGCACTGTCAAGCCGTCCAAATTCATAGCGATGATATATCTGCAAATTTAAGGAATCCGACGCATAAAAAAAAGCGGCGACCGAAGCCGGCCGCCGCTTTTCAAAAGCCTGAAAATCCCGATTATTTCTTGCTGTCGGCGATGCTCTGGCTGCGGAATTCCTTGAACAACTTGGTCAGTTCCAAAGAAGCCTTACGGGCACGCGCACCGGCGGCCTTGTTGCCTTTTTCGGTCAAAGCGGCGGCGTTCGTCGTGAAAGCTTCCAGCTGCTCGTTGATTTTCTGCATTAAGTTTTCCATTGTTTTGTGTTTTTATAAGGTTTGTTCTTTCTTCTTTTTGAAGTCCAGTGCCATAATCCAGTTGATCATCCAGCCCTCGATAACAATCACCATGATGGAGTAGAACGGCAACCGCAGTTCGCCGAAAGCCACCAGCGTGGAGAGCGTGATGCAGGTATCGACGATAATCACCAGCGTACCCAAGGGGATGCGCGTGTATTTGTTGAGAATCATCGAAACGATGTCGCTGCCGCCGGAGGTCGCGCCCGCGCGGAAAATAATCCCGATGGCGGCCCCGTAAATCAACCCGGCCACCAGCGTGTTCAGGAAATAGTCGGGCACGAAGTAAAGCGGCAGATGGCTTTCCTGGGCGGGATAGACCAACAGGCCTTTCATGGCCTCGGGAATGGCGGCCAAATCGGCTTCGCACAGAATGCCGTTGTGAATGAGCGGGTCGTAGCCCCATACGCTTTCAATCGCCCATACGCTGCCCAAAATCACAAACGTGGACAGGATGGTCTTGACGCCGAAGCGCGGGCCTAAAATCAGCGTGCCGATCAGCAGCAGGGGAATGTCCATGCAGGCGGCGTAAAGACTGATTTTCCACGGCCATACCGAGTTCAGGACATTGGAAATGCCGTAGGTGCCGCCGGGCGCCAAACGGTAAGGGTTGGCGAACATGACGTCGCCCACCGCGAACAGGATACTGCCGGCAATGACCAACAGGTAGGAGATGATTTCCTTGCGCCATTTGTCGCCACGGAAAGAGTCGATGAATTCGTTGCCGAAAGCCTGCCAATGTTCTTTGCTGAGCGCATCGGCGATGTCGGCGAAAAAGCCTTTTTTCTGAGCCATAAAAGTGTTTTTTTGAAAATAAAAAGGACAATTTTCAGAAGAAAATTGCCCTTTTTACGTGTCGTTTAAAAATTACGCACCCAGCTGGAGACGACGGAAAGCCACCACGGTGGCGTCGCCGTTTTGTTTAACGTAGTTGCCTACGCTCATCTTGCTGTCCATGATGTATTCCTGGTGCATCAAGGTGTTTTCCTTGTAGAATTTCTCGATACGGCCTTTCACGATGTTTTCCAACATCGCTTCGGGAATGTTGCCGGCTTTCTCGGCCGATACGGTAGCGATGATTTCACGAGCCTGCTTGGCCTGTTCGGGCGTAAGCCAACCCTTGGCGGTATTGGATTCGATATGTTCTTCGGAATCCACGTGCGCGGGGTTGATGCCGGCCTTGGACAACGCATTGTCAACCGCTTTCTGAATCTGTTCCTGCTTGGTCTTTTCGCGGGCCACCGCTTTTTCGTTTTCGATGGTGGCGGCCGGAACGTCCTTTTCGCTAACCGAAATCGGGTTCATGGCCGCAATCTGCATGGCCACGTTGTGACCTACTTCGTCTTTGGCGTCTTCCTTGTCGAAAGCCACGAGCGTGGCCAGACGGTTGCCGTGGTGGTTGTAGGCGAATACGCGCGGGGATTCGAGGCATTCGAAGTGCGCCATTTCAATCTTTTCGCCAATCTTACCCACCATGTCGGTGATGTGGTCTTCCACCGAGCGGCCGTCAATCGACAGGGCCTTGACTTCTTCGAGGGTCTTGGTGCGTTTTTCAATCGCGGCGGCCGAAACCTTTTCAACGAAAGTCACGAACTCGGCGTTCTTGGCCACGAAGTCGGTCTCGCTGCTCAGCATGACGATGCAACCGAATTGCTTGTCGGCCGTGGTGGCGGCCAAAATCATGCCTTCCTTGGCGTCTCTTTCGGCACGGTTGGCCGCTACTTTCTGACCTTTCTTTCTCAAAAAGTCGATGGCCTTGTCGAAATCGCCGTCGTTTTCAACCAACGCCTTCTTGCAATCCATCATGCCGGCGCCGGTCATTTGTCTGAGTTTATTAACGTCAGCGGCAGTTATATTTGCCATAATGTTACTCCTTCCTTTACTTTTTGGTTACCTTCTGAGCGCCCGTGGAGGCTACCTTGCGCGGACGTCTTTCTTTCTTCTCCGTTTCTTCGGCGGCACCTTCCTCACCCTCGGCTTTCTTGCGGGCGGCGGGTTTCTTCTTGCCTTCTCCGGCTTCTTCCTCGTCCATGCCTTCTACGGCCAGTCTTTCCTGTTCGTCGGCTTCCTCGTCTTCCTTCTGCTGTTCCTTGTCGTATTTGCGTTCGGCCAAGCCTTCTTCAATAGCGGCAATCACTTCCTGCAGGATGATGTCGATGGATTTCGAAGCGTCATCGTTGGCGGGAATCGGGAAGTCGATGAGTTCGGGGTTGGTGTTCGTATCCACCATGGCCAGCGTCGGGATGTTCAAGCGGCGGGCTTCAGCCACGGCGATGTGTTCCTTGTTGATGTCCACGATGAACACGGCCGACGGCAGACGACCTAAGTCGGCGATGGAACCGAGGTTCTTTTCCAGTTTCTCTTTTTCGCGCGTGATTTGCAGACGTTCGCGTTTGGAGATGCTTTCAAACTGTTTGTCCTTCATCAAACGGTCGATGGCGGACATTTTCTTAATCGCCTTGCGGATGGTGGCGAAGTTGGTGAGCATACCGCCCGGCCAACGTTCGGTTACATACGGCATGCCGACTTTGGCGACCTGTTCGGCCACGATGGCGCGCGCCTGTTTTTTCGTAGCGACGAATAAGATTTTACGACCCGATTTGGCGATTTGCTTGGCGGCGGCGCAAGCCTCGTCCAGTTTGCTTATCGTTTTGTTGAGGTCGATGATGTGAATCCCGTTCTTTTCGGCGAAGATATACGGCGCCATTTTGGGATTCCATTTTCTTCTGAGGTGGCCGAAGTGTACGCCAGCCTCCAAGAGCTGATCAAAAGTTGCTTTAGACATATTGAAAATTTGTTTACGTTCCTTAAAAAACAATCGCCCAGTAGTTCCGCTCTCCGTCGGGGACGCAGAGCGGAAGTCTCGGCAATTTGGATGCTAAACGCGAAAACGCCTTCAACAAGGCGGTTCCGTTTCTAACGCTTGCTGAACTGGAAGCGCTTGCGGGCTTTGGGACGACCCGGCTTCTTTCTTTCCACCATACGGGGGTCACGCGTCATGAGGCCTTGGGCCTTGAGCGCGGCTTTGTGTTCGGCATCCACTTCCACCAGCGCGCGGGCGATGCCCAAACGCAGGGCTTCGGCCTGGCCGTTGATGCCGCCGCCGTCGATGTTGGCTTTGACGTCAAACTGGTTTACGGTGTTGGTCACCTCAAAAGCTTGGTTTACGACATATTGCAACGTACCCGTCGGGAAATATTCCTTGTAGTCCTTGCCGTTAACCGTGATATTACCGTTGCCGGCGCTGAGGTACACACGCGCCACGGCGGTCTTTCTTCTACCGATTCTATTGAAAACTTCCATGTTTATTTGAGGTCTTTAACATTAACAACAGTGGGGTTCTGCGCTTGGTGCGGGTGTTCGGCGCCTTCGTAAACGTGCAGGTTGCGGAACAGGGCGTCGCCCAGACGGTTCTTCGGCAACATACCTTTTACGGCGTGTTCGATAACGAAGATGGGCTTGCGGTTCAGCATCTCGGTCGGCGTGGCGAAACGCTGGCCACCGGGATAGCCCGTGTGATGAACGTATTCCTTGTCCGTCATTTTCTTGCCGGAGAAACGTACTTTCTCGGCGTTGATAACGACTACATAATCCCCGCAATCGGCGTGGGGCGTGAAGTTGGTTTTGTACTTGCCTCTCAAAAGGTTGGCGATTTCGGAAGCCAAACGGCCTACGAATTGGTTCTCGGCATCCACTAAAACCCATTTCTTGTCCGCGTTCTCCTTGTTGACGGAAACGGTTTTATAACTTAACGTGTTCATCTTAATATGTTTTATCTACTACCAGCGGGATACGCTCCACGCAAAAGGAGTGCAAAGTTAGGATATGTTTTTCTATTTTGCAAGTTTTAAACAAAATTATAAACATTTCGGTTAAGCCGAGGCAAAACGTGGCTGAAAGCCATCCGCTCGCGTAGGTGGATAGGCCAAATTTATTTGGGATAGCCACCTTATGCGGGCGGTTTTGTAAAAACGTTTTGCCGAGGCGTAGAAATGTCGCCCGCAGGGCAACACTACCTTTAAATAAAAAGGGGGCGTCCATTACGACTGCCCCCTTTCCCTTATATTATAAGGTAATGGTTATTTGGTGATGCGTTCGAGCCACTTCAGCATACCGAGCATCACGCCCATCGAAGCCAGGCAGATGAGCGCGAACACCAGCCACGTAATCCACTGTTGGCCGATGTTGTTGAGCATCGTCACACCCAAGAAGATGAACAGGTTGGCTACCGCCGTGGCGCACAGCCACAGGCCTTGGCAGATACCCTGCAGGTGACGGGGCGCGATTTTCGAAACGAACGACAGACCCAGCGGCGAGATGAACAATTCGGCCACGGTAAGGAAGAAGTAGGTAAGGATAAGTACCCACGGGCCCACCAAGGCGCGCTGTTCAATCGGCGTCGCGGTCCATTCGTTGCCGGAGGGGTAGCCCATCACCTTGGCCAAGGCCGAAAGGAAGATATAGGCGCAGGCCACGATGAACATACCGATGGCGATTTTCTTGGGCGTGGATACGTCCTTGCCCTTGCGTGCCAGACGGCCGAAAATCAACATGATGACAGGCGTGAGCACAATCACGAAGAACGGGTTGATGCACTGCCAGATTTCGGGGGCGATGGCTTCGGTGTTCACGAAGTCGCGGGCGAAAATCGACAGCGACTGACCGTTTTGGTGGAACGAGAACCAAAAGAAGAGGGCCACACCCAACACGGCGAACAGGGCCGCCATACGTTGTTTGATTTCCTTGGCCTGTGCCTGACGTTCTTCGGGCGTGTAATCCACCGCGGCGCTCTTTTCCTTGCGCACGGGGTTGGGGAAGTTCTTCTTTACGCAGGCGAAGATGACGAACGAAATCAACATGGCCGCCACCGAAGCGATAAACGAGAAGTGAACGCCCGTGTTGAACACTTGCAGGTAGTTTTCGCAGAAAGCGGTCATGGCGGAGGGATCGGCGGCCATAGAGGCAGCGTCGATAGGCGTCTGACTTACCTTGCCGGCCAGTTCGGTGAGGTTGTTCATGGCCGTGGCGTCCATGTTACCGCCCAGATACTGGTGGCAGAGGGCGGGCATCTGCGAGTTGTAGATGAGGTTCTTGGTGCCCAGCAACCATTCGCGCAGCAAGGGAGCCACAAAAGGCGCGATCACGCCGCCGATGTTGATGAACACGTAGAAAATCTGGAAACCGCTGTCGCGTTTGCTCTTGGCCAGCGCCAAGGCTTCGGGGCCTTTCTGAGCCGCTTCGGCCTCGAAGTTGTCGTACATCTGACCCACAATCGCCTGCAAGTTGCCCTTGAAAAGACCGTTACCGGCCGCAATCAGGAACAAGGCCACGCAGGTGAACACCAGCACCCACGAGGGTACATGGCCGGGCGCGCCGCCGAAGACGGGCAACGAGAGCAGCACATAGCCCAAGGCCATGATGAGCAGACCCGACATGATGGTGCCCTTGTAGTTCTGCAAACGGTCGGCCACGATACCGCCGGGCAGGCTGAACAGATAGATGCAGCAGTAAAAAACGGCGTAGATGAAGCCCGCCGTGGCGTCGGGAATCCCGAATTTGGAGCAGATGAACAGCAACAGAACGGCGTTCATGATGTAATAGCCGAAACGTTCGCCCATATTGCTCAAGGCGGCGGCGATCAAACCCTTGGGGTGGTTTTTGGTGGCCGTAACCACGTAATAGACCAAAAACGGTATGACCACGATGGCAATCCCGATCAAAACCGCCATAGCGGTGTGTGCTTGAATCCAAGACATAGCAGTAAGTTTATGTTTGTTAATATGAATGACAAAGATAGTGAAAATTGAGAGCAGAAGCAAATCTAAAAAAGCGGAGGAGGCTTTTGCCGAAATGCCTCCTATCTTCATGAGCGCAGCGAATAAAGTAGTGAAAATTGAGAGCAGAAGCAAACAAAAAGCCGGACGACTTTCATGAAGTCGCCCGGCTCAGGCACCTTGCAGTTAAGGCAAGGGATTATAGATGCAACTTATACGTTGCCGTTTTGCCGCCCTGTACAAAGATTCTGACAAGGACGATTTCTCCCTTGAGGGTGGTGGGAATAATCACATTATCGGCATGGCCTATCGTGTGTTTCTGCAGTAACCGTCCGGTGCGATCCAAAATATCCACGTGCTCGATAACCATCTGTGCGTCGTTCAGGATATGCAGTTGTCCCAAGACCGCATAGAGGCGGAAGCTGTTTTGCAACGTCTGTTCGTTGCTTTCGCCGCCCAAGGTTCTGAACGTGGCCTGTCGGGCCCATTCGCTGGTTAAGTTGTATTCGCAAAGGCTCATGACACTCCAAAGGTAGGCCGTATTCGGCTGCAGGTTCATAAGCAGGTAGTGCTGTTCGGTCAGGTCTTTCACGCTGTCCCAAACGCTGGCCGTGGAGGGTCTGAATCTCAAAATGCAGGGATTGCCGTTTTCGCTATCCCAATACAGTTGAGCGGAGGTATCCGTAATGGCTTCGGAGCGCAGGTTGGTGGGCTGTTTGCAAACGGGTACGGCCGGTATGATGGCCGTTACGGCTTCTGACCAAGCACTGCTTTCGGTTTGAGAACAGATGCGGCGGATGCGGAAACTATAGGCTTCTTCCGCCTTCAAATCTTCAATACGCAACGAGTCGCCATGGGCGGTCACGGTTTTGGAATAGGCCGTCTCAACCGCTGTTTTGTACGAAATCTCAAAGGTTTCGTCGGTTGTTCCCGTCCAGGCCAAAAGCGCCGAATAGAAGTTTTGGCTTACGACGCGGAGATTTTCCGGCGGGAAGCAGGTAACCGTGGCGGTCTTGAAGTTGTTTATCTCGGAATAAGCGCTGGTGTCGCCGCTGGCTTCCCCGCACACCGACTGTATACGCCATTCGTAAGTCTGATCGGCTTCCAAATTGGTGAGTTCGCGGCTTGTGCCGTTGACGGTGTAAGTAACCCATTCCGTTCCGTTGGCCTTGCGGATTTGCAAGTTGTAAGCGGCGGCTTCACCGGTCCAAGTCAAGTTGGCCGATTTCGTCGTAATCCGTTCGGCGGAAAGACCGGATACAGGGTCGCAAGGAATACCGCCCGTCGTAAAGGTAACGGTTTGCCAATCGGACGTATCGTTGTCGCAGAGGTGGCCGACGGAAACGGTATAGGTGGTCCGTGCGTTCAGGTTGTCAAACGTGTAATCCGTTCCGGTCGTTTCAATCTCACGGATTTCGTTTCCGCTTTCAATCTTGACGATCCAGTTTTCAACTTGCGGAATGGGGCGCCAGGATAGGCTTACCGAGTGGTCCGTCAGGTCGGTGTAGCGTACATCTCTGGCAATAAGGCAGGTGGCATAGACTTCGATGTTGTCTATATAAATCCGTTCGTAGTAGTCGAGTGTGGCTTCCGAAGTGAAGAAGAACGCCAGGCGGCATTGATTTTTCAAGGCTTTAAGCGGCACAACCACATGGGCGGAATCGCCGAAAGCCTCCAATTGTTTGGCGGAAAATACCTCCAGCGAGTCGGCGGCCCGGTAAGTCTTGCCGTTGTCGGTGGAATAGAATATATACAATTTGGTGCTTTCGTGCAGCGGACGCACGGAATTCCCCTTATCGTCTTCTATGGCGATATCGAAAGCCAGCATATAGTTTTCGTTGCCGTTGCCGAAGTTCAAGACCGGCATTTCCAGCCAGGATCTCTTTTTATGTCCGCATTGGTACATGACGGCCCCGTTGGTTAACGTGGCATCGTTATAACCTATGGCGCCATATCGCCATTCCACGAGTCGCAAGCCTCTGTCAAGCGGGTCATCGTATACCTTGCCAAGTTCCACCGTTTCTTTCAATTCGGTCTGCTTAAGGTTCCAACCGGTTTTCAGCATGGTGACGTGTCCCACTTCTTTATAGATTTCCGTTTGCAGGTTTTCGAAATCCTCTTTCATGGGAATGTCGTAAATGGTCATAAAGTCGTTGGAATAAGTCCAATCGCTGTATTCGCCCAGCTTGCACATGGCCTGTACCCGCACGCGGTAGCCCGTGTTGTTGGCTAATTGCGTCAGCGTATAGGGGTGTTCCGTTACCTCTTTGGGTTCGGACCATTGCAGGTTACCGTCGGCGGCCATTTCCGCATAGGAAATGCGCCAAGTCGTTTCTTCGCTGATGCCGGGAATCCAATCCACAGAGGCGCGGCTGTCGGAAATCGTGCTGTCGGCCACGTAGACGAAAGACGGATGGTCGCAGGCCGGCGTTTCCACTACCCGTATTTCGGAGATACGGACAACGGCATAGCGTTCGCCGAAACGAACCTTCCAGCGGAGCCGGATGCGCGTGGGCGCGGCTTCGGGCACGCGGAAAGACAGGGTGCGGGTCAGGTAGGAGATACCGTCCATAAAGTCATCGGCGTTATAGCGGTCGATGGCGTAAACGGGAACGAAATCATTGTTGTTTTGGCTGATTTCCACAATGATGGAGTCGCCTTCTTCCCAAAGGGCCCTTTTAATACCGCGGTATTGGTAATTGTCAACGTAAAACATCAGATAATTCAGTTCCAAGCGGACTTCCCGGTTCGGAAGCGTCATAACCGGCAGGGTAATGAAAGGATCGCTGCCCGTTTCGGCATAGATGAGGCCGTTGTGGTTCCGTTGGAATCGCTGGAAGTCGGTAATCCATTCGCCGGCAATTTCAGAGGCGGGATGTTGCGTAAAGTCTTCCGCAAACGGGAAAACGGCCGGCGTCATGCCGTAGGCCGTCGCGTAGAGGGCGGAATAACCCGATTGGCCTTTTTTGAACGCGCCGAAATAATAAATCGTGTTGGGTTGAACGTTATCGTAAACGATGTCTTCGTCAGGTGTTCCTATATATACAACGATACCGCCGAAGCCGCCGTCGGGCAGATAGAGCGTATCGCCTTCTTTCATATCGGCGCGGGTAAGGCCGAAATAGCCGTGATCTTCGTTGTATACATGGCTGGCTTCAAAGTCGATGAAGGGCGTGACCACGATGGCGAATTCCTGCGCATCATCGTTGTCTTCCAGCTTCAGCGTAATGGCTTCGTTGGTGCAGGCCGTTACCGAAAGGGCCTCTTCGGATACGGTTTCCGGTAGCGTAAAGCTGAAAACGGAGGGAGTGCCGTACAGGATATCGCCATCCTCGCAGATATAGTTGTAGGGGTAGACCGAAACATAGTATGTTTCACCGGCCTCCAACCAATCCCCATCTTCTTCTTCAGGGTCGTAATATTCTTCAATATCAAGCGTTAAACCCGAAGTCGGGAAGCAAGTTGTCCATTCTTGGTTAGAATAGACGACGTAGCCGAAAGGAGATTCGTCCATGGATTCATATTCATCTCCGTCTGCCGGTTGGAAGTCATCGGTCGGTTCTATATTGGAAACGCCCACCACCACGCCGTCGAAATTCCGTTCGGGCGTTGTGATATTGAGTGAGAAATAACCCCCACCACGCCCCACTACGATTTCTTCGACTTGGAAGTTGAAGGCCGTGTTTTCGGGCGCCTGGCAGTCTTCCGCTTGTTGGAACAGCCAGTAGGTACCGTTCGGGAATATGTTTGCCCCGCGTCCGATTTGAATGATGGTATAGCTGTTGCCCATATTGTCCGGATAAACCTTGGTCGTCTTTTCGGTCGATGTCCAATCGAGATTGTTTTTTTGATTGGCGTCGGCATCGGAATTGGGCTTACGGAAATGTTTGTCAAAGTCGTCGGCCCGCAATCCCATGTTGAATGAATAACTGTTTTGCTGCAGGAAATTCATTTGGCCGAAGTGGAACGTGATGGCGCCGTTTTCGAACAAGGTCAGCGTATAGGTCAAATCCGTCTTGCCCCAGCTGTTGCCTTGCCCCACAGGGCAGACATAGCCGATTTTTTCAAATTCGACGGACAGTTGTTTTTGGCCGTCTTCGCCAGCCGTCGCGTAACGGATGCGAGAGCCGGCGATTGCCTCGCAAGAAGCCTTTTCGGAAGCGGCTTTGCCCGCCAGACCGATGGCATTGTCGGGCAAGGTTTGGTTGCCGGCCGTTACGCCACTGATGGCAATGTTACTGCTGCTTTTTTCCACCAAGACGATGAAGCCGTTGGCGGAAATGACAAAACGGTCGTAGGTTTTGCCGGCAAACGTAAAGTCAAAACCTATGGCTATGGCCGAGGCATTGATGGCGCTGTCCTCCTGCGGGAACGAAACCCGGTTGCCGTCTCCAAGCAAAATGAAATCCAGCGGGGCGCCGGCCTGAACTTCATATTGCGTTGCGGTCGTCAAAGGCGTATAGTCCTTTGTCCGCTCCGTAAATCGGTATAATTCGCATTGCGCGTAAGCGGTAAAGCCGCACAAAATACCGAACATAAGGGTTAGAAAGATTTTTTTCATAATCCAATGTTTTTTATGATAGGGTTAATATTTTGTTTATCGAACCATCAGTTTTACGGAAGAAACGGCATCTTCGGTCAGTAATTGCAACAGATAGACGCCGGGTTTCAGTTTGGTTGCGGGTTGCCATTGCCATACGTTGAGGCCGCTTTCCGCCATGCGGTCCGCTACCGTTTCCACCGTGCGGCCTTGGATGTCGGTCAGCAGGAGGCGTACCGGCATGGCCCGTTCCAACGAAAAGGCTATTTCATTCTGCGCCCCGATGGGGTTGGGCGATACGGTCATGGCAGGCCGGCATATGGCCGGCTTCTCTACGCCCGTTTCATTGGTTTCGCCGCTTAGGCCCTTGCGGGTGATGTTTTGCATGAACAATCTTTTGCCCGACGCATCGCTGCTTGTCGGTTTAAGACGGCGGTCGCTCCAAACCGTTACCCATTGGTTGTTGAAGAACGGGCTTACGGCCAAATCGGCTTTTTCGCTGGTATACTCCGAAACGGTGGCAATCCGGTGTTTCCAAGAGAATTGACCCTCCATATCAAACAGGGTGGCATGGATGGCGACATTCTTTCCGGTGGTCCGGGTCATGAAGAAAAGGCCGTATTGTCCGGCTTCCGCCATTTTTGCGGACAGATAGCCTATCGGTTGTTCGTAGGACACGATTTCTTTGCCATCTCCCCAATGGTATACGCCGTCGGCGGTTCCTACGCGTTGGGCAAATATCGAACAGCCCGTTATCCAAGAAACCACGATGCTTTTATTTTCGTTGTCGAAGATGAGTTTCCCTTGGCTGTCCACGTTTGACGCTATTTCCAAGCCATTGGGGCCTTCCGGGAAAGTATGCTGCCCGTTGGCCGTGATATATGCCAGACAGATGGTCCGTATCGTATTGCCGTAGCGCATATCCACCCAACTGATGGCGACGCCGCCGTTGGCCGGTTCAGCCGTGAAGACGGTATATAAAGGGTAGTTGGGCAGTGTATTGCCGAATGCCACTAAAACATCTTCTCCCCAAACGGAAGTGCCATCGAAGTCCATTTTTCGGGCATAAACATCCTGAAGGCTGCCTTTGGCAAACAAGAGGATGAATTCGTTGTTGCCGGCTTTTACGGCCATGGGCCAAGCGTATTCTTCCTGTTGCGATTCAATCCGTTTGCCGGCTTCGCCCCAAAGCTTTTCTCCGGAGGCCGACAGACGTTGCAGACGGATATAGCCGAAATCACTTTCTTTCTGAAACCAGGCGAAGATGCAGCTGCCGTCTTCCAAGGGCACGATATTCATGGAATGGTTCAGGTTTTCGAAATCCGTGCTCAGGCCGATGCCGTCGTTTCCCCATAGCAGTTGGCCGTTCCGACCTACTTTATAGGCGTTGAACATAGGCACGTTGCCATCGGTATAACGGCTGTCGGAAACGGAAAGGATAAGGTTCCCTTCGGCATCCACGGCGGAAAGTTGGTTTACCATAGTCCAGCCCATAAACGGTTTTTCGGAAACCACCACTTCGTTATCCCAAATCGGCTTTCCGTCTTTGTCATAATAGAGGGCGGAAAACCGTATTTTGTCGGGGGCTTCCGGTGCCGGCCCGTTGTAGACGATGTAGAAACTGCCGTCTTCCGGAACGGTGGCGATTTCAAAGTCGTATAGGTCACGGTTGCAAAGCCGTTGGTCTTCGGAGGACCATTGCGCTGAAGCGATTCCTGAGAACAGCAGACAGCATAAGCAAAAGAGTTTTTTCATGTTTTGTAGTGTATAGGTTGATAAATAATTATTTATCCCCTTAACCCATGGGGTACAAATGGGCAGGGGACAGCAAACATAATATATATATTGCTAAAAAGCAAATTTTTTGGAAAAAAAATTCCCCGGTCCTATTTCGGATAGGCCGGGGAATGATTAAACGTCAGTGAAAGAGTCTGACGGAGAATTACTTGGTTTTTGAGAGGGATTTCAGCAGGCGGTAGCCCTCGCCGGCCCAAAGCACGACCGAGGTGGCGGCGATGATGCGTCCCCAGTCGGCGAAAGAAAGCGGCGTGACGCTGAACATACGGCCCCCCGCCTCCACGATGAGCCACTGGCCTATGACCACAAGCAGGGCCACGGGCACGAAGCCGCCCAAACAGAGCCGCATATCCTTGAAGGCCGAGCCCTCCGCCTTGAAAGCTTTGGCGTTAAACATATTCCAAAACTGCAGCAACACGAATATCGTGAAGAACAGCGTTTTTTCGTAAAGCGAAAAGCCGTTGGCCGCCGCGCGGTCGAAGCGGAAGTAATGGTGGAAGTAGCCGCCCCAACGGAATTGGGCAAGCGAGGTGACGTCCTCGTATTTGAAGTACTGCATGAGGCCGAACAGGAACAGCAGGAACAACACGCCCATACCCAAGATGCGGTAAGCCATGGGGCGGGAGATGATGGGAGTGTCGATGGGGCGGGGTCTGTCGTGCATGACGTCGGCGGAGGGCGGGAGCGAAGCCAAGGCCATGGCCGCGAACGTGTCCATGATGAGGTTGACCCACAGCATCTGCGTAACCGTGAGCGGCGACTCGGAGCCCAAGAAAGCCCCCAAGAGCACCACGAGGCAGGCCACCACGTTGATGGTCATCTGGAACAGGATGAACCGCTGCACGTTGCGGTAGAGCGAGCGGCCCCACATAACGGCGCGGTTGATGCTCGTGAAAGAGTTGTCCAAAATGGTGATGTCGCTGGCTTCCTTGGCCACCGACGTGCCGTCGCCCATCGAGAGGCCCACTTGGGCGGCGTTGAGCGCGGGGGCGTCGTTGGTGCCGTCGCCGGTCACGGCCACCACCTGATTCCGCGCCTGCAACGCGCGTACCAGCCTTTCTTTATCCATCGGGCGCGCACGGGAGATAATCTTGAGGTCCATGACGCGCGCGGCGAGTTCGGCATCGGACAGCGCGGCGAACTCAGGGCCGGTGATGCGCTGCCTGTCGGTATATACAGGCTTCCAAAGGCCTATTTGCCGGCCTATTTCGGTGGCCGTGGCCGTGGTGTCGCCCGTTACGATTTTGATGTCGATGCCGGCCGCCAGGCATTCGCGGATGGCCTCCGGCACGTCGGCGCGCACGGGGTCGGAAATGGCCACAAAGCCGAGGAACTGCAACGGCAGCCCCGCTTTGAGCCGCCCGTCGGCAAAGAACGAAACGGCCTCCGCCGCCGCGTCCACCTCCATATAGGCGAAGCCCAACGTACGCATAGCCTTGGACTGATAGGCCAGCAGGTCTTCCGCAATGCGGTCGGCCACGTCGGCCGCGGGAACGGTTTGCCCGTTTACCACGGCTTGGGCGCAGAGCGACAGCAGGATTTCAGGCGCGCCCTTGACAAACAGCATCCGTTTGCCGGGGCAGAGGTGCGAATCGGCCACGGTGGCCATGTATTTGCGTTCGGTGGAGAACGTGAGCTGTTCGCGGATGCGGGCGTTCTTGCGGATGAGCGCGTAATCCTCGCCCTGCGCCTGCAGCCAGAGCAGGAGCGCGCCCTCGGTGGGGTTGCCCATGACGCGCGGCTTGTTGATGTCGCTAAGGTCGAGGTAGGCCGTGCTGTTGACGGCCAAGGCTTCTTTAAGGATGCGGCTGTATATATCAACGCCCAGCATCAGTTGGCGGTTGGCCTCATTGAGCGGCGCAAATGGTAGCAGACAGGTTTCGTAAACGTGCATCTGATTCTGCGTCAGCGTGCCCGTTTTGTCGGTGCAAATCACGGTGCAGGCGCCCATCGTCTCGCAGGCGTGCATCTTGCGCACGAGGTTGTGCGAAGCCAGCATCCGTTTCATGCTGAGCGCGAGCGACAGCGTGACGCTCATGGGCAGGCCTTCGGGCACCGTGACCACGATGACGGTAACGGCCAGCATGAACGTATTGAGCAGGAAGCGGCCTATGTGCAGCCAGTCGCCGCCCGCCGCGCCGCCCGCCACAAAGAAGCCCAGCACCCGCCCCACGATGATGAGGGCGGCCACGGCGTAGCTGAGGCGCGTGATGATGCCGCTGAGTTGACGGAGCTGCCGGTTCAACGGCGTCTCCACATCGTTTTCGATTTGCGAACCTGTATATACTTTGCCGTATTCGGTATGGTCGCCCACCTGTTCCACCACCGCCACGCCGTGGCCGTCCACCACGCCCGTACCTTTGTATATGCGGTTGGACGGATAGGTGGCTTCCGCATCGGCCGCGGCGGGGTCGGCCGACTTCTTGACCAGCGGTTCGCCCGTCAGCGTGGATTCGTTGACCTGTAGCGACATGGACTCCAACAGCCGCGCGTCGGCGGGGATTTCGTCGCCCGTCTCCACCAAAATGACATCGCCCACCACCAATTCGGTGCGCGAAACCTCCATGACGGTGCCTTCGGTGTCGGCCTCGCCGTGGCGGCGGATGACGCGGCCCGTCACCTCGTCGTTCACTTGGTTGAGTACGTCGAATTTCTTGTTGGCGCTGCGTTCAAACAGAAAGCCGATGCCCGTGGAGAGCAATACGGCCACCAAAATGCCCACCGGCTCCAAAAAGACCGCGCCCGATTCGCCCGTGCCCCAATACTGATAGCACGCCACGATGAACGACAGCAAGAGCGCCACCAACAGAATCCGCACAATCGGATCTTCGAACTTCTCCAACAGCAGCCGCCACATCGATTTCTTTTCGGGCGGCGTCAGCACGTTGCGGCCGTGGCGTTCGCGGCTTGCCAAAACTTCTTGGGGGCTTAGCCCCTGCCGGTTTTCGGGTTTCATATATACTAATATATACTAAGCGAAGAACAGCAGGAATACGCCCGCGCCGATGAAATAGGCCAACAATACCCAAGGCGTAAACTTCTTCAAATAGTAGGTAAACGGGATTTTCTCCAAGCCCATGGCCGTGATGCCGGAGGCCGAGCCGATGATGAGCAAGCTGCCGCCCGTTACGCCGCAGTAGGCGAGGAACGTCCAAAAAACGCCGTCCACCATGAACGGGCCGGCGGCCTGAAGCGGATACATACCGATGGCGGCGGCCACCAAGGCCACGTTGTCGAGGAAGGACGAGCATACGCCCAGCATGAGCGCGATGAATTCCGGGTTGGGCAACAGGTTGTTGAACGTGTTGGCCAGCATATCCAGCTGTCCGGCCACCTTGAGCGCGTCAACCGACAGCAATACGCCCAAGAAGTAGAGCACCGTGGAGATGTCGATACGGGTAAACGCATGGCCCACGCGCAGGCGCTGGAACAACGCGCTTTGCTCCCGGCTGTAACGCAGGTCGGTGATGAACCAAATGATGGTCAGGCCGAGCAGCACGCCCATGAAAGGCGGCAGGTTAATCCACGTCTGCAACACGGGCACCGAGATGAACGCCAGCGTGGTGATGATGAGCAGCGTGGTTTGGAAGCCTTCGCTGACGATTTGGCCGAGGCGGTTCGATTCGTCCACTTCGTCGGTGCGGATGGGGCCGTCCTTAAGCATGAACGTGGCGCCGATAAGCGGGATGATGAGCATGACGAGCGCGGGCACGATGAGGTGCGACACCTGCTGCACCATGCCGAGGTTGCCGCTGGTCCAGAGCAACAGCGTGGTGACGTCGCCGATGGGGGACCAGCAGCCGCCCGCGTTGGCCGCCACTACAATCATACACGCGAAAAGCAGGCGGTCGGGCCGGCTTTTGAGTATTTTGGAAACAATCGTAATGGTGACGATAACCGTGGCGAGGTTGCCGATGATGGCCGACAGCACGAACGTCAAAAAAGAGATGAGCCACAGCAACTGCCGTTTGCTCTTGAGGTTTATCCAACGCGAAATCATGGAGAACGCGCCGTGTACGTCGATGATTTCTATCAAGGCCATGGAACCCATGACGAAGAACAGCGTGGAGGAAACGTCGCCCAAAGCGTGAATCAGGCTCATTTCCATAAATTCGTTAATCCGTTCGTGCATCGTCAGGTTTTCGAAGTTGGGCAGGTCTTCCGAAAACAGCGACAGCACCGCGTTGTGCGCCAGGATGGCGTCGGCGTCAAGCAGGAACAGGCCCCACAGGATGATGCTCATGGCCAGCACGATGGCGGTCTTGTTGATGCGGACAACGTCTTCCAATGCGACAAGGATGATGCCGACGAGGAAAATAATGGGCATTAAGGCGAAAATCATGGCTAAATCTTTTTAAAGTCGAGTGGACGACGGTCAATATAACGTTCAAATCTAAAGTCGGGCATCCCAAGGGCCATGCCGGCGTGGATGCGCCCTTCTATGCCGAGGCATTCCAAAAACGGTTTGGGGTTCTGTTGGAAGGCGGCGCAGACGAAGCCCGTGTAGAAATGCGCCACGCCAAGGGTTTCGGCCATGAGCGAGGCGTTTTGATAGGCCAAGTTGGCATCTTGGCAACCGAAGCGGCACGACTTGGGCGCATAGAAGAACAAGACGTCCTGCGCGCTGCGCAGAATGAAGTCCTGGCCTTTTTCCATTTCGGCGGCCAAAAAGCGCATCTTCGGGAACAACTTGTATATACCCGGTGCGAAGGGTTTTACCAACGGTTTGACGAGCGGGAATTCCAGTTTGTCGGCCACGCCGAGGAAAGTCTTGACCGTGATTTGGCTCAGCTTGCGGATAACGGCGGGGTCGTGCACCTGCACGATGGCCAGCTGCTGGGCGTTGGAGGCCGTGGGCGCGCGGTGCGCCGCCTCAATGATTTGGGCGAGCGCGTCCGGTGGCACCGGCGCACCGGAAAAGGCGCGGTTGGAACGGCGCGTGCGGATGAGTTCCATCATCTGTTCGGGCGTGGGCCGCAGGGCCGCGTTGAACGGGTGGATGGTTTGGGCGGGGAAATCGCCGTGCGTGATGGCGCCTGCGGGGCAAACGGCCACGCAGTGCCCGCAGCGGATGCAGAGGTCGGGCTCCTGTATGCCGATGCGTTTACGCGCCGAAGCGTCGGCCGCCTTTTCCGCCACATGGAAGATACGGGACGTGCAGATGCGCACGCAGCGTTCGCAGCCGATGCAGGCCGAGGCGTCGATTTCCAGCCTCAAAGCAGGGGAATTGCTCATAAGGTATTAAAAATCAATTAAAAAATACGAAAATTCGCAATATTCTGCAAAGGTACGAAATATAAGCGCCGAAAGCAAACCGCCGTTATAGACGCCTGTAGGGTCGAAACACCCCAAAAAGAGAAGCCGCCGGAACAAGCACCTTGCGGCGCCCGTCCGACGGCCTCAAAAAAACTACTAACTACAAAACTACTTTACTACTAATTTGCGCACCGTGGTGCCGGCCTCAGCCGTGATACGTACAAAGTACATACCGGGCATGAGCGAGGTAACGGAAACGTCCGCGCCTTGCGCCGCTTCGTGTCTCAACTGAACCTTGCCCTGCAGGTCGGTGATTTCGATGCTGGCGAACGAGCCGTAAACCGTGAAGTAATCCGAGGTCGGGTTCGGGAAGAGATACAGGTGGTTGCCGTCCAACTCTTCGATACCCGCATCACGTACCACTACCTTAATATTATCCGACATAACCTCGTTATCGTTGTCGTAAACGGCCGCTACGGCATAGGTATGAACCCCGTTCTCCAAGCCGCGGTCAAGGTATTTCGTATCCGAAACCAAATCCTTGCGTACCGGTTCGCCGTCGCGGTAAACCAGATAACCTTTGAAGCCGGTTTCATAGCCGCCGGCGGGTTCGGGCAGTTTCATCGTCACGGCCATGAACCAGTTGCCGGTACCCATGCCATAGTTGCCCGAGCTCCAGTTGATACCATTGTTGGAGAACAGGTCGCCGCCATCCATCGCGGGGCCTTTGTCATACGCTATCGTAAACATCATGTCATCGGCGTCGATGCGGAAGCCCACCATCAGGCTCTTGCTGAAGTCTACCGTAAACGGTTCGTCAAGTACGAGCGTGGAAACATCCATATCTACGCACTGTCTCGTTACCGTCTGTTCGTAAACCAGTTCGTCGTCCTGATAAATCAACAGGTCGAGTTGGTTAGGCGCATACATAAAGAACGCGTTGACGGATTCAATCTGATAGCCATATACGCCCAGCAGGTCGGAGGGTTCCCACTTCTGCGCCACGTAGTAAATGCTCGCGGTCGTAAAGCCGAGGGCCTCTTCCACGTTGGAAATCACATAGGAGAGCGATTTGTCTTCAACATGAACCGGCGCTTTCCAGCTCAGGTTCACCGTATCGTGGCTCGCCGTGCCCTTGAGGTTGGTGGGGGCGTTCTTGGGCGCTTGGAAATTAACGGTCGCCTTTACCGCGCTGCTCTTGGCGCTTACGCACGAAGTGTTGTACGTGGCCTGAACCGTATAGGTATACGTACCGTTCGGCAGGTTGCCGTCGAAATAGGTGTTGGCGTGAATCGGTTGGGTCGTCAGCGGTTTGTCGTCGCGGAAGATGGTGTAGCCGGCCACCTTTTCGACAAAGGTTTCCGAAGCGTCGATGGTTTCGTTGAATTCGAACACGCAAGCGCCCGTACCCACCGAAATGTCGTCAATCAACAGCGCCTTGCCGTTGCCCGACCGGTATTCGATGGCCACGTATTTGATATTGGCCGGCAGGTTGAACGTGTAGCGCGTCCACATACCGTTTGCATAGGTGTTGCTCTGCGATACGTGGATAAAGTCAACCGTGTCGGGGTCGCTCATACTGTAGGCCACGCGGAACGCCTCCTTGGAGTCGAGATCCAGACTGCGCGCCATGAACGAAATCCATTGCGGGTCGTTGCCGGTTTGAACCGCCGCCGGCATAATCAGCCAGTCGTTGGCGAAGTTCACGTCTACGGCCGGGGTCGTGGCGGCACCGAATACCGCCAGCACCTTGTTGCCGGAGAAGGCAAAATCCTTTTGAGCCGGCGTCAGCGCGCGCTGATCCAGTACGAGGAACGAGGCCGGTTTACCCGCGCCGTCGAACGTCCAGTCGGTGGGCACGTAGGTCGCCTTTTTGTCGGCGTCAATCGTGATGTAGTTGCCGATGGGGCTCGCCAGGTGGGTATAGTTCTCGATGTTGTCTTTCTTCACTTCGTCTTCAAGGGCGACGGTCCATTGCAGACGTACATTCCTGTCGTCCACCACGGCCTTGAAGTTGGCCGGCGCTTCGCAGTGTTTGGCTTCCGCAATCTTGACGTTGACCGCATCGGTCTTGTCGCCTTCCACGCCGTCTACATAGATGGCGGACACCTTATAGGCATAGGTGCCCGGCGTAACCAGCGTGTCGCGGAATTCACGGCCGGAGAGCGGCGTGCCGTTCAGCTTCTTGTCGTTGCGGTAAAGGTTGAAGCCGGTCACAAAGTCATTCGGCGTCACTTCTACCCAAACCAGTTTGTTGGGGAGTTCACCGTTTATGATATTGGCCAGCAACATGGTCGAACCGTTCAGCGACGTAAACGTACCCAAACCGCCCGCTTTGGCGTTTTTAACCAATTGATATTGGTTGTAGCGGCCAAGGTCGGCACGGTTGCCCGT
Organism: uncultured Bacteroidaceae bacterium; assembly: GCA_964442435.1. Taxonomy (GTDB): domain Bacteria; phylum Bacteroidota; class Bacteroidia; order Bacteroidales; family P3; genus CAMXAS01. The sequence goes on along the minus strand of CAYTZG010000013.1, from coordinate 13,912 downwards.
CGGTTCCAGCGTGGCGAGGTCCACTTCGATGATTTCGCACAACGCGTTGGGGTTTTGCTGGAAGTAATAGAGTTTGCCGTCGGCGTAAGTCGAACCGAACGCACCTTCCAGGGTTTGGATGCCCTTGTTGAGGTAAAGACCTTCTTTCGAAACGAAATACGACGACGTCCAGTCACCGATTTCCAAGCCACCCCGGCCATTGTCCAGCTCCGGAATGTAGGCGCAGTGGCGTACCAAGGCCGTAACGTCCATCTTTCTAACCAGCGTGTGGTTTTCGAAGTCCATGCAATAGAGTTCGGCCGTGTTCTTGCCACCGTAGAAATACTGGCCGTCCCAAGCCAAGTCAAGCATCTGTTCTACACCCTCAATCTTGAAGGATTCGATGAAGTTGCCGTCCATATCGTATTTGTAGAACTCGCCGTTCCGGTTGTAGAAAGACGTGTAGAGGAACTGGCCGTCCGTTACAATCGCCGCTTCGCCAGACAGGCTCAGCGTCATATCGGTTACATAGGAGAAAGGTACGTAGTCCGATTTGGCCTCTCCGCTCAGCTTGTAGTTCGGGTTGTTCCAGTTGAGCTGTACATACCGGTTCATCGTCACGCTGGCGATCAGGTCTTCGGGCGCGTCGTGCGCCGTCAGGTCCACGATACGGCCCTTGGCCGTGTTGGAGGCATACGATTCGCAGTTGTCGTGTACGGCCGTTACGGTATATACATAATTGCCGGCAACCGGTTGGTCGGTAAAGGTCGTTTCGGTTACGGGCGCCGTGTTGATTTTAACCCCGTCGCGGAACACGTTGTAGCTTCTGGTCGTGTTGGTCTCGGGTTCCGTTCTGGGCTGCAGGTCGAGCGAGATGATGAAGTTGGCGTTGGAAGAACCCGCGGCATTCAGCGTTATCCAGCCGCCGAGGTTTTCATCGTTCCAAATCCAGTCGCCCTTGCCCACTTTGGCCGGGCCGTTGTCTATACCCAAAGCGATGCCGTAGCAACCCGACGCTTCGATACCTACGCGCAGGGTCTTGCGGTCGTTGATGGTATAGGGCTTATCCAGCTTCATCGTATAGGGTTCGGCGCGCTTGAAGCCGTTGGTGGCCGATTGTTTGTATTTCAGCGTACCGTCTTCCCAAATATATACCGAATATTGTCCGTTGCTGGGCACGTCCTGACCGTCGGAGGTCATCGGCACGAAGGTTACGGCCGAAATCTTCATATCGCGGTAGTCGGCCAGTTCATCCGGCGTCCATTGGGAGGCACCGATAACGATGGAGTTGTCCCTCATGTTGATGTAGTCGTAGATGTTGCCGTTGCTCCAGCTCAAAGCGGTGGCTTTGTCGCCCACGGTAGACGGGTTCGACCACGAGAGCACGATTTCTTCGTTGCGCACGTTGCGGGCCGTCAGGTTTTGCGGCTTGTAGCAAGCGATACCGTTCACGATTTCCGCTTTCACGGTCTCGGTCTTCTTCGATTCGCCGCCCGCATATACGGCCGCTACCTCATAGAGATAAGTGCCGGACTTGAGGTTGTTGTCGGTATAGGTCGGCGTGGTGGCCGTGCCAATCACCTCACCGTTGCGGTAAATCTTGTACGAAGTGGGCGCGGTGGCCGCATCCGCCGCTTTCCACGTCAATACGGCCTTTTCGTCGTTCTGAACCGTTACGGCCAGACCCATAGGCTTGGCCAGCGTCGCTTTGCCGCTTACGTTCACCTTTATGGTTTGGCTGTGGGCCGGAATGGTCGGTTCAAACAGAATGCGCATCGTGGCTTCGCGGTTCATGCCGTCGGTCAGGTTGGCGGCGTCCACCGTATAAGAGAAGGTTGCCGATTGGCCGGCCGCCACTTCCTGCCGGTAGGTGTTCAGGCGCAGCCAGTTCTCCACTTCATACATATCCAGGATGAAAATCAGACCCGGGTCGGAGAGGATAACCCCCATTAACACGAAGTGGCCGTCCAGATAGCCTGTGGAACCGAACATACCTTCACCCCATACCAGACCGGTTTTGCCGTTACCGTAAACAAAGCCGGGCAGCTGGCTGCAATCGAACGTATAGTCGTTGCGCACGGTCTTGGTGTTGAGGTCGAACCGACGCACCACGGCTTTGGTATAGCCGTTGGCTATGTTGTTGGGTTCGCTCTCGTCCATAATCCACATCGTGGGGCCTTCCTTAAAGTAGGGGTCGTAAACCGAACCCACGAACTTGGCGTCGGACAATATCACTTCCTCTTCGATAATTTTACCGTCCTTGCCCACCAACGCCATCGAGTTGAGGCAGCCCACATAGAACGCGTCGCGTGCCTCGTCGTAGGCAATGTGGTTGATGTTTTCGATGGGGGTCACGATTTCTTCTACAATCTCGTGCTTTTCCATGTCAATGCGACGGATGATGCTGTCGTTGTTGGCCGAATAGAAATCCTGCCCGTCATACGCAAAGCCGAAGTAGCGTCTTACATGGATGCTCGGTTGGAACGATTCGATAAAGTTGCCGTCGATGTCGTATTTCTCAATCACACCGTCGCCGGCATATTCGTCGCTCTTGGCCGTGTAGAAATACTTGCCGTCGAAGGCAATCACCGCCTGCATCAAGTCTTTGGGACGGAACGTCTTGAGCGGCCTGAGGGCCGGCGCCTGCGTCGTGGTCAGATTCTTGTAGTCGACGTCGATGTTCACGCGCACGGGGCCGTTGCCCGTGTTCTGCACCGTAAGCTGTCCGTTGTCCGTGGCTTCGGCCACAAGCGTATAGGTCTTTTCGGCATCGGCGGGGGCGGCCACAATGGGCTGCGTCATTTCTATATTATAGCTCTTGGTGCCTTTCGCCACCGCGATGCTTTCGGTTTTGAGCGGGTTGTAGGCCTTTTTGGTGGCGGTCAGCGTATAGGTGCCGGCGTCAGCGTTCGCTATGCTGTACGAACCGTCGGCGGCACTGACGGTTTTGTATATATCTTTGTCCTTGCTCGTCCACGTAATGGCCACGTCCGCTACCGGGGTACCGGCGCAGGTTACGGTGCCGCTGATGTTGGATTTCTCCGTCTCGTACACCTTCACGTAAGAGATATACCAACCGTGTACGTTGTAGGCGTCAACGCCACCGCCGTTGAAGCGGATTTTGAAATACTTGTCCTTTACGTATTCGGAAATGTCGAGATAGAAGCGCGTATAGTCGAAAGAGTTGTTGGCGCTGGTTACGGTCTGCACCGTATGCCATTGCGTGCCGTCCCAAACTTCCACCTTTATATATTCCTTCTCGCCACGGCCGCCGGCACCGTTGTAGCGCCAGAAAGCCATTTCGTAGGCCAAGGTCACTTTTTCCAGACCCTTGGCGCTCAGCTCCTTGCTCTCAAGCCAGTAGTCGCTGTAGTCCTTGGCGCTTAATGGCGGTTTGAACGTGGCCGCCGGAATGATGAGGCCGCCTTCGCGGTAGTCAACCTGCCAGCCGGGTTGGGGTCTGCCGTCCTCGGTCAGCTTGTCCGGATTGGTCTTCCAGAAATTCGTGGTCAGCGTGTAGTCTTCCCAAGTTTCTACGAAAGGCAGCAGACGGATGTCCGGAATCTCCGAGTTCAACGTTTCCGACATCGTTTTGGCACCGTCTTCAAAAACGGCTTCCACCTTATAGGCTACGGCACCGTAGTCGGGCGCGTTGTCGATATACGTGGTCTGCGTGATGAGGTTGCCGTTCACCTTCGTGTTGTTGCGATAGAGGTTGTAGCCAACCAGGTAGTTGTGCGCGCTCTTGTTGGGCATCACCTTGTTGGTGCAAATCGTAACGTCGTCGATAAGCAACGCCTGGCCTTCGTAAGTCACGCAGTTTATGGCAATATACTTGGCCGTGCTCGGGAATTTGAACTCAAAATAAAACATATCTTCCTTGCCGCGGTCGCTTTCGGGTATCTCGTAAGGCTCGCCGCCGTTGAGGAACGTAAACGAAGAAACCTTGGCGTCGGTGGTCGAGTAGCCGATTTTTACCTGTTCGAGGCCACCGTAGGCGCCGTTGAACGTGCGCGCCCAAAACGACAGCCGGATGGAGTCGGCAAACCTATAGGCCGTCAAATCGGGGCTGATAAGCCAGTCGTTCCGGTAGTTATTCTTTGTGGCAAACGAAATCAAGCATTTGCTGCCCGAATGCGGCAAACCTCGGGGCGCATCGTAAACCGGCGTTGTCTGCGACGGGTTCCAGACGCGGAAAGCGGACGGCATCTGCGCGTTTACAAACTGATAGTCGCCAACGAGGTATTCGTAGTCGTGGTCCATGTCGGCATATTGCCAGCCGATGGTACCCGGCGAGTTGATGGCAAAATCCTCATGACTTTCGAAGTCGTCGGAAAAACCGTAAATCTGTTCGGCACCCTTCCACGAAAGCGTGACGGTTTTGTCGCGAATCGTGTCAATAGCCGGTTTTCCGGGCGTGCCGTTCTGGGCGAAGAGATTCGCCGGCAGAACAAGCGCCGTCAAGCAAGCAAGCTTGAGGCTGATTTTCTGAAATACTTTCATATACGTTGATTGTTATTTTTCAGGGGTTATAGAATCATGATCTTGCGTGTGGCCGCCGCGCCGGCTTTCGACACGCGCAACATATATATGCCTTTGAGGCCGCTTACGTTCACGGCCTTGCGTCCGCTTTCCATGCGGAACGTTTCCACCACGGTGCCCGTCAGGTTGGACAGCGACACTTCGTAGACGCCCTCGCCGGCTATGTCCACATACAGCGTTTCGCCCGCCGGGTTGGGATAGACGTCTACCTGCGCATCCAACTGCAGGTTGATCCGTTCAATAAAGGTGTCGGCAGTCGTGTCGGGTTCGGGGGCCGGCGTTTTGGTGCCGGAGGCATAGTGTACGGTTATTTCGTGAAGCGGCGGGTTGTTGGCGCGCATAATCTCGTTGCCGTTGCGGTCGTGCACTTCCAGCATGTAGCGGTCGGCCGGTACCCAGCAGCCGTTTTCGAGCGTAAAGCACTGCGAGCGCGTGCCGTCGCCGTATTCGTTGAATTCGGACTCGTATTTGTCGGTGGCGTAATATTCGGAGGTCAGATTGTAGTAGATATAACTGTTGCGGACGCCTTGCTCGTTGTAGAAATAGCGGAGCGAACTCGTATGCCACCATTCGCCGCCCGTCGCGTCGCCGCTCATCTCCCAGGCGTCATGCGACACGCTGTCTTTGAGGCCTTGTTCGTTGTAGAAATAGAACTCGCGGCTTGCGTTTACCAGGTTGCCCATGTCGTCACGCCGCGTAAAGTTCCATGTTTCGCGTCCCTGTTCATCGTAAAAGTGGGATTCGGTCACCGTCGTGTCCCATGTGCCGGTCGTGTCGGTGTAGAATATGAGGTGGTCGGTCAAATCGCCCCGTTCGTTGTAGGTGTATTCGTAGCGGTAGGTTTCCATATACACGCCGGTCATCTCGTTGAGGATGCAGCCGAGCTCCTTCACGAGGAAGTCGTTTTCGTAGGTGCGGTAAACGGCCCGGAAGGGGAACCATTCGGCACCGGTCCAAAACTCCGATTCGAACCGTATTTCACGGCCTTTCCGGTCGTAGCCGTATTCGGCCTTCAATACTTTCTTCCAAGCCTCGCCGCCCATAACCATGTCGTCGGGCTCTTCCTGCAGGCTCGTTGCAAGTTTGTTGTCTTTGGTGTAGGTATAGGTAAAACGGGAACTCGGCGTCCAAGTATCCGTTTGGTTGTTCCATTTCAGGTTCAGCAATGAAACGGCTTGCGCCCGTTTATTGTAGGTCGATATCTTGCGCGCGTTCGGCACATAGATACCGTCCCGCTGATAAAAATAATAACTGGTCGTGGTGTCGACCAAATCCCATTGGTTGTAAGAGGAAACAATCCGCTGCGACGGCAACCAAACGTCGTCGGATACATATTGCAAGGCTTCCTGGGCAATCATATTGCCGCGTTCGTCATAAGTATATACATACGAGCCGTAAATGCCGCCTTCGTCGGCTTTGGCGCAAGCGCCCACGCCGGTGGCCTTGGTCAGCACGACGGTATCGGGATGCGTCCAAGGAATAAGGTCTTCGGCGCCTTCTTTGGGCGTCGTTTTGAAACCGCTTACGGTCGAAGCGTCAAATCCGTCCAGATGGAACACGGGGCTTTCCGCTTCCGGGGTCTGGGCAAACAAACCGCCCGACAAAACGAGGCAGGCAGATAAGAGCAAGGTTTTTTTCATAGTTATATCAGGTTGTTGATTTTAAAAAAAACAAACCGGCAACCGCAGCGGCGCGGTTTCCGTACCGCTGCAACTGCCGGCTTGAAAAGGATGGAACTAACGTACTACAATCTTCTTGGCGTCAAACGAACCATCGGCGCCGAGGCGGCGTACGATGTAGAGTTTGCTGGACGCCACGCTCAAGCGGATTTCAGCACCCGTGCAGAGCGCCGCACCGCAGAGACGGCCGTTGAGGTCGTAGATGTCGTAACGGTCACCGTTGATGCCCTTGATGACAATGGCGCCGTCTTCGGCAAAGATGGCCCACTGCGCGGCTTTCAGGTTCTCGTTGGCGGTCAGTTCTTTGAATTCAGCCGTCAAAGTGATGTCTTTTTCCACTTTGAACTTGTAGGTGGCGTCTTCAGAAACAACCTTGTCGCCTTCTTTCCAAGCTACGAACGCGTATTTCGTGGCGTCCGTCACCGTGGCTTTCACCTCTATTTCGGTGCCTTCCTCAAACTTGCCGGCGCCTTCCACCTTGCCCCAGGCTTCGTTGTTGGATTTCAGCGTTACGGTGTATTCCGTTACGGCAGACGGGTCTTTGGCGGCAAAGACGGCCTTGATGGTCAGGTTTTCGGCCGGCATATTGAAGCCAAAGGTAGCCGCGGTATCGCCAATCATCGTCATTCTTTCGATTTCGGCATCGGTCAGTTTCTGGTCGTTCTTGAGGAATTCCACAAACTTATAGCCCTTATTGGCCTTCGCGGTTACCGTAATCGGGTCGCCTTCCATGTAGTCGCCTGCGGGTTGCGCGTAGCTCGTAAGGGTACCCATCTTGTCGTCGTTAACCGCATAGGTCAGCGTGTAGCGGGTGCCTTCGCGCTTGTCGGCGATAAACGAAGCATTTTTCCGAGCCAGGTCGGCATACATGATATTGAACATGTAGGTGTAGCTCGTGGGTTGCTTAACCGTATCGGTAAACGCAACGGGCAGTTCGGCGGCCGTGAAAGCCGTGGCGCTTTCCCATGTTTTTACCTCGGTGCCATCACCCGATTCGCCCGACAGTTTGCGGTGCATAGAGATTTTCTTGATTTTGCCATCCGCGTTGGCGGGCCAGCTCCAGCTCAGCTTCAAGGAGTCGAACGTGGCGTTCCAGTCGGCCTTGAAGCTTGTCATCACCGGATGATCTTCATCCTCGTTGTCGAGGAACTGATAGTTCAGGTCGCTCGCGTTAATCGTGAGGATAGTGCCGTTTACGGGGTATTCCTTCGATACCGGTTCGATGCTCGGATGCGTCATCTTGAACAGCACTTTCGTGCCCGCCGTAGCCTTGAACGTGAAACCGGATTGGATATAACCGTAGCCGTCTTTTTCCGGCAATGTCTGTTCCGCTAATTTCTCCGTGCCTTCGCTGTTCCAGATGGAAAGTTCGGCGCCGTCGAAATATTCATATTTGTTCGTATAAGGGTTGGTGGCACCGAGGCTGCCGCTAACGGTAACGGTCATCTCCGCGGCGGTCAGCGTAATGGCCTCCACCGTAACGTCTGCCAGCGTTTCCGCTACGGTCACTTCCTTGGAGGCGGGTTCGTAGCCGGGGCAGTTGACGTTCAGCGTATAGGTGCCGGCCGGTACGCCCTGGAACTTGTAAGCGCCATTCACGATGTCCGCCCAATGCGGGCTTTCGCCCTGCTTGGTCAGCGAAATCACGCTCTGGCCGCTCGTAGCCGGGCTAACGGTACCGCTTACGTTGCAACCGATTTTAACCACCGTGAGGTTCAGCGTTGCGGAGGTAGCGCCATGGTCTACCGTCACGGTCTTGGGCGTAACGGCGTAGTTGTAGGGTACGGAAGCCCCGTAGGTGGCGTCGTATTTGGCATCGACCTCGGTGAGGAAGATGGGCAAAACAGCGGGAGAGGGGGAATAGCCGCCCTGCGTAAACACGGGTACGTTCGAGAACGTGTACTGACCGTTGCTGATGGCTGCGGTCATCACTTGCAGGTCGCGTTGGGTCTGCAACGCCACTTTCACATCGCTGCCCAAGCCTTCCAAGTTCGTGATGTTACCGGAAATCGTTACGGTTGCGGTCGGTTCAGCGCCTTCCACATAGATATCCTTTTCATTCGGGCGCTTGGTGCCCTGTCCGTCAGTAAAGAAGCCGTCAACGTTCTTCATGGTTTCGCCCGCTTTATAAAGCAAGCCATTATCCCCATAAATCGTGGGTTTCAAGCTGTCGAATTTCGTGTCTTTGTTTACTAAGAAATAAACATAGCCGTAGTTATCGGTCGTGCCATGCATAGACGCATTATACGTATCACCGGGAAGATATCCATTTATCGTGACGCCGCTGATGGAATTTATCGGAGAGGCGTCGTTGAATTGGTATTTGAGGCCGACCCGCATATAACCCTTGTCCGCATCTTTTTTCAGTGTCAGGTTTTGGGTTACGACGCCGTTGCTGAAGTTCACGTCTTTAACCGTGTCGTACAGGAAAAAGCGGGTGTCCTTTTCCCTGCCCGTGAATATAATCGGGGCAGTGCCGTTGGGTTTGTAGGAACTGCTCGCACCGAGAGAGAAATCGCCGGTTTCGGAATCAAAGAGGACTATGGATCCATATCCCCCCAGTATGTTTTGCATTGAGCCATACGACTCTACGAGTATTTGGAAAGCGCCGGTATCGATATCCCCTTCGTAATTCACTTTGCCGGAAGCCCAAAGCCATACAGTAGAGAGGCCGTTAACCGTGTTCGTTGCCTCTTTAACCTCAACCGTCGCTTGCTGGGGGAACAGCCCTACCCCCTCCAGCGTAACGGTAAACTTGTCACCCATTTTGGCATTCGTCTTAAGGGTAGCTATGCCATCCGTTCCTGTCGTGCCGCTGGCCAAGGCTTCGCCCTCCGTCTGACCGAAGGGATAGAGTTTGAGGGTGGCACCCTCAATGTATACTGTTTTGTAAGCACTATTATCCCAGTAAGATAGTCCCGAGTTTTTGAATTTGTATTCGGCTTCCACGGCTTCGAGTTCCACCGCGCCGAGATTCACGTCCGTAGTCCCCGTTACGGTAACGACGGGCGCTTCGCCCTTGATTTGGTAGCCGGGTTCCTTGCAGCCTAATGTATAGATGCCGGCCGCTACGGCATCGAAGCGGAATGTGGTGGAGTTGTAGCCAAATACAGCATAGTAGGCGGGCTCCGTTTCGCCCTGTTTGGTTAGCGTCAAGCCTTGGTCGCTCAGTTGCACGCTCGCTGTGCCGGATACGACCGCAGCCGTTTTAGTCAGCACGATGTTCTGCGTCGCGGTGTTGTCGGCGGCGGTTATCGTAAAGCTGCCGTTTTCGGGCGTCGTTACCGTATAGTCCGCCGCCAGTTTCAGATATATATTAGTGCCATTTGCGCCAACATTAGTGGAGTTGGTAACGGCTTGGTTGGTTACGTATATTTTCGCCACGCCGGCCTTGCATTCTACCGAATAGCCGTTAGCGCTGATTGCGGGCGTGTATTGGTTTTGTCCACCGATAACTATCGCCAGCCCCATGCCTTCAGGCAGGGCCGTCACGGCCGTTTCACCCATTTTCAGCGTGCCGCTCAAGGTAACGGGGATGACTTCCATCATGATAGTTTCGCTTGTCGTGCTTTGAACTTCTTCCAACGTAACGGACTTATAGCCCGTGGCCGTAACCGTAATCGTGTACTGTGTTGCGGCTTCAACCTCCAAAGTGACCCTGCCGGCCGAGTTGGTTGTTACCGTTATGCCTTCTTCTGAGGCATCTTTCTTCTTATAGGTTACTTGGGCGCCTTCGATAGGCGAGGCATCATACTCAGACTCTGCTTGTTCTTTGACCGTCACGGTCATGAGCATCGCGGTCATGGTAGGATTAAGCGTTATACCCGTTACATCGCTACCGGAAACCGTTACACTTTGGCTGACCGTGTAAAGATAGCTATATGACTCCCCCCTGAAAGACAGCGTATATTCGCCGTCCGTTACGTTTTCGAATTTAAAACTCCAAGAGTAAGAGTAGTCTGGATTTGTTCCTCTTGTCAGGCCCACTGTTTTCGCTTCTCCGGAGGAGGGCGTCAAGGTTACAGTGCTCCCATCTTCCCACCATGAAACAGAGGAGTTATTCACCGTACCTGACACCGTTACACCGTCTGCCCAGCAGAAACTCAGTCCGCAGAGCAACACGGCTAATAAGCATGTCATTAGCTTTTTCATAATGTTTTGTTTTAATTGGTTAGTAATTTGGTTTAGTTTTGGTTTTCGTTTCAGTTCTCCTGCGGCTTTCGGCCGCGGTTGCGGGTTGGCCGGCCTTGTGGGTGGCGTGCCGACGCAGCGTGCTTTAGCGCGCAAGGAGTGCCTTCGCGCTAGGTTGGCCGCCTTGACGCTCTGCGCGTAGCAGTCGTTTCTTTTGGTAAAACCTTTTCTTTTCGACAAAAGAAAAGGTTTTGAACCCGGCGACGTGCAACGTCGCGCTAAAACGCCGGGCGGCTTGCGCCGCCTTCTGCCCGCGGCGAACGGGCGCGGGGGCTTGCGGTTGCCGGCCGTTAAACTGTCGGCTTGCGGTTCTCCTGCGGTTGCCGGCCTTCGGGTCGCGCGGTGGGCGGCCTTGCGGGCGAGGGGTAGGGGAGCGGGGCGGTGTATGGGTTTAATTATGGGTTTGGGTTGGGTTGCCCCGCCGCTTGCCCCTGTCGCATAATAGGCGTCTCTAAGGCAATGTAAATATATTAAAGAACCACCGTTTCCACCGCCTGCAACAGCCTTACAAAACCTTATGGTCGCTAAAAAGCGTACTTACTATTGGCTTATCATAAATTTTTAACAAATTCATTAACAATTTATTTATACGTTTATCATAGGGGTTTTATTTACAAAAAACAGTAGTAAAATACTGTCCGAAATACCCGCTTCCCTTATCAAAACACCCCGATTTTTCCCCCTCACGGCCAGCCGCTTGCGCCCCGCCCCCCGCCAAGTCCACACGCGCCTGTAGGCCGTTGTTCGCGGCCTTACGGATGGGCTTTGAGCCCGCCCGGCGTTCGGTATAGTTTACTGAAAGACATCGGTTTAACACGGCTTGTTAATCAGGTGCCCCCGCGCCCCCGCCTTGCCCTCCCCCCGGCGTTTCCACCCGTGGGGCACCGGGGGATGCCGGCTTGTTATACCCTAAAAATCAGCCGTTTGTCAACAAAATTTCGATAAAATCGAACATCAAACGTATAGTATAAAAATCAATCATCATGACCAAGAAAGAAGCATTGAAACTGTTTGAAAACAGGAAAGTACGTACCGTTTGGGACGACGAACACGAGAAGTGGTACTTCTCGATAGTGGATGTGGTGGCCGTGCTGACGGACAGCGCAGACCCTAAGCAATACATCAAGAAACTGAAAGTTCGGGATGAGGGGCTGCGTGCCAACTGGGGTACAATTTGTACCCTGGTTCCGTTGGTCAGCGAAGATGGTAAAAAACATAAGGAAATGACTGCCACGGCCGAGGGCATTTTCCGCCTCATCCAGTCCATCCCGTCGCCCAAGGCGGAGCCGTTCAAGGTGTGGATGGCGCAGGTGGCGGCCACGCGCCTCGACCAACTGCAAGACCCGGAGCTGTCCATTGACCAGGCGGTTGCCGACTACCGGCGGCTCGGCTACTCGGACGCTTGGATCAACCAGCGCATCCGCAGCATCGAAATCCGCAAGGAGCTGACCGACGAGTGGCAGCGGGGCGGCGTGCAGCCGCAGCAGTACGCCACGCTCACCGACATCATCACCAAAGGCTGGAGCGGCTATACGACCAAGCAGTACAAGCACCTTAAAGACCTGAAAAAGGAGAACTTGCGCGACCATATGACCAACTTGGAGCTGGCGTTGAACTCGTTGGCCGAAGCCTCCACGACGGAGTTGTCGAAGGCCAGGCATCCGCGCGGCATGAAGGCCCATGCGGCGGTGGCCAAGGAAGGTTCCAGCATTGCCAAGGTGGCGAAAGAGAAGTTGGAAAAGAAACTTGGCCGCCCGGTAGTGTCGTCGCTCAACGCCAAAGGGCTGAAAGGAGATAAGCCCCGCGAAGCCCTTGAGGAATAGCGGGGCGGTTACCACAGCGCGACCTTGCCGCTGGGGGAGGACGGCTTGTTATACCCTAAAAATCAGCCGTTTGTCAACAAAATTTCGATAAAATCGAACATCAAACGTATAGTATACGACAGGGGCGCAGGTGGCGGCCACGCGAGATAAACCGATCCGCCGGGGATAAACGGAAGGATTATATAAATATATTATTATGAACAAAATAGCTAAACAAAAAACCGGTGCATACGAGTTGCTGATAAATGAAATCGGTATCTTGTTGGAAAATGCCCGAAAGAACGTGGCCAGCACGGTCAATGCCGTTTTGGTGGAAACCTATTGGCACATAGGGAAATACATTGTGGAATATGAGCAACAAGGTGGCGCGAGGGCCGAATACGGAAGCGACTTGCTAAACCGGCTTTCAAGCGACTTGACTCTGGCGTATGGGAAAGGCTTTGGAAGAACCAATTTACAGTATATGAGAAAATTATACATCAGTTTCCCAAAATGCGGAACAGTGTCCCGCATTTTGAGTTGGAGTCATTACTATGAAATACTGAAGGCGGACGACCCGCTCGAAATATCCTTTTATACGAAAGAATGTGAGAAAGAACGGTGGAGCGTCAGGGAACTGAAACGGGTTTTGGAGGGCTAAGACCTTGCCCTGCAAACTAAAACAAAAATTGCTGTTTGGCTGGATCTAACCCCTCCTAAGGGGGCAGACGTCCAAACCGAACAGCAATTTTATGTTATTCTGTTTACCACAGCGCGACCTTGCCGGCGGGGCCAAGGTCAAGCGCGCCGGTAGGGAAACCTAACGCCCTGAATACGCGCGTTATGGCAACGAACGAGACGCTACGGCCCGTTTCGAGCCGTGCAATTTGATCGCGCCGCATACCTACCTTGTCGCCGAGCTGTTCTTGCGTCAAATGTTGCGCACGCCGCGCCTCCCGTATGGTCTCGCCCAGTTCGAAAGCCCGGTTCTCCGCCTCTACGTCGGCCTTTACCTCCGCTTCGAACGCATCCCGTTCGGGTGTGCCGATGGGGCCAAGATCTTCATCCAAAATCTCTTCAAAAGTGTAGAGCGTCATATTGCCAACCTTTCTCATGTCGTCAGGGTATTTGCTATTTTTCAAAATATAACTGTCTCAGACGCTCCGCCTTGGCAATCTCCTTGGCCGGCGTCTTCTGACTTTTCTTTACGATGCCGTGGGTGGCCACCACCCATGTATCGATTCGCGTGTCCCAAAACGCGAACAGTCGGTAGGCCTTGCCATCGTAAAGCGTCCGGAACTCCCATATATCGGTGTTCTCCAATTTCTTGAATAACTCGGCGCTTATAGTGCCCGTCTGAATCTTATTGATATTGTAATATATCTTCTTACGGACTGACTGGGGCAAGGCATTGATAAACTCTTTTGCAGGGTCCATCAATTCAAGTCCGAATCTCAGTTTGTTGTTCGTGGCGTCCGACATTGCAAATATAATAAATGTTTCGTTTACGGATGCAAAAGTAAGGGGAAGCCCTGCGCGGCGCAAGGAAAAAATCTTAAAAATGTTAAAGAAGTTCGGCTTCGGTTGGGTCGCCGGGGGGGGGGGGGGGGGGAGGGGTTTTTTTCTGAAAATTCCCCCGTTCGAAAATTTTTTTTTTATTAAAATTTCGCCTTTTTAAAATGTTTTTTTTTGAAAAATTTAACAGGTATTTAAAAAAAA